>DASXNV010000065.1:0-24612 GCA_036494815.1 Caulobacteraceae bacterium
CTATCCAGCCGGCCTCAAGGTCACCGACCAGGACATGGCCACCATCAACATCCGTCGCCACGACTTCCACGGCGAATGGAACTACACCATCGCTCCACGACCTAATCCGTGAGCCAATTATTCTTCAACAAGCCCTTAGTCAGGGCTGCGCCCTGACAGCTCCCCCGCCCTTCGAACAGGGGAGCAGAATTGTCTCTACGCCACGCAGGCCTCAAAGCCCGCCTTCAGCGCGGCTTCGTCCAGATTGCGGCCGATGAACACCATGCGGCTGTAGCGGTCGGCTTCGTTGCGCCACGGGCCCTGCATGTCGCCTTCCAGGATCATGTGCACGGCCTGGAACACCAGGCGGCGATCCTCGCCCTTCACGTCCAATATGCCCTTGGCGCGCAGGATGTCCGGGCCCTGGCTCGCCAACAGGTCGTTCAGCCAGCGGGTGACCTTGTTGGCGTCCACCGGGCGGTCCAGGCGCAGGGACACGCCCTTGATATTGTCGTCGTGGATGGTCGAGCCATGGTCGTGGTGGTGACGATGGTCGTGACCGTGATCATCGCAGTGCTCGTCATGCACATGGCCTTCCTCCCCGTGCGCCGGGTTCAGGAACTCAGGCTCGATGTCCAAGATCCGCTCCAGGTCGAAACCGCCGCGTCCGAGAATGGCGTCCAGCGGTACATTGGAGCGCTGGGCGCGGTGGATGGGGGCCAAGGGGTTGATGCGGCGAATGCGCGCTTCGATCATCTTCAGGTCGGCCTCTGACACCAGGTCGGTCTTGTTGAGCACGATCTGGTCGGCGAAGGCGATCTGTTCCAAGGCCTCGCGGCTGTCGGACAGGCGCAAGAGAATGTGCTTGGCGTCGACCACGGTGGTGACGCTGTCCAGCTGGGTCTTGGCCTTGACGTCTTCGTCGACGAAAAAGGTCTGGGCCACCGGGCCGGGATCGGCCAGGCCGGTGGTCTCCACCACGATGGCGTCGAAGCCGCCTTTTCTCTTGGTAAGCCCCTGGACCACCCGGATCAGGTCGCCGCGCACTGTGCAGCAGACGCAGCCATTGTTCATCTCGAACACTTCTTCGTCGGCGCCGACCACCAGGTCGTTGTCGATGCCGATCTCGCCGAACTCGTTGACGATCACGGCATAGCGCTTGCCGTGGTCCTCGGAGAGGATGCGGTTCAGAAGCGTGGTCTTGCCGGCGCCGAGATAGCCGGTCAGCACGGTCACGGGAATCTTTGTGGGCGAAGTCTGGGTCATGGCCGTCTAGTTAGTAAAGTGTGGGCTGGGCCGCCAGGGCCTGTCTCGCGCCGGGCGAAGACTCTGTTCTTTTCAATCGCCTCAAACCGTTGACTCATGAGCGCGTGCTTGTATAAGTCCCGCCTCTCGCCCGCGGGCTTAACTCGCGGGCGCTTCCATTTGCGATTTATCTTAAGGCGAACGCGATGTACGCGGTCATCAAAACCGGCGGCAAACAATATCGAGTGAAGGCCGGCGACCTGCTGGTCGTCGAAAAGCTCGAAGGTGACGTGGGCGCCAATGTGGCGTTCGACGAGGTTCTGATGCTGGGCGAAGGCGCTGACGTCATCGTCGGCGCGCCGACCGTGGCCGGCGCCGTGGTCAACGGAACCCTGATCGAGACCCGCAAGGGCGACAAGATCAAGGTGTTCAAGAAAATCCGCCGCAAGGGCTATCGCCGCACCCAGGGTCACCGCCAGCTGGAGACCGTGGTGCGCGTCACCGGCGTGGCCGGCGAAGGCAAGAGCGAGAGCTGGGACGGCGTGGTCGATCTGACCCCGCGTTCGGTGCTCAACGCCCGCGCCCGCAACCTGCGCCTGGAAGGCGACGCTGTGGTCGTGGCCGAAGCCGCGCCCGAGGCCGTGGAAGTTGCGCCGGTGATCGAAGCCGCCGCTGAAGCCCCGGCCGCCAAGCCCAAGAAAACCGCTGCGAAGCCCAAGGCCGACAAGGCCCCCGAGGCTGACGCCGGCGACGACGCGTAATCCCTGACGATCCCGGAGACCCACTATGGCTCACAAAAAATCCGGCGGCTCTTCGCGCAACGGTCGCGATTCTGATGGCCGCCGTCTTGGCGTGAAGAAGTTCGGCGGCGAGCACGTGCTGTCTGGCAACATCATCGTCCGCCAACGCGGCACCAAGTTCTGGCCGGGCGCCAATGTCGGCCTTGGCAAGGACCACACCCTGTTCGCCACGGCCGAAGGCGCGGTGAAGTTCGTGACCAAGCGTGACGACCGCACCTATGTCAACGTGGTGACCCCGGCCGCCAGCCCGGTCGAAAACTAGGCCGATCCGAAACCTTTTTTCCGGATCGCGCCTCAAAAACGCGACGATCCGGAGCCAGAACCTCAAGCGGGGAATCCGGAACGCCGGATTCCCCGCTTTGTTTTGGGGCCCATCTCAAGGGCCGGGAGGCGAAAGATGAGTGTCATCGAACGATCGCCGAGGATCGAAACCCGTCGGCTGGCTCTGCGCGCGCCGGACTTCGCCGACGCCGGCCGCATCGCCGGCCTGGCCAATGATCTCGATATCGCCCGCATGACTACCCGCCTGCCGCACCCCTATCTGCGCGGCGACGCCGAGGCCTTTCTGGCCCGGATGGCGGCTTTGGACTACGCCCGCGAGGCGGTGTTCGTCATCGAGCAGGAGGACGAAGGCCCGATCGGCGTCGTCGGCCTGCATCGTACCGCCTCGTTCGCGCCGGAGATCGGCTATTGGCTGGGCCGCCCCTATTGGGGCCGCGGCTTCGCCACCGAGGCGGCCAGCGCGGTGCTGGCCTGGGCCAAGACGGCCTGGCGCCAGCGCGCGGTCATTTCCGGCCACTTCGCCGATAATCCCGCCTCCGGCCGGGTGCTGGAAAAGGCCGGCTTTCTCTATACCGGCGTGGTCGAGCCCCGCCACTCCGTCGCCCGCGGCGCGCCCGCGCGCACGCGGATGATGGTCTGGCTAGCTTAAGATGATCTCCCCCTTCTCCCACAAGAGGAGAAGGGAAAACCTCGACGCCACCTCCATCCTGAAGCACAACTCAGCTCATGAAATTTCTCGACCAATGCAAGATCTACATCCGCTCCGGCGACGGCGGCGGGGGCGCGGTCTCGTTCCGGCGCGAGAAGTTCATCGAATATGGTGGCCCTGACGGCGGTGACGGCGGTCGCGGCGGCGACGTATGGATCGAGTCCGTGGACGGCCTCAACACCCTGATCGACTACCGCTACCAGCAGCATTTCAAGGCCCAGACCGGCGGCCATGGCATGGGCCGCAATCGCCACGGCGCCAATGGCGAGGACGTGGTGCTGAAGGTCCCCGTGGGCGCCCAGGTGCTGGAGGAGGACAAGGAAACCCTGATCGCCGACCTGGACAAGCCGGGCATGCGCATCCGCCTGGCCAAGGGCGGCAATGGCGGCTTCGGCAACGCCTATTTCAAGGGTCCGATCAACCAGGCCCCCGACCACGCCAATCCCGGCCTGGCCGGGACCGAACAATGGATCTGGCTGCGGCTGAAGTTGATCGCCGACGCCGGCCTGGTAGGCCTGCCCAACGCCGGCAAGTCCACCTTCCTGGCCGCCGTCTCCGCCGCCCGGCCCAAGATCGCCGACTATCCCTTCACCACCCTGACCCCCGGCCTGGGCGTTGTGGACCTGTCCACCAATGAGCGCTTCGTCATCGCCGATATCCCCGGCCTGATCGAGGGCGCCTCGGAGGGCGCGGGCCTGGGCACCCGCTTTCTGGGCCATGTGGAGCGCACAGCTGTCCTGATCCACCTGATCGACGGGACCCAGGACGACATGGTCGAGGCCTGGCGCACGGTGCGCGGCGAACTGGAAGCCTATGGCGAGGGCCTGGCCGACAAGCGCGAGATCCTGTGCCTGAACAAGATCGACGCCCTGGACCCGGAAACCCGCGCCGGCAAGGCCGCCGAACTGACCGCCGCCGCCGGGCACGCGCCGATGATGGTCTCCGGCGTCTCCGGAGAAGGAGTCAACGAGGTGCTGCGGGCCGCCCACAAACAGATCCGCATCGCCCGCGAGGGCGAACGCGCGGTGGAGGACGACGGCGAGGGCTGGAAGCCTTGACCAGCCTGGCGACCGCCCGGCGGATCGTGGTCAAGGTCGGCTCGGCCCTGCTGATCGACCCCAGGACCGCCGACGCCGATCGCGCCTGGCTGGCCAGCCTGGCCGCCGACGCCGCCCGGTTGAAAGCCCGCGGCCAGCAGCTCCTGATCGTCTCCTCCGGCGCCGTGGCCCTGGGCCGCAAACGCCTGGGACTGACCCGCCGGCGCCTGGACCTACCTCAGAAACAGGCCGCCGCCGCCGCCGGACAGTCGCTTCTGATGCATGCCTGGGAGGAGGCCTTCGCCCCCCACGACATCATCGCCGCCCAGGTGCTGCTCACCCGCGACGACACCGAAACCCGCCGCCGCTGGCTGAACGCCCGCGCCACGGTGGAGACCCTGCTGAGCCTGGGCGTGGTGCCGGTGGTCAACGAGAACGACACCGTGGTCACCGAGGAGATCCGCTACGGCGACAATGATCGCCTGGCCGCCCGGGTGGCGCAGATGATCGGCGCCGACCTCCTGGTGCTGCTGTCCGATGTGGACGGGCTCTATACCGCCGATCCGCGCGGCGATCCGACCGCACAGCACATCCCGGTCGTCAGCGAGATGAGCGCCGAGATCGACGCCATGGCCGGCGGCGCCAACGCCACCGCCGGGGTCGGCACCGGCGGCATGGCCACCAAGCTGATGGCCGCCCGCATCGCCGCCGGCGCCGGCTGCGCCACCCTGATCAGCCTGGGTAGCCGCCCCTCGCCCCTGGGCGCGGTGGAGGCGGGGGCCAAAGCCACCCTGTTCGAACCCCACGTCTCCCCCGCCGCCGCCTACAAGGCCTGGATCGGCGGATCGCTCGCCCCGCAAGGGGTCTTGGTGGTGGACGCCGGCGCCGGCGCGGCCCTGCGCCTGGGCAAGTCCCTGCTCCCCGCTGGGGTGCGCAGCGTCGAAGGCCGCTTCGGCAAGGGCGACGCGGTGGTGGTGCGCGGCGAAGACGGCCGGGAGATCGCCCGGGGCCTCAGCCGCTACGACGCCGCCGACGCCGACCGCATCAAGGGCCTGAAATCCGCCGGCATCGAAGCCGTGCTCGGCTTCACCGAAGGGCCGACCTTGATCCATGCGGATGATATGGCGCTGGCGCGGGGGTAGCACAGCTCGCAAAGCCTGCGCCAATGTCTTCATCCGGAGCGATTTTGCGCTAAAGAGGACGCCATGAGCGTCTCCACCCTGCAAAGCCTCGCCGCTGGCCAGCCGATTCCCTTTGGCGGGAACCGGGTTTCTAGTGTGTCGGCCGAGTTGGCCGCCGCGTTTCAGGCCGGGGACAGCCTGATCGTGGTTCAGGACACCGGCGCGCTGTTGCACGTGCCCGCCGCCGTCCAGACCATCGCTGGGCGGGCGGTGGGGCGGGCGCACGAGGCGTTCCGGCGCATGGGGGCGGTGTCCGACAGCCAGATCAGCCGGTTTTTCGAGGCTTTCGCCGCGCGGCTCGAAGATGAGGCCGCCTGGAACGCTATCGCCGCGGCCAATGCCGACGACGTTGAGAAGGCCAAGGCCCGGGGCCGCTCGACCACCCGCCTGGCCGTCAGCCCCTTCATGCGCCGCGACATGATCGCCGGCCTGCGCGAATGGGCCGCCGCCGAGGGCGCGCGCGGGCGGGTGCTGGAGCACATCGATCACCCCGGCTGGAGCCTGGAACAGGTGGCCGCGCCCTTGGGCGTGGTCGGCTTCGTGTTCGAGGGCCGGCCCAATGTGTTCGCTGACGCCACCGGCGTGCTGCGCACAGGCAACACGGTCGTCTTCCGCATCGGCGGCGACGCCCTGGGCACCGCCCGGGCCATTGTCAGCCAGGCCCTGGACCCGGCCCTGGCCGCGGCCGGCCTGCCCGAGGGCGCGGCCAGCCTGGTGGAGAGCGCCGAGCACGCCGCCGGCTGGGCCATGTTCGCCGATCCGCGCCTGTCCCTGGCCGTGGCCCGAGGCTCTGGGCCGGCGGTGAGCCAGCTGGGCGGTGTCGCCCGCCAAAGTGGAACCCCAGTCAGCCTGCACGGAACCGGGGGCGCCTGGGTGATCACCGACCGCAGCGCCGACGCGGCGCGGTTCGCCGAGGTCGTCTATCATTCCCTGGACCGCAAGGTCTGCAACACCCTCAATGTCTGCTGCATCGTGCGCGAGCGGGCCGACGAACTGGTCCCCCGGTTTCTGGACGCGGTGACCCGCGCCGGCGAGCGTCGGGGCGGCGGGGTCAAGCTACACGTGATCGAGGGCGACGAGGGGATCTTGCCCGATGCCTGGCGCACGGCCCGCACCCGCGTGCGCCGCGCCGACGGCGAACACGATGAGCCCACCGTCGAGACCCTGGCGATCGAGGCCCTGGGCCGCGAATGGGAATGGGAAGAAACGCCTGAACTTAGCCTCGTCATCGTCGACAGCGCCGAAGCCGCCGCTGGCCTGTTCAACCGTTACAGCCCGCAATTCGCCGTCAGCCTGATCGCCGAGGACCAGCTGGCCCAGAAGCGGCTCTTCGAGGCGGTCAACGCCCCCTTTGTCGGCGACGGCTTCACCCGTTGGGTCGATGGGCAATATGCCCTGAACCGCCCGGAACTGGGCCTGTCCAACTGGCAGAACGGCCGGCTTCTGGCCCGCGGCGGTGTCCTGGCCGGCGACAGCGTCTTCACCATCCGCAGCCGCGTGCGCCAGACCGATCTGGCGCTGGACCGGCAAACGCCTTCCTCAGCGGCGAGCCCGCAGTCAACAGAACAGTATGTGGTTCGCGGGTCCGGTCCGGCGCAGTCCTGAAGCCGGCCGTCCGGGCGCCCTCAATCTCGGCTTCGACCTGAAGCCTGGGATGCGGGTCGGCTTGTTCGGCGGCTCGTTCAATCCTGCGCACGAGGGTCACGCCCACGTGGCCCGCACGGCGTTGGTGCGCCTGGGATTGGACCGGGTGATCTGGCTGGTCTCGCCGCAGAACCCGTTGAAGCGCGGGGCGCCCGCCGACCTCAGCGAACGCATGGCCGCCGCCCGCAAGTTCACGCGCGGACCCAGGATGATTGCCTCGGACATCGAGACACGGCTGGGCGTGCGCTACACCATCGACCTGATCCGCATCCTGAAAGCCCGGTTTCCCGGGGTGAAGTTCGTGTGGATCATGGGCGCCGACAGCCTGGCCAGCTTTCACAAGTGGCGCGGCTGGCGTGAAATTCTCAACAGCGTCCCCATCGCCGTGGTCGCCCGTCCAGGCTCGGAACTGCGCGGCGGCCTGGCGCCGGCGGCTCTACGCTTCGCCCACGCACGACATCCCGCCTCCGCCGCGCGTGGCCTGGCGGCCCTGCGGGCGCCCGCCTGGACCTATCTTCCGGCGCGCTTGAACCATGCGTCCTCGACCGCTTTGCGCGCCCGAAGAGCGGCCCAAAGCCGCGCCTGAGAATTCACCCTGACCGAAGGTTTATCTTGTGATAGGCTGAACAATTAGCGAGACGCGAAATAAGGAGCACCCCGCTGCATCGCGATGCCGCGCACAGCGCGCCCGAAGGTCCGGCCCAAGCCGCCGAGCCTTCCACCGACGACCAGACTAGTCCCTCTTTGGGCGCCTCTTCGGGGGTCAGTTCACTGGACGGCAGTCTGCAGGATCTGATCCTGGCCCGTCTTGACGACGACAAGGCCCAGGACGTCGTCCTCATCGACCTGAAAGACAAAAGTTCGGTCGCCGATTGCATGATCGTGGCCTCCGGGCGCTCGCATCGTCACGTGGGCGCGCTGGCGGATCACATCCTGCGGATGCTGAAGGAGATCGGCGCCGGCAAGGCCCGGGTCGAAGGTATGCCGGACTGCAACTGGGTGCTGATCGACGCCGGTGACGTGATCGTCCATCTGTTCCGTCCAGAGGTCCGGGTCTTCTATAATCTGGAAAAGATCTGGTCGGTGGATTCGCCCCACCGCGCCGCGGCGAACTAGGGCTGCATGACCCTTCTCCCCTCGGGGGAGAAGGGAAGTATGCCTCTCCATGAAGATCACCCTCTTGACCGTCGGCCGCCTAGGCCGGGCGCCGGAAGCGGCCCTGGCGCGAGACTATGCCGAGCGCGCCACCGTCGGCGGCCGGGCCCTGGGCCTGGGGCCAGTGGAGATCGTCGAGGTCGAAAGCCGCAAGCCCGGCAAGGCGGCCGAGGCCGAAGTCCTGACCCCGCACCTGGCCGGCGCCCACGTGATCGCCTGTGACGAACACGGCAAGGCGCTGGCTTCGCGCGCCTTCGCCACGCGGATCGGCCGCCTGCGCGACGATGGGATCCGCAAGCTGGTGCTGATCATCGGCGGGGCCGACGGGCTGGATGCGCAGGTCCTGGCCACGGCCGACGAGACCCTGGCCTTTGGCGTGCAGACCTGGCCCCACGCCCTGGTGCGGGCCATGCTGGCCGAGCAGGTCTATCGCGCGACCACCATCCTGGCCGGTTCGCCCTATCACCGTGACTGACTGCGGCTCAGCTGAGCCTTTTCAGCGGGCCTGCGACAGGCTAACCGCTGCGGCATGGTTCAAGCCCTGTCCACCGCCTATCGCGAAAAGCTGCGCAACGGCGAGATCAAGCCGGACGCAGCCCAGGCGGCGGCGGTGGAGGCCCTGTCGCGCCTGGAAAGCGACCTGAACGATCTGGCGGAGCCCAGCTTCGGCTTCAGCCTGTTTCGCAAGCCCAAGGCGCCCAGGGGGGTCTATCTGTGGGGGCCGGTGGGGCGCGGCAAGTCCATGCTGATGGACCTGTTCTTCGATTCCGCTCCCGTGACCCGCAAACGCCGGGTGCATTTCCAGGCTTTCATGGCCGAGGTCCATGCCCTGGTGGGCGAATGGCGCAAGGGCGACAGCTCCGCGCGCAAGGCCCGTTTCGGCCAGGCTAAGGGCGACGATCCGATCCCGCCGGTGGCTGAACACATAGCCGGGCAGGCGCGCCTCTTATGTTTCGACGAGTTCCAGGTCACCGATATCGCCGACGCCATGATCCTGGGCCGCCTGTTCGAGCAGCTGTTCGAACACGGGGTGGTGCTGGTGGCCACGTCCAACCGCCCGCCGGACGACCTCTATAAGGACGGCATCAATCGCCAGCTGTTCCTGCCGTTCATCGACCAGCTCAAGGCCAAGCTGGAGCTGGTGGCGGTGCGGGGGCCGTCGGACTATCGGCTGGACCGCCTGCGCTCGGCCCAGGTCTATTTCACACCGTTGAACGCCCAGGCCGAGGCCGGGTTCGACGTCCTGTGGCGCGATCTGTTGGGGGCGATGGAAGAGACTGGGGCGACCTTGGAGGTGCTGGGCCGGCAGATCCGCCTGCCGCACGCCGCCGGCGGGCTGGTGCGCGCTTCCTTCGCCAGCCTGTGCGCGACAGCGCTTGGACCCCAGGACTACCTGGCGATTGCGGGGCGGTTTCACACCGTCTTTCTGGAAGCGATCCCACTGCTCAGCCCCGAACTCCGCAATGAGGCGAGGCGGTTTGTGGACCTGATCGACGCCCTCTACGAAGCCGGCGCCAGGCTGGTGGTGCTGGCCGCGGCAGAGCCTGACGCCCTCTATCCTGTCGGCGCTGGGGCTTTTGAGTTCGAGCGCACCGCCTCGCGCCTACACGAGATGCGCTCGGCCGAGTGGCTGGAGAACGCCAAGGACTAGATGGCGCCGAAAAGCGAAGTCCGGCGGGGAGACCGGACTTCGCTCTTGAACCAAGAGCGGCTTAGCGGATTTCGCCGTCCCTCTTGGCCTTGATCGCATGGCTGGTGTGGTTCAGGCGCTTGTTCAGCACGTGGCGTTCATGACGGGTCAGGTGGCCGTGGTGGCGGGCGCGCATCACCTGTTCCTGGCGATGGATACGGGCCTCGCGGCGATGCAGCTTGTGGGCCTGGCGCGGGGTGAGTTCGCCCTTACGGACGCCTTCATTGATGCGCGCGTCCTGGCGGGCTTCGCGGCGCTCGACAGGGGCTGTAGCCGTCATCGGGGCGGACATGGGCGCGGCTTGGGGCGCGGCCTGCGGTACCGGCGCGGTCTGGGCGGAAGCGGGCAAGGCGGCCGCCAGGCTGGCGGCGGCGAGAACGCCCATGATCAAGGTCTTCACTGGAGAGGCTCCTAAGGGTTTATTCGCCGGTCGTTGTGACCGTGCCTCAGGTGATAGACCCCTCAATCTGAACCCACTCGCGGCCCCGTCATTCATGTTCGCGACAGGTGCGTGAAACCTTCAGTAATTGGCCACCAGCTTCAGGATCGCCTCGCCATAGCGATCCAGCTTACCCTGGCCGACCCCGCCGATGCGGGCGAGCGCCGAGGCGCTCTGCGGCCGGGCCTGGGCCATTTCGGCCAGGGTGCGGTCGTGGAAGATCACATAGGGCGGCACCGACTGGCGGGCGGCCTCCTCGCGGCGCCAGGCGCGCAGAGCGTCGAACAGGGTCATGTCCGACGGGTCCACCGCCAGCGGAACCCCGCCGCGGGACTTGCGCGGACGGCCCGAGCGGGTGGTGACATCGTGGGCCTCGGGCGCGCGGCGCACCTTGACCTTGCGCTCGCCGCGATAGACCGCCCGCACCGCATCGGCGTCGCCCAGGGCCACCAGGGGACGGCCGTCATTGGGATCTTCGCGCAGCAGCCCTTCGAACAGCAGCTGGTCCATCAGGTCGCGCCAGCCGGCGGGACTGAACTCGGTCCCGACGCCAAAGGTCGAAAGCCCGGTCTCGAAGGCCGACGGCTCCTTGGTCTTGCCTAGCAGGTGATCCACCACCCGCCCGCGCCCGAACCGCCCGCCCAGGCGGTGCACCGCCGACAGGGCCTTTTGCGCCGGCAAGGTCGCGTCCACCGCGGCCGGGGGCGCCAGGCACAGGTCGCACTGTCCGCAGGGCTCGACCCCGGTCTCGCCGAAATAGCGCCGCACCGCCGCCGCCCGGCAGCCCAGGCCCTCGAACATAGCGTAGAGTTGGCGGGCCTTGCGCACCTGCGCCTGGCGCACCTCGTCGCTCAGCTCGCGGGTCTCCAGCCGGCGCATGGCCCAGCTGAGGTCGGCGGAGGAATAGAGGGTGATGCCCTCGGCCGGCTCGCCGTCGCGGCCGGCCCGGCCGATCTCCTGCCAATAGGCCTCGATGGAGGCCGGCGGATCGGCGTGGATCACATAGCGCACGTCGGGTTTGTCCACCCCCATGCCGAAGGCGATGGTGGCCACCATCACCGCCTCATCCGCCTCCAGGAATTTGGTCAGCCGGTCGGCGCGGATCTGTTTGTCCAGGCCGGCGTGATAGGCTAGGGCGGGGGTTCCCGCCTCCACCAGTTCGGCGGCGATCTGGTCGGCGCCGTCGCGCGAGCCGGAATAGATCACGCCCGAGCGCCCGGGCCGCGCCTGGACCAGTTCCAAGACCCGCTTGCGCCCACGGCCGGTCTTGCGCTCCGCCGACAGGATCAGTTCGGGCCGGGCGAAACTGTCGACGAACTCCCGCGCGCCTCCTAGCCGCAGTTCCCCGCGGATGTCGTCCCGGGTGCGGGCGTCGGCGGTGGCGGTGACCGCCAGGCGCGGCACAGTGGGGAAAATCTCGGCGAGCCGGCCCAGATTGCGGTATTCCGGGCGGAAATCATGGCCCCACTGGCTGACGCAGTGGGCCTCGTCGATGGCCACCATGGCGAGTTTCAGCTGCGACAGCCGCTCCAGCATGGCCGGCTGCATCAGGCCTTCCGGCGAGACATAGAGCAGATCCAGCTTGCCGGTCTCGATCCGGTCCCAGGTCTCGCGCCGTTCGTCGGGCGAGGCGGTGGAGTCCAGCCGCGCCGCCGCCACCCCCATCTGGCGCAGGCCCGCCACCTGGTCGGCCATCAGGGCGATCAGCGGCGAGACCACCAGGCCAAGCCCGTCCAGCATGATGCTGGGGATCTGGTAGCACAGGCTCTTGCCGCCGCCGGTTGGCAGAACGGCCATGGCGCTGCGCCCGGCCAGCACCTCGCCGATAACGCCCTCCTGCAGGCCGCGAAAGGCGGCGTGGCCAAAGGTGCGCTTGAGGATCTCGCGGGCGGACTGAAGGGACGAATCGGCGCTCACCTGCGGGTTATGACCGAGGGGGCGGCGAAGGCCAACGGGCGCTTTGGTTCTTTTTCCTGGAGTATGGGCGAAGGGCCCCGGTCCTTACTGCGCCTTCCAGCCCTTGTCGGTCATACAGGTGACGAAAGCCGCGTCGCGCACGATCTGGGCGCGGTCGGCCAGGGGATTGTCGCGGCCCACGGCGGCGGCCATGGCGCTGGTGACGCCATAGCGCGGGTCGGAATAGCCGGCCGAGACATTGACATCGAGGCCCTCGACCTCTTTGCGGCATTGGACCTTGTCCGCAGTCAGATGCGCGGGGTCCCCGCCGCTCCATGCCGGCTCCGGCGGCGGCGCGGGCGTACTGGCGCAGGCCGACAGCGTCACGAGCGCCAGACCCGCCGCAAAACCAACAATCGCCCTGTTCATCTGTGGCCTTCTCGTAGTGAGTGGCCAACCTAGCCGCAGCCTGGGGCGAAGTCATGTCGCAGGCGGTCTGTTGCCGGGCCTGGATTCATCTTTCGTCAACCTTATCGCGCCTGTGTTCCGGTTTGGGTATTGAGCGCCTGCGGGCGCCAGAGCGGGATGAGGAAAAGTGCGAAGCGGTTTTCCGCCCGCATCCCGCTCTAAACTTTAGAATCGATCACGTTTTATGATTTTGGATTGGTTCAATCCAAAATCATCGTGATCCAGCGGAGACACCACGATCATGGCCAAAGAACGGGGCCGGCGCACGCCGCTGCAGGCGTTCCTCTATTGGGGCACGGTCATCGGCCTTTGGGGACTGATCGCCGTGGCCGGCTTTCTGGCGGTGTTCGCCACCAACCTGCCCGACACATCCAAGATGTTCGACGTCACGCGCCAGCCATCGATCTCCTATCTGGACCGTTCGGGGGTGCTGGTGGCGGTGCGGGGTAGCCAGTTCTCGCCCCCGGTGGATCTCGACCAGCTGCCGCCCTATGTGCCGGCCGCCTTTGTGGCCATCGAGGACAAGCGATTTTATCATCACTTCGGCTTCGACCCCATCGGCATGGCGCGGATGGTGGTGGTGGACGTGCGGGCGCATCGCGCGGTCCAGGGCGCCTCGACCATCACCCAGCAGCTGGCCCGCAACCTGTTCCTGACGCCAGACCGCAATATCCGCCGCAAGGCCCAGGAGCTGATCCTGGCCGTGTGGCTGGAGACCAAGTTCTCCAAGAAACAGATCCTGGCCCTCTATCTGAACCGGGTCTATTTCGGCGAAGGCGCCTATGGCATTGAGGCCGCCTCGCAGCGCTATTTCAACAAACCGGCGTCGAAACTGACCCTGGGCGAGGCCGCCCTGCTGGCTGGCCTGATGAAGGGGCCGTCGCACTACAGCCCCGTCTCCGAGACCGAGCGCGCCGCCCGCCGGGCCAATCTGGTGCTGGCGGCCATGGTCGACAGCGGGGCCATTACAGAACAACAGCGCGAAGACGCCATCAAGGAGCCGGTGCGCGTGTCCGCCACCCTGGAAAGCCAGAAGGCGCAGTATTTCACCGACTGGGTCGACCAGCAGGTGCGCGCCCTGGTGGGCCAGCCGCAGGAAGATCTGGTGGTGGAGACTACCCTGGACCTGCCGATCCAGCTCAACGCCGAATACGCCGTGCGCAAGATCGTCGCCCAGGACACCGGGCGCGGGGTGCAGCAGGCCGCCCTGGTGGCCGTGGACGGCGAGGGCCGCATCCGCGCCTATGTGGGCGGGACCGACTATGCCCAGAGCCAGTTCGACCGCGCCTCCAACGCCCAGCGCCAGGCCGGCTCGTCGTTCAAGCCCTTCGTCTATCTGACGGCCATGGAGAACGGCCACACCCCGGACCAGATGGTGGTGGACGAGCCCCTGACCATCGGCAACTGGGAGCCGCACAACTATACCAACAAATATCTGGGGCCGATGACCCTGGAGACCGCCTTCGCCCAGTCGATCAACACCGTGGCCGCGCGGCTCGGCAGTGAGATCGGCACGCAGAACGTGGCCCAGACCGCTCACCGGCTGGGCATCACCTCGACCATCCAGACCAGCCCGTCCATGGCCCTGGGCGCGGTGGAGGTGACCCCCCTGGAAATGGCCCAGGCCTATGACGCCTTCGCAGACGGCGGCGTCGCCGCCAAGGCTTACGGAATCGAGCGCATTCGCACCGCCTCGGGCAAGGTGCTGTTCGACCACAGCCTGGGCGCCCCGCCAAAAACCTCGGTGATCAGCCAACCGGCCCTGAGCTACATGATCCAGCTGATGCGCGAGGTGCTGATCTCGGGCACCGGGGTCAAGGCGCGCATCACCGGCTATGACCTGGCCGGCAAGACCGGCACCACCAGCGATTATCGCGACGCCTGGTTCGTGGGCTATACCGGCGGCTTCACCACTGCGGTGTGGACCGGCCGCGACGACAACACGCCCATGAAGCGGGTCACCGGGGGCACCACCCCCGCGGCGATCTGGCGCCAGTTCATGGCCGCCACCCTGCCCCGGTTGAGCGTGCAGACCATTCCGGGGGCCAATCCCGTGCCGCCGGGGCCGGATGCGATCGGCGATCTGCTGAGCGGAACCAGCGGCCAGCCAGGGGCCCTGCCCTCGGCGGCGCAACAGGCCGCGCCCGGCGAGCCGCCGCCGGGGTAGGACTACCCCTCGGTCAATCCCTCAGGCAGGCCGATCATGTGGAAGCCGGCGTCCACGTGCACCACTTCGCCGGTGGTGGAGCGGCCGAGGTCGGACAGCAGCCACAGGGCGCAGCCGGCCACGCCTTCCATGCTGGTGTCCTGCTTCAGGGCGCTGAAGGCGCGACCTTGCGAGACCATGCTGCGGCCCCCGGAAATGCCGGCCAGGGACAGGGTGCGCATGGCCCCGGCCGAGATGGCGTTGACGCGGATGCCGGCTGGACCCAGGTCGCGGGCGATATAGCGGGTGGAGGCTTCCAGCGCCGCCTTGGCCACGCCCATGGTGTTGTAGTTGGGGATCACCCGCTCCGAGCCCAGATAGGTCATGGCGATCATCGATCCGCCATTGGGCATGATCTTGGACGCCCGCCGCGCCACATCGACGAAGCTGAAGGCCGAGACGTTCATGGCGGTCAGAAAGCCCTGGCGCGTGGTGTTCTCGACGAAACTGCCCTTCAGCTCGTCTTTTTCCGCGAAGGCGATGGAATGGACCACGAAGTCGATGGTCCCGAAGGTCGCTTCCAGCTCGGCGAAGGCCGCATCCATGGAGGTGTCGTCGGTGACGTCGGCCTGGATCAGGGTCTTGACCCCGATGCTCTCGGCCAAGGGCCGCACACGCCGCTCCAGGCTCTCGCCCATATAGGAAAAGGCCATCTCCGCGCCCTGCGCCGCCAGTTGCGAGGCGATGCCCCAGGCGATGGAATTGTGATTGGCCACGCCCATGACGAGGCCCTTCTTGCCCCGCATCAGCTCGCCCTTGGGCAGGTCATAGTCGTCGGCCATGGATGGAAATCTCCCTGTCAGGTCCGATTCGCTTTGGCTGCGTCGTCCCATGTCAGGCCGAAAATGTCCAATGAGGAGCGTTTGGGCGCTTCACCACCCCTAGGTCTTGCAGCCACATCCCGGCCAGCGGATGTATGATGCGAGGGAAATGAGGCTTCTCGGAGTGAGCCGATGGCGACCGCCGTCGCCAGCAAAGGCCAGATCGCGATCCCCAAATCCATCCTGAAAACAAATCATCAATGCGGTGTGGCGATCCGAGTGCTTGATCGCCATCGCCGACGATTTGCTGCGCCGGCACGGGGAAGCCCGAGACGCCAAACTGAACGCGGGTACGCCGAGAAAGCCAGTGGACATTGAAATCGTACAGGAACGACACCACACCATCAATTGGATCGTCGGCCATGACGGCGCGCCTTGGGATAAAGTGACCACCGATACTTAGAGACTTCCGAACATCGTCTCCGGGCCACTCCACCTCGACAGGAAGGTCGCTCAATCTGCCCGCCGCACCCCCTGATCGCTGAAGAACCGCAGCAGATACCCGTCCGGATCCTCCACCACGAACTGGCGGTTGCCTCGCTCCATCACGCCCTGCCGGTACCAGCGCTCCTCCAGCGGCGCGACTATGTCCAGCGCCGCCTCCACCGCCCGCCGGCAAAGCCCGTCCACGTCGGACACCCGGATCTGCAGGTTGATTCCCCGCCCATAGGGCCGCTCCAGGGGCGCCGTGCGGAATCGCCTGCCCGGGCCGCCGGCTTCCTCCAGCATCAGGTGGACCCCCTCCCGCTCAAGATAGGCGAAGCGCTCCTCGGGCCGGACGAACAGGATCTGAAAGCCCAGCACCTCCCCATAGACCCGAAGCGAGGCGTCCAGATCGGTCACGTCCAGCTCGGGAACCAGCGGCGGGGCGGGGCTCATCAGCCGCCCCGCCTCATGGCCATGCCGATCGACGCGGGGCCGACGGGGACAAAGCCGAACTGGGCGTAGAGGTCCTTGGCCGGGCCGTCGGCGATCAGGCTCACATAGGCGGTTTCGGGAACATGGACTTCGACGAAATCCATGATCTCGCGCATGATCCGCTTGCCCAGGCCCTGGCCCTGATGCTCGGGCAGGACCGCAATATCCACCACCAGATAGTGGCAGCCGCCGTCACCGACCAAGCGGCCCATGCCGATGGGTTCGCCGTCGCACAGAATCTGCACCGCGAACAAGGAGCCGGGCAGGCCGCGCGTGGCCGCCGCCTCGCTCTTGGCGCTGAGGCCCGTGCGGGCGCGCAAGGTGCGATAGGTCTCCACCAACGGGATTTCGTGGATCACGGCGTAATCGTCAGATGAAGCGTTCAAGGCCCGGTTCCTTCTAGCTGCACGAAGATGTGCGCGGCGAGGCGCTTGCCGCGCAACCCCGGATCTGTTGACCTCGCGCCGAATTCGGATCGCAGTTTCCTTTCCTGCAGTTCCCTTCGCCGCCCGTTCGGCCGGCGATTTGGCGTGAGACCATCACTTCGTTTGGCGCACGAAAAGGAGAACCTCCATGGACGCCGATCCTGACCGCCTGCAAGACTTCGTCGGCAAGATCGCCGGCGACCTGGGCGTGGCCATGTCCGCCTCGCTGGTGATTCTGGGCGACCGCCTGGGGCTGTACAAGGCCCTGGCCGACGCCGGCCCCTCCACCTCCGCTGAATTGGCGGCCAAGGCCGGGGTGCATGAGCGCAATCTGCGCGAATGGCTCGCCGCCCAGGCGGCCTCCGGCTATGTCGGCTATGATGACGCGGCCGGAAAATTCTCGCTCAATCCCGAACAGACCATGGTTTTCGCCGACGCCGACAGCCCGGCCTTCATGGCCGGTGGCTTCGAGGTGATCTCGTCCATGTTCCAGGACGAGCCCAAGGTCGCAGCCGCCTTCACCAGCGGCAAGGGCATGGGCTGGCACGAGCACTGCGCCTGCCTGTTCCGGGGCACCGAGCGGTTCTTCCGCCCCGGCTACAACGCCAATCTGGTGGACTCGTGGATCCCGGCCCTGGACGGGGTTGAGGCCCGGCTGAAGGAGGGGGTCAGTGTGGCGGACGTGGGTTGCGGTCACGGCGCGTCCACCATTCTGATGGCCCAGGCCTATCCGAAGTCGCACTTCACCGGCTTCGACTATCACACCCCCTCGGTGGAGCGGGCGCGGGAGGCGGCGCGTGACGCCGGCGTGGCCGATCGGGTCAGTTTCGAGACCGCCTCGGCCAAAGACTTCGGCGGCGGCGGCTATGGCCTTGTGACTATTTTCGACGCCCTGCACGACATGGGCGATCCGGTGGGCGCGGCGCGGCATATCAAGGACAGCCTGGCGCCGGACGGGACCTTCATGCTGGTGGAGCCCAACGCCAGCGACCATTTGGGCGAAAACCTGCACCCCCTGGGCCGGATCTTCTATTCCGCCTCGACCATGATCTGCACCCCAGCCTCCATGAGCCAGGAGGTGGGCCTGGCCCTGGGCGCCCAGGCGGGCGAGGCGCGGCTGACGGCGGTGGCTAAGGAAGCCGGCTTCACCCACGTGCGCCGGGCGACGGAGACGCCGTTCAATATGGTGCTGGAGCTGAGGGCTTAGGCGCCGGGGTCCTTCACTGGTTGGCGTAGAGCTTGACCAGCCGGTACAGGAAGGTCCGCCCATCATAGACCGACTGGATCGGGATGCGCTCGTTCAGGCCGTGGATGTGGCCGCCGTCCGGATCGGTGAAGAAGCCGGTGACGCCATAGGTGGGAATGCCTGCCGGGTTCATGAACTGGGCGTCCGAGGCGCCGGGCTCCAGGGTCGGCACCACCGGCACGCCGGGCCACAGCTGGTGCGCCACCTGCTCGATCGGCCCCAGCACCTGGGGCGTCAGCGGGGCGGGCTTGGCCGCGGGGCCGCGCACCTCGGGCACGGTGATCGTCACCATGGGATCGTTCACCAACTGGGTCAGCCTGGCCTGGATCTCTTCCTTGGAGACGCCGGGAAAGATGCGGCAATTGATATTGGCGGTGGCGCGCTGGGGCAGGGCGTTGGTGGCGTGGCCGGCCGACAGCAGGGTGGCCACGCAGGTGGTTCGCAGCATGGCGTGCCAGTTGGGATCCTTGTCCAATATGGCCACGGCGGCGGCGTCCTCAGGGTTCTTGACCACGGCGGCCATGGCCGCGCCGTGCTCGCCGCCGATGATCTTGCCCATGCCGGTGAAATAGCCCCGGTTAGCGTCGTCCAGCTGCACCGGGAACTCGTACTGGCTGACTTTGTCCACCGCGCGCACCAGATGATAGATGGCGTTGTCCGGCACAGGCCTTGAGCTGTGACCGCCGGGATTGACGCTCTGGAAGGTGAAGTTCTGCGAGGTCTTTTCCGCCGCCAGGATCTCCAGGGCGATCTTGTGGCCCTGGGCGTCGCGGTCGCCGTCGACCCCCTCGGTCAGGGCTAGCTCGGCGTCGATCAGCTCCCGCTCGTGGCTGGCCAGCCAGCCTGCGCCGTTCAACGCGCTGTTGGTCTCCTCGCCGCAGGTCAGGGCCAGCTTGATCGACCGCTTTGGCTTGAAGCCCTCCTCGCGAAAGCGGACAAGGTTGTCAACCCACACGGCGGCCTGGGCCTTCATGTCGGCGGTCCCGCGGCCATAGAAATAGCCGTTCTCCTCGATCAGGGTGAAGGGATCGCGGGTCCAGTCCTCGCGCTTGGCCTCCACCACGTCGATATGGGCCAGCATCAGGATCGCCTTGGCCTTGGGATCGGTTCCGTGGAGCACGGCCACCAGGCCGCCCTCCTTGGGGTGGCCCTCGGGAACGAAGATCTTCACATCCTGGTCGGGATAGCCTGCGGCCTTCAGGTGGGCGGCCATGCGGGTGGCGGCCAGGGTGCAGTCGCCGGCGGACAGGGTGGTGTTGGTCTCCACCAGTTCCTTATAGGTGGCGCGAAACCGTTCCAGGCTGGGGTCGGGGACCTGGGCGCGGGCCGGGGCCGAGCTCAGCAACAGGGAAAAGGCGGCCGCTGCCGCCGCCGCTCGATTGATCCGTTTCATTCCAGGCCCCCCGCGTAGTCCTGGGCCGACTGTTCACGGTTCGCGGCGCAAGGCAAATGCCCAATTCGGATGGGCGTCAGGGCGCCGTCCGCACCGGCGGCTCGATATCGCAGACGGTGAAGTCGGCGCCCTTGGCGGCGCGGGTCTTGCGGATCAGCGCCTGGAAAACCCCCGAACGCGGGTTCATCACCTGCAGCCTGGGCCGCTCGGCCGGCGGCAGGTCGGCCAGGACCCGGACCTTGATCATGCGGTCGGGATGGGCCGGAGGCTCGCCTACGGCAACGGCCCGGACCGCATCCAGGCCCCAGACCACCCGGCCCCAGACGCTGTAGCTGCGGTCCAACCGCCGGCTGGCCTCGCGCATGAAGAAGATCTCGCTGTTGCCGCTGGCCGGATCCTCCTCACGGCCCATGCCGGCTACTCCCGCGCAATAGGCCCCGGCCGCGCGCCAGGCGCCGTCCTTGGTTGGGATCTGGACGGCGGTGAAGGGCGCGGCGCCGACAAAGCCGCTGATCCCGTCGCTGGCCCCGGTCGCGGTCGCCTCCACGGTGGCGGGCGGCAGGGAAAAACCGAACTCCGGTGGCAGGTTGGGGTGGTTGGAGACGCCGCCGTCGTGATTGTTGGGATCGCCGGTCTGATCCACGAACCGGTCGATCACCCGATGAAATAGCAGCCCGTCATAGACCCCCTCCCGCGCCAGCAGCTTGACCCGCGCCACCGACTGCGGCGCGAACTCAGGCCGCATCTCCACCACGATCCGGCCCTGGCTGGTGTCGATGACGAGGGTGTTGTCCGGGTCGAGGGCGCGCCAGGTGGGTTGCGGCGCGGCGCGAGCCTGGGGCGTGATCAAGGCCACGCACAGGATCGTTAGAGTCGCCCACCGTCGCATATCACCGTTCTCCGCGCATAGACTCCCCACAGTGTTGCGGGCATCCTGGCGCCCAAGAATCATAAGTGGGGAGGGGGCCATGACCAAGCTTACCCGCATGCTCGCCTGGCTGGCGGGCGTCTTGATGCTCAGCCTCGCGTCTGTCAGTCTGGCCGCGCCGGCGCGGGCGCCGCTGATCCTGATCTCGCTGGACGGGTTTCGCGCCGAATATCTGGATCGCGGCGAGACCCCGGCCCTGACCGCCCTGGCCGTCGATGGGGTGCGGGCCGAGGCCATGCGGCCGTCCTTTCCCTCGGTGACCAATCCCAACCACTACACGCTCCTGACCGGCCTCTATCCGGACCATCACGGGGTGATCGACAACATGATGCGCGACCCGGCCATGCCCGACCTGTGGTTCGGCGGGTCCGATCCCAAGGCCGACGCCGATCCGCGCTGGTGGAACAACGCCACGCCCCTGTGGGTCACCGTCCAGCGGGCCGGGTTGAAGACCGCCTCGAACGGTTGGCCGCACGACTGGGTCGTGATCCAGGGCCAGGTCCCTACCTATCTGGAGCCGCGCAATCCTAATGTCCGCATGGAGCAGCAGGTGGACAAGGTGCTGGCCTGGCTGGACCTGCCGGTGGCCCAGCGACCGGCCTTGATCCGCCTGCATTTGGACCCGGTGGACGCCATGGGCCACCTGTTCGGCCCGGACTCGGTCCCGGTCAACGCCACCATCGCCAAGACCGACGCCGCTCTGGGCCGTCTGGTGGCGGGGCTGAAGAGGCGCGGCGTCTATGACAAGGTCAATATGGTCATCGTCTCCGATCACGGCATGACCGAGGTGTCCAAGGACCGGATCATCCTGCTGGCCAATCTTGTTGATCTGAAAAGCGTGGTGGCGACCACCTTCGGTTCGGACGGCGGGGTCAATCCGCTGCCGGGGCATGAGGCCGAGGTGGAAAAAGCCTTGCTGGGCCGCCACGCGCACCTGACCTGCTGGAGGCGCGGCCAGTTGCCGGCCCACCTGCACTATGGGACCAATCCGCGCGCTCCCGCCATTTTCTGCCAGCCGGACCTGGGCTGGCTGTTGTTGACTCCGGAAGGGGTCGGCCTCTATTCCGCGCTGAAGGGCGACCATGGCTACGACCCCAACGAACCGGACATGTGGGCCATCTTCATCGCCCATGGTCCGGCCTTCGCCTCGGGCCGCATCTTGCCGATCTTCGACAATGTGGACGTCTATCCGCTGCTGACCAGGGTGCTGGACGTCAAGGCGCAGCCCAATGACGGCCATCTGGGCGAGGTGGCCGCCGCCTTGCGAACCGGGCCTAAGGCGCCTTGAGCGACCCCAGATAGGCGATCAGGTCCCGTCGCTCGGCCCCGTCGGGAACCATGGCGCGCATGGGCGAGCCGGGCACCATCTTGGCTGGGTCGGTGAGGAACCTTTCCAGGGTCGCCGCGTCCCAGGTCAGGCCAGCAGCCTTCATGGCGTCGGAATAGTTGAAGTCCGGCGACGTAGCCGCCTTGCGCCCGACCACGCCGGTCAGGTTGGGGCCTTGGCCGGGGCCATCCAACGAATGGCACATGCTGCAACGCGACTGGAACACGCTCTCCCCGTGAGCCAGGTCGGGCCCGTGAGCCAGGTCGGGCCCGGGCGTCTGGGCGGTGGCGACAGCGGCGAGACCGGCCGCCAGCAGGGCGCTCAGGCCAAGAAGCAACCGGTTCAATGGGCCGCTCCCGAATAGGCCACGCGCCAGACCATGTCGCCGCCATCGTCCGACACCAGCAGGGCGCCGTCATGGGCTACCGCCACCCCTACTGGCCGGCCCCAGACGCTTTTGCCATCCACCACGAAGCCGGTGAGAAAGTCCTCATATTCGCCGGTGGGGACGCCATTGTTCAGCTTGACCCGAGCCACCTTGTAGCCGGTGCGCTGTTCCCGGTTCCAGGATCCGTGAAGGGCGACGAAGGCGTCGCCCTGATATTCGGCCGGGAAGGCCGCCGGGCCGCTGCGGGCGGTGTAGAAGGTGATCTCGAGCGGCGCTGAATGGGGTTGGATCAGCACGTCGGGAACGGTGACCTTGTCGACCAGGTCGGGACGCACGCCCTTGAGGCGCGGGTCTTCGTGGGCGCCGATGTAGTACCAGGGCCAACCGTAATAGCCGCCCTCCTTGACCCGGGTCACATAGTCTGGGGGCAGGTTGTCGCCCAACAGGTCGCGCTCGTTGGTGGCGCACCAGACGTCACGGGTCCTGGGTTGCACGGCCAGGCCGACGCAGTTGCGGATACCGGTGGCGAAGGTCTTCTGGTCGTGGCCCTCGGGGTCAAACACCAGCACGTCGGCGCGGTTCTCGTCGACGCCCCAGGGGGCGCCCGTCGCCTTGCCCGCCTGCAGGGCGGCGACCTCTTCGGGGGTCTTCTTGGCCCAGCCTTCGCCCGCATTGGTGCCCGAGCCCACCGAGACATACATGCGCTTGCCTTCGGGCGAAAAGGCCACGTCGCGGGTGAAATGCATGCGGGTGTCCAGGCTCAGCTTGGGCACAACCACCTCGGGCTTGGCGGTCTGGGCCTTGAGGTCGCCGGACGTATAGGCGAACCGCACCACCGAATTGGCGTTGGCCACATAGACCCATTTGGGATGGGGACCAGCAGGATAGAAGGCGATACCGAACGGCCGGTCCAGCCCCTCGGCGAAGGTCTCGGTCACATCGGGCTTGTCTGCCCCGTCCTTGGCGCGCAGGATAAGGATGCGGCCGGAAGCGGTCTCGGCGACGAAGATGTCGCCATTGGGCGCCGCGCGCAGGATGCGAGGTCCGTCCAGCTTGGCATAGGGCGTGACGGTGAAGCCGGGCAGGGTGTGCAGCTGCGCTCCCGCCGGCCGATCGACTTCGCCGGACGGCGCTCCGGCGGGCTTTGTGGCATAGGGAGGGACCAGATCGTCGGCGGTGATCTTGCGCACCACCCCCGGCGCGTCGGTGGACCAGTCGCCAAAGGCGGCGGTCCCGGTGCGGGTCTGGCTGTGGGCCACGCCGCCGCTCGCCAGCAACAACAGTCCGGTCACCCATGAGCGGCTGGTCATGCAATCGATCCCTATATGCGACTTCGGCTCCGCGCCTTAAAGGCCGCCGAGCCGGTTTGATCAAGAATAGGGATGTGGAGGCCGCCGCGCCACCTATGCGGCTGCGATTTAGGATCGGAATCTAGAACCGGTGCGACAACCCGACATAGGCCTGAACGCCCGGCGTCGCTTTGTTCAAGCCGGCGTTGACGCCGACGTCGAACTGAAGATCCGGACGGCTGGCGGGACTATAGGCCACGCCGAGGTCCGCGGAGACCTGGGTGACGGCGCCGGCGGGATCGTAGTTGGCGTCGGCCCATAGCTCGGCGGAGACCGTCACGGTCTTGGACGCCGGCCGGCTGACGCTGATCAGGCCGGCGGCGCTCAGATGCCGGCCGCCGCCGGTCTGGTTTTCCAGCAGGTCCAGCTCCGGATCGAACAACAACTGCCAGCTGTCTGGAAGATTGAACTGCACGGGCGCGATCACCCCGGCTTCCACAGCGCCATTACCGATGGCGTGGCTGGCGGTGGGAACCTTGACGAAGGGGCTGAGGGCGACGGCTATATCGCCGGTGTCGTCGCCCAGAAGGTTCTGCTTGGCTCGAAGATAGAGGTCGCCGACGCCGCCGACGCGGGTCGTGACGCCGTGATCCTTGACCGTCAGCCGCTCATAGGGGGCGATGCTGATCTCCGCATCCAGGCTGTTGGTCAGGCCCAGCTTCAGGGTCGGCTCGGCGAGCAGCTCTTGGGTTGTGGTGACGCCGCCCCCGGTCTGGATGGTGGTGTCATAGAGATCGGCCTCCACCTGCCAGTGGCCGGCGTCCACCGTGCAGGCCCCGGTGGATTTGGTCGGGCGGTCGGTGCAGAGGCTGCGCAACTGGTCCGCGGGGGTTGGATTGAACGGGCCATAGGCGCTCTTGTCCACGGGGGGCGCCGGATCGGCGCGGGCGCCGCCGGCCAGGGCCGCCGCCGCGAGGAGAACAAGAGCGATACGGCGCATCCGCACTAGAACTCTTCCCAGCTCTCGACGGCCACGGCGGTGGCCTGTCCGGAGCGGGCGAAGCCGCCGATGCGGCTTTGGGCGGCGTGGACGGGGTTGGCGCGGGGAGCGCCGCGCGCCGGACCGGCCGAGCGGGCGGGGCGGAT
>DASXNV010000066.1:0-42626 GCA_036494815.1 Caulobacteraceae bacterium
ACACCACGTCCCGGACGCCGGCGCCGCTGTCGGCCGGCGCCCCGGCGCAGGTCTTTTCCGCCGGCCGGGCCATGGGCGATATCGCTGCAATGGCCCCGGTTCCCCATCCGATCGGCTCGCCCGCCAACGCCAGGGTGCGCGACTATCTGGTCCAACGGATGACGGCGCTCGGCCTGTCACCGCAGGTCCAGCGCGACCGCAGCCAGCGCCTGGAGACCTATAACGGCGAGACCTATGTGGGCGGCGGCGATGTGGAGAACGTGATCGGCGTCCTGCCCGGCCGCGACCACGCCCTACCGGCGCTTGCCCTGATGGCTCACTACGACAGTGTCCCTGGCTCGGCTGGCGCGGCCGATGACATCACCGGCGTCGCCGCGGTCCTGGAGAGCGTCCGCGCGCTCAAGGCGCAGGGTGTCCCCTCGCGGGACGTGATGCTGGTGATCACCGATGGCGAGGAAGCCGGCCTTTTGGGCGCCAACGCCTTCTTTGCCCACAGCCCCTCCGCCAAGCATGTGGGCTTCATCCTGAACCTGGAGTCCCGTGGCGGCGGCGGCCTGCCCACCATGTTCGAGACCGGGGCCGGAAACGGCGGGGCCATCGACGTTTATCGCAAGGCCACCGCCAAGCCCAACGCCAATTCGCTGACGGTGTTTATCTATAAGAAACTGCCCAATGACACCGACTACACCGTGGCCAGGGCCCGGGGCGTACCCGGCCTGAACTACGCCTTCATCGGGCGGCAGTTCGATTATCATTCACCCAGCTCGACCGTCGCCGCCCTGGACCAGGGTTCGGTGCAGAATATCGGCGACCAGGCGCTGGACACCGCCCGGGCGATCGCTTTCGCGCAGGCCCTGCCGCCCGCGCGTCCGGACGCGGTCTATTCCAGCCTGTTCGGCCATTGGCTGGTCGCCTATCCTGCGTGGATCGGCTGGATCCTGCTCGCGGCCATCGCCGGCGTCCTAGCCATCGCCGCTTGGCGCGCCCACCGCCTCGAGCCCCTGTCATGGGTCGATATTCTGCAGGGCGGCGGTGTCACCTTGCTGCTCCTGGTCGGCGCCGCCGTGGTCCTGCACCTGGCGCGTTCCGCCACGGGCGTCGGCATCGGCTGGATTGATGGGCGCGCTCTGCTGGCCCGGTTCGCTCCGTTCGAGTTCGCCATGGCCCTGGCCGGTCTGGGAAGCTTGATGCTGGTGGCCACTGGCCTCAGCCTGGGCTGGATGCGGGTCTTCGCCGCCGTGCTGGCGATCGCCGCGGGACTGGCCTCGTCGATCTTCCACGACTTCGACACTGTCGCCTTGGGCGAGGGCGTGGCCGCCGCAGCCCTCTCCTTGATCCTGCTTGGCCGCCCCGCCTCCGCTGGCGGCAGCTGGCTCGGGTTGATGCTGGTGGCCCTGCTGGCCGCCACGGCTTTACAGAGCACAGCACCTACAATCGCCTTTGTGGTCGCCTGGCCCCTGGCGGTCGCCGCCACCTGCGCCGCCTTGACCGCCTCGGGGCGGCGAAGCGGCCTCGCGGGTCTGATCGCCCTGGCGTTGACCATCCTGGCGCTCGCCTGGATTGGCGGTCTGTTCCATTCGCTGCTGCAGGCGCTTGATGTGCCTGAGTTGCCGGTCTTGCCCCTGTGGCTGACGGCGCTGGTGCTGTGGCCGCTCATGGGGCCTGCCGCCGCCTCCCGCCGTCTCAGCCTGGCGCCCGCCGCTGGTTTGGTGGCCCTGGGGGTCGGCTTGTCGCTGTGGCTGCACTTCACCACGCCCTGGAGCCCGCGGCATCCGCGCGCGGCCGAGCCCTGCTACCTGGTGGATCACGATAGTGGCCAGGCCTATCGGATCAGCCCGTTCATGCCGGATCGGTGGGCGCGGGACGTATTGACCGCAGATGGCGGCGCTATCGGCATGCACGCCTTCCCAGGGTTTCGGCGCGACGCGTGGGCCGCCCCCGCGCGCGCGGTCAAGGCGGAGGCGCCGCCGATCAATCTGGCGCAGGCGATTGACGGAACCGTCACGCTCCACGCCGGTCTGGGCCACGCCTCGGAGCTGGCGCTTGATCTGCGCGTCGACGCACCAGTGCGGGACGCCCGTCTGAACGGCGAGCCGGTGGCTATCCTGGCCAAGCCAGGCCAGTGGGTGCATTTGCGCTGGCAGGCTGCGCCGGAGGGCGTCTCGGCCTCGTTCAAGCCGCTCGGCCATGGGACGGTGGAGGTCCGCTACGCGGCCTATACGCCCAGTTGGCCGGCCGACGCCAAACCCCTTCCGCCCATGCCGAATGCGGTCATGGCCTGGAACATGGCAGGGTCGACCATCGTCACCGGCACGCTACGCTCCAACTGGTGAGACGCGCCGCCTGCGGGGTTCCGGATTGCCGCGCGACCTGGGCGTGCAGTGATGGGTTGGCCAAAATATCGCCTGATGAATCAACAAGCTAAGCCGTAACTGTTGGCTGCCTGAGACGATTGGTCCCTGGCTTGCAAGGGGCGACTCCTCCATAGGTGTGCCCGCGTCGGCAAGGTGGGGTGGCCGGGCGCTTGGCGATCGCGTGGGTTTGGTCGCGGTGAGCGTAGGGGAGCCTCATGGCCTTCAGTTGTCGGATATCCGCCGCTTTGCTGGCGTTGGCGGTCGCGGTTGGTTCCGCGCTCGACGTCGGCATGGCGCAGGCCCAGAACTCGGGACAGGCCGTGGCGCCGGGACAGATACTGGTGACCGGCGCTTCGGTATCAGACATATCGGCCACGGAATCGCGAGTCGTGCTGACCTTCAATCAGGCGGCGCCGCCATTTTCGATCATCGCCAACAACAGCGAAAGCGCCACAGTCGCTTTTGCGGGCACGTCCGCCATTCCGTCCGTGGCCCCGCCGGCGGGGCGGCACGGGCCGGTGCAGGGAATGACCTTCACCCAGAACGACAGCATCCTGACCTTCACCCTTACGGGCGCGGGGCCTTTGCGCGTCACGGCCATGCCGATGGGCGCCCGTGCGGTTTCACTGTCGATCGTCGGCGCCGCGGGCGCCCAGGCGCGGGACGACAGGCCCACAAGCCCGCTCGCCGCTCATGCGGACAACAGCGCCCCGGGTGATGTGTTCGAAGTCGTGCCCTTGAAATACGCCGATGTCAGCGAGGTGGTCGGCCTGTTGACCGCCGGTCAGGGCGTCAAGCCCAATGACAATTTCTCGCCGCAAGAACCGGCGTTCGGCTCGGCCGGCATGTCGAACGCCTATGGCGGCGGGGGCGGTATTCCCACCCCAAGCTTCAGCCCTGCCGGCGGCCCAAACGCTGCGGCGACCGATTCAGTCGGCCAATCGATCGACGATACGGTGGGTGTCGATCGACGCCTGAACGCCATCGTCCTGCACGGGCCGTCCGACCGGGTCGAACGCCTGAAGGCGCAGATCGCCAAGCTGGATGTCGCCGTCAACAGCGTGGTGCTGGAAACCGTGTTCGTCGAGTTGACCGAAAAGGGCGCCCGTAACGTCGGCTTGGATTTCAACAACGCCAATTCCCAGATCGCCACGGTGGCCTACAATCTCTCCCGCGGCGGCTTCGCTTCCCTGCCCGATACCGCCCACGGCGGCGCGGTGAATCTCAATCTGCAGGCCGCGGTCTATGCTCAGATCCAGAACGGGCAGGGGCGGATCATTTCCAAGCCGAGAATCGCCGCCCAGAGCGGGTCCACAGCCAAGATCGTCACCGGCGACGCCTTGCCGATCCTGACCTCAATCGCCCTGTCTGGAGTCAATGCGGTCTCGCAGCAGGTGCAGTACGTCAATGTCGGGGTGACCTTGCAGATCGCCCCCAGGGTCAGCGACGACGGCGTGGTCACCTCGCACATCTTCGCGGAGGTCTCCAGCGTGACCGGCATGTCGCAAGGCTATCCGACCATCAGCCAGCGCGAGGCCTCAACTTCGGCCACGGTGAAGGACGGCGAGTCCTTCATCATCGGCGGGCTGACCCAAGACAGCGACCTGTCCACTCACAACAAGGTTCCGCTCATAGGTGACCTGCCGGCCTTGGGCGCATTGTTCAAGAGCGAGAACACCACCAAGGCCAAGACCGATCTCTATATCATCGTCACGCCACACATTGTACGTGGCCGCGATACCGAAGCGGCGGCGCTGGCGGGAGGGTATTGAGGCCGAGGCATTGGGTGTTCAGGGCTGTTCAGCTTCAAAAGAACTCGATGCTGAACACCGTTGATCCGACCGATCCAGTCAGTCTCCATCGCGCAGGCTGGACAGCCTCGGCGAGGAGCGCGTCGTGTGGGTCTAACCTCACGGGCCCGTCAGAGGTTTCGATTTCCAGCCGTCCGGACTTGCAGAACAGCAGAACTGTCGGCGCTGTGGTCTCCACTTGTGCGGCGCCATCCACCCCGACCCGCTGGACGCGATGCTTCGGGCCATCCCTGCGGCTCATGACATTGAGGTCGGTGATCCCTCCGCCCAGCAGAGTCGCTACCGCCCGAACGTCGCCTGGAAACGAAAACGACTCCGAAGCCGCGGTCAGCTCCACCGCTGGCTGCTCCTCCAGCGACAGCCGTATCCCATCGCCCTGCAGAACCGACAGGGTCCGGTCGATCCCCGCGAACAGCGAAAACGGACCATCGGCCCTCACTGTCGCCATGCTCACCCGCCAGTCGAAATCGTCCAGGCCGGCGCCCTCAGGACAGACGGCGATTTCGGTGGTCGAGCCCTGGCCGTTCTTCCAGGGCATGATGCGGTGCTGGGAGGCGCGAACGACGCGCATGGGTCGGTCTCCGACGGACAGGGCGAGGCCCTTGATGTTCCTCAAGGGGTGGCCCTTATCGCGGTATCCCGATTGCGTCAAAGCAAGGCGATGATGGCGGCGGAAGCCTTGCTCAGCGAACGCGAAAGGTTCGAAATTTCGAAACTGGCGCAGCCTCAGTCCACGCAGGGGGACGGCTGACCGCCAAAACGATCAGCTCCATTTCTGCGATCCCCGGCGGCAGGAAAAGCATTAAGGCGATGCAGAATACAGAAGCGCCTCAAGCCGCCTCAGGTCTGTCCAACCTGAGGCGGGCTCAATGACTAGGCGAGCACAACCAGCACAACGCGACGGTTCGCGGCGCGGCCGGCCCGGGTGTCGTTGGGCTGAACCGGGGCGTCAGGACCATAGGAGATGGTGTTGATGCGGTTCAGGGCGATGCCCTGCTTATTGAGGAACAGGCGCACGGCCTCGGCCCGAGCTTCGCCCAGGCGGTAATTCAGGTCCTTGCCGCCGGTGGCGTCGGTGTGGCCCTGGATCTCAACATAGACATTGTGATTGTCGGATTTCAGCTTCTCGGCGAAGGCCGTCAATTTGGCTTGGTCGTCGGGGGACAGATCCGCCTTGTCGATGTTGAACCTCACCGAGTCGTCCTGCAGGACCATCGAGTAGAGGAACTTGCCCTCGGCAAGTTTGCCGGCCGCCACGGCACGATCCAGCGCTTCGCGCGAGGTCTTGTCGAGTGTGGCGAGCTTGGCGTCATGGTCGGACAGGCGTGTGTCATGGGCGCCGACCTGGGTCTGCACCTTGCCCACCTCGTTGTTGACGTATTCTTTGGTCGCGCAACCTCCCAGGCTGGCGGCGCTCAGAAGGATCGCTCCCGCGATCCATGCTTTGGATAGTCTGTCTCTCACGGTGAATCTCCGTTGGCTAGCTTGTAGTACGCGAAGACGGCAAACCACCCGAGGGATCACTCAGGGCCTTCCGCTCAATTGTGCTCAACGCGCAAGGCGCGATTTGGCGCCAAAGCGCGGTGATAATTTTTAATCATCCTATACTTTGGGTTTCGTTTCTGCCCTGGACCTATGCAGGGATGAGGCCCGGAGCGTTACCTGGGTTTTCTTTGGCTGGGATTGCGCCAAAGCCCGGCCCGCCGTTGCCGGCGGGCCGGCGCTCAACTAGGCCGCGTCGACCAGCACCACCTCGGCATCTTCAAGGCCGACGATTTCGACCGTGGAGAGGGCGGTGATCGCCGCGCCGTCGCGAGCGTCCAACCGCACGCCGCACACCTCCACCGAGCCGCTGGCCGAGACCAGATAGACGTGTCGGTCGGGATCCAGATCCAGGGTGACTCGCTCGCCAGCTTTGATCGTGGCTCCCATCACCCGCGCCTCGGCGCGGATCGCCAGGGCGTCGTTGTCATTGGCGTAGCCGCTGGCCAGGACCACGAACCGGCCGGAACGGTCGGACTTGGGGAAGGGCTTGGCCCCCCAGGACGGCGCGCCGCCGGTGGTGCTCGGCTCGATCCAGATCTGGAACAGGCGGGTGGGCGTGTCCTCCAGGTTATATTCGGAGTGGCGCACCCCGGATCCCGCCGACATCACCTGGACGTCGCCGGCCTCGGTGCGGCCCGTATTGCCCATGGAGTCCTTGTGGGTGATGGCGCCCTCGCGGACATAGGTGATGATCTCCATATCCGAGTGAGGATGCGGCGGAAAGCCGGTTCCCGGCGCGATCTCGTCATCGTTCCAGACGCGCAGGTCGCCCCAGCTCATGCGCTTGGGATCATAGTAGTTGGCGAACGAGAAATGGTGGCGAGCCTTGAGCCATCCGTGGTCGGCTCCGCCCAGCTGTCCGAAAGGTCTGCGTTCGATCATCGCGCTGCTCCTGTTCTAATGGTGAGGCCGTGACGGCCCGTTCGAGCGAGAAGATGGCCCTCGACCATCACGAGGAAAATAGAAACAATAGAAAGGTATCGTTTCCAAAAGCGAGGATAAGGCAATGGCGCTTCCTGACCTCGAGGCCTGGGGCGTTTTCGCCAAGGTGGCCGAGACCGGCTCGTTCGCGGCGGCGGCAGGCGATCTTGGCCTGTCGGTCGCCACAGTGTCCAAGGCGATCAAGCGGCTTGAGACGCGCCTGGGCGAGCGCCTGATCCATCGCACCTCGCGGCGCTTTTCCCTGACCGAGACCGGGCGGGTCCTGGCGGTGCGCGCCGCGGCCATCCTGGCTCAGGGCGAAGCGGCGGAAGCGGAAGCCCAGGCCAAGTCGGCCAGCCCTCGTGGCCGCGTGCGCCTGGCCGCGCCCATGTCGTTCGGCCTGCGCCATATCGCGCCGATCCTGCCGGCGTTCATGACCGCCTATCCGGACGTGTCGATCGACCTCCAGCTCGACGATCGGATCATCGATCTGGTGGCTGGAGGGGTGGATGTAGCCCTGCGCATCGCCGACCTGCCGGATTCGAGCCTGGTGGCGCGGCGGTTGTGCCCGGTCCAGCGCCGCGTGGTCGGCTCGCCCGCCTATTTCGCTCGAGCCGGGAGACCGCTTCATCCGCGCGACCTGAGCGCCCACGCGTGCCTGGGCTACAGCTATCTGGCCAGCGGCGAGACTTGGCGCTTCACCAATGTTGAAGATGTTGAGGCGGCGGTCAGCGTCAAGGGGCCACTCAGCGCCACCAATGGCGACGCCTTGAGTTTCGCCCTGGAGGCTGGGCTGGGCGTGGCCTTGCAACCCGATTTCATGGCCTGGGAGGCGTTGCGCGATGGGCGGCTGGTGTCGGTGCTGGACGATTGGAGCGCACAGCCCCTGGCTTTGCACGTGGTGACCCCCGCCGGTGGTCCCAGGGCCAAGCGGGTCAGCGTGCTGATCGAATTTCTGACCCAGCGCTTCGGCGCGGCCAAGCCGCCCTGGAGCCTGTGACGGCTCCGCGCGTTGTGCTGGTTCTTAGCGAAACCCCATCGCCGGCTGGAGGGAAAGCGGTGGTCACCGGCGGCCAAGGGCCGCGAAAGGAAGTGGACTATGAGAACGTTGGTTTCCAGCGCCTGCGCCCTGGCCGCCTTCGCGTTACTGGGTGGCTGCGCCGACTATGGGCCGCATGAGCATGGCGGCCTGGCCGTCGCCGGTGGTTACGGCGGCTACTATGACGACTACTACGGACCCTATAACGACGGCTATTGGGGTGATGACGGGGCCTTCTACTATTCAGACCGCCCAGGCCATTTCAACAGGGACGACGCCCACCATTTCCGCCGCGACGCAGCGGCAGGCTACCATCCTGTCCGAACCCACGCGGCGCCGGCCACAACCCACCCCGAGGGTCACGCCGAAGGCCATCCGGACGGGCGCATACCCTAGGTGCGCATGAGCGCCGGTGGTTGGAACGGCCGTCCAGATTCACGGGTTATGCCGCCGTGTGGGGCCAAAGGAGACAGAAATGCGCTTGAAATTCGTATTGGTTCTCGTCGCCCCGCTCCTACTGGCGGCGTGTGGAACGACGGAAAAGACCGTCGTCGTCAATCCGCCGCCGGGCAGCACGGTCGTCGTGCCGCCAAACGGCGATGTCCATGTGGCGCCGAACAACTGATCCCTCGGGATCGCTCATCTCGCCGGGGCTCTGGCCCCGGCGTCCGGTCCAGCCGCCTCAGGCGGCGAGGACGGCTGAGGTGTCCTGGAAGTTCAGACTGAATTCGAAATCGGTGAAGATGTCGGCCAGCTCCTCGCCAGTGATCATCGCCTGCTTGCCCTTGGGAAAGCGGAACTGCCAGAAACTGATCACGTGATCCACGGCGCCCAGCCGGTCGCCCAGCTCGTTGAACAGCGACGGCGCGCTGAGGAGGAAGGTGCGGAAAGCCATCGGATCGCTGCGTTGGGTCAGGCCCTGATAGGCCTGATCATAGATCGCCAGGGTGTCGCGCACTCGCCGCAATGAGGTCATGAAGGCGTTGCGGATGGTTTCACGCGATTCCACCAGCAACGCGCGGGTTTCGGCGTCGACCAGGCCGCGCGGACGCACGGTTTCGATGTGTTTGGAGATTTCGCCCACCTGGGGCAACAGGTCCGTCAGCCGCCACTTGTAATAGAGGAAGGCCTTCCAGCAAAAAATGCCTTCCAGATATTGGTTGCGGTCCAGCTGCATGGTCCGGCGCAGCGGGTCGAGATCGGCGTCGGCTGCGTTGGCCAGGATCTTGTGAGCCAGCTTGCGGGCATGAGCCGAATAGGTCGGATCGTTGCCCATGGAGACGTGGACCAGGGGCTCGATCTCGCGCTGGGCGAAGGTCAGCATGCGGTGGGTGTCGGCGGGCGACAGGTCGAAATAACACCGCGCCGGCTCCAACCCGTTGCGGCGCAACTGCTCGCGCAGCAGGAACGGATCGAGCGAGGGGGTCTCGTCGATTAGTCGCAAGGTGCGATAGTCGTTGCTGTCGAAACTGATCTGGATGCCGAAGGCTTCCGACAACAAGTCGTCGAACCCGCGCTGGCCGACGAATAGGTAGCGGGCGCCCATCTTCAGGTCTTTGATATCGATCGGCAGCAGGATCTTGGTCGCGGTGGACCGCGGCAGGACGAAATCTTCGGTTTCATTGCTGCGCAACCGGTGCTTGACGATGATCGCCCGGTTGAGGTCGGGATGCTTGAACAGCGGGCGGGCGAGAAAGTCGGGGTCGCCTGACAGGCGCATGGTGATCTCGCGCAGATTGAGCACCCGGGCGGTGGACCCGGAATTTTGCAGGTGCTCCAGGCTGCGGACGGTGCGGTTCTGGTTTGGATTCGACCGCTCAGGACGCATAATGGGTGGCCTCGCCCGCGTCATCGTCTGGATGGACGAGGTTCGCGCGTTCCCCACCCATAAGTGCGCCACTTCAAAAAAGCGTAAAGGCGCAGGTCGAAATTGGCGTCCAGCCTCGTGGACAGTGTTCGGCGTGTGAGGCGTGATGGGGTGGCTTATGGGCTGGATGTGGCTTGCGATCAAACATAAGGCCGGCCCGCAGTCGCGAGCCGGCCTCTATGCCTGATTTACCCTAAGATGCTGGAAATCTAGAAGATCTCGAACAGGCCAGCCGCGCCCATGCCGCCGCCGACACACATGGTGACGATGCCGTATTTGGCCCCGCGACGCTTGCCTTCGTGCATCAGGTGGCCCGTGCAACGGGCTCCGGTCATGCCGTAGGGGTGGCCGATGGAGATGGCGCCGCCAGAAACATTCAGCTTCTCGTTGGGGATACCGAGGGTGTCGCGGCAATAGAGCAGCTGGCTGGCGAAGGCCTCGTTCAGCTCCCACATGTCGATGTCTTCGATCTTCAGGCCGTTGCGTTCCAACAGCTTGGGCACCGCGAAAACCGGGCCTATGCCCATCTCTTCGGGGTTGCAGCCGGCCACGGCCATGCCGCGATAGGCGCCCAGGGGCGTGAGGCCGCGGCGAGCTGCTTCCTTGGCTTCCATCAGCACCACGGCGGCGGCGCCGTCGGACAGCTGTGAAGCGTTGCCGGCGGTGACATACTTGCCCTGCTTGACCACTCGGCCGTCCTTGAACACCGGGCCCAGCTTTTGCAGGTCTTCCAGGGTGGTCTGGGCGCGATTGCCCTCGTCCAGTTTCAGGGTGATCTGGCGTTCGGTGGTCTCGCCGGTCTCGCGGTTGGTCACCAGCATGGTGGTGGTGATCGGTGCGATCTCAGCGTCATAGCGACCTTCGGACTGGGCATGGGCGGTGCGCTGCTGCGACTGCAGGGCGTAGGCGTCCTGCGCCTCGCGGCTGACGCCATAACGCTCGGCCACCAGTTCGGCGGTCTCGATCATCGAGGTGTGCAGTTCCGGCACGTGCTCGCGCAGCCAGGCGTCGCCCGCCCGGTAGCGGTTGATCTTGTCGTTCTGGACCAGCGAGATCGACTCGATACCGGCGCCGATAGCGATCGGGGCGCCGTCATTGATGATGTACTTGGCGGCGGTGGCGATGGCCATCAGGCCCGACGAGCACTGGCGGTCCATGGACATGCCCGCGACCGAGTGGGGCAGTCCGGCGCGCAGGGCGGCCGAGCGGGCGATATTGGCGCCCGTGGTGCCCTGCTGCAGGGCGCAGCCCATGACCACGTCGTCGATTTCACCCGGCTCGACGCCGGCGCGCTCTACGGCCGCGGCGATGGCGTGACCGCCCAGTTCAGGGCCGGAGGTGTTGTTGAACGCGCCACGATAAGCCTTGCCGATCGGGGTGCGGGCTGTGGAGACGATAACGGCTTCACGCATGACTATCTTCCTGTGGTTTTCTAAGTGTCGGTGACTTTTCTAAGTGTCTGACGCACTAGGCTTTGATGTCCTGGAAGCGCTTGCCTTCCGCGACCAGTTTTTCAAGCAGGGCCGAGGGCTTGAACTGATCGCCCATGGTCGCGTGAAACTGCTGCATCTTGGCCAGCACCTTATCCAGGCCGACTTGATCGCCGTACCACATGGGGCCGCCGCGATAGACCGGCCAGCCGTAACCGTTCTGCCAGACCACATCGATGTCCGAGGCGCGGATGGCCTTGCCCTCTTCGAGGATCTTCGCCCCCTCGTTGATCATGGGATAGATGGTTCGCTCCAGGATCTCCTCGTCGCTGATCTCGCGCGGATTGACGCCGGACTTGGCGACAAAGTCCTGGATGATCTTCTCGGTGACTGGAGACGGCTTGGCGGTGCGACTTTCGTCGTAGTCGTAATAGCCGGCGCCGGTCTTTTGGCCGCGGCGGTCCATTTCGCACAGCACGTCGCGGATGGTGGCGCCGTTGGACTTCTCCTTCACCCAGCCGATGTCCAGGCCGGCCAGATCGCTCATGGCGAACGGCCCCATGGGGAAGCCGAAATCATAGAGGACCCGGTCGATGTCCCAGGGCATGGCGCCCTCGAACATCAGCTTCTGGGCTTCGCGCTGGCGCTGTCCCAGGATGCGGTTGCCGACGAAACCGGGGGTGACGCCCACCAGCACGGCGATCTTGCCGATCTTCTTGGCCAGCTTCATCGAGGTGGCGATCACGTCCTTGCCAGTATGGTCGGCGCGGACGATCTCCAGCAGCTTCATCACATTGGCCGGCGAGAAGAAGTGCAGGCCGATCACCGCTTCCGGTCGCTTGGTCACCGAGGCGATCTCGTCGATGTTCAAGGCCGAAGTGTTGGTGGCCAGGATCGCGCCGGGTTTGCAGATGGCGTCCAGCTTGGTGAAGATGTCCTTCTTGATGTCCATGCGTTCGAACACCGCCTCGATCACCAGATCGACGTCGGCGAAGGCGTTCATGTCCAGCGAGCCGGTGATCAGGCCCACGCGCTGTTCCACCTGTTCGGCGGTGATGCCGCCGCGCTGGGCCGTGCGCTCATAGTTCTTGCGGATGGTGGCCAGGCCGCGGTCGAGGGCGTCCTGCTTCACTTCCACGATGGTCACCGGGATGCCGGCGTTGGCGAAGTTCATGGCGATGCCGCCGCCCATGGTGCCGGCGCCCAGGACGCCCACCGTATTGATCGGGATCAGAGGGGTGGCTTCCGGCACGTCGGGAATCTTGTTGGCCTGGCGTTCGGCGAAGAAGGCGTAGCGTTGGGCGGCGCTCTGCGGGCCGCTCATCAGCTCGCCGAAGAGCTTGCGCTCGACCTTCAGCCCCTCGTCGAAGGGCAGGTTCACAGCGGCTTCGATGCAGCGGATGTTGTATTCGGGGGCCAGGAAGCCGCGGAACTTACGGGCGTTGGCCTTGCGGAACGCATCGAAGATCTCGGGGTGGGCGCGGTCGGCCTCGACCTTGTCGTTCAGGTCGCGGACCCGCTTCAGGGGGCGCCCTTCGGCGACGATCTTCTTGGCGAAGGCGATGGCGCCCTCGCGTAACTTGCCTTCTTCCACCACCTCATCGACCAGGCCCATGGCCAGGCAGGCCTTGGCCGGCACATGCTGGCCCGTGGTCATCATCTCCAGCGCCTTCTGGGCGCCGACGATGCGCGGCAAGCGCTGAGTGCCGCCGGCGCCGGGCAGCAGGCCCAGGTTCACTTCCGGCAGGCCGCATTTGGCCGACGGAACCGCCACGCGATAGTGGCATGTAAGGGCGACCTCCAGGCCGCCGCCCAGGGCCGTGCCGTGGATCGCGGCGACCACCGGCTTGGTGGAATTTTCGATGGCGGTCTGCACCTCGAACAGGCTGGCTCCCTTTTGCGCTCCCCCGAACTCGGTGATGTCGGCGCCGGCGATGAAGGTGCGACCGTCGCAGATCAGCACAACGGCCTTGGCCGCGGGATCCGCCAGGGCCTGAGCCATGCCCAGGGCCAAGCCGTCGCGCACGCCGAAGGACAGGGCGTTCACCGGCGGCGAATTCAGGGTCAGGACGGCGACGTCGCCTTCGACGACGAGATCGGTCACGGAATTGATGGCGGCCATGAGGTTTCCTCTAAAATCTCGGATAGGGCTGCGAGGCACTGTCGGCCTCGTCCCCGCTTTCAAACGGTTGTTATAGGCCCCACAGGGCGGGGCGGCGTCAATGCCGAAGGGAGCTTGGAGCCATACCGCGGGCTGGAAAATTCAGTCGACGCGCCTGGCGAGATCTTGTCCGGCCGCGCCTGCGGCGTTTTGACAGCCGTCGTTCGCGCCCCAACTGGGCGCCGGGTGCGGGCGCAAATTGGATTTTGCATCCCGGATCATCTATTCGTGCGATTAGACCAGCTGTCGTATGGGCTGAGCCGACCCGCCGCAGCATCAAAAACCCCGCCCGCCATTGGTGATCGCCCGCGCCCGTCAATCGGATCTTAACAGTTGGCGACTTTACAGGACCGTATCGTCGCATCCCATCGCAAGCCCTTAGCAACGACCAAAACCGCCTAGGCTACGCTCTGAGTGAAAAGCGCAGCCTTCCGTAACGTCGTTCGCTATTGGGCGATTGACGGGATGCGTTTCTGCGATCACTGAGATCAGGATTTTGCCGCGAGTCTCTCGCATCCGGCTCCCACCGGCGCGGCCGAGTCTAACAAACCAGTCATTCGAAGTCGCCCGCGTGCCTGCGTGGGCAGGGGAGATATCATGTCGAAACGCCTGTTACTGTTAGGGTGCGCAATCAGCGCCATTTCCGGTGTCGCCGGTATCGCGGCCGCTCAAACCGCCGCCCCGGCCGCTGCGCCCGCAGCCGCGCCCGACAACAACGCCGTCGGCGAGATCGTCGTCACCGCGCAAAAGCGCAGCGAAACCCTGCAGAGCGTTCCCGTGGCGGTGACCGCCTATACGGCCAAGACCCGCGACGTCATGGGCATCGCTGGCATCCAGGACTACGCCAACTTCACGCCCGGCATGAACTACACCAACCTCGACCGCGTCAGCATCCGCGGCTCTGGCCGCCAGACCTATTATATCGGCAACGATCCGGGCGTGGCCCAGTACGAGGACGGCTTCTATTCGGCCAGTTCCGCGCCGCTGTTCGAGACACCCCTGTTCGTCAAGCAGACAGAAGTTCTACGCGGTCCGCAGGGCACGCTGTTCGGCCGCAACTCCATGGGCGGCGCTATCAACATCACCACCCGTGGCCCGACAGACGTTCTCCAGGGCGAAGTGCGCGCGGCGGTCGGCAATTACGGCGAGACGCGTTTGGAAGGCTACATCTCGGGGCCGATCACCGACAACCTGCGCTTCATGGTCGGCGAGTCCAACGAGAACGAACCGGACGGCTACCTGAAGAACCGGGGCTCGGCCAACAACGGCGCAGCCAAGGCCGAGACCTACTATTACGGCGCCCTGGCGTGGGACGTGACCTCGAACATCAGCGCCACCTTGCGCTATCAACGGGCGGTCTGGGACGACACCTTCGCCGTCGGCGACCAGCTGGAAAACCAGACCTCGCCCTATGACACCCACACCTTCTTCGGCACGGTGTCGAGCCTGGTGCCGAACGCCGCCTATGGCTACGGCGCCGCCAATCCCGGCGTCGCCAACAACTACAACACCAGCACCAACGATCGGGCCCACGGCTCGCTGCACGGCAACGATCTGATCAGCGCCACGGTGAAGTGGGAGCTGGGCTGGGCCGACCTGAAATATGTCGGCGGCTTCCAGGACTACAATTTCGACACCGGAGGCGACCTGGACTACACCGACCGTACGGGCTCCTACCTATCGCCGGTCACGAGCACGCCGATCTTCGCGCAATACACCACCGATTTCCGCGAAAAGAAGGAATATTACAGCAACGAGGTGAACCTTTCTTCACCTTCCGGCGGCCGGCTCCAGTGGATTACGGGCCTCTATCAATATCACGAGAACTACGCTCAGCAGGTTCACGAGGCTGCTCCCAATCAGGCCGAACTGTCCTTCCTGGCGCCGTTCAGCTTTGTGACTCCGGGCAATTCCTGCACCTTCAACCCGGCCTGTTTGGTCGCCAATCCCAGCCGGGATTTCGTCCACTATCTGGCTCACCTCAACAGTGACTCTTACGGCGTCTTCGGTCAGGCCGACTACAAGCTCACCAGCCAGTTGAAGATCACCGGAGGTCTTCGCTATACCGAAGACAAGAAGTCGGGCGACGAAACAGTGCGCTATGCCCTGTTCGATCCGGACGCCCTAGGCGACCTAGCCTATGACCTGGTCGATGAACATCAGGCCAAGGCTGGCACGTGGCACGGCGTGACGGGCACGGCCAAGGTCGAATGGACACCGACGGATCGCGATCTGCTCTATGCGAGCTATAGCCGTGGCTACAAGTCCGGCGGGTTCCTGTTCGGCACCGACGCCGACAAGGTCGAGGCCAATCCGGAATATGTGGACGCCTACGAAGTTGGCTACAAAACCACCATCGCCCACCAGCTGACCATCGATGCGTCGTTGTTCTACAACAACTTTCATGGTCTGCAGGTCAATTTCACCGAACTCAACCCGTCTGACGGCGTGTCGGCCAACGACTTCCTCAACCTCGACGCTCGAGCCTATGGGCTCGAGGTGGAAACGACCTGGCACCCCACCCACGCGCTGCAGGTCATCCTGAGCTACAGCTACATGAACTCTGCGATCACCCAGGGATGTAACACGGCGACCTATGCCACCAGCGTGTTCACCTCGGGCTGCGTGGTCGATCCGGCCGATCCGGGCGCCACCGACCGGTTGGCCAAGCCGGTTCTGGCCATCGCGCCCTATTCGGGCGCGGCTATCCCGGGCATCTCCTCGGCTATGCAGCAGGTGCAGACGCTGAAGGGCGACGAGCTACCGCAGTCGCCGAAGAACAAGATCGCCCTGAACGTCAACTACACCTGGGATTTCAGCCCGGGATCGCTGACGGCTTCGGTCTCGAACGTGTGGCAGGACGAAGAAGCCTCGTCGGTGCTCAATGGCAGCGAATACCGGATCCCGTCCTATGACGTGACCGACTTCCGCCTGCTGTGGAACGCCGCGAGCAAGAAATACACTGTGATCGCCTTCGTGAAGAACGCGTTCGACACGGTGGGTTATGGCAGCTCGGGCTCCAACGGCCCGACCGCCATCTACGCTCCCACCGCCACACCGACCGCCGATCTGCAGCGGGTCGGCTACAACATGTACCACGGCCTGATCTTCCCGCGGACCTACGGCCTGGAACTCCAGTACCGTTTCTAGACCGCGACCCCGAACTTTCGGCTTCCCGGATATCGAACCCCCGTCCCGAAAGGGGCGGGGTTTTGTTTTTGTCACCAGCGCAACAAACCGAATCTTCTAAATCTCCGTCGCGCGCCCGGTTGCGCCGTGCGGTGGTTTCGACACAAGATGCCGCCTGCGGACTTCGCCGACAGTGCGACGCCGTCTGGGGAGGCCCGGCGCCTCGGAGTTGAAGGGAACATCATGCGGCTTGGCGCTGGGCGCGGAACGACGATCGCGCCGCCCGTCAGTCTGGCGACAAAGTTGTTCTACGGCTTCGGTTCGATCGCCTATGGCATCAAGGACAACGGTTTCCAGACCTTCGTCCTGTTGTTCTACAACCAGTTGGTGGGCCTGCCGGCGGACTGGGTGGGCGAGGCGATCTTCATCGCCCTGATGATCGACGCCTTCATGGATCCGATCATTGGCCAGGTGTCGGACCACTGGCGTTCGCGCTGGGGACGGCGGCATCCGTTCATGTATGCGGCGGCCGTGCCGGTGGCCCTGTCCTATCTCGCCGTGTGGAACCCGCCCCACGCCTCTCCCGGCCTAGTGTTCGCCTATCTATTGGTGATCGCCGTGGTGGTTCGCACCTTCATCACCGTCTACGAGATCCCAAGCTCGGCCCTGGCCGCCGAACTGACCACCGACTATGATGAACGCACCTCGATCCTGGGCTATCGCTATATGTTCGGCTGGGGCGGCGGCCTGGGCATGACCTTCCTGGCCTATGCCGTATTCCTGCGGCCTTCGGCCCGCTATCCGGTCGGCCAACTCAATCCACAGGGCTATGCCCATTATGGGATCGCAGCCGCCGTCATTATGTGCGCGGCGATCCTGATCTCGGCCGCCGGCACCCACAACCGCATTCCCTGGTTGCGCCAGCCGCCGGCGGAGTCGCCAACGACCCTGATCGGCCTCGGCCGCGAGATGATCTCCACCCTGTCGCACCGGTCCTTCCTGATCATGGTGGCGGTGGGCTTCTTCACTTCCGCGGGCCAGGGGCTGAACTTCGCCCTGAGCCTCTATTTCGGCACCTATCTGTGGGAGCTGAACTCCGGCCAGCTGCTGCTGCTGATTTCGCTGGGTTTCGCCGGCGCGGTGGCCGCCGCGTGGCTAGCCCCGCTCGTGTCTCGCCGGTTCGGCAAGAAGCCGACGGCTATCCTCTTCCTTTTCCTGGCTATCGCCTGCGGCGTCATTCCGCTCCTGCTGCGTATGGCCGGCTATTTCCCGGCCAACCACACCGCGGCGCTGCTGCCGACCTTGATGGCCTTCACCGCCGTGGCCGCCGCCCTGGGCATAGCTGGGGCCATCCTGATCTCGTCCATGATCGCCGACGTGGTCGAGGAGAGTGAGCTGAAGACCGGCCGGCGGTCCGAAGGCCTGTTTTTCGCCGCCAACAGCTTCGTGCAAAAGGCTGTCACCGGGGTCGGATTGATGCTGTCGGGGCTGATCCTGACCCTGGCGCATTTTCCGGCCAAGGCCCAGCCGGGGCATGTGCCGCAGGATGTGCTGCGCCACCTGGCCCTGACCTATGTGCCGGCCTATGCGGGGCTCTACGCCATCGCCCTGTGTTTCCTCGCCGCTTACCGCATCGACCGCGCCAGCCACCAGGCCACCCTTCGCGCCCTGGCCCAAACCGCGGCGGCCGCGGAACTGGCCGAAGAGGTCGCCAGCGTGCGGCCATTCCTTTAGCGCCCAGGAGCCTGGATATGCACGCTCGCACCGCCGCCGCGCCGCCCCTAAGATTTGGGACCAAGTTCAGCTACGGCTTTGGCGCGGTGGCGCAAGGGGTGGCCTATGCCGGCCTCTCGGGCACGGTGCTACAATATTACCTGAACCAGGTCCTGCGCGTTCCGGCCTTCATGGTCGGAACCGCCATCATGGTTTCGCTGATCGTCGACGCCGTGGTCGACCCCCTCGTCGGGCAATGGTCGGATACGGTGCGGACGCCGTGGGGGCGGCGCCACCCGTTCCTCTATGCGTCGGCTCCCCTGGGCGGGATCGCCTTCTATTTCCTGTGGAACGCGCCCCAGGGGCTCAGCGGGACCGGCCTTATGGCCTTCACCCTGGCCCTGTTGGTGGCCGTGCGGATCGCCGGCAGCCTGTATGATATCCCGTCAAATGCGCTCGCTCCGGAACTGGCGCCCGACTATGACGCGCGTACGACCCTGGCCAGCTACCGCTTCCTGTTCCTGGTGCTGGGCGGGGTGGCGATCAGCGTGATGCTGAACGGCTTTCTGCTGCGCAAGGACGCCGCCCACCCTCTGGGGTTGCTCAACCGGCATGGCTACGAGCAGTTCGGGGGCATCGGCGCGATCGTGATCTTCGGCGCCATCATGCTGTCCAGCCTAGGAACGCATAATCGCATTCCCAGCCTGCATCTGCCGCCCCGGCGCCGGGTGAACCTGGCCGGGACTCTGGCCGCGATCGGCGTCACCCTCTCAAATCCGTCCCTGCTATCGCTGATGATCTCCGGGCTGTTGTCCGGGATCAGCGGTGGGATGATGCTGGGGCTGAACAACTATTTCTATACGCACCTGTGGGGTCTCTCGCCAGGTCAGATCGCCGTCCTGATCCCGGTGACCTATGTGGGCTCGTTCCTGTCGGTGATCTTCGCGCCGGTCCTGTCCAAGCGGTTCGGCAAGAAGCCGTCCATGATCGGCGTGTTCTCCATCTATCTGGTCGCCGCCCTGACCCCCATGTCGTTGAAGCTGCTGGGGCTGATGCCGGCCAACGGTTCGCCCTGGCTGATGCCGATCCTGGTCGTGGACGCCATCATCGCCGGCGCCCTTGTGGTGCTGGGCTTCATCATCGTCAGCTCCATGGTCGCCGACGTGGTCGAGGACGTGGCGGTGCGCACGGGGGTCCGATCCGAGGGGCTGCTGTTCGCCACCAACGGCCTGCTGTCCAAACTGACCACCGGCGTCGGCGCCTTCATGGCCGGGGTCCTGCTGACCGTGGTCAGGTTTCCCACCCACGCGGCCCAGGGCACTGTGGACCCGGCGCTGATGCGCCACCTGGCCCTGCTTTATCTGCCGGCCCACACCCTGCTCACCGCCGCCTCGATCGCGGTGTTGTTCTTCTATCGGATCGACCGATCGACCCACGAGCATAACCTCGAGCTGCTGCGTGAAGCCGCCGCCCTGGCCGAAAGCGCGCTGGAGCGTCAGGCCGAATCCGGCGGCCAGCCTTTCATCGGCGGGGTCTAGCCTTCTGGGTTTGATATATCGCCGTCCGGGCCTATTTAGTCCGCAGACCTGACCATGCCCGATTCCAGTTCCTCCGCGCCTCGTCCGTCGACGGCGACCCGCTCCTTTCCGCGCCGCGACCTTGTCGAGGGGCCGATCGGCAAGACTTTGTTCCTGTTCGCCCTGCCGGTGCTGGGCGGCAATGCGCTGCAGAACCTGAACGGCACGGTCAACGCCTTCTGGGTCAGCCACTCCCTGGGGGTGGAGGCGGTTACGGCCATTTCCAACGCCAACATCATCATGATGCTGCTGCTGGGGACGGTGTTCGGTATCAGCATGGCGGCCAATATCCTCATCGGCCAGGCCTATGGCGCCGAGGACATGCGCATGGTCAAGCGCGTGGTCGGCACGGCCACCAGCTTCTTCGTCGTCCTGCCAGTAGTGGTGGCGATCTTTGGGGGAATCGCGACGCCGCATATTCTGGCGGCCATGGGCACGCCGCCGGACGCCCGGGCGGACGCCGTCGCCTATCTGCGGGTGATCTTCGCGGCCATGCCGTTCATGTATTTCTTCGCCTACATGCAGATGGCCCAGCGGGGCGGGGGTGACTCCACCACCCCGTTCTATTTCATGATCCTGGCCGTGGCCCTGGATTCGACGCTCAACCCGCTGCTGATCCGGGGCATAGGCCCATTCCCGCGCCTGGGCATAGCCGGCGCCGCCACCGCCACCTTCATCGGCCAGGGGATCAGCCTGCTGGCCATGATGATCTTCCTTTATCGCCGCAAGAGTCACCTGCTGCTCCGTGGCGACGAGTTGCATCTGCTGGCGCCGGATCTGGAGATCCTCAAGGCCCTGGTGCTCAAGGGCCTGCCCATGGGCGTGCAGATGATCGTGCTGTCCGTCGCCGCCATGATGATGATCAGCATGGTCAACCACTACGGCTCCATGACCACCGCGGCCTATGGCGCCGCCTCCCAGGTCTGGTCCTATGTGCAGATGCCGGCCATGGCGCTGAGCGCGGCGGTGTCGTCCATGGCGGCGCAGAATGTGGGCGCCCAGCGCTGGGACCGCATCGCCCAGATCGCCGGCAAGGGGGTGGCCATCGGCCTGGCCATCACCGGCGCGGTGGTGGCGGTGATCTATGGCCTGGGCGACCATGTGCTGGGCCTGTTCCTGCCGCCGCACTCGGCCGCCATCCCCATCGCCCGCCATATCGACTTCATCGTCCTGTGGGCCTTCGTGCTGTTCAGCGTCACCTTCACCCTGTTCGGCATCGTCCGCTCCACCGGGGCTGTGTGGGCGCCCCTGGTCGTGCTGGTGATCTCCATGTGGGTGATCCGCGTGCCCTTCGCCGTGATGCTGACCCCCCATTTCGGCCCCGAGGCGATCTGGTGGAGTTTTCCCCTGGGCACCATCAGCTCTGCCGGCCTGGCCACGCTCTACTATCTGTTCGGCGGCTGGCGGCGGGCGCGTTTCGTCAGCGGCATCCGGCCCGATCCGAAAGTTGTGGCCGCCGCCGCAGCCGTCGGGGAGGCCTGAGCGTTTCGTCTGCGAGCGGAGCAAGCAGGCCGGCGCCAATTCGCTTCCCCAGGGCGAAAGCCTGACCTAGATTGCTTAGCTTACGATAAGACCAAGCCCCGCCGGCGCCTTCGCGTCAGGACGGAGCGCCAAGGCTAGAAACGACACGATGGACGGGACGAGCGCGCCAGTTACCCCGGTTTCGGAAACCGACCGCTATAGGCGCAAGCGGGTAGCGATTGTCTCCGCCGCGGCGGACATCATCAACCATCGCGGCGTCAAGGGCATGACCCTGGCGGACGTGGCCAGCCATGTGGGTCTGATCACCACCAGCGTCACCTACTATTTCAAAAAGAAGGAAGACCTGGCCGAGGCCTGTTTCCAGGACGCCATCCTGCGCCTGGACGCGGTGGTCAGCGAGGCCCTGACCGAGGCCGACCCACCCGCGCGCCTGCATCGCTTTCTGGATCTCTACTTGCAACAGTCCCGCAGCATCCGGGAAGGGCTGGCGCCGCCCCTGGCCGGGCTCAGCGACATCCGCGCCCTGACCGAGCCGCACCGCACCCGCGCCTTGGACAGCTATGCCAACCTTTTCCGCAAGGTCCGCACCCTGTTCCAATCCCCGGATCTGGAGTGGATGAGCCTGCGCCGGGCCACGGCGCGGACCTATCTGCTCATGGAGCAGGTGTTCTGGCTCGCCGCCTGGCTGCCCCGCTACGACCTGGAGGACTACCCGCGGGTGCGCGAGCGGATGTTCGACATCCTGATCAATGGCCTGATGGCGGCTGGTGGAACCTGGGCGCCGAAACTGCTCGAGAATTGGGAGCCGGCGGCGATCGACTGCACCGCTCGCTCGCGCGACGCCTTCTATCTGGCGGCCACCCGGCTGATCAACCGGTTCGGCTATCGCGGGGTGTCGGTGGAGCGGATCTCGGCTGAGCTGAACGTCACCAAGGGCTCGTTCTATCACCACAACGACGCCAAGGACGATCTGGTGGTCGCCTGTTTCGAGCGCAGCTTCGCCATGGTGCGCCGGGCCCAGAGCGTGGCCATGTCTGGGCCGGGGGACTCCTGGGAGAAGCTGTCCGCCGTCGCCCGCACTCTGGTGGAGCACCAGCTGTCCGAGGATGGGCCGCTCTTGCGCACCTCGGCCCTCAGCGCCCTGCCGGAGGCCATGCGCATCCGCATGGTCGACGCCTCCAACCGCCTGTCCGCCCGCTTCGCCGCCATGATCTCCGACGGCATAGCCGAGGGCGTGGTGCGGCCAGTGGACCCGATGATCGCCGCCCAAATGATGGGCGCCACCCTCAACGCCGCCGCCGACCTGCGCGATGGGCCAGCGGGCGTGACTCAGGAGGCGATTGCCGACCTGTACGCCAAGCCGCTGCTGACGGGGGTGTTTTCGCGGTAGGGGTCCGCCCGCCTGAATGGACGCCGCGATTGTCGCCACGCCCGATCAGCCGGCGCCTTTGAGTCGATCAGGGGCGACATATTGTCCTGTGTATTCGATACGCCCTTGAGTAGTCACAAATCTGGTCGCTAAGGTTTGCGGGCGGTTAGGGTGAGATGTCATGATGATTCGCCTGGGTTTCGTGTTGGCGTTCGCGCTGTCGGGGGTCGCCTACGCTGGGGTGCGTGACGACGCCGCTGCTGTGGGAGACCAGAGCGCCACTGCAATTTCGAACTACATGACGGCTTGGGCGGATGTAAAACCGGTCGACTGCAGCGCGGGCGCCGAAATGGGCGAGCGCCTGGCTGGCGACATGGTGGGGGCCGTGGAGCAGCTGTCGAGCGTGCTCGGCAATCCCCAACTCGACACCCCGCACCAGTTTGTGCTGACCGAACGCCTTGACGGGGTCGCCCCCTATGCGGCTCAGGGGCAGCTCAGCCTCGCCGACGGGTACAATAAGGCGCAGTGTTACGCCAAGGCTCGCGAGGCCTATCAGGTCGTGCTCGACACCTTCGCCGGCGCTGGCTTCGAGGTTTATCGCCAGCACGCCCAGACAGCCTTGCGGCGGCTCCCGCCGGGCTAGGTGTTTGGTCCCGCTGAGGGGCCATGCATCAACCAGCAGCCGGGGCTCGTCCCCGCCGACCTAGTCCTGCTCTAAGGCTGTTTGGCGTTGCGGCTGCCGCATTTCGCCGCCAATTTCACCGGTCAGATCCACGAGGCGCGCGCCACCTTCCGGAGCATCGGCTCGTTCATCCCGATCTTCACGACCGTCATGACACTGGCGGCCGCCCTCGGTCATTGACCTTGCAAATATCTGGAGGCGTTCGCGGACCTCCATGCCAAGCCTCTGCTGACGGAGTGTTTTCGCGGTCGGGAGCGTCGCGTGCGCCTTCCTGAGCGTTGCGTTGCGCCAAGTGCAGCCATTCGGATGGCTGCGGAAGCTCGCCGTTCCGCCGGTGCGAGGCTTCTGCGCAGGATTCGGCCATTCCCGACGGCAGGTCAGAGTCAAAATGCGCCTTGGCCATCAGGTTGCAGCCACGAACGGCCCCTACCCCAACGCCGCCCGCGCCCGGGCGAACTCCACCACCTGCCCGGCCAGCATGGCCAGCATCCTGGCGTCGCGCTCTTCGCATAACGCGCCGGCCTCGTCGAACAACGGGCTGGCCGAGGGGTTGAAGGTCACGCCCAGGGGGGTGGGCCACCCGCGCAGGGCGTGGATGATGGTGCGCAGGGCCGACAGGGTGGTGCCGCCGGCCTGCCAGCCGTCGGCGGTGACGATGCAGCCCACCGCCCGGCCGTCGAAATAGGGCCGCGCATCGGCGCGCAGGCACTCCAGGGCGTCAAGGGCGTTCTTGACCACCCCCGAGACCGAGCCGTGATAGCCTGGGGTGGCGATGATCACCCCGTCGGCCTGACGCACGCCCTCGAGCAGCTCCTGCAGTTCGCCGCAGCGATCGACCGTGGCCGGGTCATAGATGGGGATCTTGGTCAGCAGCGCGCCGCCGAACAGCTGGGTGCGGGCGCCAAGCGCCGCCGCCGCCTCCAGCGCCTTGGCCAGGGTGCGTTCACTGGTGGAGCCGGGCCGGGTGGTGCCGCCGATGCCGATGATCAGCGGCTGGGTCCCCGATTTTGAATTCACGCATCGACCTCTTCGAAGACCTTTTTCAACTCGGTCTTCAGGATCTTGCCGTTGGCGTTGCGAGGCAGGGTTTCGGGCCAGAACACGACCTTCACCGGCACCTTGAACGCCGCCAGCCGCTCGGCCACGAAGCCGCGAAGCTCCTGCTCGGTCGCTGAAGACCCCGCCTTCAGAGTGACGACCGCGCCCGGTTCCTCACCCAAAGTCCGGTGCGGTATGCCGACCAGCGCCGCGTCCATGACGGCGGGATGTTCATAAAGGACGTTCTCGACCTCGACACAATAGATGTTCTCGCCGCCGCGGATCAGCATGTCCTTGGCCCGGTCGATGATGAAACAGAACCCTTCCTCGTCCAGGCGCGCCAGGTCGCCAGTGCGCACCCAGCCGTCGACAAAGGTCTGGGCGGTGGCCTCAGGCTTGTTCCAGTAGAGTTTGACCACGTTTGGGCCCTTGCCCCACAGCTCGCCCACCTCGCCGATAGGCAGTTCGCGGTCGCCCTCCACCGACATGATCTTCATGTCCGAGACCGGCGCGGCGGGGCCGCAGCTGTCCGGGCGCATCTCATAGTCCTTACCCACATTGCTGGTGAAGGTGGCCGAGGTTTCGGTCATGCCCCAGCCGTTGCTGGCCACCGAGGCGGGGAAGGTCTCCAGGATCTTGCGCACCAGTTCGGGGGCGGACGGCGCGCCGCCATAGGCGACGCCCTGCAGCGAGGACAGGTCGTATCCGGCCCGCGCTGGGTGCTCGATCAGCTGCCAGGCGATGGTGGGCACTCCGCCGGTGGCGTTGACCTTTTCCCGCTCGATTAGCTGCATGGCCAGCTCGGCGTCCCAGCGGCGCATCAGCACCAGCTTGCCTCCAGCGTTGATCAAGGGCGACAGGGTGGCGTTGCAGCCGGTGACGTGGAACATGGGCACCACCAGCAGGGTGACCCGTTGCGGCGCGGCGGGGTCCTCCACCGGCGGCGCCTCGCCCCGGCGGACAAAGTTGCGGGCGGCGGCCACGCCGCTGGCCATGATGTTGCTGACGATATTGCGATGGGTGCCCAGGGCGCCCTTGGGCTTTCCGGTGGTGCCGGAGGTATAGAAAATGGTGGCGTCGTCGTCGGGCTCCAGCTCGACGGGCGGCAGTTCACTGGCGGGCAGGGCGGCCCAGTCGCTCGTGGTCCCGATCACGCTCTCAAGCCGTGCGATCAGGGGGTGGGCGATCTCCTCGGCCGCCCTGGAGACATAGACCCGCTTCAGGTCCGGGCAGTTGTGCAGGTGTTCGGTCAGCCGCTCGAAGCGCTCGGCGTCGAGAATGGCGACCTTGGTTCCGGAATCGACCAGGCCGTATTCGAGCTCCGGCCCCGTCCACCAGGCGTTCAGCGGCGTGACGATGGCGCCCAGGTTGGTGGCGGCGAAGAAGGCCACCGGCCATTCGGGCAGGTTGCGCATAGCCAGGGCCACCCGATCGCCCTTTTCCACCCCCTGGAACTTCAGCTCATGGGCGAAGGCGGCCACCGCCTTGCCAAAGGCGACGTAGGTGGCGCGCTCGTCCTCATAGACCAGGAATTCGCGGTCGGCGAAGGCCTGACCGTTCAGGAACACGTCGCGCAGGGTCGGCGGGGCGTTCTTCCACGCGCGCGTCTTCACCCCGCGTATGATCAGCTCCTCCATCTCGAACAGTGAGCCGGGCGCCGTCAGCATGGCGTGGGCCTGGGCGATGGAGACGGCGGGCCAGGCGCCGTCTCCCGCCTGGGATTGAGCGGCGGGAGAGGACGTTTCGGTCATGGCGTTACTCGCGACAAAAGCAAGATGATCGAGAAGGGAATGGAGAGCTTAAGCCACCGGCTCGGCGTCCGCCTCGGCCTTGCGCCGGGCCTTCCAGGCGCTTTCGACCGCCTTCAGGTCGTCGGCGAAGCGCTCGCGGGCCGCCTCGCGCTGGCGGGGGATGTGATAGGCCGGGAACAGATCGTTGGTGGGGGCGTAGTCGCGCAGGATCTGTTTAGCGACCGTGACCTTGTGCACCTCGGTGGGGCCGTCGGCGATGCCCATGACGAAGGAGCTGGTGACCATGCCCATGAACGGCATCTCGTTGGAGACGCCCAAGGCGCCGTGGATGTGCAGGGCCTTGGCCGCGATGTCGTGATAGACCTTGGGCATGGCCACCTTGATGGCGGCGATGTCCTTCCTGACCTTCTTGTAGTCCTTGTACTTGTCGATCAGCCAGGCTGTGCGCATGACTAGCAGGCGGAACTGTTCCAGCTGGATCCAGCTGTCGGCGATCTGCTCCTGCACCATCTGATAGTCCGACAGCCGCCCGTCGCGGGTGATGCGTGACACGGCGCGCTGGCACATCAGGTCCAGGGCGTGGCTGCAGGCGCCGACCGTGCGCATGGCGTGGTGCACCCGCCCGCCGCCCAGCCGGGTCTGGCTGACGGCGAAGGCCGCGCCGCGGGGGCCCAGCAGGGCGCTCTCGGGCACGCGGACATTGTCGTATTTCACATAGCCTTCGGAGCCGTCATTGGCGCCTACGCCCACATTGCGCAGGATCTCCACCCCCGGGGTCTTGGTGGGGACGATGAACATCGACATGCGCCGATAGGGGTCCTTGGCGTCGGGATCGGTGACCGCATAGACGATCAGGATGGTCGACCAGCGGGCGTTGGTGGAGAACCACTTCTCGCCATTGATCACCCATTCGCCGCCCTCCAGCACCGCGGTGGTGCGGAAGGTCAGAGGATCGGAGCCGCCGGTGGGCTCGCTCATGGAAAAGGCCGAGCGGATGTCGCCATCCAGCAACGGCCTCAGCCACCGCTCTTTCTGCTCGTCGGTGCCGTAGTGGGCGATGATCTCGGCGTTGCCAGTGTCGGGCGCCTGGCAGCCGAAGACGCTGGGGGCCAGGCTGTTGCGGCCGAGCTTCTCGTTCATCAGGGCCAGCTTGACCTGGCCAAAGCCCTGGCCGCCCAGCTCGGCGCCCAGATGGCAGGCCCAGAGCCCGGCCTCTTTCACCTTCTTCTGCAGCGGCTTGATGAAGCGCTCGCGGCCCTCGGGCCCATAGGCGGCCATGCCCAGGTGTGAAACCGGCTCGACCTCATCGCGCATGAAGGTCTCGATCCAGTCGAGCTTGGTTTGGAATTCAGGATCGGTTTCGAAGTCCCAGGCCATGGTTCGTCCTCCGCTTGCCGCCCCAGGACTAAGCCTGCGCGAGCCGTCACTGTCGTTCTTGTTCGTCGGCCAGCCCCGGAAAGCCGGCTTAAACGTCGCGGTCTGGAGGCCGCTACGTCATTATCCTTTGGCCAGGGCGCCTGCGCAACCGGCCGTTTGCGATTCAAACAATGGGTATGGAAAATTTCCGCGCCGGCGATTTGAAGGCCGCGGCGGCTCCGGGTCCGGCGAGTCGACGCGGGGTGTCGGTTCCGTCCACTTGCATGTCGCGGATCTCATTCATCAAGGTGAATCGAGCCTGCTCATAAAACAAGCAAATCGCTGACATGTGCGCATAAAGCCGCGCCAGTTGTGGGCATTCTCCGCCCCAGGCTCGGGATCGCGCCCCGCCGTCGCCATGGCCCCATTAGCGTCGGCTCGATCGGGGGAGGGGAATTGTCCAATCCGCCGATCGGTCAAGTGCTCCCGTCGTGGCGGGCTGCTTCATGCGCGTCCTGGTTTCGCCAAGCCTTGGAATTCGGTGGGACGGGTATGGCGGAAGGGGAGAGCGTTCCGACGTCTTATGAGCCTGGGCGGTTTCAGCAACGGAGCCTATACGCCCTGACCAGAAGTCCAGCCTGGCTCGCCAACAAGGTGGGGCGGCTGTCGTCCGCGAAACGCGGTGGCTCAAGGGCGAATGCGTCCGCCGCCGTCGATCGCCAACAAACAGGGGATAGATACTATGCAATTCAAAACTAGAGCGCTCGCCGCGGCCAGCGTGGCTGCGCTGATCCTGGCTGGCGCCGCCGGCGCCGCGCGCGCACAGGACACTACAGCTCCGGCGGCCGCGCCCGCCGCAGCGGCGCCTGCTGCGCCCGCCGCGCCGGCCACTTGGGCCAGCGGCATCAAGTTCAGTGGCCACGTGGAAGCCGGCGCCACCTTCAACCCTGACAGCCCGTCCGACGGCGTCAATTTCGGCCATCTGTTCACCGACAAGTCCAACCAACTGGTGCTGAACTCCCTGGCCTTGACGGCCGAGCGCGATCCCGACACCAGCTCCAAGACCGTGGACATCGGCTTCAAGATCCAAGGCGCCTACGGAACGGATTCGCGCTACACCCAGGAAATCGGCGTGTTCAACCGCTCCTTAAACAGCCGCACCCAGTTCGATATCGTCGAGGCCCATATCGACGCCCACCTGCCCTACCTGACCGCCGGCGGCATGGAAGTGCACATCGGCGAACTCCCGACCCTCGAAGGCGTCGAGGTGATGGATCCGACCGGCAACTTCTTCTATTCGAAGTCCTATCTGTTCAACTTCGGCATCCCGCTGAAATACACCGGGATCATGACCGAGACCCATATCAGCCCGTTGCTCGATCTCTATCTGGGCGTCGACACTGGCGTGAACACCTTCATCGGCAGCGGCGGCGGGGCCAATGACGACAAGGTCCACTTCCACGGCGGCATTGGCCTGAACTTCAAGACCGTGACCATCCTGGCCACCACCCACATCGGTCCGGAAGACTACGGCTACAATGATCCCAACAACCCCAACAAGCCCACCGGCACCAACAAGAACCGCTACCTGAACGACGCGGTGATCACGTGGAAGGTCAACGACAAGTTCACCTCCACCACCGACATCAACTACACCTATGATGAGCTGTTCAAGGCCAGCGCCGGCGGCGTGACCGAATACATCGCCTACGTCCTCAGCCCGACCGTGACCCTGGGCGCTCGGGGCGAGATCTGGCGCGACGACAAGAACTTCTATGTCGCCAGCTTCCCGGGGCCGAACCAGTACAACTTCATCAATTTCGAGGGCGGCTATGGACCCTCGAGCCCCAGCTTCCTGTCGGCCAGCAACGCCACCTATGGCGAAGTCACCTTCGGCCTGAACTGGAAGCCGGCTGGCCTGCCCAAGGTGATAGACGGCCTGACCATCCGGCCCGAGTTCCGCTTCGACAAGCTGCTGACCCATGGCTTCGCTTATGATGCGGGCACCAAGACCCATCAGACCACGGTCGGTATCGACTTCGTCGCGCCCTTCACGCTCTAATCTGTTGCGTAGGCGCCCCGGCCGGCTTTCGTCGGTCGGGGCGTTATTAATTCAACGGGCTTTAAGCGGCGCCGACCCCAGGTGCATGCCCGCGTCGGCGATCAGGATTTCACCCGTGATGTGCCGCGAATGGGGCGAGGCCAGGAAGACGGCCGATACGGCGATGTCCTCGGCGGTGGAGGCCACCTTCAGCGGTGTGGCCGCGGCGACGCCCTGGCGCAGGCGCTCCAGCGAGGCTTCCTCCATGCCCCGGCCGAACCACGGAGTGTCGATATAGCCGGGGCAGATGGCGTTGACCCGGATCCGGGGCGCCAAGGCGCGGGCCAGGGACAGGGTCATGGTGGTCAAGGCCCCCTTGGACGCCGCATAGGGCACTGAGGAGCCGACGCCGGTGACCCCGGCGATGGAGCTGGTATTGACCACCGCGCCGGGCCCTTCGCAGGCTTCCAGCAGGCTGCGCGCAGCGCGGATCATCTGGAAGGCGCCCACCACATTGACCTGATAGAGGCCCAGGAAGTCGTCGGCGCAGACCGCGTCGAGATCGGCGTGGTTCTGGGCGAACTTGGTGATCCCGGCGTTGTTGAACAGGGCGTCGATGCGTCCGAAGCCTTGAGCGGCCTGAGCGATCGCCTTGCATCCAGCGTCATCGGCCACATCCGCCTGGATCAGCACCGCCTGCGCCCCCCTGGCGCGCACCAGATCGGCGGTCTCCTCGGCCTCGGCGGCGCTGCGGGCAAAGTTGATGACCACTGCCTGGGCGCCGCGGCCGGCGACCTCCACAGCCATGGCGCGCCCCAGTCCCGTGGAGGCCCCGGTGATCACCACAATCCGGCCGTCGAAGTCACCGTTCATCTCAAACTCCCTCATTTGTCACAGTTTCCGAACCATAGAACGGCGAGGAGAACCTTGTCGCGGCTTCAAGCCTGTGCCTTACGGTATGGGTATGACCGAAGAAACCCTGACCCAACTGGGCCGCGAGGCCCGCGGCTTTGCGAGCCCCGACGAGGCGGTGCTGGAGCGCGTGCCCAATCCCCAGGCCGACGTGCTCTACCTGGCGCGCTTCACCGCGCCGGAGTTCACCTCCCTGTGCCCGGTCACCGGCCAGCCGGATTTCGCGCATCTGGTGATCGACTATGCGCCGGAGGGCTGGCTGATCGAATCCAAGTCCCTGAAGCTCTATCTGGGCTCGTTCCGCAATCACGGCGCCTTTCACGAAGACTGCACCATCGCCATCGGCCGCAAGATCGTCGAGGTCGCCGCCCCGCGCTGGCTGCGCATCGGCGGCTATTGGTATCCCCGCGGCGGCATCCCCATCGACGTCTTCTGGCAGACCGGGACACCCCCAGAGGGGCTGTGGCTCCCGGACCAGGGCGTGCCGACCTATCGCGGGCGAGGATAGGGCGGGGGTTGCCATCGGTTTGAAAGGCGCCCCAGGATGACCTCTCAAGGTCGCCCCCAATGAAATGGCCATTCGAGGAAGCCCCATGAAATACGCGCGCCTCGGCCAGAGCGGACTTGTGGTCTCCAAATTGGCGTTGGGCTCCATGACCTTCGGCACGGGCGGCGACCGGCCCCAAGCCGCGGCCATCTACAAACTCGACCAGAGCGGCGCCGACCGACTGGTGGCCCAGGCGATCGAGGCCGGCGTCAACCACTTCAACAGCGCCGACATCTATTCGTCGGGCGAGTCCGAGACCATGCTTGGCAAGGCCCTCGGCGCGCGGCGGCAGGTGGTGGTGATCTCCACCAAGGTCGGCAACCGCGTCGGCAAGCCGCTGATCCAGGCGGGGCTGTCGCGGCGCCATATTCTGGACTCCGTCGAGGCTAGCCTGCTCCGGCTGGGCACCGACTATATCGATGTCTATCTGGCTCACCGCACCGATCCGCATACGCCGCTGGACGAAACCTTGGAGGCGTTCGACGCCCTCGTGCGCCAGGGCAAGGTTCGCTATGTGGGCTTTTCCAACTGGCCGGCCTGGATGGCCGCCACCGCCTCGGGCATCCAGGCACGGCGTGGCTTCGAGCCGTTCCGCGCCGCCGAGATGTACTATTCCTTGGTCGGCCGCGACGTGGAGGCCGAGGTGATTCCCTACGCCCAGGACGCCGGCGTCGGCTTGATCATCTGGAGCCCCCTGGCTGGCGGCTTTCTGTCCGGCAAATACACCCGCGAGGATCCCACCGGCGGCGGCGGGCGGCTGTCCGGCTTCGACATGATCCCCTTCGACCGAAACAAGGGCTACGCCATCGTCGAGGCGCTGAAGGCTGTGGCTGCGCGCCATGGGGCCACGTCCGCCGCCATCGCCCTGGCCTGGCTGGCTGGCCGGCCGGCGGTGTCCTCGGTCTTGATCGGGGCCAGCAGCAGCGAACAGCTCAGCGCCAACCTGGCGGCGGCCGAAATCGATCTAACGGCGCAGGACCTGGCCGAACTGGACCAGGTCAGCGCCTTTGCGCTTCCCTATCCGGGCTGGTTCGGCTCGATGGTGCGGGACGGGCCTGTGGAGAAGGCCCTCGGAGGTTAGACGTCGGTCCAGGCCCGCAACCGACCCACGTCCACGTGGACGAAGCCGTTGTCGGGATAGTAGCCGACGCCGCCGGCCCGCAGGCTCAGCGCCGCGCGGTGCAGGCGGGTCAGGTCGACACCTTCGACATTGATGTCCAGCGCCTTGCCCAACAGGTGCTGGCTGCGCGAGGCCACCTGTTCGCTGTGGGCGTGCAGCATGGCGTTGGTGGCCGGCGAGCGATAGCCGGACAGGATCTGGAACGGCTGGTTGCTGGCGATCTTGGTGCGCAGATTGTGCAGCAGGTCAAACAAGTGCGGGTCGATGAAGTGCTGTTGGTTGTTGCGCCAGTCCCGCAGGATATGTTTCGCCTCGGCCAGCACGCCGGGGACATAGCGGCCGTTTTCGTAATAGACCGCGTTGAGCTTCTCGTCGGTGTGCAGGTTGTGGACGTAGGCGCGGCGCACGTCTTCCTGAGCCCAGGTGCTGGGCAAGGCGTCGACTTCGGTGTCCTCGGCTCCCAGGTCCTGCGACCCCTTCAGCTCCGGCGCCGCGGCGTGGCCGCCCAGCATTTGCGCGCCGACGGCGGCGCCGCCGGCGGTCAGGCTGGCCAGTCCGCCCCAGAGAATTTGCCGTCTTTGCAAGGTCATATGAAGCGCCGAAGGGCCATGCGCGCCGATCGGGTCCCGTTGTTGCGATGTCGGTGGTCGCCCCCGACAGGCCCGCAGATATCGCGTGAGCCGTTTTCGATTGGGTTAACCGCTCAGCAGAATGGCGCGGCCAAGCGTCGCGCCGGCCGTGGCCGAAGCGTTGCGCATGGCTGCCCCCTGGGGCCTTATGGGGCATGAAGCGGAGGAGTCGCAGCGCATGAGCGCCGCCTTGAGCCATGTTGTCGGCGCGACCACGCCAGCCCTGCGCGAGGACACGATCGGCCAGGCGCTGGACGCGGCGGCGCGGCGCTGGGGCGATCGCGAGGCCCTGGTTTCGGCGCACCAAGGCGTGCGCTGGACCTATGCCGAACTGGCGTCGCGGGCCGAGTCCCTGGCGGCGGGCTTTCTGGCCCTGGGTCTGCAGCCCGGCGACCGGATCGGCGTGTGGTCGCCCAACAATGCCGAGTGGACCCTGACCCAGTTCGCCGCGGCCAAGGCCGGCCTGATCCTGGTGACGATCAATCCTGCCTATCGGACCGCCGAGCTGGAATACACCCTGAACAAGGTGGGGGTGCGCGCCCTGGTCGCCGCCGAACAGTTCAAGACCAGCGCCTATGCTGAAATGGTGGAATTCCTGGCGCCGGAAATTCTTACACTGGGGGCGCAGCCTCTGCGACCCACGCGCCTGCCGACGCTGGAGCGGGTGATCAAGATCGGTGGCGGCCCCCGGCCCGGCTGGACCCCCTTCGACGCCGTGCCCGAGTTGGGTGGCCCCGAGGAACGACGCGTGCTCGAAGCCTTGGCGACCAGCCTGTCCTGCCGCGACCCGATCAATATCCAGTTCACCAGCGGCACGACCGGCCTGCCCAAGGGCGCGACCCTGTCTCACCGCAACATCCTCAATAACGGCTTCTTCGTGGGGGAGGCCCTGGGGCTGAAGGAGGGCGACCGGCTGTGCATTCCCGTGCCGCTATACCACTGCTTTGGCATGGTCATGGGAAATCTTGGCTGCCTGACCCACGGGGCGACCATGGTCTATCCGTCGGAAGGCTTCGACGCCGGCGCGGTGCTGGAGGTGGTGCAGGCCGAGCGCTGCACCGGCCTGTTCGGCGTGCCGACCATGTTCATCGCCGAGCTGGCCCATCCGGATTTCGCCAGTTTCGACCTGTCGTTCCTGAGCACCGGCTGCATGGCCGGCTCGCCCTGTCCGGTGGAGGTGATGCGCCAGGTGACCGAGCGCATGCACATGAAGGACGTGACCATCGCCTATGGCATGACCGAAACCAGCCCGGTCAGTTTCCAAAGCTGTGGCGACGATCCCCTGGCGCGGCGCGTGTCCACGGTGGGGCGGGTGCAGCCGCATCTGCAATGCAAGGTCGTCGATGGCGACGGCCGCACGGTTGCGCGCGGCGAGCCGGGGCAGCTGCTCACCCGCGGCTATTCGGTGATGCTGGGCTATTGGGACGATCCGGCGCACACCGCCGAGGCCATCGACACCGAGGGCTGGATGCACACGGGCGACCTCGCCATCATCGACGACGAGGGCTACGGAGCCATTGTCGGGCGGATCAAGGACATGGTCATTCGCGGCGGCGAGAACGTCTATCCGCGCGAGATCGAGGAATTCCTCTACGCCCATCCCAAGATCGAGGACGTGGCGGTGGTGGGCGTGCCCGATCCCCGTTTCGGCGAAGAGCTGTGCGCCTGGGTGCGCCTGCGGCCGGGCGAGACGGCCAGCGAAGACGAGGTGATCGGGTTTTGCCGCGGCCGCATCGCCCACTACAAGATCCCGCGCTATGTCCGCTTCGTCGACGCCCTGCCCATGACCGTCACCGGTAAGGTGCGCAAGTTCGAGATCCGCGAGGTGATGATCCTGGAGCTGGGGCTGAGGGCCGAGACCACAGCGTAAGCCTTTCGCCTTCGCCAGCAACGCCGCCGCCATCGATCCAGGCACGCCTCCCTCACGGCGGCCGCCCGTCCTCATCCTCGTCCCATTCCTCCAGCAACATCGTCGTCGCGACCGTCACCCGGCCCCAGCCCCGCGCCGGCGCGGCATAGGGTGGGCCGCGGGGGCGCGTGTCGGCCTCCTCCACCGCCCAGTCCTCGTTCCGCCACAGGCTCCAGTCGGGGGTCAGGCCCAGGTCGCCGCAGATACGGGCGATCATTGCGCTGATGGGCTGGTCGTAGAAATCGTCCTCGTCCGGGGCGTCGTCCAGCCGCTCGACCAGGCCGTCGGTCAGCCGTCCGACCTCATGCTGCGACGCCTCGGCCTCGATCTGGGTTTCGACGGCGTCCTGCACGTCCAACTTTCGCATATAGGTGTGCAGGTCCCGCACCGAGCCTGATGGTCGGCCGCCTCCCGGCGCGCCACATCGCCCGCGCCCAGACCGCCTGCGACCAGTTCGGCCTTCAGCGCCACGGTCAGGCGCACCGCCCGCGTGAAGCGCGAAAAGCTAAGTCCCAGATCCCCGCCCGCCGCCGGCATCGGCGCGGCCTCGCCCGCCACGATGCCGGCTGCAGCGGCCGCAGCGGCCTTGGCGGCGGCGGCCCGGGCCAGCGCCTCCCGCTCTAAAGCCCGCGCCAGGCTCATGCCGATCCGCGCCAACTCCGCCAGTATCCCGCCGCCTCTTGGGCGACGTCGGGCGCGACTTGATCGATGGATGGAGCGGCGGTGTTCATGCGCCACAAGCCCATCAGAGATTCGTCGTCGGGGCAAGGGTTTGTTGCTGGTTTGTTCCGGCTGTTCAACTTTGCAGGAGAAGGACGACCTCGCGCGCGCGTCATCGGGACGAATTCCTGGCCGCCCCGCAGATCCGTCATCACCGCGGTCGTCGCGGTGACCCATGCCGTGAAGGTTAAGCCGCTGCAATTCGTCAGAATATTGTCCAAACCGTTCACGGTGTGGATCGCCAGCAAGGGGGGGCGGCGATAACGGGAGAGGGCAGGCGTCCGGGAATTCGCCCCGGTTGCTGCGCACCCCATTAAAAAGAAAAAGGGCGGTGGGTTTCCCCACCGCCCAAAAGATCCAACTCGGCGCTTCTGACGGCGCCGGCTGCCGGATTAGTCGAACTTTTTGGTGACCGCGATGCCGTAGGTGCGGGGGTCCAGGGTGAACACGTTCTGGAACAGGCCCGACGACGCGTCGGTGAGATAGGCGTCGGTGAGCGGCTGCTTGTCGAAGATGTTCTTGATGTAGAGCTGAACCGTCAGCCCCCAATCCTTGCGATCGAAGTTCAAGGTGGCGTTGGCGTTGTCCCAGGAGCGCAGGAAGTCGGCCTGGTCGTTGAAGATCCGGGCATAGCTCGAATCCTGCCAGTAGTAGTCGGCGTGCGCCGTGACCTTCCAGTTCTCCAGCCGTATCACGTAGTCGGCGCCGATGGAGGCGGTGAATTCAGGCGAATTGGGCAGTTGCCGCCCAATCAGGTTCTGGGTCACGCCGAGGCCGACGCCGGTCGTAGCCGACGTCTGCACGTTGGCGATCCCGGTGTAGTCATACAGGCCCAGCGCGGAATAGGCCCCGCCGCAGGCGCCGAGAAGGGCGTTCGCATTGCCGGTTATGCCGGGAATGTTGGCGGCTCCGCCCTGGATCGCGAGCAACGTGCCCAGGGCTGCGGTATTGACAACGCAGTTGGAGCCGTCGCTGGCCTTGACCAATTGCAGGGCTGGGTTGTTGTCGGTCAGATCCAACTGATCGAGTTGCGAGCCGCTGGTGATCTCGGTGTGCAGGTAACCGATGTTGCTGTTGAGCGACAGGTCCTTGATCGGCGACCAACGCCCTTCGAACTCTACGCCGTAGAGCTTGGCATTGATGTTGGTGTTGACCGACGATTTGTTGACGATGGTCGAGACCTGATAGCCATTTTCCAGGTAATAGAAGCCGGTCAGGTTGGCGGTCAGAGTGCCGTTGAGGGCGACGTTCTTGGTGCCGACCTCGAACGCATCCACATAGACCGGTGCGAAGGTGCCTTGAGTGACGCACCCGGTGACCGCGGCGCAGGGCGTGTTAAAGCCACCGCCCTGATAGCCCCGGGAATATTGGGCGTAGATCACCGTCTTATTGGTGAAGTCGAGGTGCGGTGTCCATTCGACGTTCATGCGGCCGGTCAAGGCGGTGAAGGTCGCAGCTTGGTGGGTCAGATTGCTGCCAAAGCCGGGCGTGCCGTTTTCGGTCAGCAATTCGATCGGATAGTAGACGTTGGTCTTGTGGTCGTTGGTGTAGCGAACGCCGCCAGTGAGCTTGATGTCGGGCGTCAGCTGATAATAGACTTCGCCGAACCCGGAATAGGATTTCAAACCTGTGGTGAAGCGGGCGTCATAATAGTTGTGGCCCAATCCAGACGCCGGCGTCGCCGCGTTGTCGATGGGGATGGTCTGCCCGCCGGTCAATAGATCGATCACTTGAGCATAAGCGGTGAGGCCGTTGCTCATGACGTCGTAGTCATCCTGGAACGTCGATTCGTCAGCATATTGGCCGCCGATGGAGAAGTTCAGCGGGCCCTTGTAGGACGAACTTAGGCGCAGTTCCTCGCTGATTTCCCGCGAGCCAACCTGCCCGTAGTCATAGCTGCGGAAAGAGTTCGAGGTGCCGACCTGCGGATCCTTGACTACGCCGCCCGGAAACAGCGCATTATAGACGCCGGCGTAGAACTGAGTTGGCAGGCCGACCCCGCCATCGATGACAGGCGCCGTAAAGATATTGTTAGGAGAGGGCGTGGTGTTGAACGCGGTCGTCGGCACCAGGCGGTTATAGTCTTCGACGGACACGCCCGTATTCCGGTTGAAGCCGGTCAGCGATGTCAGGGTCAGGTCGTCTGTGACATTGTAGCTGTTCTTCCAGATGAACAGATTTTCCTCGGCTTTCCAGATAGGATCGACCGACGAATTGATATCGTGCAGATTTTTGTCCTGCATCGGGTTGTTGGCGAAAACGTCGCCACTGGTCAGGCCGACGAGGCCGGCGAGGATGCCGCCCAGGGTCGAGGCGCTGTTGAGCGTGCCGTAGGCGCCTGGGCCGTACAGGCTCGCCGCCTGGCAGCCCTGGCCGAGGAAGCCGGAATCATAGCTCGCAAAGCTCCCGCCAATGGCGGCCAAGGCTGTGTTGCCCGCGTCCTTGGTGCAGAGCTGCTTGCCGACGCGGTTGCGATGGTCGTTTTCCGCGAAGTGTTCGTAGGTGAGGGTGCTCTTGAAGCGATCGTTCGGGTGCCACTGGAGCGTGACCCGGCCGGAGCCCAGGTGACGATCATCGACCTTGTCGCCCGTATATTGATTGTTGCCGAAGCCGCCGCGGTCAAGATAGAAGCCTGCCAATCGCACGGCGAAGCTGTCGCCAAAGGGCAGGTTGACGTATCCGTTGATCTTCTTGCTGTCAAAATTGCCGTAATCGCCCGTGATGCTGGCGCCGAAGACGTCGCTCGGCTGGGCGTAGACCACGTTGACGGCCCCGCCGGTGGCGTTCCGGCCGTAGAGGGTGCCCACCGGGCCGCGCAGCACTTCCACGCGATCAACGTCGTAGAAGTCCGTGTCGCCGAGGTGATTGGCGGCGACGGTGAGTTCGTTGATGCTGAAGCTGACGCCGGGATCGCCGGTGGGGGAGACCGACTTGGTGCCGATGCCCCGGATCTGGAAGTTATAGCCGCCGAAATTCCCGCGCGAATAGTTCACGTTCGGGATCGACAGTTCCAAGTTCTGGCCGCCGTCGAGGCGTTGGGTCTTCAAGGCGTCCTGCGAGAAGGCGGACACGGCCAGAGGAACGCTTTGCAGCGATTCAGAGCGGCGCTGCGCGGTGACGACGATTTCGCCGATGGTCGACTGGGTTTGGGCCGAGGCGCCGCCACTCGCTTGCGCGAAGGCCGGTGCGCCAGCCATCAGAGCTGCGGTGGAGGCGCCAAGCGCCAGCCAGCTCCGCAATTGTAGCGTGCGATTCATTAGGTATTTCCCTCCCTAACGTCCCGACAGCTCTTTGGCCGGCCGGCGGGGACGTCGCTTCCACGGTGTTTCCAAAATATGCCGCTTTATTTAAGACCCCCCAGGCCCGCAGCTGGCCAGAGAAGCACTGATAAGTTATGGCCGCCGGGGATCTGTCAACTGCCCCAATTCACTCTGCCGCCTAGTGTTGCACCTTTGCCGCCATGGGTTTGCGCGATTCCGAGCCGGCTTTGGATGGCGCCGGAAAGGGAGGTTTCGGCTGGCAAGTGAAGCACTTAAACAAACGTTCGCTCGACAGGATCGCGATCGCCCAAGCGGGGTCGGCGCAGCATACCGGATAGTCCAAATTTTCATTCGAGGCATTTGCCTGGGCCAGGAAAGCCGGCGTTCAACCGCCAGGGACGAACGCCGCAGTCGCCCTTTCGGTGGTCACCCTAGCGGCGACGGCGGTGGGCGGCTGCTACGACTCACTGGCGTGCACGCGCATCCAAACCCTGTTTAAGCTCATGGGCGCTAGGTTTAGCTGAATGAGAAGCAGATAGGTCGAGCGCCTATGTGTTCAAGCTGGCCACCGGTCGCGAAGGCGCGAACGCCTCAATCATGCAGGTCGGCGAGATCATTGTGCAGACGCTGGTGGGCTATGTGGCGGCCAGTATGCCTATCAAGCGCGGCTGCCACGCAGCGCCGGCGGCTACGCCGTCCTGGGATCGAAGATCTTGGACGGCGCAGCGGTTGGTCTCGACGTGCGGAAGCGTCGGGTCCGATCATCTCGAACACCGCGCGATTCGCGCCCCATCTCTTCGAACGCTAGACTTAACCCGCCAAGCGTTCGTCTTCGGAGCCCACGTCTTCGTCGCTCTGACGCGCCTGCTGGTCTTTGGCGATCTCAAGCACCAGCTTGAGGATCACCCGGCGCAGGGCCGGCGGAGCGGCGGAGTACGCCGCCAGCAGTTCCGGCGCGCCGCTTTCGCGGAGATGCGCGGTGTTCTGGCGGAACAGCGGGCTCGGGATGCTGGCGTCGTCCAGATCGCCGATCAGGTCGACCACTCGGCAGTCCAGAGCGTGAGCAATGTCCACGAGCCTTGAAAAGCTTACGCGGTTAAAGCCACGCTCGTATTTCTGGATCTGCTGGAAGGTCAGGCCGATGGCGTCGGCGAGGGCGGTTTGCGACACGCCAAGCGCTTTGCGGCGCTGACGAATACGCAGTCCGAGAGCCACGTCGAGGCGGTTAGGCGTTGATTCTTTTACGTGCTCTTTCATCCGAGGTAGATCTCCTACTCTGTCCTCTATGTGATCGCGCAAACGTCGAATGTCCAGCCCATTCCCCTGAGGCGCGACGAGGAGACGCGCTGTATAGCTTGTCCCAAACCTTGTCCAGGCCCCAATTTGGGTATGTCTCCATGCACTTCGACGGCCGGCTAACGGCGGCTATAAGTATTGCGGCGCCCGTAACCGTCTGGTTTGGCCTTCGAACACCTTGGGTGTGACGCCCCATGTGACGCGATCGTAACCCCGCGACGCCGGCGCCAGCCTGATGCAAGCTTGCATCAGGCGTGGAAAGGATTGGTCGGTCCGGCGATTTCCTCTCGACGAACAGGAACCCTGCCCCATTGTTTGTTTCGCCACCGCAACGGCGGGGCGGAATTGATCGACCCATAAAATCGCCGTCATCGGGGGCGGCGCAAAAAACAATTAGGGAGCCGAAGATATGCGCAAACGTACTTTGTTATTGGTTACTTCCGCAGCAACCGCCCTGCTTGCGGCCGCACCCCAAACCTGGGCGCAAACGGCCCCCGCCGCGGCGCCGGCGGACAACGCCGCGCCGACCATCGGCGATATCGTGGTCACCGCCCAAAAGCGCGAGCAACGCTTGCAGGACGTGCCGGTCGTGGTGACCGTCCTCAACGCCCAGAAACTCGAATCGGCCCAGGTGAAGTCGGTGAATGACCTGGTGGTCCTGACCCCCGGCTTGAGCGTCAACACCAATCAGGGTGAGTCCACGACCATCATCCGCATCCGCGGCGTCGGCAATGTGGCCGACAATCCGGGCCTGGAGCAGTCTGTCGGCCTCTATATCGACGGGGTCTATCGCCCCCGCAACGGTGTCTCGTTCAACGATCTGGGCGAGTTGTCCGACATCGAAATTCTCAAGGGGCCGCAGGGCACCCTGTTCGGTAAGAACACCATCGCTGGCGTGGTGCAGGTCACCACCCTGCGCCCGTCCTTCAAGTTCGGCGCGACCGGCGAGGTCACGGCCCAGAATGAAAATGGCTATGGCGGCTCGATTACGGTGACGGGGCCTCTGGTCGGCGATGTGCTGGCGGGCCGGCTCTATATCGGCGCGCGCGAGCGGGACGGCTATGCCGATGTCAAACAGGCGCCCGGCGGTGATATCCCCAAACAGGACGATGAGCATATGTGGACGACCAGGGGACAACTCCTCTGGCAGCCCAACAACAATTTCGACGTCAATTTTATTGCCGACTATTCCAAGCGCGACGATCACTGCTGCGTCGCCCTGGACTATCTCAACGGTGACGCCAATGTGGGCGTGCCGGGCGGGCCGGCCGGTCTGATCAACTTCATCTTTCCAGGCTCGATACCCAGTCCCGTGAGCGGGCAGAATCACACCGCTTATCTTAACCGCACCAATGAAGAGCACATAGTCGACGAGGGCGTATCTGCGAACATCGGCTGGACGACGCCCTGGTTCGATGGAGCCAAGCTGACCTCCATCACCGCTTTCCGCGACAATAAGGACGCCGGCGGCGGCGATACCGACAGCACACTGGCGGATTTCCTTTACACTTCTCCCAAGCTAAATTTCACCCAATTCAGGCAATTTTCCGAAGAGCTGCAGTATCGCGGCTCCACTGATCGTCTGGACTGGCAGTTGGGCGCCTTTTTCTCCCACGAAATTCTTGACAACGGCGCTTCTACCCAGTTCGGAACTCAGCTAGGTCCCTATGTGGCGGCGCTTTCACCATTGCCGGCGGCGTTCTTCCCCGCCAATGAAGGGTCAATCGATCGTTACCATCAAACGGAGGATGGCGAAGCGATCTACACTCAAGAAAAATTCAAGCTTACCGACAAACTGTCCCTAATCGGGGGGCTTCGATACACCTGGGAACACAAGCACCTTAACTCGTCCTATACGGCCGTCGATGCAGCAAATGCCTGCGCCACGGTGCTATTCCTGTCCAATGGGGATGCTCCAGTGCCGCTGTCGCAGTATGTCGACGAATCCAAAGGAGTCTTTAGTACGCCTTGCCTGATCAACCCAGCTTTCAATGGCTTGAAAACTAGCCAGTCGCTCAACGAGAGCGCCCTAACCGGGACTGCCAAGCTGCAATATCAGTTCAGTCGGGACGACATGACCTACGTGTCCTATTCGCGCGGCAATCTGGTCGGCGGCTTCAACCTGGCTGAGGTGACCCAGCCGCTAACGGGAACCACCGCCCCGAACACCTCGCTCGCGCCCCAGACCGATACGTCCTTCCCAGGGGAATCGGTCGACGCCTACGAGGTGGGGGCCAAAACCTTGTGGTTCGACCGCCGTCTGGTTCTCAATGGCGCAGTCTTCTATCAGACCTACACCAACCATCAACTGAACGCCTTCACCGGCACTCAGTTCGTGGAGTTCACCATTCCCGAGGCCACTGCTGAAGGGGTGGAGTTGGAGGGGGCCTGGGCTGCTACTCACGACCTGGGCATCAATTTCGGCCTGACCTGGGCGGACACCTTCTATCCCAACGACGCCAAGAACAAATCGGTCCTGCAGGCGCCGGAGAGCAACCTTTACCTGCTGCCGGGCAATCGCCTCAGCTACGCGCCCTTCTGGTCGGGGGTCCTCGGCGCGGACTATAAGCACGAGCTGTTCAGCGGCCTGAAGGGCGAGGCCACGATGGATCTGAAATACACCTCCGACTATCAGGTTGGTTCCGACGAGGATCCCAGCAAACTGCAGAAGGGCTATGCCCTGGTCGACGCCAGCGTCAGCGTCACCACGCCCGACAACCACATCAAGGTCAGTCTGTGGGCAACCAACCTGTTCAACCAGTTCTACAAGCAGGCGGCCTTCGACGGCGTCATCCAGACCCTGAGCCCGATCCCGGCCAACACCCCCGCCCTTAACAACTACTATTATTTTCCCAGCCCGCCGCGCTTCTTCGGCGTCACGCTGAAGGTCAAATACTGAGTTCCAAGCCTTAATCGGCGGACGGCCCGGAGCGATCCGGGCCGTTTCTATTTGGGCGGCGAGTCAAA
>DASXNV010000067.1:0-35752 GCA_036494815.1 Caulobacteraceae bacterium
CGCGCAGGGTCCGGGCTTCGGCTTCCATGGCCTGGGTCTTCAAAGCGTTGTCCTTGAACACCTGCACCGCCTTGGCCATGTCGCCGACCTCGTCGCCGCGCTCCTGGCCCTCGATCTGAACCGACAGCTCGCCCGACGCCAGGCGCTTCATGCGCTCGCCCAGCCGCACCAGCGGCCCGGCCACCTTGCCGTTGGCGATCCAGATCGACACCCCAAGACCGGTCACGATCGACAATAGGCCAAGGCCGATCATCATCGCGATCGTGCTCGCGGCGTCGCGCTTCAACGCCTCCACCTCTTTGGCGTTCTGCGCCTCGATCGGGTCGTTATAGTCCTGGACATCCTTCATCAAGGCGGTGACGTCCTTGTCGATGGCTTCCAGCTCCGTAAGGGCGGTCGCCATCTGGTCCAGCTCCGCCGGCTTGAGCTTGCTGCCGGTGTTCAGGGCCGGGATCGCGGCGCCGATCGCGATCGGCGCATTGGCCGCTTGATAGATGGCGTCGAAGCGATCCCTGAATGTTTTGTACTTGTCGGCCGCGGCGGGGTTCAGGCGGATCGCCTCATCCCACGCCTGATCGCCGTTGATCCTCCCCGCCTGGAAATCCGCGGAGGCCTGCTTGGCCCACGCGCTGGTGGGATCGTAGCTTAGGAGCCCGTAGGCTTCCCGGACGACCGTATTCGCGGTCCGGGTCGCCTTCGCCGTCAACAGCATGGCTGGATCGGCGGCGGACGTGATCAGGCCGTAGCGATGTGTCAGCTCGTTCAGTTTGACGGTCCCGGCGCCGATGACGCAGGCGAAGACGGCCGCCATGCCGATCAGGGGAATGAGGACCTTGGTCCGGAGTTTCAGATCGTCAAAATTCATTGTCGCCGCCCAGGTTGATCGCCTTTGGCGGCGGAGGAGATTTGGCGGGCGGAGCACAAATGAAACCTGGCCCTATTCGCCGACATCTCCGCCTTGCCTGTGGCGGGTTGATGGCTGTTCAATTCGACGCTTTTGCTTTCGGAAACTTTAACCAAGCCCCGCTCAGGCATTCGTGTGGCTCTAAGCTTTTCGATAACGGCGCTATTTAAAAGTTAAATTCGTCTATGCCTGTAGTCGTTTACAAGCGACCCCGCTCTCGGGGTGCGACATTTTATACAGAAGAGATATTTTCAATCTAAAACAATTGGCGACGCCGTCAGGTTCGCCGTTCGAGGCATGATTGAGGCAGTGACCGCAGAAAATCGAAATGAAGCGCTGTCTTCGCCTTTTCGTCGATCAGTCGATGGGCTGCGACCGCGCCACAAGGCGGGGCGGCCGAAGACGCGGGTGGGAAAAAGTGCACGGCGATCGTCGGGCAGATCAATTTAAGCGGCGCGGATCGCGAATTCGCTTTCTATCTGCAAGGTGTGGATTCAAAACATACCCCCGGGGCAGTCTTTGGGGGGCGGGGTGATTTTTTGGGTTGAGCACGGGCTTACTGCGTCTTCTGGGTGGCTGAGGTCGCCTAGATTTAGTCATTTCGCCGTGAATGATGGAACAGGTTGGTCAAGGTCTGAATTCAAAGGTGGCGCGACGAGATTCGGCCGCGCCCGTCATGTTCGTGAATTCATCGCCTCGTCGACCTCGGATATTTGATCGAGATGTTGGATATTCTGAACGCCAGACTCTCAATCGCCGCTCGACTGGCGATAGTGGCTCTGTGTATTGCACCGGCGATCGCCATACTTCTATTTCTGTTCGCAAACCAGGCATTGAAAGACATCAGGTTTGTAGAGCACGAAGTTGACGGCGCCGCCTATCTGACTGACGTCTGGCCAGCAATGGCCGCGGCGGCCTCGAATGAGGTTGGGTCGGGGGCGCCCGAGCTGTCTGGCGGTGAACCACGCCGCGGCCCGGATGCCGGGTTCCACAGCGCTCGCCAATGGAAGGCGTTTGTCGCCGCGAGCGGCGATGCGAGGGTGCCGGCTGGCGTGACCCTGTTCCGAGCCGTGGCCGATGGCTCCAATCTGACGCTCGATACCGATCTCGACAGCTACTACGCGATGAACGCCGCCACAGTGGACCTACCTGCGTTGCTGGCGGCCTCGGTTGCGCTTTCCCGCACGAGCAACGCGCAGGACCAAGCGACTGCGCGGCGGGACTTGCAGATCTATGCCAGCGCGGCTGAGGACGCGCTCAGCGCGGCGATGGAGCGTGACGCGTCGGGTCATGCGCGGAAGGCGCTGGCGGCGCCTCTCGGCGCTTTGAGAGCGGCCGTCGACAGCCTGACCGTCGCTCCGGCTTCGCCCGCCCAGAGCCCGGCGCAACAGGCGGGGCTGCAACGGGAAATCGACGCCGCCTGGAAGGCCGACAGCGCCGAGCTGACCCGAATGTTGCGCGCCCGCATCGCCCGTCTTCAGCGGAACTTCATGATCAATCTCGGCGTGGTGATCTTCGCCCTGGGATTTGCGGGCCTGCTCACCATCGCCACGGCCCGGGGCATGACCGATCGGCTGCGCGGCCTGCTTCGAACCATGGACCGGCTGAACGCCGGAGACATGACGGCCAAGGCGCCCTTCCTCACCGACCGCCATGAAATCGGGCGCATCGCCGCCACCCTGGCCGCCTTCAGGCGGGGGTTGGTCGCGGCCGCCGAGGAGCGGGAGCGCGCGGAGGCGGCGAACTTCGCGGTTCACGAAAGCGAGGCGCGGCTGCGCTTCCTCACCGAACACATGACCGACCTGGTCATGCGCTACGATCGCCAGGACCGACGGGTGTTCGTCTCGGCCAGTTGCCGACGCTATGGCTACGAGCCGGAGGAATTGCTCGGTGATACGGGCTTTTCGCTAAGTCATCCCGATGACACGCCGCGCCTGAGGGCGCTCATAGACGATCTGTACGCCGGCTCGGTCTCAGCGGCCCACACGACCACCGAACTGCGGTTCCGCACCAAGGCCGGCGATTGGGTGTGGATGGAGGGCTCGCCGACCCTCATTCGCAATCGTCAGGGCGAGCCGGTGGAATTCGTCTGGATCATGCGCGACATCAGTGCGCGCAAGGCGGCCCAGGTGGCGCTTTTTGAGAGCGAAGCGCGCTACCGGATGCTGGCCGACTCCGCGACCGACATCATCATGCGCTACGGCCCCGGTGGGGTGATCGAGTTCGCCTCGCCGTCGGTCGGCCAGATCGGCTACCAGCCGGATGAATTGCTGGGGCGCAGATTAGCGGATGTGTTTGATCCTGACGGTGATGCTGGGATTCAGAATCGCGTCGATCATTTGATGCAGGGCCTCCCTCTACCCGGAGGCGAGGAAACCTTGGTTCGCTTCCGCCGGCCGGATGGCGAATGGGTCTGGCTCGAAGGCAAGCCGTCGCCGATCCGCGACGATACGGGAGCCGTGATCGGCGCGGTGACAGTGTTGCGCGATGTCACCGCGCGCAAGGCCATGGAGGCTGAGTTAGAGCGCCAGCGGGCCGATCTCGCGGCCTCGGCTCTAGTTATCGAGGAGGCTCACCGCATCGCCCTGATGGCGGAGGATCTGGCCGGTGTCGGTCACTGGCGGATCGATGTGGCGAGCGGCGCCGTCCATTGGTCCGATGGCGTCTATGGGATTTTCGGGTTCGATCCGGCGGACGGGATGCCCCCGGCGCAGACGTCCTACGACATGTACGGCGACGGGGAGGGCGAGCGTATCCGCAACCTGGTCCATCGCGCGAGAACCGAGGGCGCGGCGTACACCTATGAGGCCAGCCTCACGCGCACCGATGGCGCGCTGCGGCGGGTCAGGGCCAGCGGCGCTGCGGAGCGCAACGCGGCGGGCGAGGTCGTCACCGTGTTCGGCATCATGATCGACGTCACCGAGGCCCGACTGCGCGAGGACGCCTTGCGGGAGAGCGAAGTCCGCTATCGGATGCTCACCGACAAGGCCACGGACATCATAACCCGCTACGACTCCGCGGGGGTGATCGAGTTCATCTCGCCGGCGATCGCGCAGCTTGGCTATCGGCCGGAGGATTTGCTCGGCAGGAACATCCGCGAGTTTACGCATCCCGACGAGTTGCGCAGCGGTCTCGAGCGTCTGTCGGACCTGATGCTGGGGCGTTTCACACGGCGGGGGCATACGCTTGAACTCCGGGCGCGCAAGGCGGACGGCGAATGGATCTGGCTGGAGAGCAACCCATCGGCGATCGAGGACGGCCACGGGCGGATCATAGGGGCGATGACCGTCCTGCGCGATGTGACGGCTCGCAGGGCCTTGGAGGATGAACTTCGTCGCAAACAGGCCGAGGCCGAGGCGGCGGCGCTCGCCAAGGCCGAGTTCCTGGCCAATATGAGCCATGAGATCCGCACGCCGCTGACCGGCGTCATCGGCTTCGCCGGCCTGCTGGCGCGGATGGAAGGCTTGCCGGAAAAGGCCCAGACCTACACCAAGCGCATCACCACCGGTGGTCAGGCGCTGCTGTCCCTGGTCAATGACATCCTCGATTTTTCAAGGATCGAAGCCGGCCAGATCGAGTTGAATCCGCAGCCATTCGACCTGAGGGCCTTTGTCGAGGACACAGTGGACCTGGTTCGGCCGGAGGCCGAGGCCAAGGGGCTGGACGTGCGCTTCGAACCCTCCGCCACCCTGCCCGCGATAGTGCGCGCCGACAGCGAACGCATGCGCCAGGTGCTGCTCAACCTGATTGGCAACGCCATCAAGTTCACGGCCAAGGGCGGCGTCACGGTCAGGCTGGATCATCTGGCCGCCAACGGCGATCACATCCGGTTTTCAGTCTCCGACACCGGCGTCGGCATTTCGGCTGACCATAGTGATCGCCTGTTCCAGCGCTTTTCTCAGATCGATGGTTCCAATACCCGGCGCTATGGCGGCGCCGGCCTTGGCTTGGCGATCTCCAAGGGCCTGGTGGAATTGATGGGAGGCCAGATCGGCGTCACCAGCGAGGAAGGCCTTGGCTCCACCTTCTGGTTCACGGTCAGCGCGCCGCTCGTGAGCGGCGCCGGCGAGGTCGCGGCCAAAGAGGCGGGCGGCAAGGACATGGGGCCCCTGCGCATTCTGATCGTCGACGACGTCGCGGTGAATCGCGAGCTGGTCACCGCCTTGCTGTCGCCGTTCGATCTTCAACTGACGGAGGCGGCGAATGGCGCGGAGGCGGTCGACGCCGCGCTCCGGGATCCGTTCGACCTGATCCTGATGGATCTGCAGATGCCGGTCATGGACGGGCTGGCGGCGACGCGCGCGATCCGCTCGAATTCGGTCTTCAACAATGCGACGCCGATCCTGGCCGTGAGCGCCAATGTCATGCCGCCTCAGGTGGAGGCTTGCCGCGCCGCCGGCATGAACGATCACATCGCCAAGCCGATCGATCCCACGTCGCTGCTGAGCAAGATCGCTCAGTGGACGACACCCGCCATGCTGGATGGCCCGGCCGCCTGAATGGGCGCGATGGGGTGTGGAGCGCCCGGGCCTACGGCCACGGCTATAGCCAAGCTCAAGGTTGACAGGGCGGCCATAGCGGGGGGAACGTCGGGACTCGAGCAGCGTGCAATGAAACCGCTCCAATCGATCAGATTCCGCCTTCAGGTGATTGTCGGCCTGCTGGTCGCCGTGCTGGTGGCCGGCTGCGTGATCTCTGCGACCCGCGCTTTCGAGCGGCGTCAGCAGGCCCATCGGGTCATGGCGATCACCGACGTCTCGCGCGACCTGTTCGCGGCCATGAACAGCCTTCGCCTGGAGCGGGGAGCGGCTGATTCAGAGTTGGCGATTCCGGGCCTGCCGGACGCCGAAACGGTCCGCTACCGGGCCTTGCTGCGCGTTCGATCGACGACGCAGCTGGGTTCGGCGTTGATCAAGCTGAAGGCCCTGTCGCCGGCCGGCGACCGCTATGGTCAGGACGAGATTCGCTCGCGGCGCACGGTGGTCGATGCGTTGCGCGGTGAGGTCGACGGGGCGGTCAGCCAGCCGTTGGACCGCAGGCCGGCCGATCTTGCATCTCGATGGGTCGCCGCGGACACGCATCTGACCGACGCTCTCAGCGAGACAAGCGCGCGCCTGTCCGCTGATGTTGGCCAGAACGATCCGTTTATCGCCGCCATGATGAATATCGGCCAACTCGCCTGGTCGGTTCGCGACGTCGCAGGAACCGACATGCTTCTCCAGGGCCGGGAGGTCGTTGAGAACAGGCGGCTGTCGCCGCAGCAGCGGGACCAATTTCACACCCAGACGGGCCGCATTGAGGCGCCCTGGGCGATCCTGCAGGCGCCTGCACGGCTAGGCGGCGCGCCGGCGAGCCTCAAGGCGGCGATCGCCAAGGCCAATGCCGCCTATTTCCGCCAGGACCGTTCGATGCGTCAGGCTATCTTTGATGCGCTGGCGGCTGGACGGCCTGCGCCCGTGTCCCTGCTGGAGGAACGGCGGGTGGACACCCTGGGCCTGACCAGCCTGATGGACGTGGCCCGCACCGCTTTCGACCTGGCGGCGGCGCGGGCCGCGCAGCAGGCCGCCGCCGCGGAGCGCGAGTTCTATGGGGCGATCGCCATCATGGGCGCGGCCATCGGGATCGGCCTGTTCACGACCCTCTACATCAACGCCAATGTCCTGCGGCCGATCGGGCGGATCACAGGAGCCATGCGCGCCGTCGCGGACGGTGACCTGGGCCGCGGGATTCCCGACCGCGATCGGCCGGACGAGGTCGGCGAACTGGCCCGGGCGCTCGGCGTGTTCCGCGACAATGCGCTGGCCAAGAAGCGCCTGGACGACGAGCTGGTGCGCAGCCGGGTGGCGGCCGAGACGGCCGAGGCGGCGGCGCGCACCAAGGCGGAATTCCTGGCCAATATGAGCCATGAGATCCGCACGCCACTGACCGGCGTCATCGGCTTCGCCGGCCTGCTGGAGCGGATGGAGGGGTTGCCGGAAAAAGCCCGAACCTACACCAGGCGTATCGCCACCGGCGGCCAGGCGTTGCTGTCCCTGGTCAACGATATTCTCGACTTCTCCCGGATCGAGGCGGGGCAGATCGAACTGGATCCGCAGCCCCTCGACCTGCGGGCCCTGCTGAGCGACACGGCCGACCTTGTTCGGCCCGAGGCCGAGAAAAAGGGGCTGGAGCTGCGGCTGGATATGGACGCAGGCTTGCCCACAAGGGTCTGCGTCGATGGCGAACGGCTGCGGCAGGTGCTGCTCAATCTCATCGGCAACGCCATCAAGTTCACGCCCGAGGGCGTCATCACGATCGGGGCCAGCGGCCCGGATGCGCAGGACGGGCGCCTGCGGTTCAGCGTGGCGGACACCGGGGTGGGCATATCGGCGGAACATGGCGAACGGCTGTTCCAGCGGTTTTCCCAGGTGGACGGCTCCAACACCCGGCGATACGGCGGAGCCGGCCTTGGCCTGGCGATCTCCAAGGGCCTGGTGGAGTTGATGGGCGGCGAGATCGGGGTGGAGAGCGAAGAAAACCGCGGGGCGACGTTCTGGTTCACCGTCTGCGCTTCGACGGTGGATCAAGCCGCCCCGGCTCCCGAGGAGCCGGACAGTTCTTGGAGCATCGGACGCCTGCGCGTCCTGCTGGTGGACGATGTGGCGGTTAACCGGGAACTGTTGACGGCTCTGCTGGCGCCGTTCGACATGCGGGTGAGCGAGGCGAGCAATGGCGCCGAGGCGGTCGAGGCGGCTCAGCGCGACCCCTTCGACCTGATCCTGATGGATCTGCAGATGCCGGTCATGGACGGCCTGGCGGCCGCCAAGGCGATCCGTGCGAGCTCACCCTTGAACAACGCCACGCCGATCCTGGCCGTCAGCGCCAACGTCATGCCGCCCCAGGTCGAGGCCTGCCACGCCGCCGGCATGAACGATCACATCGGCAAGCCCATCGATCCGCATGTGCTGCTGAGCAAGATCGACCAGTGGACGGCCCTCGCGACGTCGGCGCGCGCCTGAGGGCGTGGGCGCGCAAGCTTCTCAGCACTCCACCACGTTCACCGCCAGCCCGCCCAGGCTGGTCTCCTTGTATTTCGAGCGCATGTCTTCGCCGGTCTGGCGCATGGTCTCGATCACCGCGTCGAGGGAGACAATGTGCTGGCCATCGCCCTGCAGGGCCAGATAGGCGGCGTTGATGGCCTTGACCGCGCCCATGGTGTTGCGCTCGATGCAGGGGATCTGCACCAGGCCGCCAATGGGGTCGCAGGTCAGGCCCAGATTGTGTTCCATGCCGATCTCGGCGGCGTTCTCGATCTGCTCGTTGTCCCCGCCAAGGGCAGCCACCAGGCCGGCCGCGGCCATGGAGCAGGCCACGCCCACTTCCCCCTGACAGCCCATCTCGGCGGCGGAGATTGAGGCGTTGGTCTTGTAGAGAAAGCCGATGGCCGAGGCGGTCATCAGGAAGGTGCGCGACCCGGCCTGGCTGGGGGTAGCGGTGAAGGTTTCATAGTATTTCAGCACCGCCGGCAGGATTCCGGCCGCCCCGTTGGTCGGCGCCGTGACCACCCGCCCGCCGGCCGCATTCTCTTCATTGACCGCCAGGGCGTAGAGGCTGACCCATTCGAACACGGCGCCGGGATCGGACCGCGGCCCCCGCGCCAGCAGGGTCTGGTGCAGGGCCATGGCGCGGCGGCGAACCTTAAGCGCGCCGGGCAGCATCCCGTCATGGCGGCAACCGCGATCCAGCGAGGCGAACATGGCCGCGCGGACCTGGTCGATGAAGCCTTCGGTCTCGGCGCGGGGCCGCCAGGCTTCCTCATTGGCCCAGACCATGTCGGCGATGGACAGGCCCGTGCGCCGGCCCAGATCCAGCAGGTCCGCGCCGGAGGCGAAGGGATAGGGCAGGGCGAGGTTGCTGCGGGCCGCGGCCTGCCCCTCCTCGACCACCGCCCCGCCGCCCACCGAGAAATAGACCCGGGTGAGTTCCGGCCCGTTCACATAAGTCGCGGTGAAGCGCATGGCGTTGGCATGGCCGGTCAGGAACTGGCCCTTGAGGAACAGCAGGTCGCTGTCTTCGGCGAAGGCGATGGGCTCGCAACCGGCCAGGGGCAGGGCGCCGTTGCGCCTTATCCCGGCGGCGATCTCGGCGATCTTGTCCGGATCCACCGTCTCCGGCGTCTGGCCGGAAAGCCCGAGCAGGACCGCCACATCGGTGGCGTGACCCTTGCCGGTCAGGGCGAGGGAGCCGAACAGCTCGCAGCGGACCCTGGTCGGCAGGGCGCCCGCGGTCGCCAGTTCGGCGAAGCTTCGCGCGGCCCGCATCGGCCCCACGGTATGGGAGCTGGACGGCCCGACGCCGATGGTGAACAGGTCCTTGACGCTCAGCGACGGCGCGACTGGCGGCTGGGGTGAAACGAGACTCATGGCGCATCCCTGCAATCGCTGACCAGGTCAGCGGGAAAACGCCCCTTCTGTCGGTTTGCCTGAGATCGTTATCCCGTCGGCGGACGCGAATGCGCCTCTTTCCAGAAGTTGGTGGCCGAACGGTCCTTTTGCCTGAGAGTTTCCGGGGCGGTTGCTCCTTCGGCGCCGGCTCTCGCCGGTCTCTCCCGTATCAGCGCGCGGAAGGTCGTCCAGGCGCGGACGAGAGTCAACCAGCCCGCCGGGGTTCCGTTCGCCGCCACTATTTGAACGACGGCGCCGGCAGATAGCCCGCCAGGTCGCTCCAGTGCGGCGCCTCGGGCAGGGCGTCGGCCACGGTCGGGCGGTCGGGGCCCATGACGTCGCGGGCGGGGACATGGCGGGCCGGTCTCGCGGCGCCGAGCTGGTCGAAGGCCTGGACCACGCCCTCCCAGGGCAAGACGGTCCGGGCGCTGACGCGCCTGAACGAGGTTTCGGGGCGATAGGGCTCAAGGCTCGGGTCGATCACATCCGCCTGCATCATGCCCATGGCCGCCAGCAGTGCCGCGCGGGTCAGGTATTCGTCGTGATAGACCTGGAACAGGGACACCTTGGTGGCCTGGAACTCCTGTTCGGCGTTGAGCACGTCGATGGTGGTGCGGATGCCGATGCGCGATTCCAGCTTGGAGCCGCGGAAGGCCTTTTCCTCTTCGCCCAGCTGGTCGCGCAGCTTGGACAGGATCGAGCGGCGCAGGGACAGGTCGTTCCAGGACTTGGCCAGGGACAGCACCACCTGGCGGCGGCTGTCGGCGATCTTGAGGCTGTCGCGATTGTTGTCCTCCAGGGCCTGGCGGACGCGGGATGTGTGGGCGCCGGCCGAGAACAGGGTCTTGCTGACCGAGACCGTGGTTTCGAAGGAATCCACCCGCTGGTCGCGCAGATAGTTGGCCAGGGGCTGGCGCGAATAGCTGGCGCCCAGGCTGACCTGCACTCCGTCGGCGGACTTTGCCTCGGCCAGGCGGGTGCGCGAGGCCAGCTCGGTATATTCGGACGCCAACAGGCTGGGATTGAGCTGGTCGGCCGCGTCGAAAGCCGCGTCCACCTTGGCCGGCAGGCTCGGCAGGTCGGGCAGGGGTCCCAGATCGCCGGGCGCCTGGCCGACCGTGGCCACATAGCTGGCCTCGGCGTTCTGCAAGGCGTCGCGGGCGCGGGCCTGGTCGATCTGGGCGGCGATCAGGCGGGCCTGGGTCTGGGCCCGGTCGGTGGCCGTGACCTCCTTGACCGCGAACTCGGCCTCGATCTCGGCGGCCTGGGCGCGCAACAGGTCGACATTCTGCCCGGCGATGACCACCAGGGCGCGGTCGAGCAGCACGTCGGCATAGGCGGTGATCACCTGGCTGAGGACATTGGCTTCCTGCTCGCGCAGGATCTGGCGGCCCGCCAGCACATCGGCCTGGCTGGCCTGCACCTCCAGGCCTAGCTGGCCGCCGGAATAGACCGGCTGGCTGAGATTGACGCGCACCGAGCTGCTGTTGGCGCCGTGCACGTTGCTCCAGGTCAAGGGAGACTGGCCGGTGTTCGGATTGAAGGTGGGTTCCAGCAGGTGGGAATGGTCATAAGTCCCGGCGGCGCCCACCGTGGCCGAGGGGCCGAGCGCCGCGCGGGCCTGGACATAGCGCTCATCCAGGGCGCGCAGATCGGCGCGTTCGGCCAGCAGGGAGGGGTTGGTCTGATAGGCGAGAGCGATGGCGTCGGCCAGGGATTCTGCGCGCGCCGCGGCTGTCGTGGCCAGCCCGGCCGCCAGGGCGAGGGCCACGGTCCGCGTATGCACGCTGCGGAGGCGGGCCACTGGTTTCATTCGGTGGGCGCGCCGGCGAATTCAGCCGTGCAGCCCTGGCTTCTGGCCGCTGCCACGGCCGCTGGCAGGTCGTCGATCTTGAACGGCGTGGCCGCGGCCTCGGGGCTGGGGCGGACCCAGATCGTCTTGCCGCCGATCAGGGCGTTATAGGGCACCGTCACCTTGCCTCCGCTGGGATTGCGGGCGTCGTCGGCCTGCAGCTTGACCCCGTGAGCGGCCAGCGCCAGGGCGCTGATCCTCCAGGAATAGGCGGGGCCGCTATCGATCCTGTACATGGCGTCGAAGGTGTCGATGCTCGGCCAGAACCGGAAACTGACCGCAGCGTGTTCGAAACTCATCCGCGGCGCGCGCAGGGCGCAGCTGACCGTCCCGGTGAAGGGGTCGTGCTTGACGTCCAGGGTCCATTGACCGATCTGGCTGCGCCCCTTGCCGTTCGGGCCGTGGTCCTTGTGCGATCGGTGCAGTTCAACCGGGTGGCCAAGCCAGGACGGCGGATAGAGATCGTACGCCAACGCGATCGCCATGCGACGTTCTCCCAAGGGGCTTTAGCTCTTGCCGCACCGGCCTAATCGGAAAACCAGGGCCTGTGCAACCCTTGCAACCTCATTGCCGACCCCTGGGGCCGGCGCCCGTCGCCGCAGGGACAGCCAGGCGAGGCGCCTGATGGCTTGCGGTGATCGTCCTTCGTGATTATCGGCTATGGCGCGATCAGTAGAGTGCGGCCCGCGCCGCTATCGCGCCATAGGGAGACGTCGTCGCGTGGCGAACGCAGATCGAGCCGATCCTATCCGGGATGTCCTGACCGCCAATACGCGCGCCTTCGGCTTCGCCCTGGCCTTCAGCGGCGCGATCAGCGTCCTGGCCATGACCAGCTCCTTCTACATGCTGGAGGTGTTCGACCGGGTCCTGACCAGCCGCAGCCAGGCCACCCTGCTGCTCCTGACCATCATCGCGGTGCTGGGCGTGGCGGCCAACGGCGTGCTGGATTCGCTGCGCCGGCGTCTGTTGTTCCGGGTCGGCATGCGGGTGGGCGACGCCCTGTCGGACAAGGTCCTGCGGGCCATGGTCGCCATGAACTCCCAGGTCGGCGGCACGGCCTATCGCAATGGCATGCGCGACGTTGAGGCCATCCGCGGGTTCATCGGCGGGCCGATCTGCGCGGCGCTGATGGATGTGCCGTTCCTGACCCTCTATCTGGTGATCCTCTATCTGCTTCACCCGCTCTATCTGTTGGTCGTGGTGCTGGGCGGCGGGGTGCTGGTGGCGGTCGCCTTCATCACCAATGCGGTGACCAGCAAGACCCTGACCCAGTCCCTCAACCAGTCCCTGCGCGCCCAGACCTTCGCCGACGACGGGCTGCGCAACGCCGACGTGCTCGAGGGCATGGGCATGTCTTCGACCTTTGTCTCGCGCTGGCGGCGGCAATGGCTGGCGGCCCTGCGGCTCAACGCCCTGGCCTCCGAACGCGACGCGCGGCTGGGCGCCAGCTCCAAGGCGGTACGGCTGCTGCTGCAGGTGGCGCTGATGGCCACCGGGGCGGTGCTGATCCTGCAATATCACGCCACCGGCGGCGTGATGATCGGCGCCACCATCATCGGCGCCCGAGCGGTGACGCCGATCGAGGTGCTGATCTCCAGCTGGAAAAACATCGTCAACCTGCGCCTGGTCCACGCGCGCCTGACGGAACTGATCAACACCGCGCCCAAACGTGAAGAGGGCATGGCTCTGCCGCCGCCCGAGGGGCGTCTGCGGGTCTCCGGCGTCCAGTATGTGGTGCCGGCCACCCGGCGGATCGTGGTGGCCAATGTGGGGTTCGAGCTGTCGTCCGGCGAGTCGCTGGGCGTGATCGGGCCATCGGCCTCGGGCAAGTCCACCCTGGCCCGGCTTCTGGTCGGCGCCTGGCCCTGCACCAGCGGCTCGGTGCGCCTGGACGGGGCCGACATCTTCGCCTGGCCGCGGTCGTCGCTGAGCCGCTATATCGGCTACCTGCCCCAGGACGTGGAGCTGTTCGGCGGCTCGGTCCGGGACAATATCGCCCGCATGACCGAGGGCGACCCGGAAAGCGTGGTGCGCGCCGCCCGGCTGGCGGGCGCCCACGATATGATCCTGGCCCTGCCCAAGGGCTACGAGACCGAGATCGGCGAGGCCGGCCACTTCATTTCCGGCGGCCAGCGCCAGCGCATCGGCATCGCCCGCGCGGTCTTTGGCGATCCCCGGCTGGTGGTGCTGGACGAGCCCAATTCCAACCTGGACGGCGCCGGCGAACAGGCCCTGGTGGCCACCATCGCCGAATTGAAGCGCATGGGCGTCACCGTGATCGTGGTCGCCCATAGGCCGGCGGTGCTGGCCAATCTGGACAAGATCCTGGTGCTGGCGCCCGGCGGCGGCATGGCCGGCTTTGGCCCCACCAGCGAGATCATGCCCCAGGTCTTTCAAGGCCAGCCGCCGCAGCCGCCGGCGACGGCGCCCGGAGCGCCCAGGCCGCCCCAGGGCCTGGTCTTCACGGCCCGCCCACCCGGCGCCCCGCCCAAGGCCGGAAAGGGGGCCGCGGAATGACCGCCGAGCCCGCCAACGACCTGAAGACGCCCATCCGCCCTGGCCACAAGTTCCGGCGGCTGTTCCTTCGCATGTTCGGCCTTGATCCGGCGGCGGACCTGGAGCCGCGCCTGGCCGACGAGAGCACCGATTTCATGAACACCGGCGGGGTGATCGGCCAGGGCCGCATCATCCTGGTCTTCCTGTTGGCGGCCCTGATCTGGGCGGCCTTCGCCCCGCTGCAGAGCGCCATCCTGGCCCATGGCGAGGTGGTGGTGAAAACCCACCGCCGGACCGTGCAGCACCTGCAGGGCGGTACGGTGAAACAGATCCTGGTCGCCGAAGGCCAGACTGTGAAGGCCGGCCAGACCCTGATGCTGCTGGACGACGTCCTGGCCCGGGCCAATGTCAATCTGCTGCAGGGCGAGGTGGACGCCCTGGAGGCCCAGGACGCCCGGCTGATCGCCGAGCGCGATGGCCAGTCCAGCATCGCCTTTCCGCCGGACCTGCTGGCCCGCCGCGCCGACCCCACCGTGGCCGCGGCCATGGCCGGCGAGGTCAACGCCTTTCGCGTGCGCAACACGTCGCTGGACCAGCAGATCGGCATCTATGGCCAGCACACCGCCGAGAATGACCGCACCATCGACGGCCTGAAGGCCGAGCGCGCCGCCGTGCAGCGCCAGACCGCCCTGATCAAGCAGGAGCTGACCGGCGTCCAGGGCCTGTACGATCAAGGCTATGTCCCGGTCAGTCGGCTTCTGGCCCTGCAGCGGCAGCTGGCGGACCTGGAGGGCCAGGACGGCCAGCTGGCCGGCCGCATCGCCCAGACCGAGGCCGGCAATGGCGAAAACCGCTTGCAGGGCCTGAACCTGCGCGACCAGAAACTGGCAGACGACGTCAAGGACCTGCGCGACGTGGAGACCCGCAAGTTCGACGCCATCGACCGCCTGCACGCCGCCCAGGACACCTTGGCCCACACCACCCTGACCGCCCCCGTCTCCGGCGTGGTGGTTGGCCTCACCGCCCATACGGTAGGCGCGGTGATCAAGCCCGGCGAGACGGTGATGGAGGTGGTGCCCCAGAACGACACCCTGGACGTGGACGTGCGCGTGCGCCCCGAAGACGCCGACCGCGTGACCAAGGGCATGACCGCCCGGGTCAATTTCAGCTCCTACCACCAGCGGCGCCTGCCTATGATCGTGGGAACGGTGGAGACCGTCTCTGCCGACCGGCTGCTGGACGAAAAGGGCCAGCCCTATTTCGCCGTCACCGTCTCGGTGGACGCCAATGCGTTCAAGAACTATCCCGACGTGCGCCTGATCCCCGGCCTGCCGGTGGAAGTGGGCATCAACACCGGCCCCCGCACGGCCCTCAGCTATATGTCCGAACCCATCACCGCGGCCCTGCGCCACGGGATGCGGGAGAAGTAGAGCCACGCCCCGTTGGCGACGCGCCCGGACCCCGCTATAGCCTTGAGCCATGCGGGCGTGGCGGAATCGGTAGACGCAACGGACTTAAAATCCGTCGACTTCGGTCATCCGGGTTCGAGTCCCGGCGCCCGCACCATCAATAAAATCAACGGGTTAGAGCTGGTTTTGGCTGCCCAAAGTGGGAACGTCCGACTAAACTCCCTAAGCTTCTGATTTAATTGGGATTGTTTCGATTTCATCCGACCTGTTCCGAGCTCCAACGGCGCGCAAACTGCGCAGAAGTTCACATAAAGTTCCGGCATTCTCGAACCGAGTTGAAGGCTGCCGAGTCGCCAACTTGCGGAGTGGCAGGCGGCTCGCCGCTGGGCACGGCTCGTCGCAGTCCCGTGCCGGCGATTGATAGGGCGCCGCTGATCTTGCAAGATGGCCGTCCAATAACCTCGTAAATCTGGCACGCGGCGCCAGATTTACGAGGTTATTTCCTCGGCCGAACGCTTCCGGGGAGACCATAGTCCTTGGCGGCTAGTTCGAGCCGTTCAATTCCTACGGCCAAACCCAACGCGATCTCTTCGCGCGTCGCCTCGTCGAAGGAAATGAGGCTTCGCTCTATCGCCTCGCGCCAGGCCGGGCCACGATCCCAGGCTTCGACGTAGGCTTCCGCGAGATCGACGTTTCGGCGAAGCTCGATCATCGCCTCCATCAGGGTCTTCGCCTGAAGTCGGTCTTTCTGACTTTTGGTGGTTCCGTCGTTGTCGTCGCGCCGACGCGAGCCGACGATCAGCTTGTGGACGGCGTAGCGCTCGGGCGCCGGCACGAGGACGGGCACTCCGGCTCCATGAAGCAGGACGACGCGGACGGGCTCATGGATCAGGAAGTCGAGGAAGCGCAGGGGCTGGGCAGATGCCCCGCCCAGGGCGGGCATGCGTGCGGGCTGGTCCTGGTGGTCGTCCGACCCCGTGTTCGGCGTCAGGAACTCTACCCTGAACCCCGAGCGGGAGATGTAGCTCGTCGTCTGCCGCCCGTCGGCGGCATGGGGGATCTCCCGGAAGGTCTGGTCGACGCCGCGAAGGATGTCCAACACCGGGGGCATGGCGTCGCCGACGGCAGCCGAGATCGAGTGGAACTGGGCTACATCTAGGTCTCCGGTGTGCATGGCCGTATTGGCCAGGCGCACGCCGAGAATGGCGGCGTAGGCTTGGTAGGCGACGGTGCCGATCAGCACGCCGCGCAGCCGGAAGAAGCCAGCCTCTGCGAGGGTCTGGATGACGTCGCCGACATAGGGTTCAGGCCGGGGGAGATAAGCTTCGCGGATGAGGGTCGAGACCAGCTTGCGCCTGGCCCTGTAGTCGGCCTTCAGGTCCTTGAAGGCCTCGACACGGCTGTTGACCTCGGGATCGTCGACCGGCCCGACATAGCGGCGGTGCTTGCCGCCCTCGCTCTTCGCGGTGTCGAAATACCAGTACCGCCGCCCATTGCTCTCCTGGGTGACGAACCGCCCCTCAATGGAAAAATCGGACGTGAACGCAGCATCGAGCGCCCGCTGAGCGAGTTCCGAGTAGAGGGTCTGGTAGGTGTGATCGAGGGGCTTCATAGCGGTTTATAACCAGTTTCGCGAAAGTGGTTATAACGCGTTGCGCGCGGCATCGCTATTACCATTTTCGCGGAAATGGTGATAAATCAGTTCAGCGCGCCGAAGCTGGACGATCCCCCTACCTGTGCGCTAGTGTCTGGATGAGTATCGAAGGGCTCGGCGGCGCTCGATTTCGTCAAACGGCGCGAAACCGGCGCGAGTGTCACAACAGCCTGAAATCGCTGAAGAACATTCGGACTTAAAATCCGTCGACTTCGGTCATCCCGGTTCGTGTCCGGGGGGCCGCACCATCAATGAAATCAATAGGTAGGTCTGGATTTGCCGGTTCAAAAGCGGAACATCCAGCCAAATCCCAAAGCCGCTGACTGGCGGAGGGGCAGGTGGCTTCACCGGCGGGCGCGGCTCGTCGCCGTCCCGCGTCGGCGATTGATAGGGCGCCGTTGATCTTGCAGGATGGCTGCATGTGGGGAGGCCGGCGCAACTTCAACTTTGGACTTGCTGCGTTGGTCGCGACACCCAGCGGAGCTTTTGCCATGAGCGGGCCGAACGACGGTCAAAGGAACGCCGGCTCGCGGATCCCAGTGGGCGAGCCGATCATCAGCGAGTTTGAGCGCCAGCGGCGGTTCGAGGGGCGTCTCTGGGCCGAGGGCTACACCCAGGCCGAACTCGAAGCGGCGCAGGAGAAATACGGCCTGAGCTTTCCTCCCGACCTAGTGGCCCTCTTTCGCGATCGGCGGCCAGTCCTCGGCTATGATTGGCGCAGGGACGACGACGATATCCGCGCCATGCTGAAGTGGCCTCTGGAGGGGCTGCTGTTCGATGCGGAGAACAGCGGACTCTGGTGGCCCGAGTGGGGTGAAAGACCGCGAGCTCCGGCCGAGCGTGCTGAGGTCGTTGGACGGGTCGTCAGTGATGCGCCCAAACTGATCCCTCTCGTGTCGCACCGATACCTGCCCACGGAACCGCACGAGGCAGGCAACCCAGTGTTCTCGATCTATCAGTCGGACGCGATCTACTACGGCGCCAACCTGGCGGACTACTTCTAGCTGGGGTTTGGCGATCCGGCTCTGCCGTTGCCGCACGATCCGAAGCGCATCCGGTTCTGGTCCGATCTCGTCGAACGTAACGGTTAGGGAGTGTAGTCGGTGGGAGCGGATTTCAAGGTTGAGATCGACGAAACCGGCCGCGTATGCGTGAGCTGCCGCCAGCGATGCAGGTCCTGCTTCGCCTCGTGACGGAAGCGAAGTTTGGGACTGCGCCCAACGCGGACGTGCTGCTCAGTCCACATGTCGAAGCCCTGATCGACGTCCTGGCTAAAGCCGTCAGGACGGAGAGGCCGACGGCTTTCGACATCGACTGGTCTGATCCCGCGCTCATGACATCCGAGGACTTCATCCGCGCGGCCGACGCCGTGCGCGAGCGCCACGCCTACCTGCAGGCGTCAATCGACGCCCGCCCCGACGCAGGCCTCGAACCGTTTGACCTTGAAGCGCTGCTCGCGCAGGCGATGAAGCCCTACTCGATCCCTGTAGAGCGCCTGGCGCCGTCAGATCCCACCGCCATCACTGGCGCAGTCCTCGACCGGCTGGAGGGGTTGCACCTGGCCGCAAGTCCTGGCCCGTGGTTCGTGCGCCAACTCGACGACACCATGTGCATGAGCGCCCTCGCGGTCTCCATGCGGCCGGATAGGGGTGCGAACGAGAGCATGCGGGCGGGCGACTGGCCTGGGACCGAGATCGTTGCGGCGACCCTCGTCCAGGACCCGCCGTATGTCGTGCCGGCCGATGATCGCTATGAGGAAAATACCAAGCTCATTGCAGAGTGCCGGACCTGGCTCCCCGAGCTGATCCGTCTGGCGCGGCTCAGTTTAAATGCCGAAGAGGTTGGCGACGGGCCCGGTGTCTGACCGTCAGTTTCTCTGTGAAGTCAATCGGTGCGCCTGCACTGACAGCAAAATCAATGGCTTAACCCTCGATTTGGGCTCGAAAATCGGGGCCGTTTGGGTCAATTCCATAACGTTCTGATTTAATTGTCTTTATCCAGACTTCAGCCGCCTTGTTTCGAACTCCGGCGGCCCCGAGGCGGCCCGGGCGGCGGTGCGTTGGATGAGGTCGGCGGCGCGCCAGGCCATGGCCATGGTGGGGCCATTGGTGTTTCCGGACGGGATGGCCGGCATCACCGAGGTGTCCATGACCCGCAAACCGGTCACGCCGCGGACGCGCAGCTGCGGATCGACCACGGACTGCTCGTCCGCCCCCACCTTGGCGGCCTGTGTGCTGACGGTCGCGCTGATTTCAGATACTGGTCGTTCACAACAGGAATACCGGTGGCGCGGCCTCCTCAACCGCCTTCTGCGGAAGTGGCGTCAAGGCGCCGAGGACCAGCATCACCGGATCTGCCGCGACAAGCCTTTCGGGGGCGGTGGCGCGTTGCGGCGTGGCTCGCCAGGGGAGCAGGAGCGGCGTGGCCAGAAGGAAGACGCCAGCGATCGCGATCGCGATCTGCGGGCTGGTGAGGCCGGCGAGCAGACCCCACAGGGCGGTAAGGGCCGCGATCATGGCGTTGCTCGTCACCGACCAGGCGGAGAGGGTGCGCGCCACCCGGTCGGACTCAGTCTGGTTGAGTCTGTAGGCGGCGTACACCGGGTTGAACACGCCCGCACAGGTGACAAGCCCGAGCTGCACAATGATCACCAGCGCGATCCCGGCGACGCCAGGGCGGATGAAGGCCAATCCGATCGGCCAGCACCCGCGCAGAGCGCCAGCGATGAGCATGACTCTGTGCTGCCCGTAGTGCGCGGCGAGCCGGCGGGCCAGCCGCGAGCCGATCAAGCCGCCGATGCAAGGCGCCCCGAAGGCGAGGCCGTACTGCCACGCCGCGAATCCAAAGCGACCGAGCATGAGGACGGCGATCAGCGGCGAGGTCGCCATGATCAGGCCGTTGACCAGGATGGTGTTGAAGAACAGCGGGCGCAGAGTTGGGCTGGCCAGGATGAACCGCCAACCTTCGAGCAGGTCGCCGGCCCGAAGCCGCGGCGCGTCCGTCCGCCCGGGGTGCGGCTCCCGCCCGCCGATCGCACAGATCCCCGCCGCCGAGAGCAGGTAGCTGGCCGCATCGGCCACCACGGTGGTCACCGGGCCGAACAGCCCGATTGCCAGCCCGCCGAGCGGCGGCCCGAGCGCGGTGGCGGTCCACATCGTGGATTCGAACCGCCCAGTGGCGACGATCAGGTCTTCCGACCGCACGAGCGCCTTCAGATAGGCGCCGCTCGCCGCCGTGAAGGTGATGTTGGCTGCGGCCACCATAGCGGACACGATGAGGAGTTGGGCGAAGCTGAGCCAGCCGAGAGCGAAAGCCGCGGGGACGCTCATCAGGGCCGCGAAGCGCGTCAGGTCCATGGCGATCATCACCGGTCGCTTGCGGCGGAACTCCACCCACGGGCCGAGCGGCACGGCCGCAGCCGCCCCCACGGCCAGCCCCGTCGCCGCCAGCAACGACACCGAGGTGGGCCCGGCGTGCAGCACAAGGATCGCGATCAGAGGAAACGCGCCGAACCCGGCCCACGTGCCGAAGGTGCTGACCGCATACGCCGCCCAGAGCCGCCTGAACCGCCGCCCCAGCGACTTCCTGACAGCCATGCCCCAGCCCCCTCGCTGTCTCGCCAGAACAGACCGGCGAGATCGCAGCGAGCCTCACGCCGGCGGATCATGCAACCGTCCCTGAGATCCATCCACAGCAATGCCTTGTGGACCTGAAAGGCGACGAAGCCGATCGCTTCGATCCGCGCTGGGCCTTGGGGGTGCAAGGCAAGCACCGAGGTCCGATAGTCGAGCTTTGGAGGCGACCATGCGGGCGTTGATACGCGATTTGCCTGCGTTCGATCGGGTCGCGACATGAAACGTGAATCGTTCAAATTCGTTATGATGGGGTTGCCGGCACAATCGGCGGGGGTGACGCGGGGCGGCCGGACCGCTGGAGCGGTGAAAATGACCCAATTGACCTATGACGACGTCAGGAGCGCGCTCGGCTCATTGGAGGACAACGTTGTGGCCGAAATCCTGGCCACCGGCGTAAGCCTTGAAGAGTTCACCTGGGCGTTGTTGGCGCGGACCGATCACGAAACAGTACGCGATGCTGACAAGCCATCCCATGGCGGCGTTCTGAGTCTGATAGAGATCTTTGACGCAATTGAGACGCCTCAAACGCAGTTCGCTGAATAGAAGCTGTGCAGCCGGTCATCCCGTTCAGGCCATGCACGCTTGGTCGAGCGGGGCCTGCAAGCCGTGTGATGGCGACCGCCAGCTCATGTGTTGAGGAGGTTTCCGTGCGGTTTCAAGTGCGTATGATGATGCTCAGCGGCCTCGCCGCGGTTGGCATGGTCACTGCCGCAGTCGCCACCGCCGGAGAGCCGACGCTGAACTACGCCCTCATCGAAGGTAAAAACCTCAATCTTTTCTATCGGCAAGGTCCTGTCGCCGCCCATGTCCTGCTGCGCTCCGGAACAGATCCCCGCATCCTGGTGGCGTTCCCTGCCGGAAATAGCGGGGTCGGACTTTGGTTCAAGCCGATGCTCGGACCGGCGGAATGGCGCCAGGTGGGGCCGGAGCAGGCGATCCATCTGAGCGACGCCAAGGGGCGACCGCTCTTCGGCGTCGAGGTGGAGATCGAAACCACGGCGCCACGCCTGGATCCCGCACGCGCGGTCCTTTCCAGCGTCCGGGTGCTCCGGGATTTTCAGAGCCTTGGCAGCGCGCCGAGCGAGGTCGCCGCGACGCAGACAGTGGATGGCCAGACCCTGAGTTTCGCCCGCGATCGTCTTGACGGACAGGCCGGCTACCGTATCACGCTCAAGGTTGAGGCCGGACGGTTGGAAAACGGCGTCATCGTCGCCCCGGCGAACGGCCGCATTCGATTGAAGCTGATCGCCGCCAGCGGCGAGCCCCCACTGACGCCGCTTTCGGGGCCGGACCTGCTCAACGGGGCCGAGAACAAGGACGATGCAGCGATCAGGGCTTTGACCTTTCTGAGCTACAAGGAAAAATTCCTCGCCGGGTCCTGGCGTTTCAACACCTACTTTGGGCGCGACACCCTGATGTCGCTGCACCTTCTGTCTCCGGTGTTGACGCCGCAAGCCATGCAGGCCGGCCTGGGCGCCGTCCTTTCCCGCATCTCGCCTCGCGGTGAAGTCGCGCACGAAGAGGATGTCGGCGAGTTCGCCATCCTGGACCACATGCGGGCGGACGGCTCGGTTTCCGACAGTCCCATCTACAACTACGTCATGATCGACGGCGACTATATGCTGGCGCCGGTGGCGGCGTCCTGGCTGCTGTCGAACCACACGCTCGCGCAAACCGCCTCGGCCTTTCTCGCCGGCCGCGACTCTCGCCAGGGCGACGCCGCCCGGGCCTACGGGCAGGATCTTGTGGCCAATCTGCGGCATGTGGTCGAAACGGCGGCGGCGTTCGCGCGCGATCCCAGGCGTGAAAACCTCCTGGCGATCAAGAAGGGCGTGCAGGTCGGCGAGTGGCGGGATTCCAACGACGGATTGGCTGGCGGCCGCTATCCGTTCGACGTCAATGCCGTGTTCGCGCCGGCGGCGCTGGGCGCCATCGCCAGCCTCGGCGAATCTGGACTGCTTGATCCGTATATGACGCCGCAGGACCGCGCCCTTTTCGCCCAAGCCAAGGCCTTCGCCCGCGTCTGGCGAGACCGGGCGCCGCCGCTGTTCGAGGTTCGGCTGAACCAGCACGAGGCCAGACCGGCGGTCGAAGCCTATGCCGCGCGCCTGAAGGTCGATCCGGGGCTGGCGCTCCAGTCTTTGGGGTCTGGCGACCTGGCCTTCTCGGCGCTGTCCCTGGACGCCGACGGCAAGCCCTTGCCCGTGGTGAATTCCGACGGGGGATTCTTGCTGCTGTTCGCAAATCCCCCCGCCAGAGCCGTGGACGAAACGGTGGCGGCGATGATGCGCCCGTTCCCGGCGGGCCTCCTGACGGATGTGGGGGTGGTGGTCGCCAACCCGGCGTTTGCTTCAGATGGCGTCAAGGTGCGGCTGACACCCAACGCCTATCATGGCTCTGTGGTGTGGTCCTGGCAGCAAGCCGTGTTCGCCGCCGGACTGGATCGCCAGCTCGCGCGGACCGACCTGCCCGATGAGGTCAAAACCCGATTGGAGGCGGCGCGGGCGCGACTTTGGCAGGTGATCGACGCCGGCCGCCAGGTTCGCAACTCCGAGCTCTGGTCATGGACCTATGGCGACGGCCACTTCCATATCGCTCCGTTTGGCGCCAACGACGCCGATGCTGACGAATCCAACGCCGCGCAACTTTGGAGCACGGTGTTCTTGGCTCTGCATCCACGCAGGCCGTGATGTGCGTGTAGGGCGCAAGGGAAAGCACTGACCAATGGGGCGACTCAAAGCGCCTGCATCGGCTCGACAGGCTTATGGCTGGAATTCGCCAAGCGGTGATTTGTTTCAAGATAATCTTGATGCGCCGGCAGTCGCGCGCACATCTCCGCGATCGATGTTTTAAGTCTCGCAAGATGAGCGGAATTCTCCGAGGCGCTATAGGCATCGACTAACGGATTGTAGTCACGCGGATGGATTCCCTGGCCCATGAAGACGGCGAACCAGCTCGCTTCGCGAAAGAGTTCGTCGCTGGACAGCACGATGCGGCCTGTTCGCCTGAAATGCTCGATCTTATAGTCCAACCCCTCGGGCAGGCTCATATGCCGGCAATGCTCCCAAAGCGGCTCCTTACCGTATCCGTTGGCGTGATAGTGGAGGGTGATGAAGTCCCTCGCCGACTCGATATCGGCGCGAAACACCCGGTTGAACTGCTCGGCGGTAAAGGGATCGCAGTCGCGGGCCGGAAACAGCGACAACAGCTTGGCGATCCCGCTCTGGATCAGGTGGATGCTGGTGGATTCCAGAGGTTCGAGGAAGCCAGCTGACAACCCGATCGCCACCACATTCTTGTCCCAGGCCTTGCTGCGCGTTCCGGCCGTGAAGCGGATCGGCCGCGGCTCCGCCAGGGGCTGGCCGGCCAGGTTGTCCAGCAGCACCCGCGCCGCCTCGTCGTCGCTCATGAAATGGCTGCAATAGACGTGGCCATTGCCGGTGCGGTGCTGGAGCGGAATCCGCCATTGCCAGCCGGCGCGACGGGCCGTGGCCCGGGTGAAAGGGTGCGGGGGGCCGCCGTTCTCGCTGGGAACAGCCAGCGCCCGGTCGCAGGGCAGCCAGTGCGACCAGTCGTCGAAGCCGACCTTTAGGGTCTGCTCGATGAGCACCCCCCGTATGCCGGAGCAGTCGATGAACAGGTCGCCAGCAAACACCTCGCCCTTGTCGGTGGTGAGGGCCGTGACAAAGCCCGAGCCAGGATCCTGGTCGATCCGGACCACCTTGCCCTCCCGCCGCTGCACGCCCGCCGCCTCGGCCCGCCGCCTCAGGAACCGGGCATAAAGGCTGGCGTCGAAGTGGAAGGCGTAGCCCAGGGTGGACAAAAGGGAATTCGGATCGCGTGACGGCGGCGAGAACTTTCCGGCTCGCGCCGCCTGGGTAGTTAGCGAATAGGCCTCGTAGCTGTCGGTGAGCCCGCCCAGCCGGGCGCGGATCCAGCGATGATAGAACATCGACTGGTCGTGCGCTCCGCCATAGCGCCCGAAAGGATGCAGGTAGGTCGAACTCGGCCCCGCCCAATCGGGAAACTCGATGCCGAGCTTGTAGGTGGCCTGGGTGGCGCGCATGAACTCGGCTTCGTCAAGGCCGACGAGCTGATTGAACCAGTGGATCGTCGGTATGGTGGCCTCGCCGACCCCGATCGTACCGATTTCGTCGGACTCTATGAGCGTGATCTCGAACTGGCGCGGATCATTGACCTTGGAGAGCGCGGCCGCGGTCATCCACCCGGCCGTACCCCCGCCCAGGATGACGATACTGCGAATGCGTCGGTCCGCCGCCATCGTCACACTCTAGAACTTGTAGGTCAGGGCGGCGAGCACATTGGTTCCGACGATCCCCCGACCATAGAAATAGCCGTTGACCACCGACTGGGTGAAGCCTTGCCTGGGGTTGCCTTCGGTAAGGCCCAGAGCGTTGGTGGCGTTGTCGACGCTGACATTGATATTGATCCTTGGCGTCAGGTTATAGTCTCCGCCGATCGACAGGACGCCATAACCGGGCAGTGACAGTCCGTCCCCGTTGTCGGCGTAGATGCTGCCGATATACTTGTACCTCACATACACGGAGCCTCGGCCGTCCGGTAGGTCGTAGCTCGGCTGGATCATGTACAGCGTCGAGGGCGTGCGGCCGGGCGTCTTGCCGTCGTAGAACTTGTCCACCTGTTGCGAGATGTTCTGGCCGTTGATCGTGATCACGCCAGTCGAGACGCCGTTGAAGCTCGAATCCTGGAAGGTCGCCTGACCATGGATCGAGAAGCCGCGCAGAACATCGATCGGCGGCCGGTAGACGATGTCCAGATCGACGCCGTTGGTGTCGGAATTGGCGAAGAAGCCCTGGTTGAGGTTCGGATTCGCCGGATCCACACCGCCGCCCCAGGACTGGTTGTCGAACTCGGTGCGGAACCCCCGCACGGTGCCGAAGAAGCCATAGGCCGAGAAGGTCACCCCGCCTTCGTAGAGGGTCAGCGCGGTCGCCTTGGGGTTTTCGCCTTGGGTCTCGTAGGCGTGCGCGTAGCGAACATAGGCCGACAGCTGGGGCGAGATCGTGTAGTTGACCCCCGCGGTGAAGCTGACCGGAGTCTCGCTGCCCGAGGTGCTCGTGAAGGTCCCGTTGAAAGCGTTCGGATTGACCTGCAGCAGGCCGCCGGTTCCGGCCGGGACGGGCGCCGGCGAACTGCCGCCAACCCGGTCGGTCCTCGTCTCGTTCTCGACGCGGACGCCGAGGTCGATGTGCAGGCGGTTGTTCCAGGTGAACTCGTTGTTCGCGTAGAACGACTGGGAGTCCTGGTCCCAGTTGTTGATCCCCTGGCCCCAGTCTCCGTATCCGATCAGGCCGTTGTTGCTTAGCGTCCCGATCACGTCGTTGGCCGAGTTCAGGGCCACGATGTCGTAGATGTGGGAATGGTTGACCACGTCGTTGATCAGGTTGGAGACGGCGGACTGGTCGTTCTCGCCGTGCTGGGAGAACACCATGCCGCCGATGGTCAGGCTGTTGGACCAGTCGGCGCCCTGCAGGTTCCAGCGCAGCCCGAAATCGCTGCCCCAGTCGCGCAGCTTGACCCGTTGGCGGTTCAGCCAGGTCTGCTGCAGCAGGCCGTTGCCGTTCAGGGCGTTCAGGGCCGCGGTGTTGGAGGCGGGGATGACCTGTCCAGTGGTCAGGCTGCGGATGCCGAACTGCGTCGTTCCGGGAAACGCCGCGAGGCCTTGGGTGAGAAGGCTCTCGATCGGCGAGACCGGGCTGTCGGTCAGGTAGTTGACCGCCGAGGTGAGGCCCGCATTGCCGACCCCGCTGCCGGCGAACACGCCGTTGAAGTCCCAGTCCGTCTGGGTGTAGCGCGCCTTGGCGAAGGCGGTGAAGGACGCGTTGATCGGCTTTTCGATATCGATGCGATACAGGTTGCCCGTGGAGTGGATGCCGTTCGATTCGCTGAAGTTGCGTGTGCACTCATTCGCTGCGCAGGAATCCGGCAGGGTGATGGAAGCAAATCCCGGCCCGATGATGTTGCCAAATTGAGTGTCGAGACCTGGAACGCCTGATATGGCCCCATTCTTGTAAGCATAGGGCTGGTCAGCATAGTAGGGATCGTGCTCATCCCAGCGCTTGTAAACAAGACGAACATAGCCGCCGTCGTCGAATTTCTTCTCGAGCTCAGCCTTGAAATGATAGGTCTGGTAGGTGAAGTTTGAGCTCCTGACCCCCGGGCTGGAGTCGAAATAGCCACTGAGCGCGAAGGCCACGCCCTTGCCCAGCACCGGCAGCGGGGCGGAGTACCAGATGTCCGAGCGGACATCCCCGTAGGATGCGCCAGAAATCTTGGCGATGCCGCCGGGTTCGTCGAAGTTCAGCTTGCGGGAAATGAAGTTGATCGAGGCGCCGGCGCCGTTCTCGGTCAGGATGCCGGAGGTGCCGCCTTCGATGGCTTCGACATGATCGATCGAAATGTCGTTCTGGAACACCTCGTCGTCATTGAGCCCGCCATAGATGGGGGGCAGGCCGTCTTCTTCCAGGCGGATGAATTCCTGCCCGCCGCCAGGCAGGCCGCGCACTGAATAGTTGTTGGAGACCGGACCTGCGGTTCCTTCGACAAAGATGCCAGGGACCAATTCCAGGACGTCGTCGGTGCCCCGCGGCGCCTTTTGCGAGATTTCCGCCGCCGTGGCTGTGGTGATGGCGACAGAAGCGTTCAAAATTGTGCGCTTCGAGGTCGAGCCGGTGACGACGATGGTTTCAATATTGGGGCCGGCGCTCGTCGTATCGGCGGCCTGGGCATCGGTGGCCTGGGCGCCGGGGGACTGGCTGGTCGTCGCTTCGGCGGGTTGGGCGGCGCCCGTGGCGTTTGCTTGAGCAAAGGCCGGAGCGCTCGTCGCGGCGATCATCATGACCGGCGCTGAGCACAATAGCGCCATCTTCCGGGGGATAAGAAATGGCATGGTCTTTCCCAGTCTCGTCTATTTAGCTGACGCTGGGCTTTCCTGAGAATACGCGGCGATCGAAAGATCTATCCAAGGCTTATTCACAGCTCTTAGCATTCTCCGTTAAGGAGAATTCAAGAACGCTTTACGGATTTGTCGATCGCCTTTTGCGTCCAGACTCGGGGTCTCGGCGTCGCCTGCTGCGGGGTCGCGTCTCTAAACTCAATCCTCCCCGGGCGCGGCCCCCGACTACGCCGTCCCGATTCTCCTTCAACAGCATCTTGTGCCGTCTTCTGACTTTTCGAGGTTGCACCAATGCCGATCGATTGCAAGCCATTCTCAAACCTTTGCTGGGAGGTTTGCGCGCCTCGAGCGAAGGACTGGGGCTCGATCGGAGGCCAGGAGCGATGAGCACCGGATCAGGCCTCGGGAGCCGGGGGCGGCAAAGGCTGGGTCGGCGCGAAATCGACACTCACGGCCCAGGGGGCGCGAAGTTGGCTGAATGATGGCAGGCGCTTAGCTAAGCGCCAGGGCGACCGCGCTGCGCAGTTGGGCGGTGGATACCGGTTTGAACAGCACCCCCTCCGGATGGTCGAGTTGAATGCGCGCCATGGTCGAGGGCTCTTTCGAGCCGGTGATGAAGATGACTTTCGAGCCGACCGTTTCGTGGATGACCAGGGCGGCGTCGACACCATCCTCCGCGCCTCTCAGCCGCATATCCATCAGAACCAGGCGTGGCCTGTACTGTTGGGCTAGGCTGACGGCCTCGCTCGCCGTGGCCGCGCTGCCGCAAACCTCGATACCGATGTCTTCCAGCTGGATCGTCAGGCCCTCAACGATCATGAATTCGTCGTCCACGATGAGAACGGTGTTGTGCAAGGTCATGACGGCAATCCTGGCTGGGCGAGATGGATTTCGACTCGGCTGCCAGCCTGCCCGTCGATGGTCATGCGCCCTTCGAGTTGAGAGACCAGACCCTTGATGATGACGGAACCCAGGCCCGATGTTTTGCGCATGGGTCCGGTGTCGTAGCCTTGGCCGTCGTCGCTGACGACAAGGTCGATGGTTCCGTCGTCACGGCGATCGAGGGAGATGTCGACTGATCCCATTCCCCCGGGGAAGGCATGCTTGAGGCTGTTGGTGACCAGTTCGGTGACCAGAAGGCCCAGCGGGATCGCAAAATCCAGGCCGATATCGAGAGGCGCGGATCGGACTGAGATCTTGATGTCGTCCGAGCCATTGGCGTCCAGCAGGTTGGCGGTCAATTCATGCAGGAACGGGGACACGTCGAAGGTCCGCAGATTGGACGAGCCCATCAGTTGGTGATGAACCAGGCCGAGGGCGTAGATCCGCCCACGCAGGCCGCTGATGGCCGCCTTGGCCTGCGCGTCGTCCAGCTTTCTGGCCTGCATCAGAAGCAGGCCGTCGACGATCTGCAGGTTGTTCTTAACCCGGTGATAGACCTCTCGCAGGAGCAGGTCGCGCTGCCCTAGCGCAGCCGTGCGCTGCTCGACGGTGGCCTCCAGCTCTGACTTGGCGGCCTTCAGCGCGATTTGACCCTTGTGCGCCTCATCGATATTCTCGATCACAGAGATGATCAGGGTCGGTTCATGGCTCGCTGGCGAGCGGATGAGGGTCGATGAAGAGCGTGCCCAGATTGGCGTGCCGTCCCGCGACTCGTAGCGCTTCTCGCGAACCAGGCTGGCCGCCCCGCTGGCGATGAACCGGACAAAGGTGGCTTGTTCCGCCTCACGATCTTCAGGCCAGGTCAGGTCCGCGCCGATGCGCCCGTTCAGTTCGTCCGGCTCATAGCCGAGCATGTGGGCGAAGGCGGCGTTCGCCCGGATGATGCGGCCACTGGCCGGGTCGAAGTGCGCCTTGCCGACCGCCGCCGCCTCGAAGCTGGTGCGAAATTCCAGATCGCTTTTCGTCAGTGCTTGCTGGACGCGGATCTGCTCCTCCAGCGAGGCGTTCAGCCTGGCGTTCAGGACGGCGAGCTCAGCCGCGCGCTGCTCACGTTCGGTAATGTCGATCGACACCCCGACAAGGCCGCTGATTTGACCGTCCGGCCCTCTAAGCGGGGTCTTGGTGGACAGCCATACACGCGCGTTGTCCGTGTCGCCGCCGACCCGTTCCTCCAACAGTTCGACTTGTCCGCCCTCCATGATGCGGCGGTCATTGGCCATGACGATCTCGGCCTGCGCTCGGTCGGAGAGGTTCTCAAGATCCGTGCGTCCCTCGACCTGCGACCAGGGCTTGCCGATCAGTTGGAGCGCCCCGGCGTTGGCGAGGATCATGCGACCCTCGCGATCCTTCGCATAGATGACACCGGGCGCCGCTTCGATGAGGGTGCGCAAGAGCCAGCTGGCGCGTTCCTGCTCGCGCTGGGCGCGCCGCGCCTCCGAGACGTCATTGTCGATTTCGATCAACGAACCCGCCTCTCCCGAGGCCCCCCGGTGGAGCGCCCAGTGGCTGGCGACCTCGAGCAAGGAACCGTCCCGATGGCGCTGCACCAGTTCGCCTTCCCATTCGCCGTCGGTGGCCAGCGCCGCTTCGATCTCCGGCAGCGGGACCGGAAATGTGGTCTTGAGCAGCTCGCGGTAGTTTTTCCCGACCGCCTGCTGTGTCGTATAGCCGTAGAGCCGCTCCATCCCCTCCGCCCAAAAGGTGATGATCCCGTCGCCGGTGCGCAGCAGGCCATGGCTCAGCCCGAAGGCGCGCGTGAATCTTTCAAGCGATGCGAGGCTGGCGCTCACGGCGCGTCGGGCCCGCCGCTGGCCGAGGGCCACACCGGCTAGCAGCAGAGAGGCCAGGGCGCCGAGCGCGACGACGCCAATGCGGGGCCAGAGCGACCGGCCGCCTAACCGGCTGTGCGCCCGCACGAGCTCCCCACGCGCCTGCAGCGCCACGACCTGAACGCGGATGGCGTCCATGATCTCTTTGCCGTGGTTGGTTCGCACTATGTCTAGGGCGGCCTCACGATGACCCGACTTGGCCAGGGCTATTGTCTCGGACAGTTCCGACATCTTGGCGGCGGCCAGGCGCTCGATGCGATCCAGCCGCATGTTCGTTTCGCCGTCCGCCTGCGAGACTTTTCGCAGTTCCGCGATTTCGGCGGACTGTTCCGCCTGGGAAGATTCGTAGGGGGCGAGATAGTTGACATCACCCGTGAGCAGGAAGCCGCGTTGACCTGTTTCGGCATCGGTCAGGCTCGATAGAAGTTTCTCCGACAGCCATTGCTCGGCGTGGACATCCTCGACGGAGCTGTCGCTCCTGCGCCCCTGATCAAAGTTGGCGCGCGCCAGCCAAGCGCTGCTTGCAAGCACACCAAAGGCGATGCATGTCGCCGCCGTCATGACGATGGATCCGACGGCAGTTCCACGCGACGCTGCGGTCAGGATTTTGGGGCGGAAACCCGCCGGCTGTGGCGCTTCCGCCTCGACGTTCATTCGATGCGCCTGCCATGCGAGCGCGCATCAACGGTGAGCGATGACGTGCCTGATGGTCTGTTCCTGAACGACATTTCTTGGTCTCGCGCCAACGCGTAAGACCGATCTCCTATGCCGACCGCAAACTGGGCCGGTCAGCGCGGGGATGTGATTCACCACCGCACCAATAGAGAGGGACACCCGGCGCGCAAATCCGTCAAGTGGTCTGTTGTCGAATTCCACGCTCAAGTTGTTGGCCTTTGCGGCCCGTGCTGCTCGCTCCAAAATCATAAATCGTGATCGATTCTAGAAGCTTAGAGCGGGTTGCGGGCGGAACGCCGCTGCGCGCTTTTCCTCAACCGCTCTAGCCGGGGTCGGTGACAACCAAGATCGGCTTCTGCTTGGCGACGAGGTCGTCGTGCTCGGCGGTCCGGATCAAGCGCGAGATGTTGAGGCGTATGAAGATCGAGGTGGCTTGGTGTTGCTCCACGGCGGATTTCCAGGCGGCGTCGGCGAGCATCAGGCTGCGCGCCATGCCACAGCAAACCACCTCATCACCATCGGGACCGGAACGCATGAAAATGAAATTCCCCGCGGTCGCTGGCAGCCGCGCGGGGCCGCCGATCCGTTGAAATCGGTAGACCGAGCCGGACGCGCCGGGGATGTCGATGAACGGCTTCACGCGGCTGGAAATAGCCTGATCAACGGCCTCAGGCCACCAGACTCGAGACGCCACGGCGCGCGGCGCGGGAAATCGGTTCGCCGGCGAATTCACAGATCCCAATGCGCCGCCGCGCCGATTGTTCAGTAAACAGGCTCTCCATGGGGAACCGATCCTCGTCAAAAAGGGTTGTATCGGATCGTAAACCGGAAACGGTGGAGTTTCCTATGTTAAAATCTTTCGCCATCGCAGCAACGAGCGCAGCGCTTGTTTTAGGATCCATCGCCATCGCTCAAACCTCGAGCAGTTCGAGTTCAAATGATAGTGTCGCGGCCAGCGGCGCAAGCAATAATTCGACGAATGGCGCCAGCGCAGCATCATCGGCGTCGGCCGCCACGGACCCCGGCGTGGCCAGCCCGGCGCCCGCCAGCCAGAATGGGTCGGGCGCCTACGATGCCGGCGCATCGAGCGCGGCCGGCGCAACAAACGCCACAAACACCGCAGGTGAACGCGGCTAACGCCCGCTGTCAGGCCATGGCCGATCAGCCAGCCTAAGGGTGGGCGGCGGGGGATGGCCTCGGCCCCGGCGGACGCCATGGCCTTTCAATGATCAGGTTCGCCGTTCAGTCGCCGTCCGCCGCGCTGGCTTGGCCGGCGCGGCTCAAGGGCCCGCCGTATCGTGATCGATTGAGCGGGGTGTCGGGATCGGCTGGTTGCTAACGGCATTGGGATCGCCGGCCTTGAGCCGATAGGCGAGCTCAGCCGGTGTCGGCGAACTCAATGGGATCGGATTTGCGGCGGACCCAAGTGGCGCCGCGTCGGGCAGGTTGTTCTGCGCAAGCACGATCCGGCTTGCCGCAGCAGTTGATTGCGGGCCCTGGGCGGCTTGACCGCTCAAGGGCATGACGATGGGGGCGATAGCGGCGCCGGTCGCCAGCAGTTGCGGGATAGACATTGCGACACACGTCGTCAGCATGAACACATCGCTGTTCCTCATGATATGATTAGATGTATTGTTGACGAGTTTTTGGCGAAATGAGATCGTCTTTGGCGCCGCCTTAGCGATGATATACGGGATTGCGCCAAAATATATCTACGAATCTTGTTCTATATGTCCAGTAACTTGCGCCAATAATTCGTGATCTGGAGAGTCGGATACAATCAATTGACATTTTACACTCGGCTGTGCCAGCGTGTATTTATATAGTGGTGATTTACAAGAACGTACTGGGCTGAGGGGGGCTTCCTGCTCGCCCCGCGCCCCAAAAGGTCGGGACTCCGCTCCGGCCATGGTGGGGAATGGGTCCGGCCGGGTCGCGGCTGAAACTGGCACAACGTCACTTCCCCGAGCGCCCCAATTGCGCAACCTTCGCCGGGAGAGACCGTGGAGCGCCCCGAATGACCCTGATCCGAACCCTGGCGACGCTGGCCGCGGCAGTCGTCCTATTCGCGCCCGCCGCCGTCCTCGCCGATCCCCCGCTCTTCACCCCTTGGATCAACGGCGTTTCCGCCGACGAACCCCAGATGCAGATCCAGCAGTATGACGCCGACACCTATGTCATCCGCCAGTCGATCCGCACCAATTTCGAGGGCCCCTTCCTCTATCTGCTGTTCGGCAAGGACCACGTCCTGCTGCTCGACACCGGCGCCGGTGGGCTGCAGATCCGCCCGACCATCGATCGTCTGATCGAGGACTGGCGCGTGGTGCACGGGCTGCACGCCGCGCCGCCCCTGATCGTGGCCCACTCCCATGGCCACGGCGACCACCACATGGGCGACGCCGAGTTCAAGGATCGACCCGACACCGTGGTGATCGGCCTGGCCCCGGAGGATGTGGCGAGCTTCTTCAAGATCGCCGACTGGCCGCATGACATCGCCCGCTACGACCTCGGCGGCCGGGTGCTGGACATTATCCCCACCCCCGGACACCAGCCCGCCCACATCATGGTGTTCGACGAAAACACACGGCTCTTGCTATCCGGCGACACCCTCTATCCGGGCCGCCTCTATGTGCCGTCAAACCAGTTCGCGGCCTATCAGGGCAGCATTGATCGCGTGGCGGCCTTCACCAAGGATCACCCGGTCAGCCACATCCTGGGCGCCCACATCGAAATGACCCGCGCCCCGGGCAAGGACTTCAAAGATGAAGCCCCGACCCATCCGGACGAGCATGCCCTGGAACTGCCCTATGCCGATCTGACCGAGCTACAGGCCGCGGTCCACGCCATGGGCGACAAGGGCAAATACGACGCCCACGCCGATTTCATCATCTTCCCCATCCCACCCAGGCCTTGATTCTTGCGTTTAGAGCGTGACGGTCGCCGAGACCGGTAGCCACTTTCGGCTGTCACGCTCTAAGCCCGCAGCCGCCATCCGGACTTGAAGATCCACCACACCACGCCCAGGCACCCCACCAGGAACACCAGGGTCATGCTCAGGCTGACCCCGACCCCCACGTCCGAAATGCCATAGAAGCTCCAGCGGAAACCGCTGACCAGGTAGACCACGGGGTTGAACAGGGTCACTTTTTGCCAAAACGGCGGCAGCATGGCGATGGAATAGAAGCTGCCGCCCAGGAAGGTGAGGGGGGTGATCACCAGGATCGGCACGATCTGCAGCTTCTGGAAATCGTCGGCCCAGACGCCGATGATGAAGCCGAACAGGCTGAAGGTCACCGCGGTCAGCACCAGGAACGCGGTCATCCACACCGGATGAACGATCTGGAACGGCACGAACAATCGCGCGGTCACCAGAATCAGCAGGCCCAGCAGCACCGACTTTGTGGCCGCGGCCCCCACATAGCCCAGCAAGGCCTCGACCCAGGACACCGGCGCCGACAAGAGCTCATAGATGGTGCCCGCCCATTTGGGCATATAGATGCCGAACGAGGCGTTCGACAGGCTCTCGGTCAGGATCGACATCATCATCAGCCCTGGCACGATGAAGGCGCCATAGCTGACCCCATGCACAGCGGCCATGCGCGAGCCGATGGCCGAGCCGAACACTACGAAATAGAGCGAGGTGGAGATCACCGGCGCCAGGATGCTCTGGGACAGGGTGCGGAACCAGCGCGACAGTTCGAACATATAGATGGCGCGGACGGCGTGGAGGTTCATGACCGTGTGCTCACCAGGCTGACGAAAATATCTTCAAGCGAACTTTGCCGGGTCTGCAGATCCTTGAAATCCACCCCCGAACCGGCCAGCTGCCGCATCAGGCCGGCGATGCCTGTGCCCTCGTGCTGGGCGTCGAAGGTGAAGGTCAGCTCGGTCCGGTCGGCCGACAGCTCCAGAGGATAGGCGGACAGTTCCGGCGGAATGGCGGCCAGGGGCGTCTGCAGCTGGACGGTGAGCTGCTTCTTGCCCAGCTTCTCCATCAGCGCCGCCTTGTCCTCAACCAGGATGATCTCGCCCTTGTTGATCACCCCGATACGGTCGGCCATTTCCTCGGCCTCCTCTATATAGTGGGTGGTGAGGATGATGGTGACGCCGCTGTCCCGCAGCTTGCGCACCATCTCCCACATGTCTCGCCGCAGCTCCACGTCGACCCCGGCGGTGGGCTCGTCCAAAAACAGGATGCGCGGTTCGTGGCTCAGGGCCTTGGCGATCATCACCCGGCGCTTCATGCCCCCGGACAGGGCCAGGATCTTGCTGTCCTTCTTGTCCCACAGGGACAGGTCCTTCAGCACCTGTTCCACATAGGCCTTGTTGGGCGCCTTGCCGAACAGGCCGCGGCTGAAATTCACCGTGGCCCACACCGTCTCGAACGCGTCGGTGTTCAGCTCCTGCGGCACCAGGCCGATTTTCGAGCGGGCCGCGCGATAATCCACGGCGATATCGTGCCCATCGGCGATCACCTGGCCTGACGTGGCCTTGGCGATTCCGCAGACAATGCTGATCAAGGTGGTCTTGCCGGCGCCGTTGGGGCCCAGCAGGGCGAAAATCTCGCCGGCGCGAATCTCCAGATCGACGCCCTTCAGCGCTTGGAAGCCGGAGGCATAGGTCTTGGTCAGACCGGATATGGAGATGATCGGCGGCACGCGCGTTCCTGGTGACTGAGTCGAAAAGGGATTTATCGGCCCGCGGATGGCGTGAACCTCTCTCTATCTAGGTCCCCGCACGGGCCGACGCCAGAGCTTGGCCCGTTTCAGATGGCCTCGCGCGCGGCCTGTTTGAAGGAAATGAACGGATTGATGGGGCTCAATCCCTGAGTCGTCCACAGGGTAGGGAGGAATGCTCGGACAAACTGGTGGTGCCAGGCTTGCGTTGTGAGGGGTGTGCCCGTAGGAAGCGCGTCCCGCTGGGGCGGGACATGTTTGGTCCGGCAAGTTCGAAGAATGAGCTTGCAATTATGGGATTAGGCGGTATTTTCCCCAGC
>DASXNV010000068.1:0-58696 GCA_036494815.1 Caulobacteraceae bacterium
CGCGCAGGGTCCGGGCTTCGGCTTCCATGGCCTGGGTCTTCAAAGCGTTGTCCTTGAACACCTGCACCGCCTTGGCCATGTCGCCGACCTCGTCGCCGCGCTCCTGGCCCTCGATCTGAACCGACAGCTCGCCCGACGCCAAGCGCTTCATGCGCTCGCCCAGCCGCACCAGCGGCCCGGCCACCTTGCCGTTGGCGATCCAGATCGACACCCCAAGACCGGTCACGATCGACAATAGGCCAAGGCCCACCATCATGGTGATGGTCTGCTGGGATTCCCGCTTCAGCTCCTCGACCGCCTTGTCGTTGTCGGCCTCCAGCTTGTGGTTGAAGTCCAGGACCGGCCTGCAGAAATCGTTGATATCGGCGTCCAACTGCTCCATTTGCCGGGCCGCGACCGCCATCTGATCGAGATCCTTGACCGCGAGCTTGCTGCCCATGGCCAGGCCGGGAATGGTGTCGCTGATCGCCTTGGGCGCCTTGGCTTCTTCATAGAGCCGGTCGTAGCGATCCTTGAACGCGCGGTACTGATCGGCCGCGGCGGGGTTCAGACGGGCGGCCTCGTCCAGCGATTTGTCGCCGCGGGCCTGGGCCGTATCGAAATCCGCGCTGGCCTTCTTGGCCCGCACGTCGGCTGCGTCATAGACCAGGGCGGCGTAGACGTCGCGGCCCAGCTCGTTGGCGGTCCGCGTTGTGCGCATCAACTGCACGATGGCCGGATCCACGCTGGTGGTGATTTGGCCGTAGCGACGAGTCAGATCGTTCATCTTGAGGGTTCCGCCCGCGATGACGCTGGCGAACACCGCCGCCATCCCGATCAGCGGGATCAGGGTCTTGGTCCTCAGTTTCAGATCGTCAAATTTCATCACGGCCGCCCAGTTGTTACCTTGCCTCGGAGCCTGGCTGGCGAGATGGCCGCGGAGGCGAGCGCCACACTTGGGCTCGTCCCGCTAGTCTCTCCGAACAGGCGGTAGGTCAGAGGGTGAAGGACTGCTTCCTGGCATAGTTTACTTGCTGAGAATTTAATCACTCCGTTCAGGTCAGGGCGGCCAGCAGCGGAGCTGGCATAACGGCGATATGGGGGGTTATATCTACAACGAATATCTGCAGTTGTTCTATCTAAGTCTTGCCACCTATTTAGCCTGCCGCCTCTCGCTAAAGGCGATACTCAACTTATCTGAACGGTGTTGAGATACATTCTGGCGACTTGGGCGCGCGCCTGCGACAAATCGCCCAACCTGACGCCGTGATCCAGCGGCGCTGAAACGGTCATCCGGGCCGCCGATCGGATTCGATCCAAGCAACGTGACGTAGAGGCGGTTCATATCCCCGGCTTCATCCGCCAACGGAGGGTCGACGCAAGACGCTGGCGGCGGCCTGGCCAGCAGCGCCTCAACAACAGCTTACAAACCTCTGTGACGCAGGCGCTCACCGCCGTTTCTAGGCTTGCAATTCCTGTGAGTCTGCGCTTTGAGCCTACGCGTCCTAGTCCCTCGGAGAACCAATGCAAGAACCGAAGAGGTCGAACTTCAACGACCGCATGAGCGCCTCGGCGGAGGCCAAGAAAGCCCTCCTGGCCAAGTTCAAGCCTAAGCCCACCGTCACCGACCCCGACTTCAAGAGCCGCGAGGAGCGCCGCCAGGCGGAGCTTGAGGCCGTTCGCGCCGCGCGCGAAGCCGAGCGGGAAGCCGCGCGCAAGGCTCAATTGGAAGCCCAGCAAGCGGCCCAGCAGGCGAGCATCGAAGCCGAACTCAGCGAACTCGACGCCAAGCGCGCCGAGCGCAAGGAACGCAAGGCGCTGCTCAAGGCCGAAGCCCGCGCCAAGCGCGAAGCCAAGTCCGCCACGCGTCGGTAAAGGCGTAGGGTCCCTTCTCCACGGAGAAGGTTCAGGCCACCTCAGAAATGGGTGTGCAACCGCGCCGCCAGCACCGGAACCGGGCCGCGGTCGGCGTTATAGGCCGGATCGACGATCAGTTGCGCATCCAGGGTCAGGCTCACCCAACTGGCCAGGGCGGCGCTGTAATAGGTCTCGACGATCTTCTCCGCCTGGGGGTGAGGCAATCGGCCATCGCCGACCAGGATACCCAGGCCACCGTCCGCCAGATAGGTCTTGTGGATGGGCGAGATCCCGTTGACTACACCCGCCAGGCCGACCGTGTCGTTGTTTCGGCCCCATCCTCCGCCGGTCAAGGACAGGCCCAGGGCGGCGGTGCGGTCGATGTCCGAAAACTCATAGGGCTCCATATCGCCGCCGGCGAAACCCGCACGGGCGAACAGGGCCAGGCCCGGCCGCAGTTCCTGTTCCAGATTCACCCCCAGACCCGCACGGCTGTGATAATCACGGACCAGGGTGGTGCTGGGCGTCTCCTCGGTCGCCCGCCCCAGGGCGATGGCGTCGTCGAAGCGCCCCATACGGCCGCGGGTCAGAAAGCCGGTGACCGCGATCTTGCCCGGATGGCCGGCCCATTGGTGGCGTTCTTCGATCTCACCGATCAGCTGAAACTGGCCGAAGCTCCAATCCAGGTGCTCGCTATTGGGCACGGTGGACAGGTCATAGGCCCCGGCGCGCAGGGTCCAGCGGCCCTGATACCACTCCGCCGCCGCCCCCACTGTGTAGCCCCAGGCGTCGGCGGCGTAGTCGAAGGTTCCGGTGTCGATGATCGACCAGTTGAGGAAGTCACCCCGCGGATCGTGGGCGGATTTGTTGGTGTCGAACACATCGCCGACGCTCATCTTGCCAACGGTCAAAACCAGCCGGTCGGCGGTCTGGTGGCCAGCCATCTGGTTGATATCGGCCTCCACAGCCTGATCCTCGCCGCCCAGGTCAATGGTCTGGCGCAGGAACAGCCGCTGCAGCTTGAGATAGGGATCGGACTTACCGACCTTATAGGCCTCGCCGGAGGGAAATCCCGCTGCGCCCAGGGTGTCGCTAAGACCAAAACCCTGGTCGATCTCCGGATCGATCCAGATCTCGGCCCCACGCCAGGGGCGCACCCCCGCGAACAGAGTGGCGTCGAAGGTTTCACGCCCGCGGCTGCCGGGGTCCAGGCTGTTGGCGCCGCGATAGGGCGAGGTGAAGGCCAGGGTCGCCTGATCGACCACAGTGGCCTGGCCGTGCACGGCCCAGACTGGATCGGGCGCCGCCGCAGCTGGTTCCGCCCAAGCGGCTTGGGCGGCGAGCAGGGTCAGGCCGACGAACAGGCCATAGAGAGGCTCGGCCTGAGGCCGAGGCGGCTGCCGCCCGAACTGGTGGATGTTCATCGGAGCTCGAGATCTCAAAAAGCCGTGGCGCTCAGGGCGGCCGAATTTGGCGCCCATCCGCGACGGTTACGTGACAGACTTGATTGCGGTTCCCGCAAACTTGGTTGTTTGGCGAGGATGACGTGACCTGGGGCGTTGGGCGAAATATAGTCTACTGGAGTATAGGTCAATTGGGGGTGATATGGCGCATATCGCTGCGGAAAAGGTCAAGCTTCTGAACCGACTCAAGCGCCTGCGCGGCCAGATCGAGGCTATCGAACGGTTGGTGAGTGAAGACGCCGAGTGCGCGCGGGTGCTGCAACAGGCCACGGCCTGCCGGGGCGCCCTGGAAGGCTTCATCGGCGAGGTGATCGAGGACCACATCCGCGAACACATGGTCGATCCCCACGCCCCCCGCGACGACCCAAAGGTGCGGGCCGCCGAGGAACTGGTGGCGATCGTGCATTCCTATCTGACGTAAGACGCGGCGCCGCCGGTCCTATAGGCCGGCGCTCTTCAGCATCCCCTCGCGCGTGATGGTCAGGTTGCGCGGTTCCGGCTCGCCCTCCAAGGCCGGGCGCATCATGCCCAGCGAGACGTCGGTCAGGCGCTCGATGGCCAGGGCGGGATAGCGGTTGGAATAGCGCCAGCAGGCCCAGGTGGAGGCGTCCAGGGCGTAGAGATTGACCGCCAGGTCGAACAGGGCCTCGTCGGACCAGGTTGACCCGAACAGTCTCAGGTCGGCGGCGAACTGGTCGGCCAGCAGCACGCCGTGGCGGGTGTCGATCTCCCACAACTGCGGCATCATGAAGATGGCGTCGGCCAGGCTGAAATCGAAATCCACCTGCCGCTCGGCCGCCTTGAGCGCCGCGAAATAGCCGCCAAAGAACGCCCGCCAGGTGGTGGTGGAGGGATCGCCCCTACGGTTGGCCACGCCCAGGGCCCGGATCCGCACCAGCTTTTCCTCGTAGAGCTGGCAAACGATGGATTCCTTGTTGGGAAAGAACCGGTAGAGGGCGCCCACCGACACCCCGCTGGCCTCGGCGATGGCCACGGTGGTCAACTGATGGACGCCGCGAGCCTTCAAGAGGGCGTGTGCGGCGTCCAGGATCTTCTGTCGGCTGCGCTGGGCCCGGGCCTGGATCGGCTCGACGCGAGGGCGCAGCTGTGCGGACTTGGCGAGTGAGAGTTCAGCCATGGGCTTTCATAACCGGGCGCGCCTGCTTCGTCAGCCTGTGCTCAGGGCTTTACGGGCGCTGCATAGACCTTTCGCCCCTGAAACCACGTCTCCAGCACCTTGGTCTTGCCGATCTCCTCACCCCGCCCGGCATCGCCCAGGGCCAGGATATCCTGGTCGAGCAGGATAAAGTCGGCGGACTTGCCCACTTCCAGCGAGCCGAACTCATCGGCGCGGCCCATGGCCTGGGCGCCGTGGATCGTATAGGCGTCCACCACATCGCGAACGGTCAGCCGCTCTTGGGGATTGGCCGGCGGCAGGCCTGGTTCGTCACGGGTGACGCCGACCTGCATGTTCACGAACGGCTGCGGATCGCGGGTATTGACCGGAGCGTCGGAGCCGGCGGCCAGGATCGCCCCAGCCAGCTTGGTCGATTTGGCCGGATAGAACTGCTTCTCGTAGTAGCTGTCCGGGTTATGGAACGCGGCCCAGCTATTGCCAGACATGTGCTCGAAGAAGGGGACGATGCTGATGTCGTAGTTGGGGTCGGCCGTGGCCCACGAATAGGTATAGGCCAGATAGAGATGGTCCTTGCCTATGCGGGCCACGTCCTCGGGCGAGACCACCTGCAGATGGGCGATGGTGTCGGGGGTCTTGTCGTTGCCATCGGCGGCGCGGGCGCCCTCGATGGCGTCCACCGCCGTGCGGATGGCCGCATCGCCGATAGCGTGGATGTGCAGGGTGAAGCCGGCCAGGTGCGCGGCCTTGGCATAGTCCAGGATCACCTGACGGTCGTGCTGCAGCTTGCCGGACGAGACGGCGCACTGGTCGGGATGATAGCCGTTGGCCTTCATGAAGGCGGCGACCGCGTCGGCGCTGGCGAAGGTGGCGGGATGGGCGCGGACCTGGACGCAAAGGGGCGAGGCCGTATCCACATAGCCCTTGACCTCCAGCTTGCCCTTGGCGTCCGGGCCGAAGATCGGTTGAAGATAGGGCTTCAGCGACGGCGAGTCGGGCAGGGTTGGCGGTGTGGCGTAGGGGTTTCCCTCCAGCACGCCATCAGCGAAGATCTTGATGGCCTCGGCCCGGATCAGGTCTGAACCGGCGTATTTGGCGCGGATCGACTTGGCCCCGGACAGCAGCCGGTCGTAGTCGATATGGCCGTCGGCGGCTTTGAAGTCCTCGGGCAGGTAGAGCTGCATCAGGTTCACGCGAACCGTCAGTTTTCCGTTCGCCGCCAGGGTGTCGTAAAAGGGCAGCATGGAGGGGACCACAAAGGCGTCCTGCATGGCGGTGATGCCGACGCTGTTCAGCCGCTGGGGCACCTTTTCGGGGACGGTCATCAGCGCCTGGAAATTGACCAGCAACAGATTCGGCGCGTCCATGACGTCGCGGGCATCCTCATTGACCGTGCCGTTGGGCTCGCCGCCGGCGTCGACACCGATCAGTTTTTTGAACTGGGGGAAGTCGCCGGCCAGGGTCGCCCTGGAAAAGCCGATCTGGGTTCCGGCGGCGTTGCGGGCGCGAGCGAGGCCCAGGCTGTTGAAGGCGCCGTGGTGGCCGTCATTGCCCAGGAGCGCGATCGGGTTCTGGCTCGAGGCCCGGTCCAGGGCCGCGCGCAGGTTGGGGACCGTAGCGCTGGGCTCGTTGCCGCCGGTGAAGTTCCATTGCTGGACGGTCAGCCATTCGCCCGGCTTGATCCCATAGCGCTTGATGCAGTCCTGGATGAACGGAGCCATGGCCTCGAGCGTGATCGACTTGCTTTCGAAGCTGCAGACATCCAGGTCGGCGATGCCAGTGGGATGGATGTGGGCGTCCACCAGGCCGGGCAGGACCAGGCGTCCGCCGCCGTCCTCGATCCTTGTCGCCGATCCGATCAGGGCCTTGGCCCCGCTCTCCGATCCCACATAGACGATCTTGCCACCCCGCACCGCCATGGCCTCGGCCGTGCTGCGGGCCGCGTCCTCGGTATAGATCCTGGCATGGGTCAGCACGTAGTCGGCCGGCGCGGCGGCCACAGCCGCGGAGGCGAACATCGAGGCGCCCAAAAGGGCGGAGAGCAGGGCGCGGGTCATCACGAGCATTTCCTTGAGGGGTGCGGCCGCCCGTGCGACCGGGCGCGCCTTTGCCGAAAGCGATCGGAGTCAGTAGCGATAGGCCGCGGTGATCCCCACGGTCAGCGGCCGGAAGGTGAAGTCGCGGTGCACCGGATTTCCGAGGACCTCGGAATAGCGGGTCAGGTTGGGGTGAGCGTTGGTCACGTTGTCGATGAACAGCGACACATCATAGCCCGACCAGCGCAGGCCGCTGCGCAGGGACAGGAAGTTGGTGGACGGCGCCGGCAGAGCCGAAGGGTCGAAGCCGCCATTGGCCGGGTCGCGGATCGCCGTCAGGGCCGAGCTGGAATGATAGGTGTAGTCAGCCCGCACAAAGCCGTCATGGTCGCCGAACATCTGGGCGTCATAGGTCACCCCCAGGGTGGCGCTCCAGGGCTGGGTGTCGATATGGTCGCCCTTCTGCACCAGGCCGGGGATGGTCTTGGAGAAGGTCGAGTCGGTGTAGCCGAGCGAGCTCTCCACGGTCAGGCCGTGGACCGGATGGGCCGCTAGCTGGATATCGAAGCCGTTGCTGGTGGCCTGGCCCAGATTGTCCACGAACTGCTGGCCGCAATTGCTCACATAGACCAGCTGTTGAATATTCTGCCAGTCGATGTGATAGACGCTGGCGTCCACCTCCAGGGTGCGGTCGAACAGCTTGTTCTTGGACCCCGCCTCATAGCTCCACACGTCGTCGGACGCGTATTTGGTCGGGACCGCATTATAGCCCTGGGCGGCGATGTCGCAGAAGGTCGACAGGGGCGCATTGGTGCCGCCGATGCGATAGCCCTTGGCCGCCGTGGCGTAGAACAGGTTGTTCTCATCCATCTGGTAGGAGATGCCCGCCTTGGGCGTCACCGGGGTTTCGGTGGTCTTGGACGCCGGCTGGCCGGTGGTGTCGCCGACGAAGGGGCCTGTGGCGAAGCTGCTACCGGTGAACGAGGCGCGCGCCACGCGCAGGCCGCCAGTGACCTTCAGCTGGTCGGTGATTTTGTAATTGACCTCGCCGAACAGGGCGGTCTGCTTGTCCACGCCCTCGCCGCTGGCGATCAGGGAATAGACGCCGCCGATCAGGGGTAGGCCGAACACCTCTTGCGGGGGGGCGCCCAACACTTCGCCGAACTTGGGGTCGGCGATGTCTTCGTAGGCCTTCTGACGCGACTCCGACATGAACAGGCCGGCGGTCCAGGTCAGGCGGGCATTGGCGTCGGAGGACTGGGCCCGCAGCTCCTCGGTCCACACCGACTGCTTGTTGACCATCAGCGCATAGGCCGAATAGGCGGTGTCGCCAGGCACGAAGTTCAGCGGCGGCGAGAAGATCGCCGGAATCAGGGTCGAATAGTCGTCCACCAGCCGATCCTTGCGCTGATAGAGCGAGGTGTTGGAGATCAGGGTGACGCCGGGCAGTTCATACTGGATGTTCAGGGCCGGCAGGATGAAACGGTCATGGTCCGGCTGGGCCAGGGGCTGGCCATTGACGAACTTGCCGGCGCCGGCGGCGGCGCCCTCCCAATAGGTGCCGATGTCGTTGAGATCGCGGTTCTGATAGAATAGTGACGTCGTAATGGTCAGGTGTTCGATCGGAGCGATGACAAAGGCCAGCCGCGCCACCTGGGTGTCGCTCCAATTGGTGTTCTTGAACACCTGGCCGGTTCCGTTAAGTTCGGGATTGAGGTCCTTGCGGTCCACATAGCCGCCATCGTGGCGATCCCAGATGCTGAGGCGAAAGCCGATCTTGTCTTCCTTGATCGGCCCGCCCACCGCGACGCCGCCCTCATAGCTGGGATCGCCGCCGTCGGTCTCGCTGACCTCGGTGCGGGCATAGACGCTGTATTTGGTGAGGCTAGGCTGGGGAGTGATGAAGCGGATAGTGCCGCCTTCCGATCCGGCGCCGAACAGGGTGCCCTGTGGTCCGCGCAGCACCTCGACCCGGTCCAGATCAAACACCAGAGGATAGGTGTTGGTGGCCGAATATCCCACCACCCGGCTCTGGATGGGGGTGTCGTCGATATAGATCCCGGTGGTGGCCGCTCCGACCTGAGAGCTGATCCCGCGGATGGAGATGTCCGACTGGGTGCCAAAGCCGTTGGGATTAAGCTCGATCCCGGGGGTGAGGCGGGTGATGTCGGCCATGCCCTTGATGCCGCGTACGTCCAGGGACTTCTCGGTGAAGGCGGTGACGCTCTGGGAGATCTTCGACAGGGATTCGGCGTGCCGCGTGGCTGTAACCACGATCTCACCAATGGTGTTGCTGTCGGCGGGTTTCGCCGCGCCAGTCTGTGATGTCTGCGCCAGGCTTGGCGCCGCAAGACCCAGCAGCGTGACCGACAGCAGGCCTTGAGTCAGAAGTCCGATCTTGCGGTTGTGGAACACGTGGAATCCCCCATTTCCTTCACGCGTCACGCCACGAGACGGCAGGTCCGGTCGCGGCCACTACATGAATATGACTTCATGTTTGTATCATAAGCCGTCGCCGTCAAGTGTGATCTCAGAGTCGCTGGATGGACGTTAAAGGCTGCTGCGGAATGACGCGCCGTTGCGCGCCGGCGAACCGCGCAGGCGCCCATTGTTGAGTACAATAAGACTAATATCTTATGAAAAATCGTTAACCTTACCTGGCAAGCCCATGCACAAGTGTTTTAAAATACGAAGATTTCTGCCGATCCACGGTCTTGCCTCGATAAAATATAATACGTATTGCATGCTAATGAGCGAGCCTGAATCCGACTCTGCGGCGATCGCCCGCGCTGTATTGGCGCTCGGCCGTCGCCTGCGCACCGCGCGGCCCGACACCGCCCTCAGCCTCTCGGCCCTGGGCGCCTTGAGCGCCCTGAACAGGCTGGGGGCCATGTCCGCCGCCCGTCTGGCCGCCGAGGAGCGGTTGCAGCCTCAATCCCTGACCAGGCTAGTGGCCGATCTGCAAAGCCGCGCCCTGATCCGGCGCACCCGCAACCCGAACGACCGCCGCGCCGTGATCCTCGAGATCACCCCCATCGGTCGGCAGGTCCTGGCCAGCGACCAGCGCCAGCGTCAGCTGTGGCTCGACCAGGCCATGGCCAGCCGGCTGACTGTCGCCGAGCGCGCGCTCTTGCGTTTGGCGGCCTATCTGATGCAAAAGCTGGCCGCGTCCGACAACGCTATCATATAGGCCGCACAACCATTTTTTGCGCCAATGGACCCGAGAGCCTGCCCTTACGGCAAGCCTGTGCTAGAAGCGCCGCGCCGGGACCAAAGCTCGGGGCCAGGGAGTGAATCGCCATGCATGACGTCGTCGCCGCGGTGACCGCCAGGATCAAGGAGCGCAGCCGCGACCGCCGCGCGGACTATCTGGCGCGCATGGACGAGGCCAAGGCCTCGGGCGCGGGCCGTGGCAAGCTGTCCTGCGCCAACTGGGCTCACGCCTTCGCCGCCGCGCCGGGGGAAGACAAGCGGCGGATCATGGACCCCTCCGCCCCCAATATCGGCATCGTCACCGCCTATAACGACATGCTGTCGGCCCATCAGCCCTATGAGCATTTTCCGGAACTGATCCGCGCCGCCGCGCGCGAGGCCGGGGCCACCGCCCAGGTCGCCGGCGGGGTGCCGGCCATGTGCGACGGCGTCACCCAGGGCCGTCCAGGGATGGAGCTGTCCCTGTTCTCCCGCGACGTGATCGCTATGTCCACGGCGGTGGCCCTGACCCATGACGCCTTTGACGGCGCCATCTGCATGGGCGTTTGCGACAAGATCGTGCCGGGGCTGGTGATCGGCGCCCTGGCCTTTGGCCATCTGCCGGTGCTGTTCGCTCCGGCCGGACCCATGACCAGCGGCCTGTCCAACGCCGAGAAAGCCAAGACCCGCGCCCTTTACGCCGAGGGCAAGGCCAGCCGCGACGAGCTTTTGGCTTCGGAAATGGCCTCCTATCACGGCCCGGGCACGTGCACCTTCTACGGCACCGCCAATTCCAACCAGATGCTGATGGAAATGATGGGCCTGCACCTGCCGGGCGCGGCTTTCGTCCATCCCTACACGCCCCTGCGCGACGCCCTGACCGGGGCTGCGGCGCACCGCCTCGTCGAGATCGGCGCCACGCGCCAGGAGTACGCCCCCATGGCGCGGGTGGTGGACGAGCGGGCGGTGGTCAATGGCATGGTGGGCCTTTTGGCCACCGGCGGCTCGACCAACCACACTCTGCACCTGGTGGCCATGGCCCGGGCGGCGGGGATCGAGATCACTTGGGACGATTTCGGCGACCTGTCACGGGTGACGCCCATGCTGTGCCGGGTCTATCCCAATGGTTCGGGCGATGTGAACCACTTCCACGCCGCTGGCGGCATGGCCTTTGTGGTGCGCGAGCTGCTCGATGCGGGCCTGGCGCACGAGGATGTGCTGACCGTGGCCGGGCCCAGCCTGCGCCACTACCAGCAGGAGCCTTACCTGGAAGACGGCAAACTGGCCTGGCGCGAAGGAACCGCGCAATCGCTGGACACCGCCATCCTGCGCCCGGTCAGCGACCCCTTCGATCCGGAAGGCGGCATTCGCCTCCTGGCCGGCAATCTGGGCCGCAGCGTGATCAAGACCTCGGCGGTCAAGCCCGAGCGGCGGCATATCGAAGCCCCGGCCAAGGTGTTCGACGACCAGGACGACCTTCTGACCGCTTTTAAGGCCGGCGAACTGACTGGCGACTTCATCGCCGTGGTCCGCTTCCAGGGTCCCAAGGCCAATGGCATGCCGGAGCTGCACAATCTTAGCCCGACCTTGGGCCTGCTGATGGACCGGGGGCAGAATGTGGCCTTGGTCACCGATGGACGCATGTCGGGCGCTTCGGGCAAGGTGCCCGCGGCCCTGCATGTGACGCCGGAGGCGATCGAGGGTGGGCCCTTGGCCTATGTCAGGAATGGCGATGTGATCCGGATGGACGCGGAGACGGGAATCTTGGAGCTTAAGGTCGAGGCGACGGAACTGCGCGCGCGCACGCCCGTGGTGAAGCGTCCCGTGGGCCACGGCCTGGGCCGGGAGCTGTTCGGCCATATGCGGGCGGTGGTCAGCGGGGCCGAGACCGGCGCTTCGGTGCTGTTTTGAGCGTGGCGCTCGCGACCCAAGCGGCCAGCCCCGCCATTGTTGGCCTGATCGGCGATATCGGCGGCACCAACGCCCGCTTCGCCCTGGGGCATATCGAGGGCGAGCGCATCTGGGTTAGTTCCCTGCGCATCCTGCAGGCGGCGGACTATCCTACTGGCGAGGACGCCGTGCGCGCCTATCTGGATGGCCTGGATGGACACGACCGTCCCCGGTTCGCGGTGATCGCCGCCGCCGGGCCGATCGAGCATGGCGCCGTGGAGTTCACCAACAACACCGCCTGGCGCTTTTCCGAGGCTGGTCTGGTCAAGGCGGCCCATCTGGATGGGGCGCGGCTGATCAATGACTTCACCGCACAATCCCTGGCCATCGACCACCTGCAGCCCGAGGACTGGCGCACGGTCGGGCCCCTGGAAGTCTCAGCCGAAGCCAACGGCACCGCCGCGATTCTGGGGCCAGGAACCGGCTTCGGCGCCGGCGCGCGGGTCGGCGACGGCAAGGCGCGAGCCACCCTGTCGGGCGAGGCGGGACACACCACCTTCGCCCCCTCCGACGAGCTCGAAAGCGAGATCGCCCGCCGGCTGACGCTTCGGTTCGGCCGGGTGTCGGTGGAGCGGCTGCTGTCGGGGCCTGGCCTGGCCACACTGTATGAGACCCTCAACGCCATCGAGGGCGTGGACACCCCGCCCTTGACCCCCAACCTGATCACCCACCGGGCCATCGAGGGCGACGAACTGTGCCGCGCCGCCCTGTCGCGGTTCTGCGCCATCCTGGGCACGGTGGCCGGCGACCTGGCCCTGGCCTATGGCGCCCGGGCGGGGGTCTACGTCGCCGGCGGCATCGCCCCGGTGATCCTGGAATATCTGCGCGCCAGCGATTTTCGCGCCCGCTTCGACGCCAAGGGTCGTATGAGCGACTATGTGAAATCCATTCCAACCCGTGTGGTCGTGCGGCCGGACGCGGCCCTCCTGGGCGCGGCCAGCCTGCTCAGCGATCTGGAGATTGTCAGCCGATGATCCGTGTCCGCCGCGCCCGCATCGTCGCCACCCTCGGCCCCGCCAGCCGCGCGCCCGACCAGGTTCTGGCCCTGGCCCGCGCCGGAGCCGATGTGTTCCGCCTGAATTTCAGCCACGGAACCCATGACGATCATGCCGCCGCCCTGGCCGCGGTGCGTGCGGCGGAAGCGGCGGTGGAGCGTCCGCTGGCGGTTCTGGCGGACCTTCAAGGGCCGAAATTCCGGCTGGGGACCTTCAAGGCCGGACGTATCGCCATCGGTCCAGGGTCGCGCCTGCGCCTGGACCTGGATCCGACCCCGGGTGACACCCAGCGGGTCTATATGCCCCATCCGGAACTGTTCGCCGCCCTGACCCCGGACGCCCAGCTGCTGCTGGACGATGGCCGTGTGCGGTTAAAAGTGATCAATTGCGGCCCGGCCTTCGCCGATGTGGAAGTGATCCAGGGCGACGGACTTTCCAATCACAAGGGTGTCTCCCTGCCCGGCGCGGTGATTCCCCTGTCGCCCCTGACGCCCAAGGATCGCGAAGACCTGGCCTACGCCCTGCGTATCGGCGTCGATTGGGTGGCCCTTTCCTTTGTCCAGCGGGCGGCGGACATGGCCGAGCTGCGGCAACTGGTGCAGGGCCGCGCCGCGGTGTTGGCCAAGATCGAAAAGCCGGCGGCCCTGGTGGACCTGGCGGCCATCCTCGACCTTTGCGACGGGGTGATGGTGGCGCGGGGAGACCTGGGCGTGGAGCTGGATCCCGAAGAGGTGCCGGTGGCGCAGAAGGCTATTGTGCGTGCGGCGCGCCGCCGCGGCCTACCGGTGATCGTCGCCACCCAGATGCTGGAATCCATGATCAGCGCCTCGGTGCCCACGCGGGCCGAGGCCAGCGACGTGGCCAACGCCGTTTACGAGGGCGCCGACGCCTTGATGCTGTCCGCCGAGACCGCATCGGGCGGTTTTCCCATCGAGGCGGTGACCATCATGAGCCGCATCATCGCGCGGGTGGAGCGCGACCCCAACTGGCCCGGCCTGATGGACGCCGAGCATGCGGGCATGGAGGATGGCGACGCCGACGCCCTGGTGGCCGCCGCCCGCCGCGCCGCCGAAGCCAGCTCAACCGCCTGTCTCGTGGTCTACACCACCACCGGCATGACCGCCCTGCGCCTGGCGCGGGAGCGTCCCTTGCAGCCGGTGCTGGCCCTGACCTCAAACGTCAACGCTGCGCGCAAGCTGGGCCTGGTCTGGGGCCTGGAGCCGCGGGTGGCCGAGGCGCCCAAGGACCTCGACAGCCTGACCCGCGTCGCCGCGGGGCTCGCCGCCGATCTCGGCCTGGCGGAACCCAACAGCCGCATCTGGATCCTCGCGGGCACCCCGTTCGGCTCCCCGGGGGCTGCGAACCTGTTGCGCCTGGCCCATGCGCCGGCGAAAGCCCGGTAGCGGCCTCCACCGCCACCGCAAACAAAAACGGCCCCGGTTCCACGCGCGGGAGCCGGGGCCGGAGAGGCCGAGCGTCAAAGGGGGAGGATCAGCTCGGCTTGTAGATCTGGTCGAACACCCCGCCGTCGGCGAAGTGGGTGGCCTGGGCCTTGGTCCAGCCGCCAAAGGTGTCGTCGATGGTGACCAGGGGCAGTTTGGGGAATTGAGCCGCATATTTTGCGGCCGCAGCGGTGTTGCGTGGGCGGTAGAAGTTACGCGCCACGATCTCCTGGCCCAGCGGGCTGTAGAGGAAGTTCAGATAGGCTGTGGCCAGGGTGCGGGTCTTTTTGCGGTCCACCACCTTGTCCACCAGGGCCACCGGCGGCTCGGCCAGGATCGACAGTCTGGGATAGACGATCTCGAGCTTGTCGGGACCCAGCTCCTTCAGCGCCAGATGGGCCTCGTTCTCCCAGGCCAGCAGCACGTCGCCCAGGCCCTGTTCGGTGAAGGTGGTGGTGGCGCCCCGGGCGCCGGAGGCCAGCACGGGGACCTGATGATAGAGCTTCTGCACGAAGGCGCGGGCCGAAGCCTCGCTGCCGCCGGGCTGCTTCAACGCCCAGCCCCAGGCCGCCAGATAGTTCCAGCGCGCGCCGCCCGAGGTCTTGGGATTGGGCGTGATGACGGCGATGTTCGGCCTGATCAGGTCGCTCCAGTCATGGATCTTGGCCGGATTGCCCTTGCGCACCAGGAAGACGATGGTCGAGGTGTAGGGGGTGGAGTTGTCGGGCAGGCGGCTTTGCCAGTTGGCCGGCAGCAATTGCGCCTTGGCCGCGATTTCGTCGATGTCGAAGGCCAGGCCCAGCGTGACCACGTCGGCTTCCAGCCCGTCGATCACCGCCCGGGCCTGCTTGCCAGACCCGCCGTGGCTCTGATCGATCAGCACGTCCTGACCGGTGCGATCCTTCCAGAAGCGGATGAAATTGGCGTTGAAGTCCTTGTACAGCTCGCGGGTGGGATCGTAGCTGACATTCAGCAATTTCAATGGTTTGGGTTCGGCCGCGGCGGCCAGGCCGGTGAGGATCGCCGGCGCTGCCAGAGCCGCGCCGCCACCGATCGCCAGGCTCAGCAAGGATCGGCGCGAGGCGCTGGGCAGTCGCAGGTCGATGGTCATCGGCGTCTCCTTGGAGTCACGGGTCGAGGCGCGTTCCAGGCGCGCGCCGCTCCCTTGCGTTTCGGTGAGTCGATAAAACCCCCTTACCCCTAGCGCTACAATAGAGAATAATCGTCGCGCGCCTCAGTTTTGCTGATGGTCCATTCCAGGCTCCCGTTTCGCCTCGAGCCTCACGGCGGCCAGTTTGCGCATCGCCGGATTGCGCTCTAGGGCTTAACCTGTTCCTCAGCTTACGTCCCTCGCCCTCTCCGAGGCCTTTAGATGCCGTCCGCGATCATAGCCCCGCCCACGCCAACTACCCCGCCGGAGGAGCGTCCCGCCTTCGCCGCCCTGGTCGAGAGCCTGCCAGACCCGGTGCTGGTGGTGGTTGCGCGTGACCGGGACGATCCCTCCGACCGGCGGGTGGCCTTCGCCAATCGGGCGGCGCGCGACCTGCTTCGCATCCAGACCGAGGGGACGCCTCTGGTCTCAGCCATTCGTCATCCACGGGTGCTGGAAGCGGTGGACGAGAGCCTGTTCGGCTTGGCTCAGGGCGAGGCGTCCTATGAGACCGGTGGCGCTCAGGACCGTTATTGGCGGGTTTTGACCCGGCCGCTGGAAACGGCGCCGGATGGCGCTCGCCAGGCCCTTCTGGTGATCCGCGACGAGACGGATTCGCGGCGCAACGAGCGCATGCGCGCCGATTTCCTGGCCAACGCCAGCCACGAACTGCGCACGCCCTTGGCGTCCCTGACGGGCTTTATCGAGACCCTGCGCGGCCACGCCAAGGACGACACCGTGGCGCGCGAACGCTTTCTGGGAGTGATGGCGGCCCAAGCCGGGCGCATGGCGCGGTTGATCGACGATCTGATGTCCTTGAGCCGGATCGAGCTCAACGAACACATTGCGCCCGAGGGCAAGGTCGACATGGCCCTGGCGGTGCTGGACGTGATCGACGCCCTGTCGCCCCTGGCCGCCGAACGGGGGGTGAAGTTCAAGACCACCCTGCCGGAGCGCGGCGATGCGGTGATCAATGGCGACCGCGACCAGATCCTGCAGGTGGCTCAGAACCTGATCGACAACGCGTCGAAATATTCCCCCGTCGGCGATTTCGTGGAGGTCGAGGTCGCTGTCGGCCTGACCGCCGAGGCGGCCATCGGTTCATTGCGCCCCGGCGCGGCGCGGCTGTCGATCCTCAACCCCGATCTGGTGGGCGGAGAGCGGTTCGTGGTGCTGCGCTGCGCCGACCACGGCCCGGGCATCGCCCGCGAGCACCTGCCGCGCCTGTCCGAGCGTTTCTATCGGGTCGAGGGGCAAAAGAGCGGCGAGCGGCTGGGTACGGGTCTGGGCTTGGCCATCGTCAAACATATCGTCAACCGCCACCGCGGCGGCTTGGCGGTGGAGAGCGCCGCGGGCCAGGGAACGACCTTCATCGCCTACTTCCCTCGGCTGTAACAAAAGTGTCATAAAACCGTCGCACAGCGAGAGCAATCCGAGTCCATCCTGGGCCTAGGGTGCTTGCGCCGACACGGGCGGCGCTTTTGACAGACGGTTTCAGCACTCCATGAACGACTATTGCGCCAAGTCCGGCGGTGATCTGATCGAACCCCTGGTCGCCGAAGTGGCGCGCCTGGGCGGATTGGCCGAAGCCCAGATCGCCGACTGCGTCGACGCCATCACCCGCCGCGACGTGCCCCTGGCCCAGGCCCTGATCGCTCGCGACCACAAGCTCGACATGCTGCAGGCCGACATCGAACGCCGGGCCATCGATCTGATCGCCACCCGCCAGCTGTCGGGCCGCCAGCTGCGCCGCGCCGTGGCCGCACTGAAGATCGCCATGAACCTGGAGCGTTGCGGCGATCTGGCCCGCAACATCGCCAAGCGCACCCTGGTCCTAAGCGAAAGCGAGCCGCTGACCCCTCTCACCCGTTCCATCGACCGCATGGGCCGCCTTGTGGCCAGCCGCCTCAAAGAGGTTCTGGACGCCTATACCGCCGGCGAGCTGGAAAAGGCCGCTGGGGTCTGGGCGCGCGATACCGAGGTCGACGAGCACTATAACAGCCTGTTCCGCGAACTTCTGACCTACATGATGGGCGATCCGCGGACGATCACGCCCGGCGCGCACCTGCTTTTCATCGCCAAGAACCTGGAGCGGATCGGCGATCACGCCACCAATATCGCCGAGATCATCCACTTTGAGGTCACCGGCGAGAACGAGCTTGGCGATCGCCCCAAGTGGGACGCCCTGATGGAGCGGGTCGATGCGGTTCAGCCCAAAGGATGAGGACTAAGCCATGATCCCCTACGTACTGGTGGTCGAGGACGAGGACGCGCTGAGCGCCCTGCTGCAGTACAACCTCGACAAGGAAGGCTACCGCGTCACCATCGCCAGCGACGGCGAAGAGGCGCTGGTCATGATCGACGAGCAGATGCCCGATCTGGTGGTGCTGGACTGGATGCTGCCCAAGGTCTCCGGCGTCGAGGTCTGCCGCCGCCTGCGCGCCCGGCCGGAAACTCGCAACCTGCCCATCATCATGCTCACCGCCCGGGGCGAGGAGACCGACCGCATCCGGGGCCTGGACACCGGCGCCGACGACTATGTGGTCAAGCCCTTCTCCATGAGCGAGCTGGCCGCCCGAATCCGCGCGGTGCTGCGCCGCATCCGTCCTGGCCTGGCCGAGGATCGCCTGCACCACGGCGACATCGTCGTCGACCGCGTCTCCCATCGGGTCCGCCGCGCCGAGCGCGAGATTCATCTAGGCCCCACCGAGTTTCGCCTGCTGGACTATCTGATGCAGCACCCCGGCCGGGTGTTCAGTCGCGAGCAACTGCTGGACGCCGTCTGGGGCTCGGACGTCTATGTAGAGGCCCGCACGGTCGACGTGCACATCGGCCGCCTGCGCAAGGCCCTGAACCAGCACGTGGAAGCCGACCCGATCCGCACAGTGCGGTCAGCGGGCTATTCGCTGGATGCGGGGGCCTGAGAGCCGGGTTGGTCGTTGTCGAATAAGCTTCCGAGATCCCGCCCGCCATAGAGGATCCGGTCTATGGTCACGGCGCGTGGCCCGGTGTGGAACGCGATCGTAACCCGGCGCTCAAAGCCGACAATGCGCAGACCGGGAACCAGATCATCCTGCCGCGTTCCCCGCTCTGGAAAGTCTGTGAAACCGCGGCAATAGGCGCCAGTTCGCCCCACATAGGCCAGGGCGCGCGCGTCTCCCGCGCGCTCGGCGATAAACAGGTAGAGCTTTCGTAGATCGTCGCGCGCTTCAGGTGCGAAGATGACGTTATGCGTCACGCCCAGAGGCTCTCACCCGCTCTTCATGAAGCGCTCGGATTTCGTCCATCACCTGGTCGAGCGATAGGCCGCGGCCTGGGTCCGCCTGCATCGCGGCGACGACGGGGACGACTTCGTCTCGAAGCCAGCGCTCCACGGCTGAATCGCGTTCCTGTAGGGCGCGCAAACCGGCCCGAATGACTTCGCTGCTGGTGGCGTATGTCCCGGAGGCGACGAGATTATCGATATAGTGCGCCTGCTCCGTGGGGAGGCTGAAGGTTCGCTTTTCGGCTGCCGCCATTTCGGCCGTCTCCGTGCTGGTGTGATATTTTCATACCAGCGGTGGCGACCGTCAACTGGGAAACGCTCGGCCTACGCCGTCTCCAACGCCACCACCGGCACGCTCTCCGACAGGCGCCCGCCCATGCGGATGGGCTCGACGCGGCGGGCCAGCCCCGTCTTGGGATCGGTCTCCACGAACACGCCGCACACGGTCGCCGGACCCTCGGCGGGCTTGTAGCGGCCGCCGGAGATGCGGGTGGTGAAGCGCCGCAGCGGCTCTTCCTTCTGGTTACCGATCACGCTGTCATAGTCGGCGCAGGCGCCCGCGTCGGTCTGGTAGGCGGTGCCGCCGTTGAGGATCTGGGCGTCGGCGGTGGGGACATGGGTGTGAGTGCCCACCACCAAGCTGGCGCGGCCATCGCAGAAATGGCCCATGGCCATCTTTTCCGAGGTCGCCTCGGCGTGCATGTCGACGATGACGGCGTCGGCGATATCGCCCAAAGGAGAGGCGTCCAGAACGCGATCGACGGCGGCGAAAGGATCGTCCAGCGCGTCCATATGCACCCGGCCCAACAGGTTGACCACAAGCACCCGATGGCCGCTCTCGGTCTCGAACATCTGGGCGCCGCGTCCGGGGGCGTCCGCCAGGACCGGATAGTTCAGCGGCCGGATCAGCCGCGGCTCGCGCACGATATAGGTCAGGGCTTCCCGCTGATCCCAGGAATGGTTGCCCAGGGTCAGGCAGTCGGCGCCGGCGGCGAACAACTCGCGGGCGGTGTTCTCAGTGATGCCGAAGCCGGCGGCGGCGTTCTCGGCGTTGACGATCACGAACTGCAGGCCAAGGCGGCGGCGAAGCTCGGGCAGATGGTCGGCCAATCCCTCGCGGCCGGCGCGGCCGACCACATCGCCGAAGAAAGCAAAACGCATATCAGAAGTCCTTTCGCGCCAGCCTATACCCTTTTTCGGTCAGGATGGCGTCCAGCTTCTGGTCGTGCGGCTCGGCCGGTACCCTCGCCACCTCCTGCCAGGCATGGGCCAGGCCCAGCACGAACACCGGCCCCCGCCCGCGCAACGCCAGCAAGGTGCGGTCATAAAAGCCGCCGCCCTGACCCATCCGCCCGCCGGCGGTGTCGAACGCCAGCAGCGGCGCGATCACCAGATCGGGCTCCAGCGCCTCCGACTCGGGACCTGGAGCGATGATGCCGGCCGCGTCGGGAACGAGAGCCTGGCCGGCGAAATAGCGGCGAAAGATCAGGGGCGTCCCGCGCTCGACCACCACCGGCAGGACCAGGGCGGCGCCCGCCGCGGCCAGGTTTTGCATCACGGGCCAAGGATCCAGCTCGCCTGGCATGGCGCGATATCCGCTGACCACCGCGAAGCGGCCAAGGAAATCGGCGGGGAGTCGCTCGGCGGCTAATTCGGCGGCTTGTGGCGTCTCGCGCGTTCGCGAACGACGCAGGGCGCGCAGCTCCAGACGCAGAGCGGTCTTGGCGGAGGCGGGCGTAGCGTGAACCAGAAAGGGCGTCCTTTGAGCAGATCCCAAGCGCGGATTGGGGCGCAAGGAAAGGACAGCCCTGAACGCGCCCGATTCTAAAGAGTTAGAGCGGGTTGCGGGCGGAAACCCGCGTCGCACTTTTCCTCAACCCGCTCCAGGGTGGCGGCGCCGCAAGAGCCGTGAAGGCGTTTCAATCCACTCGGACCTGGTTAGACCAGGTGGGCGCCGTGTGATCAGGACCACGATCCTAATCAGGGACAGCTCCCTAAGAGATGAATTAAGGTCCCCGGGATGTGATGCCTTCGACGCGAGCCGCAGCAAGACCCGCCGCTGGGCAAGATAGGGCTTCGGCAGGCCAAGCTCAAGCGCGGTCGGCGTCGCAGGCGCGAAAGACCGATTTTTAGCGCGCCACCTTGGCGGCGATCGCCTCGACCTTGCGGGCGGCGGTGTCCAGGGCCACGGCGGCGCGGCCCTCCACCCGGGCCGCATCGGATTGCAGTCTGGCCAATTCCGCTTGGGCGTGACCCAGGCGTAGGCGGGTGTCGGTCAACTCGTCGGCCAGCAGAAGCGCGCCCATCAGAAACAGCCGGGTCTCACCCAACTGGCCAACCTCCTGGCTGACCTGGCGCACCTGAAGGTCGAACAGACGCGACAGTTCGGCCAGATGCAGCTCCTGGCCGTCCTCGCATCCCACCGTATAGGGCCGCCCGTTCACCTCGATGGTCACCTGGGACATGGGTTCAAGCCTCTTCCTCGGGGTCAGGGGCGTGGTCGTCGCCCTCAACGGCGCCCCCGCCAGCCTCCTCGTCGGAGTCGAGCACCGAGCGGATTTCCGCAATGGCCAGCCCAAGGGCTTCGGAGGCCTGGGCGCCGGCGGCCTCAAGCTCCCGCTCGCGCCCTCGCGCCGCATCCAGCTCGGCGGCCAGGTTGGAGCGGTCCTGGTCGAACAGGCCGCCATTGGCCGCGCTGGCCTGGGCCGCCAGGGCGGTCACCTGCCGGTCGAGCTGACCCAGGGCGCGGTCCAGTCGCTGGATCGCCGCGTCCAGGGCGCTGCTCTCGCTCGCCTCTCGCATCATCCGCGCCTGCTCCGGATCCGATTTCGTCTCGCGCCCTCTATAGACCGCCCCGGCCTCCCCCCGAAAGCGCCGCCTTGCTTGACCCTGCGGGTATCGGCGTGCAAAGGCGTGCCCATTCCAGGTCCAATCACTCAGTCCAAGGGCGCCGCCGATGTCCGCCTCTCCGCAAGTCATGGCCGACGCCATCCGCATACTGTCCATCGACGCCGTGCATAAGGCCAAATCAGGGCATCAGGGCATGCCCATGGGCATGGCCGACGTGGCCACGGTCCTTTGGACCAAATTCCTCAAATATGACGCCGCCAGGCCGGACTGGGCCGATCGCGATCGTTTTGTGCTCTCGGCCGGCCACGGCTCCATGCTGCTCTACAGCCTGCTGCACCTCACCGGCTTCAAGGCGATGACCATGGCCGAGATCGAGAACTTCCGGCAGTGGGGCTCCAAGACCCCCGGCCATCCGGAATATGGCCACACCCCCGGCGTCGAGACCACCACTGGCCCCCTGGGCCAGGGCCTGGCCACGGCGGTGGGCATGGCCATGGCCGAGCGTCACCTGGCCGCCCGTTTTGGCGATGACCTCGTCGACCACCGCACCTGGGTGATCGCCGGCGACGGCTGCCTGATGGAGGGGGTCAGCCACGAGGCCATCTCCCTGGCCGGCCGTTTCAAGCTGAGCAAGCTTTCCATCCTGTTCGACGACAACAACGTCACCATCGATGGCGAGGCCACCATCGCCGAGACCGGCGACCAGGTGGCCCGCTTCAAGGCCGCTGGCTGGGCGACCAAGGCCATAGACGGCCACGATCACGCCGCCATCCGCAAGGCCCTGGCCTGGGCCGCCCGGCAGGACCGGCCGACCATGATCGCCTGCAAAACCAGGATCGCCCGCGGCGCGGGTCCTAAGGAAGGCGACCGCCACGGCCACGGCTACAACCTGTTCGACAAGGAGATCGCCGACGCGCGCGCGGCCATGGGCTGGACCGCCCCGCCGTTCGAAATCCCCGATGAGGTGCTTACACCCTGGCGCGCCGCCGGCCGCCGTGGCGCCCGGGCGCGCAAGGCCTGGGAAGCCAAGTTGAAGGCCTCGGAGCATGCCGCCGCCTTCAATCACGCCATCAAGGGCGAGTTGAGCCCCGACGCCTTCGCCGCCCTGGACGCTCACATCCAAAAGTTGCTCGCCGACAAGCCGGCCAACGCCACCCGCTCGTGGTCGGGCGCGGCGCTGGAGGCCCTGACCCCCGTCATTCCGGAAATGGTCGGCGGCTCGGCCGACCTGACCGGATCCAACAACACCTTCGTCAAGGGCATGGCCGCCTTCGATACGCCCGACTATGCCGGCCGCTACGTCCACTACGGCGTGCGCGAGCACGGCATGGCCGCGGCCATGAACGGCATGGCCCTGCATGGGGGCGTGATCCCCTATTCCGGCACGTTCATGACCTTCTCGGACTATTCGCGGCCGGCGATCCGCCTGGGCGCCCTGATGGGGGTGCGGGTGATCCATGTGATGACCCACGATTCCATCGGCCTGGGCGAAGACGGGCCGACCCACCAGCCGGTGGAGCACCTGGCCGCCCTGCGCGCCATCCCCGGGCTGCTGGTGTTCCGCCCCGCCGACGGGGTGGAGGCCGCCGAATGCTGGCGCCTGGCGCTGAAGCATCGCGCCACCCCCTCGATCATGGCCCTGTCACGCCAGAAGACCCCGGCGGTCCGCGTCCATGCCAGCGATGAACACCGGTCCGACGGCGGCGCCTATGAACTCGAGCCGGCCGAGGGCGAGGCCAAGGTGACCATCTTCGCCTCGGGCACCGAGGTGGCGGTGGCGGTTGCGGCGCGTGCGCTGCTGCAGGCCGAGGGGATCGGCACGCGGGTGGTCTCAACCCCCTGCTGGGAGCTGTTCGAGACCCAGCCGGCCAGCTATCGCGCCGAGGTGATCGGCGGCTCGCCCGTGCGCATCGCGGTCGAGGCCGGCGTGCGCCTGGGCTGGGAGCGGTTTATCGGCGAGGACGGCGCCTTCATCGGCATGAGCGGCTTCGGCGCCAGCGCGCCCTATGAGCGGCTCTATAAGGAATTCGGCATCACCGCCGAGGCGGTGGCCTCGGAGGCCAAGGCCAAGCTTCGAGCCTAGGGCCTAGCGGTCAGGTCCGGACGTCAAAAGGTCTTGGAGAGGACAATACCAGAGGTGAAGGTTGCGCAGGTGAATCCCGCTCGCTGCGCCCACGCCCTTGACTTTGCCGTGCTCAGCCGCAAAACCGCGCCCAATTCTCAATAAAGGAAGCCGGTTCATGACTGTTCGCGTCGCGATTAACGGATTTGGCCGCATCGGCCGGCTGGTTCTGCGTTCGATCGTCGAACTTGCCCGGCGCGACATCGAGGTCGTGGCGATCAACGACCTGGGACCGGTGGAGACCAACGCCCATCTGCTGCGCTATGACAGCGTGCACGGCCGCTTCCCCGGCCTGGTCAGCGTGGACGGCGACACCATCGACGTGGGCCTGGGCAAGATCAAGGTCACCGCGATCCGCAATCCGGCCGACCTGCCGCACAAGGACCTGGGCGTGGACATCGCCTTGGAATGCACCGGCCTGTTCACCAAGCGCGACAAGGCGGCCGCCCACCTGGAAGCCGGCGCCAAGCGCGTGCTGGTCTCGGCCCCCTGCGACGGCGCCGACAAGACTATCGTCTATGGGGTCAACCATCAGGCCCTGTCCAAGGACGACCTGGTGGTCTCCAACGGCTCCTGCACCACTAACTGCCTGGCCCCTGTGGCCAAGGTGCTGATGGATCTGGCCGGCATCGAGCGCGGCTACATGACCACCATCCATTCCTATACCGGCGACCAGCCGACCCTGGACACTCTGCACACGGATCTCTACCGCGCCCGCGCCGCGGCCATGTCCATGATTCCCACCTCCACCGGGGCGGCCAAGGCCCTGGGCCTCGTTCTGCCGCAACTGGCCGGCAAGCTGGACGGCTCATCCATTCGCGTGCCGACGCCCAATGTCTCGGTGGTGGATCTGAAGGTCGTGCCCGGCCGCGAAGTGACCAGGGACGAGATCAACTCGGCCTTCTCCAAGGCCGCCGCCGAAGGCCCGCTCAAGGGCGTGCTGGCCGTGACCAATGATCCCCTGGTCTCCATCGACCTGAACCACGCCGCGGCTTCGTCCACGGTGGCCCTGCCCCAGACCCAGGTCATCGATGGCAGGCTGGTGCGGGTCCTGTCCTGGTACGACAACGAATGGGGCTTTTCCACGCGCATGGCCGACGTGGCCCTGGAACTGGCCAAGCTGATCTAGGGTTTCCGATCCGAAAGGGCCGCGCCGTTCAGTTTCTCGGCTGACGCGGCCCTTTTCAGGGCAAACCCGGCGCCAGACAGGCCGCCCGCCGGGGATCGTCGCGACAGTGTCAGAGTCCGCGGCTAGGCTTTACCCCGTAATGGATGTGTCTTGATGGCTTTCCGCACCCTCGATCAGGCCGATCTGAAGGACCAGCGCGCCCTGGTGCGCGTGGATTTCAACGTGCCCATTCAGGATGGGGCGATCAGCGACGACACCCGCCTGCGCGCCGCCCTGCCGACCATCGATGCGCTGCGCAAGGCGGGAGCTAAGGTGATCCTGCTGGCCCATTTCGACCGACCCAAGGGCAAGGTGGTCCCGGCCATGAGCCTGAGGCCGGTGACGGAGCCCCTGGCCAGGCTGATCGGCGCGCCGGTGGCCTTCGCCGAGGACTGCTTGGGGCCTGAGGCGGCCAAGGCCATAGCCGCATTGAAGGCGGGCGACGTGCTGCTGCTGGAAAACCTGCGCTTCCACAGCGGCGAGGAAAAGAATGACCCCGATTTCGCTAAAGCCCTGGCGGCCGAGGGCGATCTCTTTGTCAACGACGCCTTCTCCGCCGCCCACCGCGCCCATGCCTCCACCGAAGGGCTGGCGCGCCTCTTGCCCGCCTATGCCGGCGAGGCCATGCGGCGCGAGCTGGAGGCGCTGGACCGCGCCCTGGGCAAGCCCGAGCGCCCGGTGTTGGGCATTGTCGGCGGCTCTAAGGTTTCGACCAAGCTCGACCTCCTGGGCCATCTGGTGACCAAGCTGGACCGGCTGGCCATCGGCGGCGGCATGGCCAACACCTTCCTGTTCGCCCAAGGCGTGGATGTGGGCGCCTCCTTCTGCGAAAAGGACCTGGCCGACACCGCGCGCACCATCATCGCCGAGGCGGGCAAGCATCATTGCGAGCTGTTGTTGCCCATCGACGTGGTGGTGGCCGAGCGCATGGAACCGGGCGTTCCGTCCAACGTTCGCAGCCTGACCGACATTGGGGAGGCCGAACGCATTTTGGACGCCGGCCCGGAGTCGGTGAAACGGCTGATCGCGGCCATGGACCAATCCAAGACCCTGGTCTGGAATGGCCCGTTGGGGGTTTTCGAAATCCCGCCGTTCGATGCGGGCACGGTGGCGGCGGCCAAACATGCCGCCGATCTGGTCAGGGTTGGCAAACTAGTAGCAGTAGCCGGTGGTGGTGATACGGTGGCAGCCCTCAATGCGGCGGCGGTCGTCGAAGATTTCACCTTTGTATCGACGGCCGGCGGCGCGTTTCTTGAATGGATGGAAGGCAAGACATTGCCAGGCGTCGCCGCCTTGATGCTTTGATCCAAATTGGGATCGCGGGCTGGCGTCCGATGAAAAATTTGAAGGAGAGCGGATAATGGCCCGGATTACTCTGAGACAGCTTCTCGACCATGCCGCCGAGCATAGCTATGGCGTGCCTGCGTTCAATATCAACAACATGGAACAGGGCCTGGCGATCATGGAGGCCGCCGATGCGGTCAAGGCGCCGGTGATCATCCAGGCCAGCCGTGGCGCGCGCAGCTACGCCAACGACATCATGTTGGCCAAGCTGATCGACGCCCTGGTCGAGATCTATCCGCACATCCCGGTCTGCATGCACCAGGACCACGGCAACAACGAACAGACCTGCGCCAGCGCCATCCAGCACGGCTTCACCTCGGTGATGATGGACGGCTCGCTGATGGCCGACGCCAAGACCCCGGCGTCCTACGAATACAATGTGGACATCACCCGCCGCGTCTCCGACATGGCTCACTGGGTAGGCGCCTCGGTGGAGGGCGAACTGGGCGTGCTGGGCTCGCTGGAGACCGGCCAGGGCGAAAAGGAAGACGGTCACGGCTTCGAAGGCACCCTGTCCCATGACCAGCTGCTGACCGATCCAGATCAGGCGGTGGACTTCGTGGCCAAGACCGGGGTCGACGCCCTGGCCATCGCCATGGGCACCAGCCACGGCGCCTACAAGTTCACCCGCAAGCCGGACGGCGACATCCTGGCCATGGGCCTGATCGAAGAGATCCATCGCCGCTTGCCCAACACCCACCTGGTCATGCACGGCTCCTCCACCGTGCCGCAGGACCTGCAGGACATCATCAACCAGTACGGCGGCGACATGCCCCAGACCTGGGGCGTGCCGGTGGAAGAGATCCAGCGCGGCATTCGCAACGGCGTGCGCAAGATCAATATCGACACCGACAACCGCATGGCCATGACCGGCCAGATCCGCCGCGTGCTGATGGAAAACCCCGGCGAATTCGACCCGCGCAAATATCTGAAGCCCGCGACGGACGCCATGTCCAAGCTGTGCAAACAGCGCTTCCTGGAATTCGGCGCCGACGGTCAGGCCGAACGTATCAAGGTCCTGCCGCTCTCGGTCATGGCCAAGCGCTACGCAGCGGGCGAACTGAACCCCAAGTTCGGATTGTCCAAGCAAGCGGCGGAATAGGTTTCAGCTCAGGCCGGTTCGCCGGATCGCGTTGAGTAGGGTCTCGCTGTCGACGGGCTTGTTGACGATGACCGCATCGGGCATCGCAGTCCCTATTCGCGCCCTGACGGACGCCGATCCGTAGGCGGTGACGAACACGATGCGGACCCCCAGGGCCTCGCGCGCGCGCTGCGCCGCCTCGATCCCGTCCATTCCCTGTCCGAGATTGATATCCATCAAGATCACGTCGGGCCGGGTCTGCACGGCTTTTCTGACCGCTTCCTCGCCCGACATGGCCGTGGCGCAGACCGTATAGCCGAAGTCCTCCACCATCGACTCCAGGGTCATGGCGATCAGCAGTTCATCCTCGACGACCAGCACCCGCAGTGGCGGCGCTTCGTCCAGAGAGGGAGGGCTCGAGGGGTAAGGAGACGCGTTGGTGTTGGTGGGTCGGTCCGAGCACCAGATAACCATCGAAAATCCTTACTGACGCGGTTCCGGGAACTCGAAGCGATACCGTACCCCCTGTGGCATGTAGTCAACCTCCACTTCGCCGCCAAGCTCCCTGCGCGTGCTGGCCTCGATCAACTTGGCGCCAAAGCCGCTGCGGACAGGCGTCTCCAGCCCGGTCAAACCTGTCTCATGCCAGATCAGCTCCACCTGCCGTCCCTGCGATGCGGGCTGCAAAGCCCAACTGATCGCCACGCAACCTTGGGGAACCGACAGCGCCCCATACTTGGTGGCGTTGGCGGCCAGTTCATGCAGGATCATGCCCAGGGCCAAGCCGGCCTTGGGCGGCAGAGGCAGCGGCGGCCCCTCCATCTCAAGCTGTTCCCCGTCTCCGGCCAGATAGGGCCGCACGATCTGCCGGACCACATCCTCCAATTCGGCCGCCCGCCAGCCCTTGGAGGTCATAAGGCTGTAGGCGCGGGACAATGACATCAGGCGCGCTGAAAAGGTGGATCGGAAGCCGGCCAAGGACTCGGCCCGCCGCCCGGTCTGGTCCGCCAGGCCCATCACCACGGCCAGCATATTCATGGCCCTGTGATCGAGCTCGGCCAGCAACAGGGCCTGATGGTCCTGCACGCGCCGGCGCTCGAGCACCCGTCCGATCTGCTCGCCGATGGTGCGCACGGTGAGCAGCAGCCGTTCATCCGGTCTGGCCGGAACGCGACTGAAAAACTCAACCACGGCCACGACCTCTCCCGCGACCACGATCGGAAAGCCGAACGCCGCCTGCAAGCCGAGTTCGACGATGGTGTTCAGCCGGGGATATTCGCTAATGTCGCCGCCGTCGCCGATCCTGGCGAGCCAATAGGGCTTGCGATTGCGCCAGATGCGTCCGGGCATGCCTTCGCCAAGCCCGAAAGCGGTCGCGCCTGTGATCGATTTGAGCGCTGAAAAGGCGACAAGGTCGCCCTGCCAGATCATGCTGGACACCAGCTGTGGCGGGTTGGTCGCGGTCGGCAGGAAGGCATGTCCCAAGGGCCACTCCGTCAATTCGCAGATCGCGGCGAGGCAGACCGGCAGGACTTCTTCCAGCGAGCCGGTCTCGGCGGCCAGCCTGGTGACCTCATTGAGCAGCTCAGCTTCGCGCGCATGGCGACGCAACAAGGCTTCGCCGCGCTTGCGCTCGCTGATGTCCCGAATAAAGCCCAGGAACACCGGTGCGGACAGCAGCCCAACGGGTACGATGGACAGCTCCACCGGAAACTCGACTCCGGTCTTGTGGAGCGCGGAAACTTCGATCCTTTGGCGCAGCACCGGCCCATCGCCGGTGGCCAGGTAGCGAGCCAGGCCGTCCCGGTGCGCCTCACGAAAGGGCTGGGGTATCAGCAGGCCCGCCAGCTGCTGGCCAATCGCCTCGCCGCGGGTCCAACCGAACGTGGCTTGCGCCAGCGCGTTCCAGTCGGTGATCGTTCCCAGGGCGTCCATGACCACCACCGCATCGAGGGCGGTTTCCAGAACCAGGCCGAGCATCTGGGCCGTTTCCGAATCCCGGGGACTGCTGGGCTGTTCCGCAGTCATCGGCTGAGCTTCTCCTTCGCGTTGGCGTTGCAGCCTGACGCAAAATGCGCCGCATGGATATCGATGATATTCGCGCGGCCGCGCCGCCGCGCCGCCGGGTCCGGTGTGATTTTCTGGCGATTTAAGGTTGCGATCCGCCCGGCTTGGGCGGATGGTCCGCGCCGTCAGCTTGAGGGTGCGGAGATCGGACCGGTATGAGCGCGCTATTGCTATCGCGGCTCCAATTCGGCTTCACCATCGCCTTTCATATTATTTTCCCTAGCTTTTCCATTGGCCTGGCCAGCTATCTGGCTGTGCTGGAAGGCCTGTGGCTGGCCACAAAGCGCGACGTTTTCCTCCGCCTCTACATGTTCTGGACCAAGATCTTCGCCCTGGCCTTCGGCATGGGCGTGGTTTCCGGCGTGGTGCTGAGCTACCAGATCGGGACCAATTGGAGCGTGTTCGCGGCCAAGACCGCCCCGGTGCTGGGCCCGCTCCTGGCCTTCGAGGTGTTGGCCGCCTTCTTCCTGGAGGCCAGCTTCCTGGGCGTCATGCTATTCGGCTGGAAGCGGGTGGGACGAAAGCTGCATTTCGCCGCCACGGCGCTGGTGGCGTTCGGCACCCTGACCTCGGCCTTCTGGATCATCTCGGCCAATAGCTGGATGCAGCATCCGGTCAGCTTCACCCGCGACGAAAGCGGGCGGTTCATCGCGGTCGACTGGATGCAGGTGATCTTCTCACCCACCTTCCCGTCGCGGCTGGGCCACATGGTGCTGGCCGCCTATCTGACCACAGCCCTGGCGGTGGGGGCGGCCTCGGCCTTTCAACTGCTCAGGGACAGGACACAGCCGGAGTCCAGGGTCGGCCTGCGCATGGCCATCGGCATGTTCGCCCTGGTGGCGCCGCTGCAGCTGTTCGTGGGCGACGTGGCCGGCAAGGTGGCGGCCACCTATCAGCCGGCCAAGGTCGCGGCGCTGGAGGGGCTGTGGGACAGCGGCCGCCAGCAGCCCTTTCACATCCTGGCCTGGCCCGACCGCGACCTGCAGGGCAATCGCTGGGAGATCTCGGTACCGAAAATGGGCAGTTGGCTGCTCAAGGGTGACGTCAACGCCGATATCCAGGGGCTGAAGGCCTTTCCCCGCGCCGATCAGCCCTTCTCGCTGCTGATGTTCTACGCCTTTCGCGCCATGGTCGGCCTGGGCGTGCTGATGATCCTGCTGGGAGCCTGGGGTGTGATCCTGTGGCTCACCGGCGGGCCGGAGCGGTCGCGGGCCTATTTGTGGAGCGCCGTGGTCATGGGGCCCATGGGCTTCGTGGCCGTGGTCTGCGGCTGGATCGTCGCCGAGGTCGGCCGCCAGCCCTATGTGGTCTATGGCGTCCTGCGCACAGCCGACGCCGTCTCGCCGATCCGCGCCAGCCAAGTCTCTGCCTCGTTGCTGGGCTTTCTGATCGTCTACGCCACCGTGTTCAGCGTCGGCGCGCTCTATATCCTGCGGCTGATGGCGGCGGGACCGGCTGTGGCTGACGCGCCGCCTAGCGCCGAGGGCCATGCGCCGGGCTCGCCCCTGGGCCTCGGGGTCGAGCATGGCGGAGAGGGGCCGCCATGAGCCTCGACCTGCCACTGATCTGGTCCGGGGTTCTGGCCTTGGCCGTGCTGCTCTATGTGCTGCTGGACGGTTTCGACCTGGGCGTCGGCATATTGTTCCCCTTCGCTCGCAGCCCGGCGGACCGCGACGTGATGATGAGCGCCATCGCCCCGGTCTGGGACGGCAACGAGACCTGGCTGGTGCTGGGCGGCGGCGGGCTATTCGCGGCCTTTCCCGGCGCCTATGCGGTGCTGACCCCGGCGCTCTACTACCCGGTCATGACCATGCTGCTGGCCCTGGTGCTGCGCGGGGTGGCCTTCGAATTTCGCCTGCACGGGCGCAAGCGGGGCAAGGCCTTCTGGACCGCCGCCTTCGCCGGCGGCTCCCTGGTGGCCGCCCTGTCGCAAGGCCTGATCCTGGGCGGCTTCATCCAGGGGGTGACGGTGCGCGACGGCGCCTTCGCTGGCGGCCCCTTCGACTGGCTCAGCCCCTATTCACTGGTCGCCGCCGCCGGCCTGGTCGCCGGCTATGTCCTGCTGGGCGCCGGCTGGCTGATGATCAAGAGCGAGGACGAACTGCACGGGGATGCGCGCACGTGGGCCCGGCGGGCGGTTATCGCCGTGGCTGCGATCCTGGCCCTGATCAGCCTGATGACCCTGCGGGTGCATCCCCAGATCGCCGAGCGCTGGGGTTTCGTGGCCGGTGATTTCCACCTCCCGGCCTTCCTGAGGCTGGTTGCGATCCCGATCCTGGGCGCGGTGGGCCTGGGCGTGGTCTTGCTGGGCCTGCGCCGGGACTCCCATCACCTGCCCTTCGCCGGGGCGGTGATGGTGTTCCTGTCGGGATATGCCGGCCTGGCCGCCGCCTTCTTCCCGTTCGTGGTGCCCTACGCCCTGACCTTCCGCCAGGCGGCTTCGGCGGACAACGCCCTGGCCCTGGTGCTGGGCGGCCTGTGCGTGCTGTTGCCGGCGATCCTCGGCTATACGGTGCTGGTCTATTGGTTGTTCCGCGGCAAGGTGCGCGCCGATGCCGGCAATCATTGAAGGCCCGCCGCCGGCCGACGCGCCGACAGCGCCCCTATGGCGGCGACTGGCCTGGTGGGTGGTGATCGCCCTCGGATCGGCCCTGGTCACCGCGCTGGCGGCCTATGGGCTCAAGGCCCTACTCCCCACACATTGACGCCCAGCCCCTCAGGGCGTAGCGCCCAGGCCATGAGCAAAGCCGCCTGCCGCCTCTATCTGATCACCCCGCCTGTCATCGACGACCTCGCCGCCTTTGGCCGCAGCCTGGCCCAGGCCCTGGACGCCGGCGACGTGGCCGCCCTGCAGATCCGGCTGAAGGACGCGCCCGAGGCGGTGATCGCCGCGGCGACCCAGGTGATCTTGCCCATCGCCCAGAGCCACGACGTGGCGGTGATCATGAACGACAGCCCGATCCTGGCCAAAAAGCTCGGCTGCGATGGCGTCCATATGGGCCAGGGCGACGGCCCCTTCGCCGACGCCCGCAAGCTGCTGGGTCCCGACGCCATCATCGGCGTCACCTGCCACGACAGCCGCCACCTGGCCATGGAGGCCAGCGAGGCCGGCGCCGACTATGTGGCCTTCGGGGCTTTCTTCGAGACCCGCACCAAGGAGGCCTCGACCCAGGCCGAGCCGGAAATCCTCAGCATCTGGCAAGAAAGCATGCAGACCCCCTGCGTGGCCATTGGCGGGATCACCGTCGACAATTGCAAGGATCTCGTGGCCGCGGGCGCCGACTTCATCGCCGTCTCGGCGGGGGTGTGGGCCTATCCGCAAGGCCCGGCCGCAGCGGTGGCGGCGTTCAACGCGCAGATTGCGGCGGGGATGGCGGAGCGGGGGGCGTAATTGTTGCGGAGACTCCCGTTCAATTTGAAGCGATCGCCGGACTGAGGATCAATTCCCGCAACTAGGGTCAACCGCACGGCCGTGCACTACGCTGAAAAAACACCCACACTGAACATTTGCGGTCTGGCATACGCCAACCACAGCGTTGCGAAACGGGATGGCTGATATCGTTTCCGTAGGCACATGCGCCATTGCATTGCGACATGTCAGTGCAGGCTCGCCCTCCGTCTGAATAGTGAATCTTGCAATAGGGTTCGTTGAAGGGCCGGACGCGACTTGTCCGCCCCTTGTATGACATCTTCAGATCAGGGCTGAATTGACCGACCGGCTTCCCGTCGCCTGCCATCGTGCTTGAAGTCGCGCAAATGACAATCAAAACGGCGGATGCACATACGACCGCGACCATGCGACGAGGGCTGGGTTCCGGAAGATTTTTAATTATGGTCGCAGCCTAGCTCGCGCTCGAAGTTTGTCCAATGACCGCCTTACACGCCACGGGGGCGAGGCGAGTGCGCTGACGGTTGGCAGCCCTTCACGCCTCGTACGCCCTCGCCTTGCTTATTCGCCCCCTCATAGCTAGGTTCCGCGCCCATTCTCCCTGGCCTTTAGAAGTTTTTGATGAAAATCACCGGCAATGCGATCAAGCCCGGCGTGGTGATCCAGCACGACGGTTCCCTGTGGATCGCGGTCAAGGCCAATCACGTCAAACCGGGCAAGGGCGGCGCCTTCGCCCAGGTCGAGCTGAAGAACCTGATCGACGGGCGCAAGCTGAACGAGCGCTTCCGCACCTCCGACACGGTGGAGCGCATCGAGCTGGAGCTAAAGGACTTCACCTTCCTCTACGACCAGGGCGATCGGCTGGTGTTCATGGACGTGGCCACCTACGAGCAGATCGAGCTGGAAAAGGACTTCGGCGGCGAGGAGCGGGCGCAGTTCCTGCAGGACGGCATGAAGGTCACGGTGCAGCTGCATGACGAGCGGCCCATCGGCATCGCCCTGCCCGACAGCGTGGTGCTGGAGATCGTCGAGGCCGACGCCACCATCAAGGGCCAGACCGCCTCGTCCTCCTACAAGCCGGCCAAGGCGTCCAATGGGATGCGGATCATGATCCCGCCCTATATGAACGCGGGCGAACGGGTGCTGGTCTCCACCGAGACCGGCGAATATATGCGCAGGGCCGACTGACATGAGCACCCCCACCGCCCTCGTAAAGGTGATGATCGACGCCGCGCGCAAGGCCGCCCGCGGCCTGACCCGCGACTTCGGCGAGCTGGCCGAGCTGCAGGTGTCCAAGAAGGGCCCGGCCGACTACGTCTCCGCCGCCGACACCAAGGCCGAGCAGGTGCTGTTCGAGGCCCTGACCGCCGCCCGCCCCGGCTATGGCTTCCTGGGCGAGGAGCGCGGACTGATCGAGGGCAGCGACAAGACCCACACCTGGATCGCCGACCCCCTGGATGGCACCACAAACTTCCTGCACGCCATCCCCCACTTCGCGGTGACTGTGGCCCTGGAGCGCGACGGCCAGATCGTCGCCGGTGTGACCTATAATCCCGCCACCAACGAGCTGTTCTGGGCTGAGCGCGGCAAGGGCTGCTACCTCAATGACAAGCGCCTGCGCGTGGCCGCTCGCCGCGATCTGGGCGAGGCGGTGCTGGCCACCGGCATCCCGTTCATGGGCCGGCCCGGCCACGCCCAGTTCCTAAAAGAGCTGCACCAGATCGCCCAGAAGGTCTCCGGCGTGCGCCGCTTCGGCTCGGCCGCCCTGGACCTTGCCTATGTGGCCGCCGGCCGTTTCGACGGCTTCTGGGAGCGCAACCTGCAGCGCTGGGACATGGCGGCGGGCGTGCTCTTCATCACCGAAGCCGGCGGTGTGGTCACAGACGCCGACGGTGGAGCCGATCCGCTGGGGACCGGCGGGATCTTGGCCGCCAATACGGACCTGCACCCGTTGGTGCTGGAGCGGTTAAGGGCGGCGAGCTAACTTGCCCACGTTATGGCCGGGCTCGTCCCGGCCACCATGACTTCAGGCCTTTCAAGGCCTTATTTGGCCGGCTGGCGTGTATGGGCCACCGGGACGAGCCCGGTGGTGACGGACACATTCGGGTTTGCAGGGTCGGCGCCCTACCCCTCCACCCCAAACTGCAGCTTGGCCAGGCGCGCATAGAGCCCGCCCTTGGCCACCAGTTCGGCGTGTACGCCCTCTTCCACGACATGGCCCTCGTCCATGACCACGATGCGGTCGGCTTCCAGCACCGTGGCCAGGCGGTGGGCGATGACCAGTGTGGTGCGGCCGGCCATGGCCTTGTGCAGGGCGGCCTGGACCAATTGCTCGTTCTCGGCGTCCAGGGCGCTGGTGGCTTCGTCCAGCAGCAGGATCGGCGCGTCACGCAAGAGGGCGCGGGCGATCGCCAGGCGCTGCCGTTGGCCGCCGGACAGGGTCTTGGCCCGCTCGCCGATGGGGGTGTCGAAGCCTTCGGGCAGGGCTGACAAAAAGCCCTGGGCCTGGGCGGCCTGGGCGGCGGCCTGCATCTGCTCGGGCGTGGCGCCCTCACGGCCAAATTCGAGATTTTCATAGGCCGAGCCGGAAAACAGCGGCGCGTCCTGGCCCACCAGGGCGATGCGCGCGCGGGCCTGGGCCGGATCGGTGTCACGCAGATCCACCCCATCCATGCGCACCGCCCCGCCTTGCGGGTCATAGAAGCGTAGGATCAGACGCAGCACCGTGCTCTTGCCGGCGCCCGAAGGTCCCACCAGGGCCACTCGCTCGCCGGGGTTCACGGTCAACGAGAAGTCACGCAGGGCCGGCAGGTCGGGCCGGCCCGGATAGGCGAATTCCACATGCTCGAAGGCGATGGAACCCCGGGCGGGAACGGGCAGGGTGATGGGCTTGGCCGGCGGGGCGATGGTCGGCTTGGCGGCCAAAAGCTCGCTGATGCGCTGCATGGCCCCGGCGGCCTTCTGCATCTCGCCCATCACCTCGCCCAGCTGGGCCACCGAACTGGCGGCCAGAATCGACAGCACGGTGAATTGGAGCAGCACCCCTGGGGTCATGGTGTGTTTGATGTAGACGGCGGCCAGGGCGGTGTAGAGCAGCACCCCGATGCCAGCGAAGCCCAGGGTGATGATCATGGCCGCCATCAGGGCGCGGGCGCGGATACGGGCCATGGAGGCCTGGAAGGCGGTTTCCACCCCCTTGGCGAAGCGGGCGGCGACGCTGGCCTCGCGATTGAAGGCCTGCACCGTCTCCAGGGCGTCCAGGCTCTCGCCGGCATAGCCGATGGCGTCGGCGAAGCGGTCCTGGGCCCGGGCCGACAGCCTGCGCACGTAGCGCCCAAAGGCGATCAGCGGGACAAGCACACCCAGCACCAGCACCAGGATGAAGACCGCATAGCCTGGCGCGACAATGGCCAGAGCGGTCAAGGCGCCGACAAACAGGACGATATTGCGCAGGAAGATCGAGGCGTAGGCGCTGACCGTCTCGATGATGGTCATGTCAGTGGTCATGCGCGACAGCACCTCGCCGGTGCGGATGTGCATGAAGAAACCGGGGTCGAGCGTCAGGACGTGGTCATAGAGCTGCTTGCGCAGGTCGGCCACGATCCGCTCGCCGAGACGGGAGACGAAGTAGAAGCGCAGAGCCGTGGCCGTGGCCAGGGCGGCGACCACCACGCCCACGAACAGGAAGGCCTGGTTCAGGGCCGCATAGGCGTGCGCCTGCAGCCCGTGATCGACCACCATGCGGCCGGCGACGCTGATGCCCAGGGTGGACAGGCTCGAGACCACCAGGAACATCCCGGCCAGGATCGCGTCGCCAATGTGGGCCCGGGCGTGGGGCCACAGCGCCGCCAGGGGCGACAGGTCGCGGCTCTTCGCCCGGCGCGCAGCGGCTTGTTGCATGGACTGGGCCAGCACCGCGCCGGAATTGGGCCGTCCGGCGACGACGGCTTCGTCCCCCATGGCGTCGCTCATAGAAACTCCCTCACACCCTGGCGGGCCAAGCCCGCGTGGGTCAAAACGGCTAAGATCAAGCCTGCGCTCTAAAGTCCCGAATGGCCGGACTTGCCTTGGCGCCCCGCCTTCGTGTATAGCCGCCCATCCTTCAGCCCCGACGCTCCTGCGAGCGGGCGCTCGTTCCTTTCAGAGTCGGTACGACCTCACGATGAAACAAGACACTCACCCCGACTATCACTTCATCACCGTGGTGATGACGGACGGAACGACCTATCAGACGCGCTCGACCTACGGCAAGGAAGGCGCGACCCTGAACCTGGACATCGATCCGAAAACCCACCCGGCGTGGACCGGCGGCAACCAGACCCTGCTCGACCGCGGCGGCCGCGTGTCGCGCTTCGCGGCGAAATACGGCGGCTTCCTCAAGAAGTAGGCCCTCAGGACATAGGCTGCGGCGCGCCTTCACGGGCGAGCTGATGCGAAATGAGCCGGCTGCAGTGATGCGGCCGGCTTTTTTCTGGCTTGAGTTCGCCGTTGGGAGACGGTGACGGTCGTCTTGAGTTTGTAGCATAGTTCGTCATCGCCGGGGCTCGTCCCGGCGACCCATGAACACGAATGATCAGAGCTTGGCGCAATGCAGCCGCGACAACTACCAATAGCTTGAGGCCCTGGGCCGCCGGGACGAGCCCGGCGGTGACGGCTCTCAATCCGCTTTTGGACCCCTCAGACTCCGAACGCCGCCTGCAGCATCTGGTGCTGGGCCAGCACCGCGTGCGGCGCCGCCCCGGCGTCGCCTTCCAGATACATGCGCCGGTCCAGGTGCAGGACCCGGTCATAGAGGCGCTCGGAACGGTCCAGCAGGTCCACCAGGCCGATGGGCAGGTGTTGCCCCAGCCCGCTGCTGGCCAGGCCTTCGGCGCCCAGGCGATAGCGGGAATCGCAGGCCAGAGCCGGTTCCATCTCGCCTTCACGCACCGCGCGCTGCACCAGCAGCCACGAGGCCACCTGCATCAGGCGGGTGGTCAGGCGCATGCTCTCGCTGGCGTATTCCAGGGCCGAGGTGCGGTCGAGGCGCTTGGATTCCTGGCGGCCAGGCCCATCGAGATAGGCCGCGGTCTCTTCAACAAGGTCCATGCCCTCGCGAAAAGTATGGTCGAACAGTTCGGAGCGGGAGAAGTCTCGGACCACGTCCGCCCGCCACGCGCCGGCGACGGTAAGCGTCTCGCCGATCTCGTTCATTATGCTCGCCCTTCCAAGCCTACGGGAACACACCCCGTCTGACGCCAGGGGACTGCAACCCCCATGCCAGTCTTGCTCGCCTAGATCCCGGTGATCTTGGATCGAATCGATCCAAAATCGTCGTGATCGAACCTAAAAGCTTAGAGCGGGATGCGGGCGGAAAACCGCTTCGCACTTTCCTCAACCCGCTCCAGATCAGCGAATCCGTTTCGCCTGAAATCAGTCTAACTCAAACCTTAACACCACTATGGTTTTCTATGTCTTAAACAGAGCGTCGGCCGCCGCGCGGCCCGATCGTTTGCGATCGACCTGGGCGCGGGTGCGGTCGATCTCGGCCTGGAGCATGTCTATGCGCTCCTCCAGTTCCTCCACGGCGTAGAGATCCAGATCTTCGCGCGTGACGTCGATCAGGGCCTGACCCCGTCCACGCCGCGGCGGCGCTGCATCCTCCAACATTGTGGCGGCCTCCCTGTCGTTTGCTCCTAAACCCCACTATCTGACCTCTTGCGCGAGATGTGCGCAAGCTTGGGAGATCGGCATGGCGCCAGAACAGATGGCCGCGATCGTGGTGGAGGACGGCAAGGGTCCGGCCAGCGCGCTGAAGCTGGGGCGGATCGACACGCCAAGGCCGGCTGAAGGCCAGATCCTGATCCGCGTGTGCGCCGCGGGGGTCAACCGCCCCGATATCCTGCAGCGTCTGGGCTATTATCCGCCGCCGCCAGGGGCGCCCGCCACCTTGGGCCTGGAAGTCGCCGGCGAGGTGGCGATGCTGGGGCCGAACGCGCCGCGCTGGCGCGAGGGCGACAAGGTCACCGCGCTCCTGGGCGGGGGCGGATACGCCGAATACGCCGTGGTCGACGCGCGCCATGCCTTGCCGATCCCTCCGGGCTTTGACTTGGTTCAGGCCGCGGCCCTGCCCGAGACCGTGTTCACCGTATTCGCCAATGTGTTCGAGCATGGAGGTCTGAAAGCCGGCGAGACCCTTATGATCCATGGGGCCACCTCCGGCATCGGCGTCATCGCCATCCAGATGGCCAAGGCCGCCGGCGCGCGGGTGATCGCCACGGGCCGCGGGGCCGAAAAGGCCAGGGCGGCGTTGAAACTGGGCGCCGATCACGCCATCGACACCACCACTGAAGACTTCGCCGAGGCCGCCCGGGCGCTGGGCGGGGTCGACGTGATCCTGGACATGGTCGGCGGCGATTATGTCGCCAAGGACTTCGCCAGCCTCAATACCGGCGGGCGGCTGGTGATGATCGCCACCCAGGCCGGCGCCCAGGTGGAGGTGAACCTCCTGGCCATCATGCAAAAGCGGCTGGTCCTGACCGGCTCGACCCTGAGGCCGCGCGACGCCGACGAAAAGGCGCGGCTGGCCGCGGCCATCGAAAAGACCGTCTGGCCTTGGATCGAAGCCGGTAAATTGACGCCGATCATCGACGCCACCTTCCCTTTGGCCGACGCGGCTGGCGCTCACGCCCATCTGGAAGGTGGCGCGCATGTGGGCAAGGTGATGCTGACCGCGTGACAAACCGAGGCGCTTGGGCGCGCGGTTAGCCCTAAGTGCCCGATTGCGATTGGCTTCCGGCGCGATCGGCCTTATAGGGAAAGATGCATCGCCCGGCCGAAAGGCCGGGCGCCGTCATTTCAGGACTACGGAAAGATCCATCGCATGACCGACATTCTCATGCCCAAGGCGACCGCCGTCTGGCTGGTCGACAACACCTCGATGACCTTCGAGCAGATCGCCGACTTCTGCGGTCTGCATCCTTTGGAAGTGAAAGGGATCGCCGACGGCGAAGTGGCGCGAGACATCCGCGGCGCCGACCCTATCGCCAACGGCCAGCTGTCGCGCGGCGAGCTTGATGCGGCCCAGGCCAATCCGGCCTATCGCATGAAGGCGCAGAAGAGCCGTCACGCCGAGTTGCTCAAGCCGGCCAAGAAGGCCCCGCGCTACACCCCGGTCTCGCGCCGTCAGGATCGCCCGGACGCCATCGCCTGGTTCCTGCGCAACCACCCGGAAATTCCGGACAGCCAGATCGTCAAGACGCTCGGCACCACCAAGGCCACCATCGACCAGGTGCGCAACCGCACCCACTGGAACGCCAGTAACATCAAGCCGGTGGATCCCGTGACCCTGGGCCTGATCACCCAGTTGGAGCTGGACTCGATCGTCAAGAAGGCGGCCGAAAAGAAGGCCAAGGATGACGCCAAGAAGGGCATTGTCGACGACGGCGCCTCCCTGCGCCCGGCCTCCGAGACCGGCGCTCAGGAACCGGCGCACGAAACCGACGACGACGAGGGCTAAGGTCGCCGCCTGACTGGACTTCGCGTCGGGTCGGGTCGACATAGGGGCATGGATCAGACCCTTGACGCCGATGTGATCGTCGCCGGGGCCGGCATGGCCGGCGCAACCCTGGCGCTGGCTTTGCATCACGGTGGCCTGCGCCCGATCCTGGTGGATCCCCAGCCCTTCGCCGCCCAGCTGGAGCCGACCTTCGACGGCCGCGCCTCGGCCATCGCCTTTTCCTCGTTTCGCGCCTGGGACGCCATCGGCGTCGGCGACGGCATGCGCCCGGACGTACAGCGCATCGAGCAGATCCTGGTCACCGACGGTCATGCGCCTGGAGCCTCTTCGGGCAGGCCGACCTCGTTCTTCCTGCGCTTCGACGCGGCGGAGATCGCCGCCCGGGTCCATTCCGAGCCGCTGGGCTATATGGTCGAAAACCGGCGCACCCGCCTGGCCCTGGCCCAGGCGGTCGAGGCGTCGGGCCTGACCGTGCTGGCGCCGGCCCGGGTCGAGGGCGTGGACGTTCAGGCCGGCGGCGCCCGGGTGCGGCTGGCCGGCGGCCGGGAGCTGCGCGCCCCGGTGGTCATCGGCGCCGAGGGGCGTGGCTCCACGGTGCGCAAGGCGGCCGGCATTGGCGTGGTCGGCTGGGACTACAAACAGAGCGGGGTGGTGGCGACCCTGAAGATGGAGCGCACGCACCAGGGCGTGGCCCATGAATATTTCCTGCCCGCCGGCCCCTTCGCCATCCTGCCCTTGACCGAGAACCGCGCCAGCCTGGTGTGGACCGAGAGCGCCGCCGCCGGCGAGGCGCTGCGGGCGGCCCGGCCCGAGGTGTTCCTGTCGCTGCTGCGCCGCCGGTTTGGCCCGTTCCTGGGCGAGGTCCAGGTGGTGGGGCCGACCTTTGTCTATCCCCTGTCGCTGCAACTGGCCGAGCGGATGACCGCGCCGCGCGTGGCCCTGCTGGGCGACGCTGCGCACGGGGTGCACCCGATCGCCGGCCAGGGGCTGAACCTGGGGCTGAAGGACGCCGCGGTGCTGGCCGAGGTGCTGGTGGACGCCGCCCGCCTGGGCGAGGACATCGGCTCGGAAGCGGTTCTGAAGCGTTACGCCGCCTGGCGACGCTTCGACACCGCCACCATGGCCGCCGGCATGGACGCCTTCGTCCACCTGTTCTCCAACGACCATCCGGCCATCCGCCTGGCCCGGGGCTTGGGCATGGCCGCCGTCAACCGCATAGGTCCGGCGCGCCGCTTCTTCATGCGCGAGGCCGGCGGGGCGGTGGGGGATCTGCCGCGGCTGTTCCGCGGCGAGGTGCTGTAGGCTCCGCTACCGCGACAGCCCTTCACGCTCCAGGCGCTGCAGGTATTCCGCCCACAGACGGTTATGATCGCGGCCGAGGCGATAGAGTTCGTCCCAGCTGTAAAGGCCGGTGTCGTGGCCGTCGTCAAAGCGGATACGCACCGCATAGCGGCCCACCGGCTGCACATCAGTGACGCCCACGCCGCGCTTGCCGTCCACGCAGCGGCCCGGACCCCCGCCATGGCCGCGATCGGCGGCGCTGGGGGTCATGACACGCAGATATTCCGCCGACAGATCGAAGCTGTGGCCATCGTCAAAGGCGGCGCTGAGCACGGCGTCCCGTCGGCGCACCTTCAGCTCCACAGGCCAGGGGCGGTTTGCAGCGCTCATTCGTCGTCGCCCAGGGCGCGGGCCTCCTCGGCCAGCATCACCGGCACCCCGTCGCGCACCGGATAGGCCAGGCGCGCCTTGCGGCTGACCAGTTCGCCCTTGTCCCGGTCGTAGGTCAGGGGTGCGCGGGTCAGGGGACAGACCAGCACCTCCAACAGGCGCGGATCGACCTCGTGGGTCAGGCTGGCGAAGGACGCGGCGTCTTCGCTGAACGGGGTGGCGGGTTCGGTCATCGGCGTCCTATTGGATCCAGTGCGGATCGTCGTCGCCGGAGCGGTCGGCCGCGTCAATCTCCATCAGCGCGATCAGGGTCTCGCGGCGCTCGGAAAAGCTGATGGCCTCCAGCAGGGCCTGGCGTTCGGCCGCTTCGAAAGGCAGGGCCATGGCCAGGCTGTTGACCAGGGCCTCGCCGGGGGCGGATTTGGCGGTATCCCAGTCGACCTCCAGCCCGTGGCGCTCCAAAAACGCCTTCAGCGCGCGCAAAAAGCGCAGGCGGTCAAAGCCATCATCGTCGCCCAGGGGATTGAGGTCGGATTCGAACGGGCCGAAATTGGCGCGCACCTGCCTGTAGGGCAGGCGATTGGACAGTTCTTCGCCCACGCCAAAACGGCACAGGCCGCTCAAGGTGATCAGATAGCGGCCATCGGAGGTCTCGGCGAAGCTGGTGATGCGGCCCAGGCAGCCGACTGCGGCCAGGCTGGGCCGCTCGGCCTCGCCGCCTAGTTGCTGGATCATGCCGATCATGCGCTCGGAGGCCATGGCGTCGTCGACCATGTTCAGATAGCGCGGCTCGAAGATGTTCAGCGGCAGCTGGGCGTGGGGCAGGAGCAGCACCCCGCTCAGCGGAAACACCGGGATCACCTGGGGCAGATCGCCCGCCTTGATGAAGGGTCCGGCCGCCACGCCCGCGCCTTTACGAGAACAGGATCGACGACAGCCGCCGCCGTCCCCGGCGCACGACCTCGGAGGTGGGGCCAGCGGCCTCGAAAATAGTCAGGAGCTGCTTGCGCGCCGCCTCGTCGTTCCAGGTGCGATCCTTGGCGATAATGGTCAAAAGATGATCTGCGGCGGCCTGCATGTCGCCGCGGCCGCCCAGGGCCTTGGCCAGTTCGAACCGCGCCTCATGGTCGTCTTCGTCAGCGGCCAGCCGCTTTTCGAACGGCCCGACCTCGGCGGAGGCCTCGGCGGCCAGGGCCAGGGCGGCGCGCACGCTGTCCAGCTCGGTGTCCTTGGTCCCGGCGGGCGCCATGTCCACCACTTCCTGGGCGCGCACGGTGTCGCCGCCGGTCAGGTAGCAGCGGGCGAGGCCGGCGATGGCCTTGATGTTTTCGGGGTCGAGATGAAGCGCTTCGGCATAGGCCTGGGCCGCGCCGCCGGTGTCACCCAGATCCAGCGACTCCTTGGCCAGGGCCAGGAGCTGGTCCAGGTCCGAGGGCGCCGCCGGGCCGGTGAGGCGTTCGATGAAGGCCTTGATCTGGCTGTCGGGCACTGCGCCCTGGAAGCCATCCACGGGCCGGCCGTCCACAAATGCGTAGACCGTAGGGATCGACTGCACGCGCAGCTGGCCAGCGAAGCCCGGATTCTTGTCCACATCGATCTTGACCAGCTTGACCGCGCCGTTGGCGGCGTTCACCGCCTTTTCCAGGGCGGGGGTCAATTGCCGGCAGGGGCCGCACCAGGTGGCCCAGAAGTCGACGATCACCGGCTGGACCTTGGAGGCCTCCAGCACATCGGCCACAAAGCTGGCGTCCGAGCCTTCCTTGATCAGGTTCGATTGGGCGGGCGCGGAGGTCTTTTCTCCGAGCATGGGCGTTCTCCGACAGTCGGGATTTCACAAGCGGCCCTAAGATGGTCCGGCTGGCCTGTTGCTGCAACGCGTGAGGTGAGAATTCGAGGTCGCGGCGTTAGCGAATGCGGTGGATTTCGCCTCAGGCCTCGACGAGGGCCGCCGGCTCAGCCGCAAAATCCACCACCAGGGGCTCGACCCCCAGCGCCTGGAGGAACGCTAGAAAGCCAGCCTTGGACACCGCGGTGGTGGCGGTATTGAGCAGGGGGTGGAAGTTCAGCGGCTCGCGCGCCAACAGGGCCGCATCGACCACCAGGGTCGCGCGATGCTCCACATCGTTGACCAGGCCGAATGGCGTCACCGACCCAGGTCGCACGCCCAGAACCTCCAGCATCAGGTCAGCGGAGCCGAAGGACAATCGCGCCGCGCCGATGGTCTTGTGGATGGTCTTCAGATCGACCGCGGTATCGTCCAGGGCGGTGATCAGCCAGATGCGGCCCTTGGCGTCCTTCAGGAACAGGTTCTTGGTGTGGCCGCCGGGCAGGCGGGCCTTCATCTCCGGCCCGTCCTCGACGGTGAACACAGCTTCGTGCTCCAGGGTCGAATGGGCGATCGCGTGGCGGTCGAGAAAGGCGAACAGGTCGGCAGGGGTGATCTCGGGCATGGCCGCTTCCTATCCGCTTCGCCGCGCGAGGTGAAGTCCAGCCCGCACTGGACGGAACAAGTCCGCTCCAGCTAGGAACGGGGCCTGGCTAGACGCCGTCAGGATGCACGCCGATGAAGCTCGAATGTTTCGCCACCACCCAGCGCCCGCCGGATATCGTGCCCGGCCGGCCCCAGCGGGCCTGGATGGAGGCCTTTGATGAGCGCCATCCCTATCGCTGCCTGCCCCTGACCATGGCCAACACCACCGGCTGGGAGATCCTGTGCCCGGTGGGATTCACCGCCGAGTGGAACGGCGGGCCGCACCAGGACGACATCACCCTGACCCCGGACCACCCGCACCCGGATTTTCATGACTTCGCCAAGTCGCATTTCTCCGGCGGGGTGATCACCTTCCACACCGGTTACCTGTTCCGCACCTCCGAGAACTGGTCCATGTGGTGCATGGGGCCGCCCAACCACATCAAGGACGGCATCCAGCCCCTGATCGGCCTGATCGAGACCGACTGGTTGCCCTTCCCCTTCACCATGAACTGGCATTTCACCCGACCCGGCGTGGTGCGCTTCGCTCGCGGCGAGCCCTTCTGTTTCATCACCCTGGCCCAGGACAAGCCGATCGAGACCTTCGACGTGGTCCAGCGACCCCTGGAGTCCGACCCCGACCTGCGCGCCCAGTACGAAGCCTGGGGGACACGCCGCAGCGAGTTCAACAAGCGGCTGGCGAAGGGCGATCCAGAGACCATCAAGGAGGCCTGGCAGCGCTTCTACTTCCGCGGCGAACTGCCGAACGACACCGGCCCGGCGCCCAAGGCCCATGTCAACAAGCGCCGCCTCAAGGCCCCGCGCTTCAGCCGGTAGGGAGAGCGGTGCGACCGGAACTCAACCCGCTCCATGGCGAGCTCGAAACCATCAAAACCCCGCTTGCCAAGCGCGCGGCCCTCTGCCATAAGCCCCGCTCCTCGCAGGGGTCTTCGGATCATAAGGAGCGCGGGCGTAGCTCAGGGGTAGAGCACAACCTTGCCAAGGTTGGGGTCGGGCGTTCGAATCGCCTCGCCCGCTCCAGTTTTCTCTAGAAAATTGAAGCGATTAAAGCGGTCCTTCGGGGCCGCTTTTTGCTTCCTGGGGCCTGGCTTGGACCTCGCGGAAACAGCCTGGGAGCACGAGGAAGCGCCGGCCGCGCCAGCAACGGTGACCTTGTCTGTTTGACGCTGATAGTCTCTTTGGGGCCCGCGATCCGCCGCCCCGGGGGTCAATCCGCCGGGCCACCAATCGCCAGGCCCTGTACAGCCAACCCTCTTCACCGACCCAAATTTCCGCGAGCGACCATGTCCAGCCTGACCAAAGACGATTGCGAGACGCTCGACCGCAGCGATCCGCTCGCGGCGTTTCGCGACGAATTCGTCCTGCCCGACGGCATGACCTATCTGGACGGCCATTCGCTGGGTCCGATGCCCAAGGCGGCGCTCGAGCGCCTCAACCAGGCGGCCTCGACCGAGTGGGCGCGCGGTCTGATCGGCAGCTGGAACATCGCCGGCTGGTTCCAACAGCCCTACCGGCTGGGGGCCAAGATCGCGCCCCTGATCGGCGTCGCCGAGGACGAGGTGGTGGTGACCGACACCGTTGTCGCCAATCTGTTCAAGGTGGCGGCCTCGGCCCTGGCCCTGCGGCCGGGCCGCAAGGTCATCGTCATGGAAGGCAGCAACTTTCCCACCGACAACTACATCGTCCAGGGCCTGATCGGGCTTCTCGACCGCGGCTACGAGATCCGGTTCGCCGAAAAGGCCGAGCTGATGGACGCCCTGGACGAGACGGTGGCCGTCGCCATCCTCATCCACGTCCATTACAAGACCAGCCACGTCCTCGACATGGCCGCGATCACCCAGCGGGCGCACGAGGTCGGCGCCCTGATGGTCTGGGACCTGTGCCACAGCGTCGGCGCCGTGCCGGTGGACCTGAACGCGGTGGGCGCGGACTATGCGGTCGGCTGCACCTATAAATATCTGAACGGGGGCCCGGGCAGCCCGGCCTTTGTGTTCGCCGCCCGCCGGCATCACGGCGGCGCGATCCAGCCGCTGACCGGCTGGTGGGGACATGAGGCGCCGTTCGCCTTCGACCGGGACTATCGCCCGGCCGGGAACATCAACCAGATGCTGACCAGCACCCAGCCGATCCTCAGCCTTGCGGCCATGGAGGCCGGTCTCGATCTGGCCGGGCGCGCCGACCGGGTGCTGGCGCGGGACAAGGCGCGAGCGCTGGGCGACCTGCTGATCCGGCTAATGGACGAGCGCTGCGGTGAGTTCGACTTCAAGCTGATCAGCCCTCGCACCTCCGATCAGCGCGGGCAGCACGTGGCCTTCGACCATCCGCAGGGCTATCCGATCGTGAGGGCCTTGGCCCAGCGCGGGGTGATCACCGATTTCCGCGCCCCAGAGACGATCCGCTTCGGCCTGGCCCCGCTCTATATCCGCTTCGCCGACGTCTGGAACGCTGTAGCGGATCTGGTCGACATCATGCAGACGCGCGCCTGGGACCATCCAGACCTGGCCCGGCGAGAAGCCGTGACCTGACGTCCGACCCCCCCTTCCGCCAGGCGATCCAGCCGGACGCTCGTGAGGTTGAGCACACAGCTTCGCCGAAACCTCATCCTATCAACACGATTAACCGAAACCACAGGGTTTTACCTGAAGTTCCCTTTTGTCGCAGGGGACGATCCATGACGGCCACAAGCAAGTTTGCGCCCCCACAAGGCTTTCCGGCGCCCTGGGCCGTCGCCGGCGCGACCGCGCGCCTGCTGGCTTTTGGCGTGCTGATGGTGGCGGTTTGCTGGGTGTCAATCGTGGCGCCCCGGATGATCGGTCGGGGCGAGGGAGTCTGGCTCGCCAATGCGGTGACGCTCACGTTCCTGCTGACCCTCCCGCCCCGCCGCTGGGCGGCCTGGCTGGCCACCGCCGGTATCGCCAACGTCCTGGCCGGCGTTATCAGCGGCGAACATCTGGGCATCTCCGCCCTCATGTCGGGCTGCAATCTGATCGAGATCGCCGGCTCCGCCATAACCTTGCGCTTGATGGCGCCTGAAGGCCTGGACCTGTCGCGGACCGACCACCTTTTGCGCTTCACCCTGGTGGCGGGTGTGGCGGCGCCGTTGGTTTCGGCGTCCCTGGCCGCCTGGGCGCTGGGTGGGCTTCGCGGTGACGACGCCTGGTTCACCTTCGGTTCATGGGTTGGCGCCGACGGCCTGGGCGCGGTCATTCTGACGCCCCTGCTCCTCACGCTGCGCAATCAGCCTCAGCGTCTGGCCGCCACCCCGCTGACGCGGCGTGGATGGCTGGCGCTTGGCGCCCTGGCGGTGACCACGGCCCTGGTGTTCAGCGTGCGCCAACCGCTGGCCTTCCTGATCCCGCCGGTGCTGCTGCTGGTGGTGTTTCAGCTGGAGACCCTAGGCGCCGCCTGGGGCGTGCTGATCATCCTGGGAATCGCTGTGCTGCTCACGGCCCTGGGCCTTGGCCCGGTCGCGGATCCGCATCGCAGCCTGGCCGACTCCGTGATCGCGGCCCAGCTGTTCCTCGCCGCCATCACGCTCACCAGCCTGCCCACGGCCGCCGTTCTGGCCCAGCGCCGCCGACTTCAGGCCGAGGTGATCACCAACGCGGCCCAGACCGCCGAGCTCTACCGGCGCGCCAAGCTGGCCGAAGAAGTGGCCGGTGTCGGCTACTGGCGGCTGGACGCCGCGACCAGGACGCTGGCCTGGTCGGAAACCCTGGCTACGGCCTTCGGCATGGACCCGGCCGAGACGCCGACCCTGGCCCAGGTGAGCGAGCGCCTGCATCCCGAAGACCGCGTTGGCGTCGAGGACATGGTTGCCGCGGCGGCGGAGTCCGATGAACCCGTCAGTCATCAGTTCAAACTGGTGCGGCCGGACGGCGAGGTTCGCCATCTGCTGGCCAAGACCTCGGCGGAGCGCGGCGCCAAGGACAAGCTGATCGCCGTGTTCGGCGCCACGATCGACATCACCGACCTGAAAAAGGCCGAGGCCGAGGTCGCCAGTAGCGAGGCGCGCTATCGGCTGGTCACCGAGGCGTCCCGCGACATCGTGCTCAAGCAAGACCCGAACGGCGTAATCGTGTTCGCCTCGCAAGGCGCCCGGCTATTTGGCTACGAGCCGGCGGATCTGGTCGGGCGATGCGGTTTCGCCCTGATCCATCCGGACGACCGCGACGCCGCCATCGCCTCGATGACGGCCTTGTTCACCGATTCCGAGGCCTCGCGCGCCAGGAACCTCACCGAGTTTCGGGTCCGTCTCGCCGATGGCAGTTATATCTGGGTCGAGGGTAATCCTTCGGTGATCCGCGGCGAGAACGGCGAGGCGGTAGCCTATACCAATTGCCTGCGCGACATCACCAGACGCAAGGCCATGGAGGCGGAGCTGCGCGCGGCCAGCGAGACCGCCGAGGCGGCGGCGGCGGTCAAGGGCGACTTCCTGGCCAATATGAGCCACGAACTGCGCACGCCCCTGACCAGCGTGCTCGGCTTCACCCGCCTGGCCCTGGACCAGCCGGATCTGAGCGAGGTTAGCCGCGGCTACATCCTCAAGGCGTCCAACGCCGGCGGGGCGCTGCTGTCGACCGTCAACGACATTCTCGATTTTTCCAAGCTGGAATCGGGCCAGCTGCAGATACGCCTGGAGCCCGCCGACCCGGCCGCGGTCTGTGTCGAGACCCTGGAGCTGTTCAGCGAAACCGCAGCCATCAAGGGCGTGTCCCTGCGCTTCGAGGCCAGCCAGCTGCCGGATCGACTGGCGCTGGATCCCAATCGGTTGCGCCAACTGCTGCTGAACCTGATCGGCAATGCGGTGAAGTTCAGCGACGAAGGCGAGGTCCTGCTGTCCGTCGACTGGCGCGCCGAAAGCCAGCGCCTGCAAGTTTCGGTGAGGGACCAGGGTCCGGGTATCGCGCCCGAGCAACAGTCGCTGCTGTTCCGCCGATTTTCGCAGGTCGACGGATCCAGTACGCGCCGTCATGGCGGCACGGGCCTGGGTCTCGCCATCTGCCTGGGGCTGGTGGAAGCCATGGGCGGCGAGATCGGGGTGGAGAGCCGGCCAGGCCATGGCGCGCGCTTCTTTTTCGAGATCCCGGCGGCGCCCGCCACAGCGGTGACGGCCGAAGAGGCGGCCGAAATCAGCCTGTTCCCACCGGGCACCCGTGTGCTGGTGGCCGACGATCATCCGGCCAACCGCGATCTCGTCCGCGCTGTGCTGGCCCCGTTTGGCGCCCAGATCACCGAGGCCTGTGACGGCGACGATGCGGTCGCGGCGGCGGCCGGGGCGCCCTTCGACCTGATCCTGATGGACCTGCGCATGCCCGTGCTGGACGGCGAAGGGGCGATGAAGGCGATCCGTCAGGGCGGCGGGCCCAATTGTCGTGCGCCGATCCTCGCCTTTTCCGCCGGCGCCGACGCGCCCGGCGCGGCGGCTCGCCGGGACGCCGGGTTCAATGGCGATCTGGCCAAGCCGGTCCTGCCCATGGACCTGATCGCCGCGGTCTGCGCCCACGCCCTGGACACCAGCCTGGACACCAGCCTGGACACCAGGACGTCAGCACTGGGCGCCGGCGTCTCCTTTGGTTGATCCCAAGGCGAAATGGGGCCGGGTTAACCAACGTTAAGAACGTTGATTTACGCCGATCTAGGGTTGCGGCCCTAACATGCTCGGCGTTGCACAACGGGTTTTTCGGCATGCGCCTGGTGACTTTTTCGGCTCTGTTCGCGGCGCTCGCCCTGAGCGCCTGCGCTTCAGCGCCAGACCGACCGACCGCGGGCGCGCAGGCTTTCTCGCAAGCCGTCGCCGAAGCCATGCCGATGGGGCCATCGGTGGCCCCGCCCAAGGGCTATGTGGCCATGTGCCGGGACCGCCCGCAGCTTTGCATCGAGGCGTCAGTGGCGTCGGCTGTGGCGCTGTCGTCGGATGACCAGCTTGAGCTGCTGCGCCGGGTCAATCTGCGGGTCAATTCGCGGGTGCGGCAAATGACCGACGTGCGCGCCTTCGGCGTCCAAGGCCTTTGGACCAGGGCCGGCGAGGGCGATTTTGGCGCCGCCGGGGACTGCAAGGCCATAGCGGTGGAAAAACGGGTCGAGCTGGAGGCCGCCGGCGTTCCGGCACGCGCGCTGTTCTACGCGATCGCCTATCGCAGCGATCTTGGCCTGCATGCGGTGCTGGTGGCCCACACCACGCGCGGCGACATGGTGCTCGACAGCCGCAGCCCGCGGATCGTTCCCTGGGGCGAGGCGCCCTATACCTGGGTGCAGCGACAATCCCAGGGCGAAGCCTTCGCCTGGGCCATGGTCGTGCGTTCCGCCGCCCCGCCGTCGCCGATCGTGCTCGCCCGCGCGGACTAGATCCGAAGCGGCCTCGGCCTGCCTGATCAATAGACAATTGAACACAAGCACTTCGACCTGCGCGAGGCTTGGCCCTATTCGCTCGACGGCAAGGGTCTGTTCACGTTAAATGGGTTAAGACGGGGCGACGATCTGTCACTGTAGGAGCTTCTACGAATGCAACTGAGAGCTTGGCTGGTGAGCCTGTTCATGCTGGCCACCGTGGGCTTCGGTTCGGCGGCGATCGCCGATCCCGCACCGATGGCGACGTCTCCCGCCGCCGCGGCGACCGGCGACTATCGCCTGGGCGTGGCCGACAAGGTCCGTATCCTGATCTACAACGAGCCGAACCTGTCCGGCGAGTTTACGGTCAACGCCAACGGCACCCTGGCGTTTCCCCTGATCGGCGAGGTCCGGGCCAGCGGCCGCACCTCGACCGAGATCAACGCCGAAATCGTCAAGCGGCTATCCGACGGCTATCTGCGAGACCCGCAGGTCAGCATCGATGTCCTCACCTTCCGCCCGTTCTACATTCTGGGGGAAGTCAACAAGCCCGGCGAATACCCCTATGAAACCGGCCTGACCGTGGGCAAGGCCGTGGCGACCGCCAACGGTTACACCTATCGGGCCGACAAGAAGCGCGTCTTCCTCAAGCGTATCGGCGAGGACAAGGAAACAGCCTACCCCATGTCGGCCGACACCCTGGTCGAGCCGGGGGACACCATCCGCATCGGCGAGCGCTTCTTCTAAGGCGCTGTCCGACTGAACAAGCGCGGTCCTGAACTGAGCGCCGCGCTGACCCCTTTGGGCGGGCCGCGCCGATCTCAAGGGCTGACCTGAATGGGTTGGCGAGGAATCGGGCGTCCAACGACCACCATGCCGCCTCTTGGTGTGGAAATTGCTTTTTGTGCCGGTTATTGGCGGCGCTATTCCCAGATTCTCCCGGTGGCACGTTCTCTTCGCCGGTGGAACGCGCTATCGGGGTTCGCGTCACAGGAGAAAACGAGATGAAAGCTGGAGTCCTTCCGCTGGCGGCCTCGCTCCTTGCGAGCGCGATTTTGGCGGCGGCCATGGGCGCGACCGCTGGCCCTTCTCTTAGCGTAGCGGAACTCACCCAGGTCAACAGCCTGGCCGGCGGCCTGATCACCACCATCGGCGTGGTGCCGAAAGGCGCCGCCGAGAGCGACTATGAAGGCCAACTGGCCATCACCGTCGAGCAGGCGGGCGATGCGCCCGCCGTTGTGGTTGAGGCTATCGATCAGGCCCTGGCGCGGCCAGGCCTGCCGCGGCCGGCGGTCGCCGCGCTGCAAGTGCTGCTCAACCAGGCCCGCGGCGGCCACATCAAGACCACCGCGGCGGTGGGAGACCTCGTCACCGGCGAGGGCGCGATCTACCTGCCGAGCGGCGCGGGTGGCTTCGGAAGCTTCAAGGGCGGATCGGATTACACGCCCTGATCGAACGGGCCCGGTTCGAGCCGGACCTTTAAACGCGACCCGGCGTCGTCATCGTGGGGGATCACGAACGGCGCTGCAAGAAGGAGCAATAGATGACTTACCGTATTTCAGGCGCCGCCTTGGCGACCGTGTTGGGGGCCATGGGACTGGCCGGAGCAGCGAGCGCGCAGGTGGCGCCGATGCCTACCTTGGACCAGGTCGTGCGGTTGCCGACCATGGATATCGATATCGACAACGCCTACGGCCGCGGCCGTAACGTCAGCGTGCTCGAGCGGGAACGGCCCGAATACGATTCTCTGGGCGAGCATATCGGCTCCTTCACCCTCTACCCCCGGCTGGAGACCGCGCTCGGCTTCACCAGCAATGTCACGGCGCTGAACGACCACCAGGTCTCCGACGGCCTTGTGATCGTCAAACCCTCGGTGGAGCTGCAAAGCAACTGGTCCCGTCACGCCCTGCAATTTACGGCCGGCGGCGATTTCCACGACTATTTCAGCAAGGCCAGCCAGAACGAAGATGGCTGGTACGTCCGCGCCAATGGCCACCTCGACGTCTATGGCGACTCCTATATCCTGGCCGGTGTCGACGCTGAGCACACCTATGACGACCGCTTCAATGCGGGCGCCCCGGTCAACGCCGGCAAGCCGGTGCCGTTGCAGACCGAGGGAATCTATAGCCGCGGCATCTGGCAGCTCAACCGGTTCCGCACCACCGTCGGGGTCGAGGATCGCCAGTACGACTATAGCGACGTCCCGGCGGAAAATATCGAAACGGGTGCGATCGAGGGTACGCTGGTCAACAGGGACCGCAATCGCAACGAATGGCGCCTGATCGGCCGCGAAGAGTTCGCGGTCAGCCCGGACACGGCCGTCTTCGGCCAGGTGGGCTATTCAGACAGCCGATACGCCCATCCCAACCTCGTTGTTCCCGTATCCGTGGGCGGCGCGACCACCGAGACCGTCAATCGCGACTCCACCGAATTCCGCGGGCTGGTGGGGGCCAATTTCGACTTCGCCGCTCTGATGCGCGGAGAGTTCGGGGTCGGCTACATCAACCGCGGTTACCAGGCTAACGGCCCGGCCCGCTATCCGACCATCAGCGGCGCGATGTTCGAGGGTAAGCTCGAATATTTCCCGACGGAACTGGACACCATCACTCTGGTCGGCTCGCGCCTGGTGCAGGATGCGATCTACAGCATCGCTTCCGGTGGTTATTTCGACGACGAAGTGAACCTTCGCGTCGATCACGAGTTGCTGAGGAATCTCATTTTGAACGCAGCCGTGGGTTACGATCAGCAGGACTACCAGGGGGTTGACCGCCACGACCATGTATTTTCGGTGCAAGGTGGCGCTAATTATTTCGTAACCCGGTCAATCGGCCTTGGTGTGACAGTTAACTATGCAGATCGCTCGGCTTCAGGCTCAGTTTTCGACATCGCCTCAGATCCAGCTTCTGGTCTGGCCAAACCCCAATTCAATGTCACGACCGTCATGTTCTCTTTAGTATTGCAGCGTTAGGCTGCCTGTAGCCTCCGAACGGCCTCCCCGCCGCGTTTCAGGAATCCTCTCACGTGACGAAGACCATGAGCACCAGTGTTTCAAAGGCTGACGCCTCGGCCCCGTCCACCATCTCCCAGGGGCATAGCCCCTGGTCCCGGGTGGCCCAGCCGATCGACCTGGTGGATCTGATCAACATCTTCCGGCGGCGGTGGAAGTTGTTCGCGGCGGTGACGGTATTCGTCAGCATACTGTCGGTGGTCGCCGCCTTCCTGATCCCGCCCGTCTATCTGGCCGACGCGGAAATCAAGCTCGACCCCAACCAGCACATGGCCCTGGACCTGGGTCGGCTGGAAAACGGCGGCCCGCCCGACCAGGCGGTCGTGGACAGTGAAGTCACCGTCATGCAGTCGCGCGACGTGGCCCAGGCCGTGGTGCAGAAGCTGAACCTGACCGCCGACGAAGACTACCAGCCGACCTCGGGGCGGGCGTCCAAGGACCCGCATTCCCCGGCCTATCTGGAAGCGACGATCCAGAACGTGCTCAAGAAGCTGGACATCAAGCGCAACGGCGAAACCTACATCATCAGCGTCGGTTTCCATTCCAAGGATTCGGCCAAGGCGGCGCGGATCGCCAACGCCTTCGCCGACGAATACATCCTGGCCAGCGTCAAGCAACGGGTGCAGACGGCTCAGGCCCAATCGGTCTGGCTGACCGATCGGCTGGGCAAGCTGGGCGAAGAGGTCCAGGCGGCCGATGGGGCCGTGGCCCGCTACAAGAGCGCCAATGGCATCGCCTCGGCGGCGGTCGGGGGCACCGTGACCGATCAGCAGATCGGCACCATCACTTCTCAGCTGGCCCAGGCCGAATCCGAAGCCGCGGCCGCCCGGTCGAACTACGAGGCGGCCCAGAACCAGGCCGCCAAGAGCGGCATCGACTCCGTCTCCAGCGTGATCAACGCGGCCACCGTGGTGTCCCTGCGCCAGAAGCGGGCTGAACTGATCAGCGAACAGGGCGACATCAATACCCGTTATGGCCCGCGCCACCCGGAATCGATCAAGATCCAGCAGCAGATCGATGGGGTCGACCGCCAGATTCACGAAGAGGCCGAACGTATCGTCAGCGGCCTGGCCAGCGATGCGCGTGCGTCTGAGGCCCGCGCCGCGGCCATGCGCGGCCAGTTGGGCGGCCTGAAAGGGCAGCTGTCCAGCAACACCCGCGCCTCCGTGGAAGCCGACAACCTGCAGCGCGACGCCGACGCCAAGCGCGCAGAATACACCACTCTGGCGGCGACGGCGCAGCAAGCCACGCAGCAGGAACATGCCAATGAAACTCAGGCGCTGATCATCTCGCGCGGCGTCGAGCCGGTGAAGGCCGACTTCCCCAACAAGCCGTTGTTCGCGGCCCTGGGCGTTGTGCTGGGCATGGTCGTGGGCCTGGGCGTGGTCTTCGCCATCGAGAGCGTCGACTCCGGCGTGCGCACGGTGGAGGACGTGGAGGGCGACCTGGGCGCGCCGTTCATCGCTTCGGCCCCGCTGTTGTCGCCGAAACTGCTGGGCGCCGGCCGCAAGGCCATGCAGCCCTGGGACTTCGTCGTCGCCAAGCCCATGTCCGGCTATGCTGAGGCCATGCGCACAGCGCGCACCGCCCTGACCCTGGCCGATCTCGACCATCGGGTGAAGGTGGTGGCCATAACCTCGGCCCTGCCCAACGAAGGCAAGTCGGTGACGGCGGTCTCGCTGGCCCGGGTGATGGCCATGAGCGGCGACAAGGTGATTATCGTCGACTGCGACCTGCGCCAGAACGCCCTGCGCAACCTGCCGGGAACCAAGCCGACCGCCGGCCTGGTGGAGGTTCTGACCGGGCATGCGCCGCTGGAAAGCGTCATCATGGCCGACTCCGTGCCCGGGCTCGACATCCTGCCCTTGACCCAGGTGGCCTATACCCCGCGCGACCTGTTCGGCTCAGACTCCATGGCCTCGCTGCTGCGGATCCTGCGCGAACGCTACGACCAGGTGATCCTGGACGGCCCGCCGCTGCTGGCGGTGGCGGACGCCCGCACCCTGGCCACCCAGGCCGATAGCGTGCTGATGGTCGCGCGCTGGAGCAAGACGCCCCGCCAGGCGATCCGGGCCGCCCTGAGCCGCTTGGAAGCTGACGGAAGCAATGTTGCGGGCGTGATCCTATCGATGGTCGACACTAAGGCCCGAGGCGCGCTGAGCGCCGATGACCCGGCCTATTACTACGGAACCTACCGCGCCTATTATCAGGAATAGATCAGGTCCGCCGGACCAGGAATTCAAGCCGCCCCGCGCCTGATCGCGCGGGGCGATTTGCGTTGGCGCCTGACCATTTTCGCCCAGGCTCTCCAGGTGGAGGTCGCCGCGCGCCAGACGACAGGTCGCGCGAAGTTTGGCGAAGAATTTTGGTTAACCTTACAAACACCATTTTCTTCAAATACTCTGTAACTCTGCTTTGGCATGTTTGCGCTGAATTTGGAGAGGCGCAGAATGGCGGCTTCAGCACGGCGTAAGAGCTCAAAGGCGGCCGCCCATACGGCGAAACCCGCACCGGTTCGTCTGGCCCACGGTGGCGATACAGCCGGCGCCACTCCGGTTCGCGATCAGCATCTGATGCTCGAAGCGGCATTTTCGGAGCCCCATGAGCAGCCCTATCCCGTCCTGGTCCGGGCGGCGCTGTTCATCGGTGTCCCGACCGCCCTGTGGGCTGGCATTATCCTGGCCGGCGCCCAGCTGCTGCGGATGACCGCGTCGTAACCTCCACGGTTTGCAAGAGACTGTCCTTGCGTCGAGGCTAACTTCAGGCGATTTGCGCGTCTGAAGAATTGTTCGGCGAAAGGAGTCCATGGGCGCGGCCGGGGATCTCACCCAAGCTGAAATCGAACAGCTTCGCGGGCTCTATCTTGCCGGCGCGCTGGAGGCCGCCGAACACCTGGCCACATCCCTGTGCGAGCGGGATCCAGCCAGCGCCGAGGTGCTCACCATCCAAGGCATGCTGGCCTATCGCCGCGGCGCCTTCGAGGACGCCGCCAGCTACCTGCGGGCGGCCCTGGTTCTGGCGCCGCTGGACGGCGCGATCTACGCCAACCTCGGGGCGGCCTTGCGCGCCCAGGGCGATCTGGCCGAAGCCGAGGCGGTATATGGCCGCGCCCTTGCGGTGGCGCCGACCGTGCAGGCGATCCACGCCAACCTGGCCAATGTCCTGCTCGACCAGTCCAAGCTGGACGCCGCCGAGGCGCGGGTGCTGCAAGCCCTGACGCAGGGACCGCCGACCGCCAACCTGATGACCACGCTTGGCCTCAGCCTGAATCGACAAGGCCGTCTCGTCGAGGCGGTGGCCGCCTTCCGCCGTGGCCTGGAATTGGACCCAAACAGTTACGACGCCTGCCGCAATCTCGGCAGCACGCTGGCGAGCCTGGCCCAGTTTGGCGAAGCGGAGAGCCTGCACCGACAAGCCCTGGCGCTGCGGCCTGACTATGCGGCGGGTCATTCCAGCCTGCTGTTCGGTCTGAACTATCGTCCGGACCTCACCGCAGAGGCCATCGCCGCGGAGTATCGGCGCTTTGACGAACGCCACGCCCGTCCCCTGGGCCTGGCTCCGCCGACCCATGCCCAGTCGCGCGATCCCGAACGGCGACTGCGGGTCGGCTATGTATCGCCGGACTTCACCGACCATGTGGTGGCGACCTTCATGTTGCCGCTGCTTGCCGCCCACGACAAAAGCCGCTTCGAGATCACCTGCTACGCCGAGGTCCGCCATCAGGACGGCGCCAGCGCTCAAGTTAAGGCGGTCGCCGATCACTGGGTCACCACGGTCGGTTTGAGCGACCTGACCCTCGCCAATCGCATCCTCAGCGACCAGATCGATATTCTGGTGGACCTCGCCGGCCACACCACGGGCAATCGCCTGCTGGCCTTCGCCCATAAGCCGGCTCCGGTGCAGTTGACCTATTTCATCGGCTATGGCTCGACCACGGGAGTCAGCGCCATCGACGGTTTTGTCGGCGACGCCTATCTGGCGCCGCCAGGGTGCGAGCCTCTGTTCGGCGAAGCCAGGATCGTGCGGCTGGACCGCGCCCCCGTGGCCTTCGTTCCCGCCCCCTCCATGCCGACGGTTTCCGCCACGCCGGCTCTGAGCCGGGGGTACGTCACCTTTGGCTATTTCGGCCGCTCCATCCGCCTGAACGAAGGCGTCATCCAGGCCTGGTCTGCGATCCTGACCGGAGTTCCGGACAGCCGGCTGATGCTCAACAACGCCCCGTTCGGCGACCCGGCGACGGCGGCGCTGTTCGGCGATCGCTTCGCCCGGTACGGAATCGCGCGGGAGCGGCTGGCTCTGGTCAACACCACGCCTCAGAGCCGTACCTGGGCCGCCTATGGCGCCGTCGACATCGCTCTGGACCCATTCCCACACAACGCCGGCACGACCACCATCGAAGCTCTGTGGATGGGCGCGCCGGTCCTGACCCTCGCCGACCGCCCGTCCGTGGGCCGCATGGGGGCCATGATCCTGAACGCCCTGGGCCTGAGCGATTGGGTGACGGCCACAACCGAGGACTATGTGGCTCGGGCCATGGCCGCCGCCCGCGACCTTACGGCCCTGGCCGCCCTGCGCGCAGAGTTGCGGCCTCGCTTCGCCGCCTCGCCCCTGGCGGACCCCGAGGGCCTGACTCTGGCCCTGGAGCAGGCCTATCGCCAGGCCTGGCGGGATTGGTGCGCCAAGTCATCGTGATCTGGGGATTTGGGGCGCGGGGCGGGCGGAATCTGGCTTCGCACTTTTCCTCTTCCCGTTTTCCATCGCCGTGGCGATCTCCAGCCTTGAACCGCAACGACGTCGAATACAGTTATCAACAAGTAACCTCGGATGAGTCGGCATTGTAAGGTTCGATTCACCTCACCCCGTGGTCCATTGTAAATTCTTGGTCATGCTTACCCTAATTTAAGTATAGCTCTCCGGATTCTTGATTAAGGGCCAATTTACCAGCAATCTACAGCCCAGTTTAAGTGCGCTGATTGCATAAATCGACCTGTCGCAGAGTTGATGGGTCGGGGCGCATGTCGGCAACTGGCTACTATAACTATGATGGCGTCTGGCTGGCGGCCAGCGCCACCCCCCTCAAGACGATCTGGGGTGTGGGCACGACCACGATGACCGCCGGGGCGGGCGCCGAGAAGCTGGCCGACAGTGGACAAGGCCAGTTGATGGTCGGTGGCTCCGGCGACGACACCTTCATCGTCGGCTCGACGGGCGACAC
>DASXNV010000069.1:0-33559 GCA_036494815.1 Caulobacteraceae bacterium
GTCACCGAGTGCCCGAAGCCGAAGGTTCAATACCACTGAGCAGCCTCAGCCGCCGGTGCGGCGCTTGCGCTTGGCTTCGACGCGAAGGCGCAGCGCGTTGAGCTTGATGAAGCCCGCCGCGTCGCGGTGGTCGTAGGCGACCTTGCCTTCCTCGAAGGTGACCAGGTCCTGGTCGTAGAGCGAGTGGGGGCTGGTGCGGCCGATCACGCTGACGTTGCCCTTGTAGAGCTTGACCCGCACCTGGCCGGTGACCAGGGCCTGGCTCTTGTCGATCAGGGCCTGCAGCATCTCGCGCTCGGGCGTGAACCAGAAGCCATTGTAGATCAGCTCCGCATAGCGCGGCATCAGATCGTCCTTCAGGTGCATGGCGCCGCGGTCGAGGGTGATCGATTCCATGCCCCGATGGGCGGCCAACAGGATCGTGCCGCCCGGGGTCTCATAAACACCGCGCGACTTCATGCCGACGAAGCGGTTCTCCACCAGGTCCAGCCGGCCGACGCCATTGTCGTGGCCCAGTTGGTTGAGCTTAGTCAGCAGGGCGGCGGGGGACAGGCGCTCGCCATTGATGGCTGTGGGATCGCCTTGCTCGAAATCTATGGTGAAAATCTCGGCCCTGTCGGGCGCGTCTTCCGGAGCGATGGTGCGCTGATAAACGAATTCGGGCGCCTCCACCGAGGGGTCCTCCAGCACCTTGCCTTCGGACGAGGAGTGCAGAAGGTTGGCGTCCACCGAGAACGGCGCCTCGCCCCGCTTGTCCTTGGCGATGGGGATCTGGTGCTTTTCGGCGAACTCCAAGAGGGCCTCGCGGCTGGCGTAGCTCCACTCGCGCCAGGGGGCGATCACGTGGATATCGGGCTCCAGCGCATAATAGCCCAGCTCGAAGCGCACCTGGTCGTTGCCCTTGCCGGTGGCGCCGTGACAGACCGCGTCGGCGCCGACCTTGCGGGCGATCTCGATCTGGGCCTTGGCGATCAGGGGTCGGGCGATGGAGGTGCCCAATAGGTAGATGCCCTCATAGACCGCATTGGCGCGGAACATGGGGAAGACGAAGTCGCGCACGAATTCTTCGCGCAGATCCTCGATGAAGATGTTTTCGGGTTTCACGCCCATGAGCAGGGCCTTGTCCCGGGCCGGGCCCAGCTCCTCGCCCTGGCCCAGGTCGGCGGTGAAGGTCACCACTTCGCACTGGTAGGTTTCCTGCAGCCATTTGAGGATGATCGAGGTGTCGAGGCCCCCGGAATAGGCGAGCACGACTTTTTTCACGGGCGGCTGGGCGGCCATGCGGCGATCCTCAAGCGGGTGGGCGAAGCGCTCGCCTTAAAGGACAGGCGCAGGCCTTATTCAAGGGTGATGTTTGGCGCGCGCGCCCGCTACACCGTGACCTGGGCGCCAAGCTCGACCACCCGGCCCGGCGGGATCTTGAAGAAGTCGGTGGGATTGGCCGAGTTCTTGGTCAGGAAGATGAACAGCTTGTCCTGCCACACCGGCATGCCGGAATGCTCGGCCATCACCAGGGATCGGCGGCCTAGGAAGAAGCTGGTGGTCATGATGTCGAACTTAAGTCCCTGCTTCTTGCACTGCTGCAGCGCCTTGGGCAGGTTGGGGCTTTCCATGAAGCCATAGGACAGGGTCAGCTTCTTGAAGTCGTCATTGATCTTCTCGATGCCGATGCGGTCGCAGGCGGCCACCAGCGGGATATCGGCGGTGCGCACGGTGACGATGACATTGTGCTGATGCAGCACCTTGTTGTGCTTCAGATTGTGCATCAGGGCCACGGGAGTCATGTCGGCGTCGGCGGTCAGGTACATGGCCGTGCCGGGCGAGCGATGCGGCGGGCGGGCGCGCAGCATGTCGATCAGGTCGCATAGGGGCAGACTGTCGCGCCGCACCTTTTCCGACAGGATGTGAGAGCCGCGGCTCCAGGTCCACATCACCACCATCAGGGCGGCGCCCAGTAGCAATGGCGCCCAGGCGCCGCTGAACAGCTTGACCAGGTTCGAGGAGATGAACACCAGGTCGATAGTGACAATGGGGACCAGCAGGCACGCCGCCTGGCCCAGGTTCCACTTCCACACCCGTCGAACGATCACATAGGCCAGGAGGGTGTCGATAAACATGGCGCCCGTGACCGCTGTACCATAGGCCGAGGCCAGGTGGCTGGAGGTCTGGAACACCAGCAGCAGGCCCAGCACCCCGATCATCAAGAGAAGATTGACCGAGGGAACGAAGATCTGGCCGGCCTGGGTCTCGGAGGTGCGGCGGATGTTCATCCGCGGCAACAGGCCAAGCTGGACCGCCTGCTGGGTCATGGAAAAGGCGCCGGTGATGACCGCCTGGCTGGCGATGACCGTGGCGGCGGTGGCCAGCACCAGGATCGGCCAATAGGCGGCCTGGGGCGCCATGGCCCAGAACGGATTGGTGCGGAAACTGGGATGGTGCAGCACCAGGGCGCCCTGGCCCAGATAGTTCAGGACAAGACAGGGCAGCACGAACCACAGCCAGACGGCGCGGATCGGGCGGCGGCCAAAATGGCCCATATCCGCATAGAGGGCCGAGGCGCCGGTCACGGCCAGGAACACCGCGCCGAGGATGACGAATCCGGTATAGCCGTTCTCGAACAGGAAGCGGATCCCGTAATAGGGGCTGAGGGCCCGGAACACCGACAGGTCATCGACCAGATGATAGAGGCCGAGGCCCGCCAGGGTGACGAACCACAGGGCCACCACCGGGCCAAAGAAGGACGCCACCCGATGGGTGCCGCGCGCCTGGACAAAGAACAGCGCCACCAAGATGCCGGCGGCGATGGGTCCCACATAGGGGTTGAGCAGATGGCCGATCTGGGGCGCGCCCTTGACCCCCTCGACGGCTGACAGCACCGAGATGGCCGGGGTGATCACGCTATCCCCGTAGAACAGGGCGGCGCCGGCCACGCTGAGCACGAAGATCGCCACGGTGCGCCGGCCGGCGGCGTGCTGAGCCAGGGCGCTCAGGGCCAGGGTGCCGCCTTCGCCGCGATTGTCCGCGCGCATCAGGAAGATCACGTATTTGACCGTGACCACTAGCACCAGCGCCCAGATGACCAGGGAGATGACCCCCAGCACGGCCATTTCATGCGACCCGCCGGGCCGGGCGACCCGCAGGGCCTCACGCATGGCGTAGAGCGGGCTGGTGCCGATGTCGCCGAACACCACGCCCACGGCGCCCAGCATCAGGGCGCCAAGTTGCGGCTGTGCGGGCGCCGGAGCCGGAGCGGCGGGCGGTGAGGCCGAATCGAACGATGGGTTGGACGCGCCTGCCGCCGATGCGGCGTCGCTGGTTTGCGCAGCCGTCCTGGCGGCGACCGCGTCGGGGCTATCCCCTGTCATAAAAGGCCTCCGGGGCGCATCGCGCGTTCCACAAAGGGCGGCGATCCCCAAACCAGGCCGCGCGATACTCTCTTTCCTCTAACGCTTCAATCGCGTCGTGGTCGCAGGGTTCCGGGCTTCGCGCGAAGCGATCTTTCGTTCGCCCGTCACACGAGCTTGAACCCGTCCCCAGCGCGCGCCACTCTCAAGCTGACCCGTTTGGAGACGCAGCCTCATGACCCGCCGACTTTGCCTGGTGACTGGCGCCTCGGCCGGGATCGGCGCGGCCTTCGCCCGGATCTATGCCGGCCATGGCTATGACGTGGCCCTGACCGCGCGCCGGGGCGACCGGCTGGAGAACCTGGCCGAGGAGATCCGGCTGCGGCACGGGGTCGAAACCCTGGTGATCGCGGCGGACCTCGCGGAGCCCGGCGCGGCGGACAAGCTCCTGGCCGAGATCGAGGGTCATGGCCGGGTGGTGGACGCCTTGGTCAACAACGCCGGCTATGGGGTGCCGGGGCGCTATGCCGAGACCAGCTGGGCCGACCAAGCGGCCTTTCTGCAGGTGCTGCTGGTGGCGGTGTGCGAGCTGAGCCACAAAGTCTTTCCCGGCATGATCGAGCGACGGTTCGGCCGCATCGTCAATGTCGCCTCCCTGGCCGGCTTGGTGCCAGGCACGGCGGGCCAGACCCTCTATGGCGCCACCAAGGCCTTTCTGGTGCGGTTTTCGCAGAGCCTGCACCTGGAGGGCATGGAGGCTGGCGTGCATGTGAGCGCCCTGTGCCCGGGCTTCACCTTTTCCGAATTCCACGACGTCACCCAGACCCGCGACCAGGTCACGCGCAACACCCCGCCCTGGCTGTGGATGGGGGCGGACGAGGTGGCGGCCTCCGGCTACGAGGCGGCCGAGGCCAATCGGGCCATCTGCGTGCCGGGCGCGCCCAACAAGACTATCGCCGCCATCGCCAAGTTGATCCCCGACGACTGGGCCCTGGCCCTGATCGCGCGGGAGCAGGGGCGGTTTCGCAAAGGTTAGGGCGGGTTCAGCGCACCCATAGCTTTCCGCGCGGCACATCCAGGGTCAGCGCCAGTCCCGCCCAGGCCGGACCGCCGATCACGCCGGCATAGTCCGCGCCGGCGCCGTTGGGGCGGGTTTCGTCGGCCAGATTGACCACCAGCGGGCCGCTTTGGCGCCCGGCCACCTGCAGGCTGTCGATGCGGCCGCGCAGGATGGACGCATCGCCGGCCACGCCCATGCCGATTCCGGGTGCGCCGCGGGCGCCGGGAAAGGCTTGCTGGGCGAAGGGCCCCCAGAACTCCACGGCGGTGTTGGAGCCTGTGTCGACCTGGAATTCGGCGTCGACCGAATGGCCGGCGCGGCTGACCCGGGCGCGGACATAGGGCAGGACGTTGAAGCGCAAGGGAGCCGCATCGGCCGGCGGCGCGGCCGCAGCCTCAGGTGGGACGAGGGCCACGGTCTGGCGGCCATAGTCGAGGGTGACGATGAACCGGCGCAGGAAATCCTCGCCCAGGATCCCATCCAGCGGCACGCCCATGGCCCTGCCCTCATCGCCCAGATCGGCCACCACGGCGTCGACCCGCCCAGTGGCCGCGCCCAGGTTCAGGGTGAGGCCCGGCGACCAGCGCGCGCCGGCATAGCCGCCGCGCCCTTCCAGCTCCACCGGCCGCCCCAGATGCAGCCGCGTGCGGGCGGCGAAGTGGCTGTCGATCGCCGTCGCCTGGGCGCCGGTGTCGAGCATGAATAGGCCTTCGGTCTCGTCCAGGCGGATGCGAACGAAGATGAGGCCCTGGCGAAATATCGCCGGCGGCGATTGAGCGGCGGCCGGCAGGGCCGACGCGAGCGCCGTGCCGAGGACCAGCCGCCGCGTAAGCGTGTGGGTCAGTGGCGGAACACCCGCACGCCGGTGAAGGCCATGGCGATGCCGGCGGCGTCTGCGGCGGCGATCACCTCGTCGTCGCGGATCGACCCGCCCGGCTGGATCACCGCCGTGGCTCCGGCCTCCACCGCCTGGATCAGGCCGTCGGCGAAGGGGAAGAAGGCGTCGGAGGCGCAGGCCGAACCCTTGGCCAGGGATTGCGGCAGGCGCGCCGCCTCGGCGGCTTCCGCGGCGCGCAGGGCGGCGATGCGGGCTGAATCGCGGCGGTTCATCTGGCCGGCGCCGATACCGGCGGTCTGGCCGTCCTTGGCGTAGATCACCGCGTTGGACTTGGTGTGCTTGGCCACGGTGAAGGCGAACAGCATGTCCTCGATCTCGCGCGGGGTTGGGGCGCGCTTGGTGACGATCTTCAGGTCGGCGGCGGTGATGCGGGCGGTGTCGCGCGACTGAACGAGGAAGCCGCCGGCCACGGAGCGGAACGTGTCGCCGCCCGCCAGGGGATCGGGCAGGCCGCCGGTGACCAGCAGGCGCAGGTTCTTCTTCTTGGCGAAGACGGCGATGGCGTCCTCGTCGGCGTCGGGGGCGATCACCACCTCGGTGAAGATCTTGGCGATCTCTTCCGCCGCCGCCCCGTCCAGCTTGCGGTTGACGGCGACGATGCCGCCGAAGGCCGAGACGGGGTCGCATTCCAGGGCGCGCAGATAGGCCGCCCTCAGATCGACGCCCATGGCCACGCCGCAGGGATTGGCGTGCTTGATGATGGCCACGGCCGCGTGGGCCACCGGATCGAATTCGGCCACCAATTCGAACGCGGCGTCGGTGTCGTTGATATTGTTGTAACTCAGCTCCTTGCCCTGCAGTTGGCGGGCGGTGACCACGCCGGGGCGGGTCTCGTCGAGGCGGTAGAAGGCCGCCTTCTGGTGCGGGTTCTCGCCATAGCGCGTGGTCTGGACCAATTGGCCGGCGAAGGCCTTGCGGGCTGGCGCCTCGTCGCCGATGGCCTGAGCGAACCAGGTGGAGATGGCCACATCATAGGCGGCGGTGCGGGCATAGGCCCGGGCGGCCAGGCTCTTGCGCAGGGCGAGCGAAGTGGCGCCGTGGGCCTTTAGGGCCTCCAGCACCTCGGCCATGTCCTCCGGCCCGGTGCAGACGGCCACATAGCCGTGGTTCTTGGCTGCGGAGCGGATCATGGCCGGTCCGCCGATGTCGATATTCTCCACACAGGTCGCGAAATCGCCGCCGGCGGCGACGGTGGCTTCGAACGGGTAGAGATTGACGTAGAGCAGATCGACGCCGCCGATGCCGTGGTCAGCCATGGCCTTCTTGTGCTCGGGCGCGTCGCGCACGCCCAGCAGGCCGCCGTGGACGATGGGATGCAGGGTCTTGACCCGGCCATCCATCATCTCGGGAAAACCAGTGAGGTCGGAAACATCCTTCACCGGCAGGCCGGCGGCGGCGATGGCGGCGCGGGTGCCGCCGGTGGAGACCAGCTCCACGCCCAGGTCATGGAGGGCGCGGGCGGCCACGATCAGGCCGGTCTTGTCGGAGACCGAGATCAGGGCGCGCTTGATGGGGGCGAAATCGGCGGGGGCGGGATAGTCAGGGGCGTGAGGCAAGGCGATCTCCTGTGGAAGAGAGGACATTGCCCAGGCGAGCGGCGGTCTATTCCCGCGCTCCCCGGTGGTTTCCCACCTTCATCGCCAGTCACGCGAGACGGTGTTGGCGATAGGCGCGAGGCGCCCGGGTGTCAACCTGGGCAAGTCAACCTGGACCCAGCCAACCGGCGGCGCGCAGCTTGGCGACGGAGGCCCGGCTGACGGGCACATCAAGGCCGTTGGTCAGTTTCAGGGAAAAGCTGCGGCCATTGGCCACCGGCTCGGCCACGGCCCGCCGCGCCACCCACCAGGAGCGGTGCACCTGCAGACCGTCTGTGTCGCCAAGCTCGGCGATGGCGTCCTTGAGGGGGGTGAGGATCAGGTCCGAGCCCCGGTCCGTATGCGCCCGTACATAGTGATCCTCCATCTGCAGGCAGAGTAACTCTCGGCCCAGGCGCGGCGGAAGGCGGTCCAGAAAGCCGCTTCCGGCTTCGCTGGCGGCCTGGCCGGGCTGTCCGGCGGGCTGGGTCGCCTTGGTCGCGGCGGACCTCCATCCGCGATCGGCCAGAAAATAATAGCCGAAGGCGCAGGGCTCGGAGATCACCAGGGTCTGGCCGTACTGGATCAGCAGCGGGGACATGCGACCGTGATTTCCCGGCCAGAACAAGGACGAGAAGGCGCCGACGATGTAGCCCAGCGGCAAGGCGCCGATGGCCACCCCCACCGCCAGGGTGAACCAGATGGGCAGGTCAAGACCGATCCCCACCCGCAGCGATGTTCGAACGACGGTGGAGAGGACGATGAAGCCGATCCACATATTGACGACCCAATAGGCGATCCTCAATTCGGGCGGGCCGCCATTGAAGCTGCCGAAGGGTCCGATCATCCCCAGGAACACCCCGATGGCCGTGGCGATGGCGAGATCTGTCGCCCATTCGCGCGGCGTGCCGAAGAGGCTCGGGGATTCGCTCATAGGCCTTGTTTAGCCTGGCTTGGAAGGCCCCGGCAATCGCGCGCCCGTTCGCCCATTCGCCCATTTGCGAACCCATTCGCCGGTCCACGCAGACCCGCTGGCGGCGCGGCGAGGGGTGGAGTGTCTGGCGATCAACACAACGGAGCCCATCATGACCGCCGCCACCGAGACCTACCCAAATCCCGCCATCGCCGCCGAGCCCGAAGGCTCGAAAATCCATCCCATCGTCCACGCCGGCAAATGGCTGGCCGCCGACATGCTCTCGACTCTGTTTTTCGTGGGAGTCTATGCGGCGACCCACAGCATCTATGTGGCCACCGGCCTCGGCATCGCCGTGGGTGTCGCCCAGATCGCCTATCTGAAGGCCCGCCGCGCGCGCATCGACACGATGCAGTGGATGAGCCTCGGCCTGGTGGTGGTGTTCGGCTCGGCTTCGCTACTGACCCACGATCCGCGGTTCGTCATGCTCAAGCCGACCCTGATCTATGCGGCGCTCGGCGCGGTGATGATGAAGCGCGGCTGGATGGCGCGCTATGTGCCGCCCGTGGCCCTGCCCTGGAGCGGGGATGTGGTGAACGCCTTCGGCTATGTGTGGGCGGGGCTGATGTTCCTGACCGGCGCGCTCAACCTGGCCCTGGTGGCTCATGGCGACCCCAAGCTTTGGGCCTGGTTCATCGGCGTGGTTCCGCTGGCGTCCAAGCTTGTCCTGTTCTCCGTGCAATATGTCTCCACCCGCATGATCGTGCTGGCTCGCCATCGGGCGGCGGCGCTGGCCAGCTAAGGCGACATCAAGTTTACCTCAATCACCCGTGCGGCGGCCAAATCCCACGATTGACTAGCCCACCCCGCGAAATCCCGCGCTATAGAGACAGGGTGAACCAGACTCGCGCCCTCGAGACCAAGCTGTTGCAGATCGCCGTGGCGATCGCCGGAGGCGTGCCTGTGGCGGCGGGTCTGGCGGGGGCGTTGTGGGGGCCGGCCATGTTGGAGCCTTCCGGCGGGGCCAGCCTGGACAGCCATTTTCGCTATCTGTCCGGGCTGCTGCTGGCCATCGGGATCGGTTATTGGAGCACCATCCCCCGTATTGAGCTGGCCGGCGGACGCTTCGCCCTCTTGACCCTGATCGTGGTCTGCGGCGGGTTCTTCCGCGCCGTGGGCCTGCTGATCACCGGCCCCAGCGATCCGTGGATGCTGTGCGCCCTTGGGATGGAGCTGGTGGTCACGCCGCTGCTTTATCTGTGGCAGGGCCGGGTGGCGCGGCGGGCGCGGCTTCAGGCCATCTCGCCCTGGGCCGGAGCGCCCAACGGGGTCGGCCGGGAAAACACCGCCTCTTGAGCTGGGTTCGCCGATTTCCAGTTCCGAACCCGCCGATTAGGTTCTAAAGCCCCGGCCATGGCGATTGGCGTTTTCGATTCCGGCGTGGGCGGCCTGTCCGTACACCACGCCCTGGTGAACCGGCTGACCAAGGCCGATCTGATCTATCTGGCCGACCAGGCCAACGCCCCCTATGGCGGCCGTCCCGGCGAGGAAATCGTCGACCTGACCCGCGCCGGCTGCGAGCGGTTGTTCGACGAGGGCTGCGACCTGATCGTCCTGGCCTGCAACACTGCGTCGGCCATCGCGCTGCGCCGGCTGCAACAGACCTGGCTGCCCGGCTATCGCCAGGCCAAGGGCCGGGCCCTGAACGTTTTGGGCATCATCGTGCCGACCATCGAGGCGGCCACTGGCCTGCCCTGGGAGCACGAGGCCGAGCGGCGCGGCGACAAGGTCGAGCAACTGGATATCCTGGGGGTGTTCTCCACCCCCGGCACCGCCGCCAGCCGCGTCTACGAGATTGAGATCGATAAGCGCCGCCAGGACGTGGCGGTGTTTTCCGAGCCCTGCCCCAACCTGGCCCGCATGATCGAGGCTGGTGAGGATCGCGAGGCCCTGAAGGACGCCATCGACGGCCACGTGGCGGCTCTGACCCAGCGCATTGGCCGCGCGCCGGATCGGGCCATCCTGGGCTGCACCCACTACGAGATCACCGCCGACCTGTTCCGCGCCGCCCTGCCCCCCGGCACGCCCCTGATCCACCAGCCCGGCGCCACCGCCGACGCCATCGCGCTCTATCTGGAGCGGCACCCAGAATACGCGGCCGGAACCGGCGAAACGCGGCGCTTTCTGACCACCGGCCAGCCCGGCCTGCAGAACGGCCTGGTCGGCGCGTTCTGGGGCGCGCCCCTGCGGTTCGAGGCGGCTTAGACTCCGCTTGCTCCGCGCGCTGCGCTGATGTTTCCTGCCCCCACAAATCGGGGGAAGCCAATATGCGCGCCCTAGTGATCGCCGCCGTCCTCGCCGCCACGGTCTCGGCCGCCCGCGCCGAGGTGGTCGATGTGCAGACCAATGGCTTCGAGGTCCGCCAGACCGCCCACATCGCCGCTCCGCCGGCCCGGGTCTATGCCGCCCTGGCCCAGATCGGTCATTGGTGGAACAGCGAGCACAGCTTTTCCGGCGACGCGACCAATCTGAGCCTGGAGCCCAAGGCGGGCGGCTGTTTCTGCGAGGCGCTGACGGACGGCGGCTCGGTTTCTCATATGCGCGTCGTGTTCGCCGCGCCCGGCAAGACCCTGCGCCTGGAGGGCGCCCTTGGCCCAATGCAGACCCTGGGCGCCGCCGGCCATCTGACCTGGGCGCTTGCGGCCAAGGACGGTGGGACCGACATTATCCAGACCTATGATCTTGGCGGCTACGCCAAGGGCGGGTTCAACAGCTGGGCCGGGCCGGTGGACAACGTGCTGAGCGATCAGCTGGCGCGGTTGAAGCGGTTTGTTGAGACTGGCAAGCCCTGATCGCCAAACCCCTCACGCTTTGGCGGGAAGCACTCTAGTCTGACCCTCCGATGACTCTCGATTCCACCGCCTTCGCCGGCCTTCCGGGCGCCGAGGCCGGCCTCGGCGACAGGCTGAGGGCTGGGGTGGCGCTGGTGTCCGACAACCGGATCAGCCTGGCCGACTTTTTCCGCTTGCTGCACGAATTGGCCCTGGCCTCGGGCGAAGAGACCTTCACCCTGTCAGCGCGGCCGATGGTGGTGGGCACCGCCGAGTTCGTCTTTTCCAGCGCCGCCAACTGCTCGACCATAGGTGAAGCCATGCAGGCGGTGGCGAGGGCTTACAACATCCTGCACGGCGATGACTATAACCTGGTGGAACAGGCCGGCGGCGCCATCAGCTACGAAATCGACGACGAACGGTTTCCCTACACGGTGCCCCGGGACGAGTTCATCCATTTCTCGCTGGAATGCACCCTGATCGTGCTGCACAGCGCCCTGTGCCACCTGGCCGGCGAGGACCTGACCCCGCGCCTGCGCCGGGTGTTCACCAAGCGCGGACCGAAACAGATCCGCACCAACCAGTCCCTGGGTTTCTGGGGCCAGCCGATCCGCTATGGCGCGGCCCGCTATGGCCTCAGCTACGACGCCGGCGTCGCCGACCAGCCCCTGGCCCGGTTTCGCGCTCACGTGCGGCCTCAGGTGGCGGTGCACAACCGGATCCTGGGTCTGATCGAGGCTCGCCGACCGCCGGCCAGCCCGCCGCGACTGGGCGACCAAGTGGCCCAGGCCCTGCGCGACGGCCAGCAGTTTCAGGACGAGATCGCCGCGCGCATGGGCCTGAGCGTGGCCACCTTGCGGCGGCGCCTGGACGAAGAGGGCGAGGGCTTTCGCGCCCTGCGCCACCGGGTGCTGAACGAGCGGGCGCAGGAAGGCTTGCGGCGCACCGGCGATATCGGCGCCGTGGCCGACACCCTGGGCTTTTCCGACGCCCGCAGCTTCGCCCGCGCCTTCGCCGCCTGGAACGGCTTGACGCCAGCGGCCTGGATCAGGGTCTTCGGCAAATAGCCGACAGAGGCGTCGCGGAGCGTTCCCGCCCGCCCGTTTGAGCGAAATTGTCACCCAGCCGGTGAGCGGGCGCGTCGTTTACAGGCCCGGCGGCCTCCCCGATCAATCCCCCATCGATCGGCGCCTCGCGCAAGGCGGCCGACGATTCAGAGGGAGGGGTCTAATGACATCCACATTCAAGGGCGCGCTGCTGGTCAGCGCGGTTTGGGGGCTGCTGGCCCAGGCCCAGACCGCCGCCGCGGCGCCGCCCGCGACCGCTGCTGACGCTTCCGTCACCACGCTCGGCGACGTCGTGGTCACCGCTCGCCGGCGCGCGGAGAACCTGAAGGACGTGCCGATCGCGGTGACTGTGTTCAGCGCGAAAAAACTCGACGTGGCCGGCGTTCAGGACATCACCGCCCTGCAGCAGAGCACGCCGAACATGACCATGCAGGTGGCGCGGGGCTCCAACTCGACGACCACGGCCTATATTCGCGGCATCGGCCAGCAGGACCCGCTATGGGGTTTCGAGCCTGGGGTCGGCCTCTATATCGATGACGTCTATATCGCCCGCCCACAGGGCACGGTGCTCGACATCTACAATGTCGACCATATCGAGGTTCTGCGCGGTCCGCAGGGCTCGCTCTATGGCCGCAACACCATCGGCGGCGCGGTCAAGTACGTCACCGCCGACCTGCCGTCGGAGGCGACTTTCGACGTCAAGGGCCAATACGGCAGCTATAACGAGCGCGACGGCTTCTTCACCGGATCGACGCCGGTCGGGGACATGATCCGAGTCGGCGTCGGCGCCGAGATTTCGCAGCACGACGGCTACGGCAAGAACCTTCTCACCGGGTCGGCCAACTACAACAAGGACGTCAACGCCGAGCGCATGACGGTCGAGTTCCGGCCGACCGACAAGCTGTTCTTCCGCGCAGCCGGCGACCTTTTCGAAGACAACTCCAATGCGCGCCAGGGCCATCGCGAGGTGGCCGGCGACAACGGGCCGGCGCAGGGCGCCGCGGCCCTACCGGTAACGTCCAATCCCTATGACGACTATTCGGGCATGTCGCCCAAGAACAAGGTGACCAACAGCGGCGTCAGTTTCCTCGCGCAGTACGAGGCGAACGACACGCTGACCCTCAAGTCGATCACTGCCTCTCGCCACGGCTCTACCCGCACCAATATTGACTTCGCGGACGTGCCAGGACCTGAATTCCAGGTGCCGGGCCGCTACAATGACAGCCAGTTCTCGCAGGAACTCCAGGCGCTCTATACCGGCAAGCGCCTGAAGGGCGTGCTCGGCGTCTACTATTTCGACGCGTTGTCGGGGGGCGATGCGGACGCCATTCTGGGCAATCTGGGCCTAACACTGAACTTCCACGGGAATGTTACGACCAAATCTATCGCCGGTTTCGGCGATTTCAGCTACGATTTGACCGACCGGCTCCAGATTTCGGCGGGCGTGCGCTGGACCCAGGACAAGCGGGACGGCTTCGTCTATCGCTACTTCGAGCTGGGACTGGGGAGTCCGGAATTCGGCGGCAATGGGGTGGCGCTGCCGCCCGGCGCGCCTGGCATTGGCCCAAATCCGCGCACGGACTACACCAATAGCCACACCTTTAGCGACGCCACGCCGCGCGTCAGCGTCAGCTTCAAACTGACCCCCGACATCACCAGCTACGCCTCCTATAGCGAGGGCTTTAAGGCGGGTGGATTTGACATGCGCGGCGACGCCTATCTGTCGCCGCAGACCGTCAATGGCTACGGCCCGGAATATGTCACCTCCTATGAGGCGGGCCTCAAGGGGTCGTTCTTCGACCGCCGGCTCGACCTGAGCACGGCGATCTACTACGCAGACTACACCAACATGCAGGTCACGGTGCAGGTCGCGGCGACGCCGCCAGCCATTGGCATCGCATCAGTGGTCGACAACGCCGGAAAGTCGCAAATCGACGGCTTCGAGCTGGAGGGCCACGCCGCGCCGGGCGGTCCGTTCAGCGCCAACTTCTCGCTTGGCCTGACCGACGCCAATTTTGTTCATACGCCGCAGCTGGAAGCGAGCCTGATCGACGTGTTTCAGAACGCGCCGAAGTGGAACGGCTATTTCCAGCTGGCCTACACCGCCCCCCAAGCGATCCTTGACGGCCACTTTATCGCCAGCGCCAGCGCCAGCTATCGCAGCAAGACCTACCAGTACAGCTTCGCGATCCCACAGATCGACCAGCCGGCCTACACGCTCGTGGACCTGAACGCCGTCTGGACATCCAATTCAAAGCACTGGGAGGTCGGCCTGCACGGGCTCAACGTCGGCGACGTGCGCTACCGCACAGGCGGATACTATTTCCCGGGAGCCTGGCCATCCTCGATCTACGGCAACACGGTCACCGCCTTCTACGGCAATCCGCAGACCTTCCTGGTCTCGTTGAAATACAAATATTGATCGGACGGCCCGCCGCGGGCGGTGTTCGCCGGGGCGTCGTTGAAGTTCTATTGAGGTCCAAAAGCCCTTCCCCGTGCTGGGGAAGGGCTTTTTCGCCTTAAGCCGCTGCGGCTTCCCCGGCGACCACGCGCGAGACAGCGTTGACCACCGAGGCGATGCGCATTGCGGCCTGGATGGCGGTGTTAGGAACACTGTGCTTCTTGAGTTCGATCTCGTGGGCGTCCAGGCACATGCCGCAGCCGTTGATCGCCGACACCGCCAGGGACCACAGCTCGAAATCGATCTTTTCCACGCCCGGATTGGCGATGATGCTCATGCGCAGCCGTGCCGGCAGGGTGCGATATTCGGCGTTCTGCATCAGGTGCAGCGAGCGGTAATAGACATTGTTCATGCCCATGATCGCCGCCGCGGCCTTGGCCCCGGTCTTGGCCTCCTCGGACAGCCCGGCTTCGGCCGCCGCCGCGTTGATGGCCTTGACTACCGCGGGCACGCCCACCGCATAGGCGGAGGCGACGAAGCTTCCCCACTTCTGCTGATCGGTCAGCACGGCCTCGCCAGCCAGGCTGGAGAGGTTCAGGCTGAGGTCCTTGGCGTAGGCCGGCAGGGACTCGCGAAGGGCGTCGAGGGACATGGCGGAATCTCCGAACGGGGCGTGTTCTGATGGGTTGGTCATAAAAGCCCTTCCCCCACATGGGGGGAAGGGTGGTCGTGTAGAAGCAGGAACAGCTTGAAACGACCAATATCAAGCCGACAATTTGCTCCATAACCGACGATGTCGGCCAATTCCATCCCCATTATCTTGAGAATATGGGGAACTGTTTTCTCAAGCCGCCTTCAGCGTCTCGCCACCGACCGACCGGTTGCAGGGACAAAGCTCGTCCGTCTGCAGGGCGTCGAGGACCCGCAGGGTGTCGGCGGGGTTGCGGCCGACGCTGAGGCTGGTGACATAGACGTGCTGGACCACATTGTGCGGGTCGACCACGAAGGTGGCGCGCTGGGCCACACCCTCGTTCTCGTCGAGTATGCCCAGGGCGCGGGCGAACTTGCCGGAGTTGTCGGCGAAGTTCCAGATCGCCAGGTGGTTCAGATCCGGATGCTCCCGGCGCCAGCCAAGCTTGGAATGTTCGTTATCGGTGGAGCCGCCCAGCACCACCGCATCGCGCTCGGCGAACTGCGGGTTCAGGCGGGCGAATTCGGCGATCTCGGTGGGGCAGACGAAGGTGAAGTCCTTGGGATAGAAGAAGATCACCTTCCATTGGCCGGGAAAGCTGTCTTGCGTCACGTCTTCAAAGGCGCTGACGCCATTTTCTTCGTGGCGCATGAACTTGGGCTTCACGCCCACGATCTTGAAATCAAGCAGTTTTTCGCCGACGCCGAGCATGATGGAGGTCTCCAACTGAGAAAAGTGTTTGGGGGGAATCGAGGGTGGCGAGCCACCGCGAAAGGGGAGATAGGGGTCGGAGGCCTAGAAATCCAATCGATAATATGTTTGTTTTGAATAGGCCTGCTCTATATGTAGACCCATGCTCCCGACCCTTCGCCAATTGCAATATCTGAAGCTGCTGGCCGATCACCGCTCGTTCAGCCGCGCGGCCGAGGCCGCCCACGTGACCCAGCCGACTCTGTCGGCGGGGGTGCGTGAACTGGAAAAGGTGCTGGGGGCCCCAGTGGTGGACCGCGCTCGCTCGGGCGTCATCCTGACCTCGGTGGGTGAAGAGGCCGTGCGACGGGCCGAGCAGATCCTGGCCCAGACCGAAGACCTGGTGCAGGCCGCCAACAGCGCCGGTCAGCCCTTGTCCGGCCGCTTCCGGCTTGGGGTGATCCCGACCATCGCGCCGTTCCTGCTGCCCCGCGCCCTGCCGGTGCTGCGTGATCGTTTTCCCAAGCTGCGCCTGTTCCTGCGCGAGGATCTGACCCAGAAACTGATCGCCTCGCTCAAGGCCGGAGCTCTGGACGCCGCCCTGATCGCCCTGCCCTACGATGTCAACGGCCTGGAGACCGAGCGGGTGGCCGACGACGCCCTGCTGGCCGCCATCCCCGCCAACCACCCCTTGAGCCAGTTCCGCTCGATCTCGCCCGACCGGCTGGAGGGGGATGAGCTGATCCTGCTGGAGGATGGCCACTGCCTGCGCGAACACGCCCTGGGCGCTTGCGGACTGGAGCCGCCCAAAGCTGGGATTGACGGCGCCTTCGCCGCCACCTCCCTGCCCACCCTGGTGCAGATGGTCGGATCGGGCCTCGGTGTTTCGCTGCTGCCGGCCATGGCGGTGAACGCCGGCCTGATAGACCACGTGCCGGTCACCGTCCGCCCCCTGGACGCCCTCAAGCCCAGCCGCGAAATCGTGGTCTGCTGGCGTGCGGGTTCGAGCCGGCGCGGGGAAGGCCGGTTGCTGGCCGAGGCGTTGAAGGCGGTGTGAGCCTCAAGTCACCCGGAATCGGACCCCGCCCACACCCTCGATCACGCCCTCGACCTGGTCGCCGACCACCAGAGGCCCGACCCCTTCCGGCGTGCCGGTGAAGATCAGGTCGCCGGCTTCCAGCCGCCACAGGCGCGAAGCCTGGGCGATGATCTCGGCCACGGTCCAGATCATGTCGGTCAGGCTGGCCTGTTGCCTGACCGCGCCATTGACCGAGAGGGATATGCCGCCGCTTGGGTGGCCGGAGCGGTCCACTGGCCGGATCAGGCCGATGGGGGCCGAGGCGTCGAAGGCCTTGCCTGATTCCCAGGGCTGGCCCTTGGCCTTGGCGGCGTTCTGCAGGTCGCGGCGGGTCAGATCCACGCCAACCGCATAGCCCCAAACCATCGCCAGCGCCTCTTCGACCGAGACATCGGCGCCATCCGCGCCCAAAGCCACCACCAGCTCGATCTCGTGGTGCAGATCGCGGGTCTGGCTGGGATAGGCGACCGGCAGGCTCGGCGGGACCAGGGTGTCGGCCGGTTTCATGAAGAAGAACGGCGGGTCGCGCTCGTCGCCGCCCATTTCGCGGCGGTGAGCGGCGTAGTTGCGGCCGACGCAGAGCACGCGGCGAACCGGAAACAGCGACGAGGAGCCTTCCACCGGCAGGGCCGGCTGGACGGGCGCGGGCAGGACATAGTGGGTCATGGGTCCGGGTTAGCGCGGGACCAGGATAGGGGCAACCGTCGCCTCACGCATCCAGGGGCCGCCCCCGGGTTTCCGGCAGGAAAACCAGGGCGACCACCACGCTGAGGGCGGTGAACACCACTGGATACCAGAGCCCGGAATAGATATCCCCACGCGCCGCCACGATGGCGAAGGCGGTGAAGGGCAGAAAGCCGCCGATCCAGCCGGTGCCAATATTGTAGGGCAAGGACATGGCCGTGTAGCGGATGCGGGTAGGGAAAAGCTCGATCAGGCAGGCGGCCAGGGGTCCGAACAGGGCCGTAGCAGCCACCACGAACACCATCAGGATCGCCAGCATGGCGGCCAGGTTCATCCGCGACGGATCGGCCCTGGCCGGGTAGCCCGCGGCTTTCAGCGCGGCTCTGAACCGCGTCTCCACCGCCGTGCGCACAACCTTGACCCCCGCCTTGGGCAGGCCCTTGGCGCTGGCCGAGGCGATGCTCGCTCCGCCGATGCGCACCAACGCCGTGGAACCCGCCGGCGCGGCCTGGTTGCTGTAGGAGACCCCGGCATTGGCCAGGAAGCCCTTGGCGATGTCGCAGGAAGAGACGAAAGCGGCCTTGCCCACCGGATCGAACTGCAGGGCGCAGTCGGCCGGATCGGCGATCACCACCACCGGCGTGGCGGCCGAGGCGGCGGCCAGGGCCGGATTGGCGGCCTGCTCCAGCGCCCTGAAGCCGGGAAAGAACGAGACCAGGGCCAGGGTCATGCCCGCCAGCATCACCCATTTGCGGCCGACCTTGTCCGACAGCCAGCCAAAGAACACGTAGAGCGGCGCGCTGGCCACCACCAGGACCATCACCACCAGATTGATGGTCGCCGGGTCGATCTTGAGAAACTTCTCCATGAAAACCTGGACGTAGAAGAAGCTGGTGTACCAGACCGCGCCCTGGGCCGACATCATGGCGAAGAAGGCCAGCAGCACCAGTTTCAGGTTGGACCACCGCCCGAACGCCTCGGCATAGGGCGCATCGCTGGCCTGGCCCGCGGCCTTGATCCGGCTGAAGGCCGGGCTTTCGTGCAGCTTCAGCCGCATCCACACCGAGATGGCCAGAAGGCCCATGGAGACCAGGAAGGGTATGCGCCAACCCCAGGCGGCGAAGGCGGCCTCGCCCAGGACCCGCCGGCTGAGCCAGATCACCCCCAGGGCGCCGAACAGGCCGAAGGCGGCCGAGGTCTGCACCCAGCTGGTGTTCCAGCCGCGGCGGTGCGCGGGCGAATGCTCGGCCACATAGATCACCGCCCCGCCATATTCACCGCCCAGGGCGAAGCCCTGCACCACCCGCATCAGGATCAGGATGATCGGCGAGGCGATCCCCACCTGGGCGTAGGTGGGCAGAAGGCCGATGGCGAAGGTCGCGCCTCCCATCAGGGTCACGGTGACCAGGAAGGCGCCCTTGCGGCCCAGCTGGTCGCCTATGCGGCCGAACACCAGGGCGCCGATGGGACGAAAGGCGAAGCCGACCCCGAACAGGGCCAGGGCGGCGATATAGCCCGCCGTCTCGTTGAGCCCGGCGAAGAAGGTCTTGGAGATGATCTGGGTCAGGCTGCCGAAGATGAAGAAGTCGTACCACTCGAAAGCGGTGCCGGCCGAAGACGCCGCCACGACCACGCCCATGGATGTGGGCGCCTCGGCCAAGGCCATCTGTTCAGCCGTAATTTCGGCCATGCCTGAACTCCCCCGTTTGACCTGCTCTAACATCGGGCCTGTAAGGGGGAAAGCGGGGCGATCAGCCGCCGCGAGCGACGAACCAGCCGTTCTTGAACCCTTCGGCGACCTTTCCGTAAACGAACGGTTCGCCCTCCGGCGTGGTCAGGTCCCCGCCGGCGGCCTGCAGCACCGCGTGGCCGGCGGCGATGTCCCATTCCATGGTCGTGCCGTGACGCGGATAGAGGTCGGCGCCGCCCTCGGCGATGACGCAGAGCTTGATCGAGGAATCCATGCCCTGACGGTCGGTGAAGCCGTAGCGGGCCTGCAGCGCGTCAGCATATTCCGGCTTGAGCGTATGGCTGGACAGGGCCAACACGCGCTCGCCGCGAAGGCGCACATGGACCGGGAGGCCCTCGGTCTCGCCGATCTGGCGCTTGACCGCGCCATGGGGGGTCGTGAACCAGACCTGGCCGGTGGCGGGGGCGGCGACGGCGCCGGCGATCGGCCGACCGTTCTCGATCAGGCCGATATTGACGGTGAAATGGGCGTCGCCACGCACGAAGGCCTTGGTGCCGTCCAGGGGATCCACCAGGAAGAAGCGGTTGCCGATGGCGAGCGGCACGCCGTCAGCGGCGCAAGCTTCTTCGGCGATCACCGGTATGTCGGGAAAGGCCTGGGCCAGCTGCTCCAGGATCAGAGCCTCCCCCCGGCGATCGGCCTCGGTGACCGGACTGTCGTCGGCCTTGACGTGAACAGTGACTTCGCTGCGCCATAGGGGCAGGATCACGCCGCTTGCGGCTTCGACTATGGCCGCGAGACGCGCGCCTATTCCATCATCGTGGCTCATGCGGTCTCTCTGGCATGGCCTCCCCGTTTGCGAAAGCGGCAAATCAGGACACGCTTTACGCCCAATGAGCACCGCCATGACCGATCCCACCTCGCCCGCCGCCGCCCCGCCGCCGGAGGCCGCCCCGCCCCCGGCGGAGATCACCGCCAACGAACTAGCCGCCTTCCTGGCCGCGCGCCTGTGCCACGACTTCATCAGCCCGGCGGGCGCCATCGTCTCCGGCCTGGACCTGCTGGAGGACCCCTCGGCGCAGGACATGCGCGAGGAGGCCATGGGCATGATCGCGTCCAGCGCCAACAAGTTGGTGGCCCTGATCAAATATAATCGCATCGCCTTTGGCGGCGCGCAGGGCTCCGAGGTCTTCGACACCCGCGAGCTGCACGCCCTGGCCGAGGGCCTGTTCGCCGACATGCGCCCCAATCTGGACTGGGCGGTGGCCCAGCCGGGCCTGGACAAGGCCCCTGGCCGGTCGCTGCTGAACCTGGTGCTGGTCGGCGCCGGCGCCTTGCCCACCGGCGGCATGGTGCGCGCCGAAGTCGAGGAGGCCGTGGGCGAAATGGTGGTGGTGGTGCAGGCCGCCGGCCGTGCGCGACTGCGCCAGGAAGTGCTGGAAGGCCTGGCGGGCCAAAGGCTCAGCGAAGGCCGCACCGGGCACTGGGTTCAGGCCTATTATCTGCGCAAGCTGATCGACGAGGCGGGGGGCGCCCTTGAGATCGAAAACCAGGAGGCCCTGGTGATTCTGCGCGCGCGTTTCCCCCGCTAATTCACAGCAAAACAGCGTTCGCCAAACCGTCCCTTAACCAGGCAGGGCGTAAAACTCGGGAATGCCAAGAAGCGCAGTTTCCGTAAAGACCTGTTTGGTCGTCGACGATAGCCGGGTGATCCGCAAGGTCGCCCGCCGCATTCTGGAGGATCTCGGCCTGGAAGTGGCCGAAGCGGCCGATGGCCTGGAAGCTTTGGAGTGGTGCCGCACCGCCATGCCCGAGGCCATTCTGCTGGACTGGAACATGCCGTTGATGGACGGCCTGGAGTTTCTGCGCGAGCTGCGCAAGACACGGGATGGCGACGAGCCCGTGGTGATCTTCTGTACGGTCGAGAACGACTTGGAACATATCGCCCTGGCGCTGGAGAGCGGCGCCGACGAGTATGTCATGAAGCCGTTCGACGGCGATATCCTGCAGGCCAAGCTCATCGAGGCCGGCGTGCTGGCTGGGGTGTCGCCGGGCGCGTCGCCCGGAGCATGGCGATGAGCCCCGAAGACATCGAGGTGGTCCGCAAGGTGGTCCACGCCCGTTCCGGCGTGGCCATCGACCCGACCAAGACTTATGCGATCGAGAGCCGCCTGACCCCCATGGCCCGCCGTGACGGGTTCGAGGATCTGGCCGCCCTGGTCCAGGCTCTGCGCGAGCGGCGGGACGACGCCCTGATGTGGGCGGTGACCGAAGCCCTGACGGTGGGCGAGACCAGCTTTTTCCGCGACCGCGAACCCTTCGCCCATTTTCGCGACCAGATGCTGCCGGCCCTGTCGGCCCAGCGCGATCGACCCTTGCGGGTGTGGAGCGCGGCCTGCGCCACCGGCCAGGAACCTTATTCCATGGCCATGGCCATCGAGGAGGCCATGGTCCTGGCGCCCGGCCTGCGGGTCGACCTGTTCGCCTCGGACTTGTCCGAGCGGCGGCTGGAAAAGGCCCAGAGCGGCCTCTACACTCAGTTCGAGGTCCAACGCGGCCTGCCGATCCGCCAGCTGGTGCGTCATTTCGAAAAGGTCGACGAACTGTGGCGGGTATCGGCCCGCCTGCGCGAGATGATCCGCTGGCGGCGCATCAACCTGCTGGCCGACCTCGGCCCGCTGGGCCAGTTCGACGTGATCTTCTGTCGCAATGTCATCTCGACCTTCGATCCGGCCCTGCGCACGCGGGGGCTGGAACAGATGGCCCGCGCCCTGGCGCCCGATGGCTGGCTGGTCCTGGGTCATGACGAGACGGCCGCCGGCCTGACCGAGTCCCTGCAGCCGGTCGACGGCTGGACCGGCGCCTTTTCCCGCAGCCCGAGCTTCCGTGCGGCGGCCTAGCCCCGGCCCGCCTGGACCTAATCCGCCTCGATCGCGTCGATATCCGCGTCGGACAGGCCGAAGTGGTGGCCGATTTCGTGAACCAGGACGTGGGTGATCAGTTCGCCCAGGGGCACATCGCCCCGCTCGGCCCATTCGTCGAGGATCGGGCGGCGATAGAGAAACACCATAGCCGTCTCTGGAGCGGGGTCGAGCACCGAGCGGCGGGCCAGGTCGACGCCCTGGTAGAGGCCAGTCAGTTCGAAGGCGTCCTCGATCTCCAGCGCCTCCAACACCTCCGCCTCGGCGAAGTCCTCGATGCGAAACAGCACCGGCCCGGCCAGGCGGCGGAACTCCCCGGGCAGGCTGGCGAAAGCGGCTTGCGCCAGGATCGCGAAATCGTCCAGCGAGGGGGCCAGGACGCCGGCGAAGGCGCTACCGCCCCTATTCATCGGGCATGACGATATGCGGCGCCTCGGGCGGCCGGAATTCGAACAGGCCGATATCCAGCGGCTGCTGCGGCTTGAACGACATCATCGGCCGCTCCAGCCGAGCGCGAAGATCGGCGGAAGGCTCGGACGGCGTTGGCTCCGCCTTGGCTTCGTCCCCGGCGAGCACCCGCCAATAGCTGATCGACAGGCGCCAGACAGTCCTGGGCACGGCCCGCGGCGTCGGCCAGCGCCGCCCGTCGCGATAGGTGGGGCGCAGGGGCAGCGAGCCCTTGCCGCCAGGCGTCGGCGGCTCGGCGAGCACCTCGCGCAGGAGGCAGTAATGGTCCTCGGCCGCCAACCCGCCGCCGCGTCCGTCATCGATGCGGCCCGCGAAGGCCGCCAGCGCCGCCTCGCGGCTGTCAAAGCCCGGCCCGACCATTTCCTGGGCGAAGCGTACGCCGGTATGGGCTAGCGCCTGCGCCTCGCCGGCGCGCGCGGCCCGGCCCAAAGGGCGCGACAGGGCGGCCTCGGCGTTGCGGGCCACGGGATAAAGGACGGCGGTCATCGGCCCCATTTTGGCGGTTGTTGCGGTCGGAGTCGAACCGGAACCTGGGGCGCCAGGATGAAGGAAACGGCGCCCAACAAGGCGTCTCCCCATTTGCGTGCACAAGAGTCTATGCTCACGCTTATGATTCTGCGGCTTTGCAAGCCCCTGAGCGGCCAAACTTGATGGCGACGCCGGACGACCTGGTCCTGGCGGCGGCCACCGGCGCGGTGTGCCTGGCCATAGCCGCGACGCTGTGGGCCCTGACCATGCGCCGCGACACCGACCGGCAGATCGCCGGCTACCGCACGCGACTGGACCGGCTGGAGGGCCTGGCCGACGCCACCCAGGCTTCGGCCGAGGCCTTCGACAGCGCCATGATCACCGTTGAGGGCGGCGCGGTGCGGCTGGCCTGGGGCGGCGACAGCCTGAACCTCTGCGCCGAGGTCTTGGACCTGCAGCCCACTGGCGGCCTGATCCAGCCTACCGAGGTGATCGAAACCCTGATGGCGGCCGACCCCGGCTATCGCCGCCGCCTGACCAGCCTGATCGAGACCGGCGAGGCCTGCGCCTTCCAGGTGCGCGGCCCCCGGGGCCTGGTGTCGGTGGACGGCCGCTCGGCCGGGGCCTGCGCCTGGCTGAAGCTGCAGCCGATCATCGCCGCCGAGGGCGAGCTCCCGCCCGCCGCCCGCTTCGCTGTCTTGCTCGACACCCTGCCGGACCCGGCATGGGTCTGTTCAGCCAATGGCGCCCTGATCTGGGCCAACCGCGCCTGGCTGCAGGCCACTGACGCGGCGTCGATCGAGGACGCTATCGCCCGCAAACTAGTGTTCGACCGAGCCGCAACGGGCCTGGTGGCCGAGGCCGCCGCCGCCGGCGAGCCGCGCCAGATTCTGCGCTGGGCGCCGGTCAAGGGCCAGCGCCACGCCTTCCGCATCACCGCCCAGCCCCTGGAGGGCGGTGACATCGGCGTCTGGGCCCAGGACGTCACCGAGGCCGAGGACACCCGCGAGGCGCTTAAGCGCCACGTGGAGGCTCATGACGAAACCCTCAACCACCTGGGCGACGGGGTGGCCATTTTCAGCGCCGCCAAGCGCCTTCTGTACCACAACACCGCCTTCGCTCAGCTGTGGGGCCTGGAGCCCGCCTGGCTGGCGGAAGGGCCCAGCCACGCCGAGGTGCTCGACCGCCTGCGCCAGCGCCGCCGCCTGCCGGAAACCGCCGACTACAGCCGCTGGAAGACCGGCGAGCTGAGCTGGTACGAAACCCTGGGTCCCGCGCCGGACGACCTGTGGACCTTGCCGGACGGGCGCACCCTGCGCGTGGTGCGCCAGCCCCACCCCTTGGGCGGCCTGCTGCTGCTGTTTTCGGACATCACCGGCGAACTGCGCCTCAAAGCCCAGTACAACGGCCTGATCCAGGTGCAGCAGGCCACCCTGGACAAGCTCAGCGACGCGGTGGCGGTGTTCGGCTCGGACGGGCGCCTGCGCCTGCACAACGAGGCCTTCGCCAAGTTCTGGAACGTCACCTCCGCCGCGATCGAGGCCGCCGCCGATTTCGATGGGGTGGTGGAGCTGTCCACCCCGCGCCTGCACGACCCGCAGTTCTGGCGCGAGCTCAAGGGCCGGGTCACCGATCCCGATCCCCGCGCTCGTTTCGCCATCAGCGGCGAGGCCAAGACCTCGGACGACCGCATCGTCGCCTATCAGTCGCGCCCCCTGCCTGACGGGGCCACCCTGATCGCCTTCGCTGACATCACCGACACCCGCCGGCTGGAGCGAGCGGTGGCCGACCGTTCGGTGGCCCTGGCCGAAGCCGAGCGGCTGAAGCGCGATTTCGTCGGCAATGTCTCCTACGAACTGCGCACGCCGCTCACCACCATTCTCGGCTATTCCGAGCTGCTGGACCGGGCCGGCGACGCCCTGCCCGAGCGGGCGCGCGGCCATGTGGGCGCGGTGCGGTCCGCCGCCAACCAGCTGGCCCGCTCCATCGACGATGTGCTGGACATCGCCCAGATCGACGCCGACGAAATGGCCCTGGAGTTGGGCGACGTGCGGGTGGCCGAGCTCTTGGCCGAGGCCGAGACCCGCTGGACCCGCCAGGCGATCGAGGTCGGTGTGGCCCTCAATGTGATCTGCAGCGAAGAGATCGGCCTGATCCGCGCCGACAGCCGCCGCCTGGGCCAGATCCTGGACCACCTGATCGAGAACGCCATCGGCCAGACCCCCTCCGGCGGCAAGGTCACGCTCAGCGCCCGCCGGGCCAATAGCGAGGTGCAGATCCAGGTTTCTGACACCGGTCGCGGCATTCCCTTCCACGTCCAGGCCCACATTTTCGACCGTTTCGTCGGCCGCGAACGCGGCGGACCGGGCCTGGGCCTGGCCCTGGTCAAGGCCCTGATCGAATTGCATGGCGGCTGGGTGGCCCTGGAGAGCGAACCGGGCTCAGGCGCCACCTTCACTTGCCACCTGCCGGAAACGGCCTATGACGCCTCCAGCAGCCAGGCGGAGCTGTTTTAGCAAATCATCCTGGGGATCGGCGTCGCTCTTGCAGCCGGTTGCACAGGGTTGTCGGCACAACCCCGCGCCCCTCACTCGAATCCCAGATGCAGCGCCAATTCCCGCCGATGCGGCCGCCGCCGGTGCTCGAACAGATAAATCCCCTGCCAGGTCCCCAGCACCAGCCGCCCGCCAATCACCGGAATGCTGACCTGAACCGCGGTCAGGGCGGCGCGGATATGAGCCGGCATGTCGTCCAGGCCTTCGTCGTCGTGGGCGTAGCGATCCGGATCCTCGGGCGCGACCTGCTCGAAAAACGCCTCCAGATCAGTGCGCACCTCCCCCGCCGCATTCTCCTGGATCAGCAGCGAACAGGAGGTGTGGCGGCAATAGACGGTCAACAGGCCGGTGGTCGCGGCCCGGGTCTGGGTCCAGGCGATGATGGGGCGGGTGACTTCGAGCAGGCCTCGGGTTGGGGTGTCGAAGGTCAGTACGGTGGCGGCGTGGGGCAAGAAGGCGCTCCGAAATTTCTTCAGCGGTGATAGCGCCCTTTGGAGGAGGAACAGCATTCAAGGAATGCTGTTCGAACTAACGTGCGATCAATCCGACTGCTCGGGGTCGTTGATCTTGTCGATTCAATCCTTGTCGAGGCTCAACAGGGCTCCCCGTTCGGCCCGCCAGGATCGGGCGAAAGAACCAGTTGTCGACGCCGCTGCGGAATATCAAAAGCGTAACTTTAGGCGTGATTTAGCTCAGGCCAGCGAGGATCATCGAGCGAAAGCAACGCCCCGTCACCCCTCGAACCGGCTCATCACCAGGCACCCATTGGTGCCGCCGAACCCGAAACTGTTCGACATCACCGTATTGAGCTGCACGTCCTTGCGCTCGCGCAGGATCGGCAAACCGTCGAATTCCGGGTCCAGGTTGTCGATGTGGGCGCTTTCGCAGGCGAAGCCGTGCTGCATCATCAGCAGGCAATAGATCGCCTCCTGCGCGCCGGCGGCGCCCAGGCTGTGGCCGGTGAGGGACTTGGTGGAGGAAATCAGCGGCGGCTTGTCGCCGAAAACCGCCCGCACCGCGTCCATCTCCTTGGAATCGCCCACCGGGGTCGAGGTGCCGTGGGTGTTGAGATAATCGATCGGGGCGTTCAGCCCGGCCATGGCGATGTTCATGCAGCGCACCGCACCCTCCCCGGACGGGGCGACCATGTCGTGGCCGTCGGCGTTGGCGCCATAGCCGGTGATCTCGGCATAGATCTTGGCCCCGCGGGCCTTGGCGTGTTCCAGCTCTTCCAGCACCACGATGCCGGCGCCGCCGGCGATGACGAAGCCGTCGCGGTCCTTGTCATAGGCGCGCGACGCCACCTGCGGCCGGTTGTTGTAGCCGCTGGACATGGCGCCCATGGCGTCGAACATGTCCGACAAGGTCCAGTCCAGCTCCTCGCAGCCGCCGGCGAAGACGATGTCCTGCTTGCCGAACTGGATCTGTTCGGCCGCGGCGCCGATGCAGTGGGTCGAAGTCGCGCAGGCGGAGGAGATCGAATAGTTGATCCCCTTCATCTTGAACCAGGTCGACAGCACCGCCGACGGACCGGAGCTCATGGCCTTGGGCACGGCGAAGGGGCCGATGCGCTTGGGGCCTTTTTCGCGCACGGTCTCCGCCGCCTGGACGATGGCGCGGGTGGACGGGCCGCCCGAGCCGACGATCAGGCCGGTGCGCTCGTTGGAGACCTCTGCCTCGGTCAGGCCGGAATCGGCGATGGCCTGGTCCATGGCGATGTGGGCATAGGCGGTGCCGGGGGCGAGGAAGCGGGCGGCCCGGCGGTCGATCAGGCTTTCCCATTCCACCTTGGCGGTGGCGTGGACCTGGCAGCGAAAGCCCAGCTCGGCATATTCCGGCGCTGACACAACGCCCGAACGGGCCTCGCGCAAGGAGGCGGTGACCGTTTCGGCGTCAGCGCCGATCGACGATACGATTCCGATCCCGGTAACGACCACGCGGCGCATGCCCGCTCTCCTCAAGCTTTCGATCAACCCAGGTCCTTGGCGTCGAATAGGCCGACGCGCAGACCCTTGGCCTCATAGATGGGGTTTCCATCGGCTTCCATGACACCGTCGCCGATTCCCATGACCAATTTTCGCAGGATGACCCGCTTGAGGTCGATCTTATAGCTCACGGTCTTGACCTTCGGCGTGACCTGGCCGGTGAACTTCACCTCGCCCACGCCCAGGGCGCGCCCTCGGCCCGGCGCGCCGGACCAGCCCAGGAAGAAGCCCACCAGCTGCCACATGGCGTCCAGGCCCAGGCAGCCGGGCATGACGGGGTCGCCGAGGAAGTGGCAGAGGAAGAACCATTGCTCGGGGGTGATATCCAGCTCGGCATGGACGAAGCCCTTGCCGTGCAGGCCGCCGGTCTGGGAGATTTCGGTGATGCGGTCGAACATCAGCATCGGCGGCGCGGGCAACTGGGCGTTGCCCGGGCCGAACATTTCGCCGCGGCCGCAGGCCAGCAGGTCTTCCCGGTCGAAGCTGGTTCTTTCGCCCACTGTCATTGCGAACTCGTCTCTGACGCGGGCGATCAGGCCCGCCGGTTGAGGCGCCGTCGACGATCGCGCGGCGCTTAGGCGTTGAGCGTTAGCACAGGCCGCTTAGGACCCTCAACGGCATTGCGGCGTGGGCGAGGTTCCCCAGACCGACCCGGCGCGGGTCCAGCCGGCGGTTCCGCCCATGGCGATCTTGCACCAGTCGCCCTGGCAGCGGTCCAGCACGGCCATGGCCCGAGGGGCCAGATAGGCGGCCACCGGGGCGTTGTCGCGCGGGCTTTTGAGGATCGATACGGCCCCACCACCGGTGTTCATCACCGAGCGGCGCCCATCGGTGGTGCGCCTATGCACCCAGGACAGGCCGCCGTCCGGGTCACAGATGCGCCGCCAGTCCTTGGTCTCGGCCACCACCTGCACCGGCAGGCCGCGCACGTGATAGGTCCACAAGAGCCGGTGATCATCGCTGGGGCCGGAACGGGCGTTGACCGGATCGAACTTGAGCACCACATAGCGCGGCACCGGCAGGCCGGATGGGGTCTGGCCCGCCGGCGTCTGGCTGGCCCTGTCGGCGTCCGGTCCCGCGCCAGCCTTGGGCGAACAGGCGCAGAGCAGGCTCAGCGCCAGGATCGAAAGCGCCGCCCTCAAGCTCGCAGCGCAGTCCGCCGCCATCGATTGGTCCCCTCTTTCGGCAAGGCGCTTGCCTTGGCCGTGTGATCGCCCTTTGTTAGAAGGCGCAGGCAAATCACGCCACCGCCCGCTTCGCCCCAAGCGTCTCAACGACAGGTTTCTTTTCAATCCCCCGCATGGCCGACCGCAAGCCGAAAGTCGTCGTCACCCGCAAACTGCCCGACCCGGTGGAGGGGCGGATGGGCGAGCTGTTCGACACCGCGCTCAATCTGGATGACCACGCCTTCACCCGCGCCGAGCTTTTGGTGGCCGTGGCCGAGGCGGATGTGCTGGTGCCGACCATCACCGACCGCATCGACGCCGCGGTGATCGCCGCGGCCGGGCCGAACCTGAAGCTGATCGCCAATTTCGGGGCCGGGGTCGACAATATCGACGTGACCGCCGCCAACGCCCGCGGCGTCACCGTGACCAACACCCCCGGCGTGCTCACCGAAGACACCGCCGACATGACCATCGCCCTGATCATGGCCTCGGCCCGGCGGGTGGTGGAGGGCGCCAACCTGGTCCAGGCCGGATCCTTTACCGGCTGGGCGCCCACCTGGATGATGGGCAAGCGCCTGCGCGGGGCCAAGCTGGGCATCATCGGCATGGGCCGCATCGGCCAGGCCGTGGCCCGCCGCGCCCGGGTGTTCGGCATGGAGGTGCACTACCATAACCGTAAGCCCGTGGGGCCGCGCATCGAGGAGGAGCTGGGCGCCACCTGGTGGGATTCGCTGGATCAGATGCTGGCGCGGGTGGACATCGTCACCCTGCACTGCCCGCACACGCCGGCCACCTATCACCTGTTATCGGCCCGGCGCCTGCACCTGCTCCAGCGCCACGCCATCATCGTCAACACCGCCCGCGGCGAAGTGATCGACGAAGCCTCCATGGCCAATATGCTGGCCGAGGGCGCCCTGGGCGGCGCCGGGTTGGACGTGTTCGAGCACGAGCCGGCCATCAATCCCAAGCTGCTCAAGCTGCCCAACGTGGTGCTATTGCCGCATATGAGCTCGGCCACGGTGGAGGGGCGCATCGAGATGGGGGAGAAGGTGATGATCAATATCAAGACCTTCCTCGACGGGCATAAGCCGCCGGATCGGGTGATCCCGTCTATGCTCTAGGCCCCCGCCCCACAGCGGGGGCAGTGCGGATCGGCCCCAATCCGCACGGTGCGGGTCTCGCCGGCCAGGCCGTCATAGATCAGCAGCCGTCCGGTAAGGGCCTGGCCCGCGCCGGTGATCAACTTGATCGCCTCGAGCGCCATCATCGAGCCGATAACCCCGGCCAGGGCGCCGACCACGCCCACGGCGACGCAGGTTTCGGCGTCCGGCGGCGCCTCGGACACCAGGCAGCGGTAGCAGGGCTGGCCCTTGAACACCCCCACCTGGCCGGTCCAGCGGCCGATGGCGCCGGAGACCAGGATCTTGCCCTCGGCCACGCAGGCGTCGCTGACGGCGAAGCGGGTTTCGAAATTGTCTGTGCCATCGAGGACCAGATCATAGTCGCGCACCAGATCCCAGGCGGCGGCCGCGTCCAGCATGAGCGGATGGGCTCGCACCACGACATTGGCGTTCAAGGCGGCGAGATGATCGGCGGCCGCCTCCACCTTGAGCCGGCCGATATCAGTGGCGGCGTAGAGCACCTGGCGCTGTAGATTGGACAGGGAGACCGTGTCGGCGTCGGCCAGGCCCAGGGTTCCAACTCCCGCTGCGGCCAGATAGAGCGCGGCCGGCGCGCCGAGCCCCCCGGCGCCCACGATCAGCACCCTGGCCGCCTTCAACGCCTGCTGCCCTGCCCCGCCGACCTCCCGCAGCACCAGATGACGGGCATAGCGCTCGACTTCCTCGTCGGTGAATTTCGCCACATTCGCCATCCTGGGATTCTATCGTCGCCAAGGACTTAAGCTCAGGCCTGCGCATTGCAAAGCCCGACCCGCTTGATCCCGCCGCCCATCCGCGCCACATGCGCGCCATGACCCAGACTAACTTTCCTGACTGGCACGGCACCACCATCCTGGCCGTGCGCAAGAACGGCTCCACGGTGATCGCCGGCGACGGCCAGGTGTCCATGGGACCGACCATCGTCAAGGGCAACGCCAAGAAGGTGCGGCGCCTGGCCGGCGGCAAGGTGCTGGCTGGTTTCGCCGGCGCCACCGCCGACGCCTTCACCCTGATCGAGCGACTGGAGGCCAAGCTGGAGCAATATCCCGACCAGCTGGCCCGGGCCTGCGTGGACCTGGCCAAGGACTGGCGCACCGATCGCTATCTGCGCCGGCTGGAGGCCATGCTGATCGTGGCCGACAAGGAGTCCATCTACACCGTCACCGGCGTCGGCGACGTGCTGGAGCCGGAATATGGCGTGGCCGCCATAGGCTCGGGCGGTCAGTTCGCCCTGGCCGCCGCCCGCGCCTTGATCGATTTCGACCTGGCGGCCGAGGACATCGCCCGCCGCGCCATGGCCATAGCCGGCGACATCTGCGTCTACACCAACGGCGCCCTCACGGTCGAAACCCTGGACGCCTAGAGACCCTCATGACCGAATTTTCCCCCCGCGAGATCGTTTCCGAGCTCGACCGCTTCATCGTCGGCCACGCCGAGGCCAAGCGCGCCGTCGCCGTGGCCCTGCGCAACCGCTGGCGCCGCCGGCGTACGCCCGAGGATCTGCGCGACGAGATCACGCCCAAGAATATCCTGATGATCGGCCCCACCGGGGTCGGCAAGACCGAGATCGCCCGGCGACTGGCCAAGCTGGCCCAGGCGCCGTTCCTCAAGGTCGAGGCCACCAAGTTCACCGAGGTTGGCTATGTGGGCCGCGACGTGGACCAGATCATGCGCGACCTGGTGGAGAGCGCCATGGCCATGGTCCGCGACAAGCGCCGCGCCGCCGTGCGCGCCCGGGCTGAAGCCGCCGCCGAGGAGCGCATCCTCGACGCCCTGGTCGGTCCCGCGGCTCAGCCCGCCACCCGCGAGACCTTCCGCAAAAAGCTGCGCGCCAACGAGATCGACGACAAGGAAGTCGAGCTGACCCTGAACGACAGCGGCTCGTCGATGCAGGGCTTCGAAATGCCCGGCCAGCCGGGGGCCTCGGTAGGGGTGCTAAACCTGTCGGACATGATGAAGGCCTTTGGCGGCGGCCGCACCAAGACCCACAAGACCACCGTGTCCGGCGCCTACGCCCCGCTGATCGCCGAGGAAAGCGACAAGCTGCTGGACCAGGAGGCCCTGACCCAGGAAGCCCTGGACCTGGCCGAGACCAGCGGCATCGTGTTCATCGACGAGATCGACAAGGTCGCCTCGCGCTCGGACCGCGCCGGCGCCGATGTGTCCCGCGAAGGGGTGCAGCGGGACCTGTTGCCCCTGATCGAAGGCACAACGGTCTCCACCAAATACGGGCCGGTGAAGAGCGACCACGTGCTGTTCATCGCCTCGGGCGCCTTCCACGTGGCCAAGCCCTCGGACCTGCTGCCGGAGCTGCAGGGCCGCCTACCGATCCGGGTGGAGCTGAAGCCCCTGTCGCGGGACGATTTCCGCCGCATCCTCACCGAGCCCGAGGCCAATCTGATCCGCCAGAACCAGGCCCTGATGGCCACCGAGGGCGTGACCCTGACCTTCACTGACGACGCCATCGAAGCCCTGGCCGACGCGGCCGTGGCGGTGAACAGCGCGGTGGAGAATATCGGCGCCCGCCGCCTGCAGACCGTGCTGGAAAAGGTGGTGGAGGAGATCAGCTTCACCGCCGGCGACGGCGGCCCCGACAGCGTCACCATCGACGGCGCCTATGTGCGCAACCGGGTGGGCGCGTTGTCCCACGACGCCGACCTGTCGCGATATATCCTCTAGTACCGCTCCGCCCGCGCCGCGCGGATCGCCGCCTCGAGCGCCTCGGCGAAATCGGTCCTCTCACCAGGGCTGAGGGCGTGGGCGAGGGTCAGGCTGCGGCCGGACAGTTGCAGCTGCACGCGGGTCTCGGGCTCGCCGGGCGCCTCGACCGCCACCCGGGTGAAGGCGGTGGGCGAGGTCCAGACGGTGCGGGCATGGCGGCCGATCTCGTGGGTCACCCGAACCTCGTCGGCGGACACCTGCACCCGCTCGGCCTGGCCCCGGGCGCCGCGATAGCTGGCGCGAAAGGCCAGCCATATCCCCAGAACGTCGAGACAGAGGAAAAACGGCACGGGAAAGGCGTGCAAAGCGATGAGAAACGCCGCCATGGCCACATTCACCATAACCAGCAGGCCGAACAGCCAGGCGAAACCGCGCTTGGACAGGGACCGGGTCGGGGCCAGGCGGGCGTCCATATAGAGGGTGGCGGCCATGCGGCAGCATAGACCCTAAGGGCCGCCTTCGCCCAGGACCGGTTGGCGAACCGGGCGACGCGCGGCATGGTCGCCCCATGCCGACCGCCGTCAAGAAAAAATCCGGGCCCACGCGCCGCCGCCCCACCCCCGCCCAGGCCGCCCGCATCGAGGCCCTGTTTTCGCGCTTCGCCGCCGAGGCGCCCGACCCGCGCACCGAACTGTCGTTCAAGAACCCCTACACCCTGGTGGTGGCGGTGGCCCTGTCGGCCCAGGCCACGGACAAGATGGTCAACAAGGCCACCGAAAAGCTGTTCGCCGTCGCCGACAATCCGGCGGACATGGTGGAGCTGGGCGAGGCCGGAGTGACCCCCTATATCGCGTCCATCGGCCTCTATCGCACCAAGGCCAAGAACGTCATCGCCCTGTCGAAGATCCTGATCGAGCAGTACAACGGCGAGGTCCCATTGCGGCGCGAGGCGCTGCAGGCCCTGCCCGGGGTTGGCCGCAAGACCGCCAGCGTGGTGCTGAACGAGCTGGACATCGAGCCGGCGATCGCGGTCGACACCCACGTGTTCCGCGTCGCCCACCGGCTGAAGCTGTCGAAGGGCAAGACGCCGGACGACGTGGAGCGCGACCTGATGCAGATCGTGCCCGACGCGGGCAAGACCCGCGCCCACCACTGGCTGATCCTGCACGGGCGGTATGTGTGCGTCGCCAGGAAGCCGAAGTGCGCGCGGTGCCTGGTGGGGGATCTGTGCCCGTCGCGAGAGCTGTTTGTCGG
>DASXNV010000070.1:0-127003 GCA_036494815.1 Caulobacteraceae bacterium
GGGCAACAGTTCACAAATCCGCTCCCATTGATCGTCGCGTAGAGCGTACCGTCTCGGTGGCGGCATAAGGCGTCAGCTCCAAAATCGCTGACGCCCCATGAATCGAGATTTGCTATCCGAGGGAACCCCTCAAATGACGACGGGCCCTAGCTTCGGTCAGTGAAAAAACTTGCAAACCGCGGCTTTGGCGATGCTACAAACATCACCATGTCCAGGCTTCAAATCACGCCCGCCCGATGAGCCGAGACGGCGTTCGCCTTGAGGATCTGGCCGAGCTGGCGGGGGTGTCCATCGCCACCGTCTCCCGGGCGCTGAACGACAGCGCCTCGGTCAACGCCCGCACCAAGCAGCAGATCTGGAAGCTGGCGCGCGAGCATGGCTACGCCTTTCGCCGGCATATGCCCGCCGGTCCCATCGGGGCCGAGGCCACCATCGCGATCGTCATTCCCCGCCCGCAAGGCCGCAGCAGCCGGCTGACCGATCCCTTCATCCTGGAGCTAGTGGCCGAGATCGGCGAGGCGGCGCGCGACCGCGGCTGCGATTTCTTGGTCAGTCACGTGGCGCCCACCAGCCTGGACGATCTCAGCGCCCTGATGATCACCAACCGCGCCGACGGCATCATCTTCCTGGGCCAGAGCACCCTGCACAGGGAGTTCAATCAGCTGGTCAAGAGCGAGAGCCGCTTCGTGGTCTGGGGCGCCCAGCTGCCGGACCAGACCTATTGCTCCATCGGCAGCGACAATGTCATGGGCGGCCGTCGCGCCACCGCGCACCTGGCGCGTCTGGGCCGGCGAAGGATCGTGTTTTTGGGTGACACCGAGGCGCCGGAGGCGATGCAAAGGTTTCAGGGCTACACGCAGGCCCTGGACCGCGCTGGGCTGGATCCCGACCCCGCCCTGGTGGTTCCGGCCCATTTCGAGGTCGAGGAGGCAGAGGCCTCGGTGGACGCCCTCCTGGCCCGCCGCACCAGCTTCGACGGTGTCGTCGCCGCCAGCGACATGATCGCGCTCGGCGCCATCCGCGCCCTGACCCGCGCCGGTCTATCGGTGCCGGGCGATGTGTCGGTGGTGGGATATGACGACGTGCAGTTCGCCCGCTACGCCAATCCCGCCCTGACCACCATTTCGCAACACACCGAAAAGGCCGGGCGCGTGCTGGTGTCGAAGCTGCTCAATTCCGGCGGATCGGAAGATATCCGCTCGGAGCGGGTGCCGACGGACCTGATCGTGCGGGAGTCGTGCGGGGGCTAGGAAACCTTTTCCCGCCGGCGGCGTGTTATCAGATCCGCTCTGCAACCAAGCCCGAAAACGCCGGAAAGCTCCAAGCCGTCGCGCCATTGACACTCTCGATCGCCCGCCAATGCTCTGGCGTCTCCGGCCCCCAAACCTGCGGCTCGGCGCTCAGATTGAAAATGCACAGCAGGCGCTCATCGCCCGCCGCGCGCTCGAACGCCAGCACGGCCTCGGTCGCCGCCAGCACGCTCACCGGCCCCGCCCGCAGCGCCTCGCTCGCCTTACGCTGGGCGATCAACCGCCGGGTCAAGGCCAGCACCGAGTCCGGATCGGCCTCCTGGCGGTCGACCGCCAGGCCCGCGTGTTCAGCCCCCACTGGCAGCCACGGCGTCCCCGTGGAAAAGCCGGCATGGGCGGCTTCGGCGCGCCAGGGCAGGGGGGTGCGGGCGCCGTCGCGGCCCAGGGTTAGGGGCCAGTTGGAGATGGCTTCGGGGTCGCGCAGATGCTCGAACGCGACTTCGGCCTGGGGCAGGCCTAGTTCCTCGCCCTGATAGACGAAGACGTTGCCGCGAAGGGTGGTCAGGAGGAGCAGGGTCAGCCGGGCATAGGCCACGCGATCCTGCGGCTGGGCCCATCGGGAGATCGCCCGGGGCGCGTCATGATTGGAAAAGGCCCAGCTGGGCCAGCCGACGCCGGGCACGTCGGGCCAGGATTCCAGGGCCTTCTTGACCAGGATCGGGGTCAGCCGATCGGCATAGAGGAAATCGAAGCCATAGGCGCTGTGCAGCCGGGCCTCGCCCTCGGTGAATTGGCGCATCTCGCGCTGGGCGTGCTCGCCGCCGACCTCGGCCACGGTGAAGGCGCCGCGCGCCTGGGCCAGGGCGCGCACCCGTTCGAGAAAGCCCAGGATGTCCGGATGGGATTGGTTGTGCAGGTGCTGTTGGAAATCGAACGGCCGGGTGCGCTTGGCGGGTGGCGCCGCCGCCGGCGGATTGTCGGTCAGGGCCGGGTCATGCATGGCGAAGTTGATGGCGTCGAGCCGAAAGCCGTCCACGCCGCGGTCGAGCCAGAAGCGGGCGGTGTCCAGCAGGGCGTCCTGCACCGCGATATTGTGCAGGTTCAGGTCTGGCTGGCTGGGCAGGAAGTTGTGCAGATAATACTGCCCCCGGCGCGCATCCCAGGTCCAGGCCGGACCGCCGAATACCGATTGCCAGTTGGACGGCGGCGATCCGTCGGCCTTGGCGTCGGCCCACACATACCAGTCGGCCCGGGGATTGGTGCGGCCTGAACGGCTTTCCTGGAACCAGGCATGCTGATCTGAGCTATGCGAATAGACCTGGTCGATGATCACCTTTAGGCCCAGGCCATGGGCGCGCTCGACCAGACGGTCGAAATCGGCCAGGTCGCCGAAGATCGGATCCACCGCCTGATAGTCAGAAACGTCGTAGCCGAAATCCTTCATCGGCGAGGCGAAGAAGGGTGACAGCCACACCGCGTCGACCCCCAGGCTGACCACGTGGTCCAGATGCGCCGTGATTCCCCGCAGGTCGCCGACACCATCGCCATTGGAGTCGGCGAAACTGCGCGGATAGATCTGATAGATCACCACCCCCCGCCACCAGGCGTGGTCGGTCAGGCTGGCAGGCGACGGGACAGAAGGCACGTTCATTTAGACTCTCTGGGAACTTCTGCGGCGCAGATCACGTAATCGAGCGGCGCGATGGTCACGCGGTAGCTGCCCGGGGCGCTGGCCGCGGCGGAGCAGGGGCCGTGCAGGCTTGAGAAACTTGACGACCGCGGATCGACCGCGACCTGGGCGGTAAGGGGCGCGGTACTGGTGTTGAAGGCGGCCACGATTTCCTGGCCGGTGGAGGGGGCGATCCGCGACACAGCAAACAGACCGGGCTTGCCGCCATAAGCGCGTACGATCTGGCGGCCGTCGCGCAGGGCCGGGGTGGCGGCGCGAATCCGAGCTAACTCGGCGATGGCGTGAAAGAGCGAGTGGCCCGGATTGAAATTGGCCTGAGCGGTGGTGGCGCTGGTCCCGACGAGGCTGCGGCGGTTATAGGCCTCGACCTGACTGGCGAACATGTCCTGGCGCGCGTCCTGGTCGCCGCCGTCGCCTGCGAAACCCTGCTCGTCACCGTAATAGACCACGGGCACGCCGCGCAAGGTGAACAGCATGGCATGGGCCAGGGTGACGCGTTTGAGCACTTCGCTGTCGTTGGCCTGCGGGCGGGCCGCGCGCACGAACCAGGCGAAGCGGCCTACGTCGTGATTGCTAATGAAGGTCGGTAACCGCCGGGCGGTGGCCTCGCCGCCTTCATAGAGCGCGTCGCTCTCGAACAGCTTGGCCAACTGGTCGGTCCCGGCCTGTTCCGCCACGGTCTCACGCACGGCCACCTGGAAGGCGAAGTCGAGTACGGCGGGCAGGCGATCGACGCGGGTGTGGCGGGCCTGCAGGGCCGGGTCCATGGTGTCGGTGGCGACTTCGCCGAAAATGTAGAAGTTGGGGATACCCCTGGCCGCCGCTCGGGCGCGCATGGCGGGTGCGAAGGCCTGCCAGAACTCGGGATTGACGTGCTTGGCGGTGTCGATGCGAAAGCCGTCGACGCCGAATTCGTCGATCCAGCTGCCATAGATGTCGATGAAGCCCTGCACAACGCGGGGGTTCTCGGTGAACAGGTCGTCCAGGCCTGAGAAGTCGCCGAGCTGTGCGCTCTCGCCCTTGAAGTTCGTATTGCCGCGATTGTGGTAGTAGATTGGATCGTTAAGCCAGTCGGGGACCTTGATATGGGCCTGATCGGCGGGCACGAACGGAGTGTAGGCGTAGTCCGGCCGGGTCAGTTTGGCGAAGTTCTCCGCCGTCTGATGATCGGCGTCGTCGCCTAGGAAGCCGTCGTTGATCGGCGCGCCATCCACGCCGCCTCGCCGCGAATAGGGATAGTCGGCGCGGGAGCGATAGGAACAGGCGCTCTTGGGGCATTCGCGATAGGCGATGACGTCGGCGGTGTGGTTGGTGATTATGTCCAGATAGACCTTGATCCCGCGCGCATGGGCCGCTTCGACCAGCGCTTTCAGATCCGCCTTGGTCCCCAGGTGCGGATCCACCGTGGTGAAGTCGGTCACCCAATAGCCGTGATAGCCGGCCGACTCCTGTCCCGGCGCGCCCTGCACCGGCTTGTTCTTGTAGATCGGCCCGACCCAGATCGCCGTGGCGCCCAGGCCCTGGATATAGTCCAGATGCGAGAGTAGGCCCTTGAGGTCGCCCCCGTGGTAGAACGCCTTGTCGGTGGGGTCGAAGCCGGTATGCAGCCGGTCGCCGCTCAGGCCCCCGCGGTCGTTGGTGTGGTCGCCATTCTCGAACCGATCTGGCAGCAGGAAATAGATGACCTCATCTTCCGGCGGCCGTGAGTGCAGGCTCGTTGGCAGCGGGCTGGCGACGTTCTGAGCGGGCGATGCTTGCGATGCGCAGAACGGCGCCGCGAGGCCGGCGAGCAGTACGCAGAGGCCCGCCGCCCCTCCCTTCGCACGCCGCTCCCAGCCGGCCATCGCCCATCCCTTGTTGTGACGGCGCGCCTAGCACCGATGAGTCGACCATACATCAAACGCAAAGTTTGCAAATATTTTCATTCATTCTTGCGGTCGTTTTCAGGGTCAAACTCGAAAAGCCACCACTGTGTCAAAAAAAATTATCAGTGTTTTCAATCTATATAAGGTGTTTTTGACGGAGCGGATAAAACGCAAGCTCAAGTCCAAATGTTTTGGCTTGCGACGCATTACATTTTTTGCATAACTTTGAGACGACGCTGATTAAAAGTGCGACGCCCCATGCTCTGGCGGTGGCCGCCCTGGCGAGCAGACTCGAGGGCCAGCTTCGCCTGTGGCGGGCTGGCGGATCACTTGGCGGAGGGGAACGGACAGTTTCGAACCAATCGAAGCGGCCGCCCAATAAGACGAACCATAGGAGGGGGACTATGAGAAACCGTTACATTCGCGAGCTGTTGCTCGGAACCGCGCTCAGCGCCTTGGCCGGCGCGGCTGTGGCCGACCCGCAAGCCGCCGCCACAGGCGCGGACAGGCCCATCGTTTTGGCTCAGGCCAACCAAACCCAAGCGCCGCCAGCAGCCGCGAGCTCGGCGTCGTCCGCGACCTCCCTCGACGAGGTCGTGGTCACCGGCTTCCGTCGCAGCCAGATTACCGCCCTCAAAGTGAAGCGCGTCAACGAGGACATCGTCGAAGCGATCTCGGCGGAAGACATCGGCAAGTTACCAGACGATTCGATCGCCGACTCCATCGCCCGCCTCCCGGGTCTGGCGGCGCAACGCGACAACAGCGGCCGCACGCAGGATATCTCCATCGACGGCCTGCCCTCGGCCATGAACACCACCCTGCTCAATGGCTTCATGCAGGCGACCACCGACAACAACCGCACCACGCAGCTCGACCAATATCCGGCCGAAATCCTAAATTCGGTGGTCGTGTACAAGACGGGAGACGCCGCCCTGACCGGCGCGGCGATCGGCACCATCGATATGCAGACCGTGCGACCGCTCGACTATGGCAAGACGAATCTGTTCCTTGGACTGCAGGGCGAATACGCCACCGAAGGCAAGCTGCAGCCCGGCGCCACCGACTTAGGCTATCGCGCCAACCTCACCTACATCACGCAATTTGACGACGACAAGATCGGCGTAATGTTCGGCTATTCGCACATTTTGACGCCCAATCAGATCATTGCCGAACACCCCTACGGTTATTATGCGACTAACAACGAACTTGAGGGCGGTCTGCAGGATCAGCTTCGCAGTGATACGCTCACCCGCGACAGCGGCGTTGTGACGCTACAATATAAGCCGACCAACAATCTCGAATTCATCGTGGATGCCTTCGATTCCACCTATGATGACAACGCCATCATTCGCGGCGTTGAGTTTCAACCCTGCTCCAATGGCTTTAATGGCGAGTCTAACTGCCCCGCCGGTGAATCACTTACTGGTTCATCAAACGGCGTGAGCAGTTGGACGGGACTGCAACCGCAACTGGAGAGTTACGACTACCGGCAGACGTCGCGCCTGAGATCGGCCGATTTCACCACGAATTACAAATTCGGCGACGGCTGGAGGCTGCATGCCGACTACGGTTACTCCGACGCCCACAACCGGTTTGACCAGCTGCAGTTGTACAATGGCTTTGGTCTCAATGGTTCGCAAAGCACCTCGACCGGAACGCTGACGGAAGGTGCGGGGCCGGGCGGGAACATCGGTATCTCCAACTGGAGCGAGAACCTCCAGAATGTGGCCCTGGGCGAAAACCTCGGCTGGTCGAACTATATACCGGCCGGTTTTCCGGGCGCCTGCGCCGGTACCGTGGCTAACGGCGGTGTCCCGATTAGCGTGACCAACCCGCCCCAATGGGGCAGCACCTGTAACGGTGGCCCTGACCCTGACCAGGCGGGGGGGGCTGGCCAAAATCTGATACAGACGACTAATGACAGCATTCAACAGACCAAATGGTCATTGAGCAAAGAGCTTTCCGGCCCCATCAGCAATATCGAAGCCGGGGCGGCCTATAGCATCCGGAAGAAAGCCTATCGCGTCGTCGAGGACGAGCTCTATCTGCTCAGTGGCCACGAATACCAGCCCATTCCGTCAAACTTGCTGTCGGCGCCGACTAATATGAGCGTCTTCGGGCTGCCGGATATGTTCAGTATCAATCCACAGCAGGCCTTCAACAGCGGCCTCTACGGTTCCGTCGCCGACGAGCGCGCGCCCGGCGGGGGGAATGGGGCGTCCCTTTCCGACTGGTCGGTCAGCGAGCGCGTGTTCACGCCCTATTTCAAGGCCACGATCAAGACTGAGGTCGGCGGCCATGACCTGACCGGCAATTTTGGCGTCCAGGCTGTCGACACCTCTCAAAGCGTGACGACTTCATACGAGACCAACCCGGTGCCCAATTCGACGATCTTTGACTATGCGTCTGCAAAGACGACCACGGATTATTGGGAAGTTCTGCCAAGCCTCAACCTGACCTGGCACCTGGACGACAGTCAGGACCTGCGTTTCGCGGCTGGACGGTCGCTGGCCCGCGCGCGTTTCGACCAACTGGGCGGCGGCAATAACGTAAGCTTTACCGCCAATCCCACCTGCAACTCGCCGGGTTGCCCCAGTCCGTTTAGCGGCAATATCACCAACCCCAGCCTGAAGCCGTGGATTTCCGACGACGTTGAATTTACCTACGAACGTTACTTCGCTCCGGGCGAGGGCGTGTCCTTCGACTTCTTCTACAAAAACCTCGAGAGCTACATTTACCAAGCCAGCTCAGTCGCCAATTTCCAATCCTACTTTAACGCCACAGGTCCCTATCAGACCACGCCGTTTGAGTTTACCGGCCCGGTGACCCAGTATGTGAATGGCAGCGGCGGCGCCCTCTATGGCCTCATCTTCTCGGGCAATTACCAACTGAAGCATCTCTCCTCATGGCTCGATGGTTTTGGAATTTCGGGCACGGCGGGGGTGATCGAAAGCACGGTCAAAATTCCCGTGGCTCCAGGTTGCGCTGTCAACAACATAAACACCTACCAGACCCCGTGCCAGTCGGGCACGCCGGACGGCAATCTTCCCCAGTATTCAAAATATATCGCCAACGCGAGCTTCTACTGGGAAAAGGACGGGATCTCGCTGCGCATCAACGATCGCTACCGCAGCAAATATGACCAGGAAGTGGTCGATTATAATGGCGGACTGCAGCCGGTCCTTGGCGCCGCTGAAAACATTGTCGACTTCCAAGCTGGCTACGACATCCGCTCAGGTCCCCTCAAGAATCTAAGCTTTACCTTCGCGGCGGAAAACATCACCAATGAGGCGATGAACAGCTATACCGGGGCGTTCAATCCCGTCACTAACAAGCCCACCCCTGCGACCCCGAAAGATACCGTCTACTACAAACTGTTCGGCACTAACCTGCTGTTCGGCGTGCACTATAAGTACTAGGATCTTGTCTGAGCTGCGGTCTTGCAAGGAGGCCTGAGCGAATATGAAGGACTCCGGGGGCGGCCCCCTCGGAGCCCGCCACGTCTTGCCCACCAGCAGGATGGCGATAGTTTCGATCGAGGCGTCCGCCGCCCCTTTTTCGAGCGCGGGCGGCGGGAGTGATCATGAACAACGACAGCGCAGAGGCGACCATTTCCACCGACTCGCCGTTGGCGATCCGCAAGGTTGTCATTGTTGGCGGCGGCACAGCTGGCTGGATGAGCGCGGCCCTGCTCTCCAAGACCTATGGCGGCAAGCTTTCCATCACCCTGATCGAATCCGACGAGATTTCCACAGTCGGCGTTGGTGAGGCGACGATCCCGCACATTCAGTCGTTCAACCGCCTGATCGGCGTTGACGAGAACGATTTTATAAAGGCCACCCAGGGCACGTTCAAACTCGGCATCGACTTTCGTGACTGGGGCGCGGCGGGGGATCGCTATTTTCACGCCTTCGGTCCGATCGGTCAGCATGTCGGCTGGTTGTATCCGCACCAGTATTGGCTGAAGGCTCGCCAACTTGGGCGCACCGGGTCGATGGACGCCTATTGCATCGGCGCCCAGGCCGCCCGGCGCAACAAGTTCATCCCGGCCCAACCCAAGGCCGGCAATTCCCCCCTGGCCGAGATCAGCCACGCCTATCATTTCGATGCCGGGCTCTATGCAGCTTACTTGCGGGGACAGGCCGAGGGCCGGGGCGTGACCCGGGTCGAAGGTAAGATCGTCGGCCATAAGCAGCGCGCCGAGGATGGCTTTATTGAATCGGTGACCCTGGACCGGGGAGAGACCATCGCCGGCGAACTCTTCATCGACTGTTCGGGTTTTCGCGGCCTGTTGATCGAGCAGGCTCTCGGGGCCGGTTTTGAGGATTGGTCGCACTGGTTGCCCTGCAACCGGGCGCTTGCGGTTCCTTGCGCCTCGGTCACGCCCCTGACCCCCTACACCCGGTCGACCAGGCGCGAAGCCGGTTGGCAATGGCGCATTCCGCTGCAGCACCGCATCGGCAACGGCTATGTCTACTGCAGTGAACACATCAGCGACGACCAGGCGGCGACCACCCTGCTCGACAATCTCGACGGGGAGGCGCTGGGCGACCCGCGGCCGCTGCGCTTCACCACCGGCAAGCGCAAAAAGTCTTGGGTCAAGAATGTTGTGGCGGTCGGCTTGGCGAGCGGTTTCCTGGAGCCTCTGGAATCCACCAGCATCCATATGATCCAAACCGCCCTGTTCCGTCTGCTCGCTCTATTTCCCGATCAGAGCTTCGCCAGCGCCGACATCGAGGCCTACAATAGCCAGACGGACGCCGAATATGAATGGATCCGTGATTTCATCATTGCGCACTATAAGCTGGTCGATGACGCTTCGCCGCTGTGGCGTGACTGTCGGAACATGATGGTCCCCGACTCTTTGCAAGAAAAACTCGATATCTTCGCCTCGGCGGGCCGGATCTTTGCTAACACCCACGATCTGTTTCGCGAGGTATCCTGGATTCAGGTTCTGATCGGCCAGGGGCTGATTCCGCAACGCTATGATCCGGCCGTAGATATAACGTCCCCAGATGAGATCCTGGCGCACTTGGATGGTGTCGAGCAGGTCATCAGTAAATGTGTGAGCGCCATGCCGTACCACAGCGACTATATTGAAAAGACCTGCCGCGCCGGCTCCCTGTCAAGATGAAAGCAGACCGCACCGTGGCGCGAGGCCTCCGCCACGGGACCGGGCCATGAGGCATTTCTCCGCGAGATCTGAGCGACGCGGCGCCAATGAGTCTGGATCCCCGCGTAGGCAGGGATCCAGATTCATCCCGTCGGCGCCTTTGACCGGAATTCCCGATTTCGCGACGGATGAGCGTCCGATCGAAAAGTGGTTTAATTCAAAACTATACCCTGTCGTAAGTCCAGAATCAGGCCCGCGCGGCAATTTTTAATTGAATATTAAATTAAATGACATGGAACCGCTCCGCGATGCAGAAGCCCAGGCTGAGCTTCCCCCAGATGTGGAATATCTCGTTCGGCTTCTTCGGCATCCAGGTGGGTTTCGCCCTGCAGGGGGCCAATGTCAGCCGCATCTTCCAGACCCTGGGCGCTTCGGTGGACGCCTTGCCGATCCTGTGGATCGCCGGCCCCGTCACCGGCCTGATCGTGCAGCCGATCATCGGCCATTTCAGCGACCGCACCTGGACTCCGCTGGGCCGCCGCAGGCCCTATTTTCTGGCCGGGGCGCTGCTCAGTTCCGCGGCCCTGCTGTGGATGCCCAACGCCGCCGGCTTGTGGCTGGCGGCCGGGCTTTTGTGGATGCTGGACGCCTCGATCAACATCTCCATGGAGCCGTTCCGCGCCTTTGTCGGTGACATGCTGGACTCCAGCCAACGCACAGCAGGCTACGCCTTTCAGACCGCCTTTATCGGCGCCGGTGCGGTGGTGGCGTCCCTGGCCCCCCTGTTCATCACCAAGGTCCTTGGCGTCAGCAATATCGCCCCGCCGGGCCAGATCCCGCCCTCGGTGCGCTACGCCTTCTATGCCGGCGCCGCCGCCCTGTTGTGCGCGGTGCTGTGGACCGTGATCTCCACCCGCGAGCACCCACCCGCCGAGCCGGCTGGAGATAAAGCATTCGAGGCGGACGCCGCTGCGACTCCCCCATACCACGGATGGCTGTGGGCCCTGGGCGGGGCGGCCCTGACCGGGACGATCAAGCTCGCGGGCCTGGGCGGGCCGATCTACATCCTGGGCGGGGGGTTGTTTGCGTTCGGCCTGGCCCAGGTGTTCAACCAATGGCGCGCCAAAGCCGGGCGACCGGCCGGGGCCCTGGGTCACATCCTGGGCGACCTGTTCTCGATGCCCGGGGTCATGGCGCGGCTGGCCGTGGTGCAATTCTGCTCCTGGTCGGCCCTGTTCATCCTGTGGATCTTCACCACCCCGGTGGTGGCCCAGTACCAGTTCGGTTCCAGCGACCCGACCTCGCGCGCCTACAACGACGGCGCCGACTGGGTCGGGGTGCTGTTCGCGGTCTATAACGGGGTGGCGGCGGTCTATGCCTTCATCCTGCCGGCCCTGGTCGCCCGCATCGGCCGTCGCGCGACCCACATGCTCAGCCTGGCGGCCGGCGCCGCGGGCTTCGCCGCCTTCCTGTTCATCCACAGTCCGACCCTGCTGCTGCTGCCCATGGTCGGCGTCGGTATCGCCTGGTCGTCGATCCTGACCTTGCCCTACGCCATCCTCTGCGACGCGGTCCCCCAGACCAAGCTTGGGGTCTATATGGGCCTTTTCAACATTTTCATCGTCCTGCCGCAGCTGGTGGTCTCGACGGTCATGGGTGCGGTGTCAAAGGCCCTGTTTCCCCACGCGCCGATCTACGCCCTGCTGGTGGCCGCCGGCTTCATGCTAGCGGGCGCGGCGGCCTGCTCCCGTCTGGACCCCAAGGCGGCCGCCTAGCTGTCGCCGCCCAGGATGCTGCCGAGAATGCCGCCGACCACCCCGGCCGTGGCCACTCCGCCCAGGACATTGCCGCCTCCGCCGCGCTGCTGTTCGCCGCCGGGCAGATAGCGGGCGATCTCCTCGGCCAGGTTCAAGATCGGCATGGACTGCAGATGCACCTCGCCCGGTCCGGTCAGGCAGGCCAGGAACAGGCCCTCGCCGCCGAACAGGATGTTGCGAAAGCCCGGCACCACCTGGATGTCGAACGACACGCTAGGCTCGTGCACGCCCACATGGCCGGCATGGACCAAAAGCCGCTCGCCCGCGCCCAGCTGCTTGGTGATCACCTCGCCGGACAGGTCCAGGAACACCGTGCCTGGCCCGATCACCCGCTGCAGGATAAAGCCGGCGCCGCCGAAGAAGCCCGAGCCGATCCGCTGCTGCCAGGCCAATTCCAGGGTCACCGACTTTTCGGCGCACAGGAAAGTCTCTTTGCGGCAGATCAGGGACTCCCCGGCGCGCAGGGTCCGCGCCAGGATCGAGCCTGGAAACCGCGGGGCGAAGGCCACATGCCCCGGACCGCCCTCGGCGGTAAAATCGGTGACAAAGAAGCTGCCGCCGGTCAGGCTGCGCTTGATCCCGGCGAACAGCCCGCCACCCGTATTGGTGTGCATGCGCATGCCGGCGGTCATCCAGGCCATGCTGGCGGTTTGGCTATAGATCGTCTCCCCCGGCGCAAGGTCCACGCCGACGGTCTGCATGACGGTGCCGGAAATCTCGTAGCGCACGAGCCCCTCCTTGGTTTGGATAACGCTGGAACGCGAGCATACAGGCGATCACCGGCGCGCGCAGTGAAACTTCGGTCATGATGCGCCGGACCGGCCGCTCCGAAGGTTCGGCCTCGGAATCGTGCGGCTCTCGAAAAAGAAATGGCGTTTCATCGGGCGGGCGCCATCCTGACCTCAAGATTCAAGATTGAATTGTCTTCAGCTTCAGGGGAGCCGCCGGTGAAACCTCCGTCGCGCCGCGCCATGATCGCCGTTGGCGGGACTGCGGCTCTGGGCGCCGCCTTGGCGCTGCGAACAAAAGACCAGGGCGCCGGCGGGCATCCGCCTTATTTCGCCCGGTTGTCCGCCGCCCTGAAACGCGCGGGGATCGCTCAGCCGACCCTGGTGGTCGATCGCCAGCGGCTCGAGGCCAACATCGCCACCGTGCGTCAGGCCCTGGCCCCAACGCCGCTCGGGCTGCGGGTGGTGACCAAGTCCCTGCAGGTCATGGGCCTGTTGCAGGCGGTGTTGACCGGCTGCCGCACCGACCGGCTGATGGTGTTCAACGGCGTGATGTTGGACGAGATGCTCCGTGTGCTGCCGAGCGCCGACGTGCTGCTGGGCCGGCCGCTGCCGGCGGTTCAGGTCGACCAGTTCCTCAGTCGTCACGCTGGCGATCCGGCGCCCGCCGCTCATCCTCAGTGGTTGGTGGATAGCCCCGGGCGGCTCGGTCAGTACGCCGCCATCGCCCGGGCGCGCGCGGCGCCCATGCGGATCAATCTGGAGATCGATGTGGGCCTGCATCGGGGTGGCCTGATGGGCGCCGGCGCCGTCGCCAGGCTGATCGACCTGGTGAAGGCCGAACCCTTGCTCACCGTCACCGGCCTAATGGGCTATGACGCCCAGGTCATGGGGGTTCCGTTTCCCGGCGCGGAGTTGGCCAGGGTCAAGCAGCGCTACGCCGAGGCGCAATCGGTCCTCGCCGCCAAGCTGGGCGGCGATCCGCGGCGCCGAACCCTCAATACCGCCGGCAGCCCGACCTATCGGCTGCACCTGGACGACAAGGTGGCCAATGAGCTGGCGATCGGCTCGGCCTTCGTCAAGCCGGCGGATTTCGATCTCAGCACCCTGGCCGAGCATGTTTCGGCGGCCTTCATCGCCGACCCCGTGCTCAAAAGGATGGAACAGGCGCTGATCCCGACCATCGAACCCTTGGCGGGCGTGCTGAATGTGCTGGACCCCAACAGCCGGCAGGGCTTCTTCGCCTATGGTTATGGCGACGCCGATCCGGTTTCGCCGCCGGGACTCAGGTTCAGTCCGCTCTATGGCGACCGCGCCATGCTCACCGGCTCGGCGAAAGTCGATCTGAAGCAGGACGACTTCATCTTCTTTCGCCCGAAGGAGAGTGAGGGCGTTTTCCTGCAGTTCGGCGACATAGCCGTCTATGACGGCGGTGAGATCGTGGGCCACTGGCCAACCTTCCCAATCGCGGCCTAGCGATCCTCGGCGTCGATCAGCGCCCGGATCTGACGCACGCCGGCGGCGGCGCGCGATCCATATTGCCGCCAGGCCAGAAGGACTGTGGCGCCGATGGTGATGGTCATGAACGGGATGGGCCCCAGCATCCAGCCGCTGGCGGCCAGAGCGAAATAATAGCCGCGCACCCCGGCGCTGAACGATGACAGGGCCGGGTTGAGAATCGAGGCGGTCGCCGCGCCATAGGCCTTGCGCGCCTCGGCCGATTCGATTTCCGGCGCGGCGCCGATGGCCGCCAGGCAGTAGTTCATCTGGCGGATCGACCAGATGAAGTCGAGCAGGCTGCGGGCCATGGCGGCGATGATCAGGGCCAGCTTGACCTCGAACAACAGGGGCGCGGTCCGTTCCACCAGGGGCAGGTTGTGCACACTGCTCCAGGTCCGCTCGCCGCCGACCAGAGCGCCGGTCAGGGCGGCGATCAGGATCAGGTTGGAGGAGGCGAAGAACGAGGCGGAGCTGATCACGTGGCCCAAAAGCTGGCTGTCCAGGAACCGGTTCTCGCGCCGGCTCATATTGGCCATCCAGGCGGTGCGGATGACATTCATATTGGCGTTGATCACCCCGCCCGAATGCGGGAGCTGTTTGAACAGCGGGGCGTAGCCGAGCCAGCAGGCCAGGTAGACGACGATGGCGATGATTTCCAACGGGGCCATCGGCGGGCTTTCCTGCGGCGGGGATCGCCTTGTGTGGCAGGATCTGGGGTCGTGGCAAGTCGAGTTTGTCCGGCGAGCGGACGAAGGCGTAGCTTCGGTCAGCCCTCGAACGGTCCCTACGAACGCGGTGTAGATGGGCGTTTAATGTGATGGCGGATGGTCGTGAGGTGTCCCGTTCTCTCTGGTGAGAATCTGCATGGTCTGGCGTGATTGATCGGTCATTTAACGCGCCGAGTGTTCGCTCAAATAGCCGGCGCTTGCGCAAATTACTGGCGTTTCTGGCGATCCTGAAGGGGCGACTTGGATTTCACGCTTGCCGCGCGGTTGAAAGAGCGTTAGCAAAATACGCCTGACGCATGCGGATTGAATGATCAATCAGGCGCGCAGCGGGCCGTTCGCCTTCCCGGGCTTTCGAGGAGGCGATACGGGCGAGGGGTAGGTGGGCGGGCAGGCTGGGTGTCAGCAATGTCCGGCTCTTGTGTATAAGTGGACCTGAGTGGGTGCTGAAAATCGTGCGTGTAGCGGATCGTATTTTCGCTGCACCAGGATTCGGCATTCTATTCTCAATTATATTGCGACGAATATTTAATTCGCCGTCATATGTACGATGTATATTTATCACTATCTAGAAAATGCCGTCGAAATGCTGATTTGATCAGTGCAAAGACCTTGTGGTCAGCCTCGGCTACGTCGCAGGATCAGCTTGCGGTTGGATTTCGGCGACTCGGGCGGCGACCAAGCGAGGAAGACCCAGTTCGGAGTCGCGCCGACAGACGTGTGACCGGGGTGGCGGACATTGGCGGACCAGGGAAAGGCCGGGCCTTTCCAGGGCATTGTTGGGGAACACCATATGAAGAAGATCCATTGGCTCGTCGGAGCGTCACTGATTGTGCTGGGCGCGCCGGTCGTGGTTCAGGCCCAGACGACACCGGTCGCGACGGCTGCTGCGGCGAGCTCGACCAGCGAAATCGTGGTCTATGGCCGAGGCCAGGCCCGTCAGATCGAAACCCTGACGCCCAAGCAGATCGAGGCGGCCGTGCCGGGCACCAGCGCCATCAAGGTCTTGGCCACCCTGCCGGGGGTGAACTACCAGTCCTCCGACGCCTTCGGCTCCTATGAATGGGCGACCCGGATCTCGGTGCGCGGCTTCAACCAGAACCAACTGGGCTTCACCCTGGACGGCGTGCCGCTGGGCGACATGTCCTACGCCAACGACAACGGCCTGCACATCAGCCGGGCCATCTCGTCGGAAAACATCGGCAAGACCGAACTGGCGCAAGGCGCCGGCGCACTGGGCACCGCCTCCAGCTCCAACCTGGGCGGCACCATCGAATTTACTTCGCGCGATCCGTCCTCCCAATTCGGTATGCTGGGGTCGCTGACCTACGGCAGCTATGACACGCAGCACGAGTTCGCCCGCGTTGATACAGGCGACGTAGTCGGCGGTGGCCGCGGTTATTTCAGCTTCGGCAACCAGCGCTCCAACAAGTGGAAGGGCGACGGCCGTCAGATCCAGCAGCAGTTCAACAGCAAGTGGGTCCAGCCCATCGGTCCTGTGACCGTGACCGCCTTCTTCAACTATTCCGACCGCGCCGAGAACGACTACCAGGATCTGTCCTTGGGCCTTGTTAAGAATTTTGGCTACAAGCTGGATAACATCAGCAACAACTGGCCGGCCGCGGTCGCCCTGGCGAACGGCTATGAAGCGCTCGTCCACGGGGTCCCGGCGTCGGGCGTCGCGTTCCCCCTGGGTCTGACGCTCGCCAACACCGGTCCAGCCACCGACCCCTGGGACGCCGTCTATTTCAACGGCTCGGGACTGCGCAAGGACGCCCTGGGCGGGGTCAAGGCTGATTGGGAGATCGTCGAGGGTTTGACCGCTCACCTCCAGGGCTATGGCCACCACAACCAAGGCCAGGGAACCTGGGACACGCCCTATACGCCCTCGCCCGGCTACACCTATGGCGATCCCAACTCGACCGGCGCTCCGATCTCCATCCGCACCACCGAATACGACATCGCCCGTGGCGGTGTGATCGGATCTTTGGAATATAAGATCGCTGGTCATGATATCGAAGGCGGTTTCTGGTATGAAGACAACCACTTCACCAACGCCCGCCGCTTCTATGCGCTGGACGCCAATGGCGACAACCGCGACAACTTGAACTTCCAGCAAGACCCCTTCTTCACCCAGTGGGTGGGCAAGTTCGACACCAAGACCACCGAATTCCATCTGCAGGATAATTGGAAGATCACTGACGACCTGAAGGTCAACGCCGGCTTCAAATCTCTGAATGTGGACATCACCGCTAATCAGCCTGTCGGCAGCTTGGCCTCCGGTAAGATCAAGAGCAACAATGACTTCCTGCCGCAAGTTGGTGTGAATTATCGCATCAACAGCGAGAGCGAGGTGTTCGCTGACTATTCAAAAAACATGCGCGCCTTTGTAGGGTCCAATACCCTCGGTCCGTTCTCGACCACTGCAACCGGCTTTGCGCTGATCAAGAACTCGCTGAAACCCGAAACCTCGCAGACCGGCGAACTTGGCTATCGCTACCACACCAGCACCCTTGATGGCGTGATCACCGGCTACTACGTCAAGTTCGACAATCGCCTCCTGACCATCCCGCAAGGCTCGGCGATCCTCGGCGCGGCGAGCGCCCTGGCCAATGTCGGTTCTGTCACCTCCAAGGGAATCGAGCTCGCCGGCACTTGGCGTTTCATGCCGCACTGGTCGGTCAACGTCGCCTATGCCTATGACGACTCGACTTACGACAATAACTACAACTACACCACGCTCGACTCTGAAAATAATCCCGTGATCAACACGGTCAATACGGCGGGCAAGACTGTCGTCGACGCGCCCAAGAACATCGCCAACGTGGCTCTTGGCTATGATGATGGTTCGCTGTTCGCCACCGTCAATGTGAACTACCTGTCCAAGCGCTACTTCACTTATTTGAATGACCAGTCTGTCGGCAGCCAAACGCCGGTCGACCTCAACCTCGGCTACCGCTTCCATCAGGACGGTATCCTGAAGAACCTCGAGGTCCAGGCCAACGTGACCAATCTGTTTGGCGAGAAATACATCGCCACCATCGGCAGCAATGGTTTCGGTGTTAGCGGCGACAACCAAACCCTGCAGGCCGCGGCGCCGACGGAAGTCTTCGTCACCGTTCGCAAGCAGTTCTAAGGCGCAGATAGGACGGCGGCCTCGTCACGGGGCCGTCGTCGCTTTGCGCTATTCGCCGGTGCGGCGGGCGTGAAACATGCTCTAACGCTCGGCGCCATAGCGTTTTTTCAAAGGGTGATCTGATTGGCGGGTTCGGGTCGATCTCTCATCGCCCTTTACGCAAGTCTGGCCGCGTTCGTGGGTCCCGCGAGCGCGGCCGTGCGTATTGTTCACGGTCCGACGCCCATACCGGGAGGCGACGCCCGCTCGGCCGGCGATATCACCGTGGTCAACGAGAAGCTGGCCTTTGGCCTGGCGGTGCAGTCTCCGGCGCCCTACGGCGTGCCGCGCGCCGCCCTGGTCGACCTCGCGCCCGTCTCCGGTGGCAAGATCCTGCGCGACCGGGTCGTATTCGCGGACTTCATCCCCAACAACTGGTCTGCGTGGCCCAATACCTATCAGCACGTGACCGTGGTCAAGGACACGCCCAACGAGGCATCCGTCCGCGCCGAGCGCGACTGGGGCGCGGTCAAGCTGGTCACGACTTATGACCTGAAATCCGGCGCAGATCAGGTTCATGTCACCGTCACCATGACCAATGGCGGAGCGGGCGCCCTGAACGACCTGCGCTCGGGGCTGACCCTGTGGCCCAATTCCGGCTTTCTGTTCGCCGTGCCTGGGCTGGCGGGGGTCGAGGACGGCCCTGCCGCCGCCGCCCTGTCCGACCGTGTGACCGCCTATGACGAGGGTTGGACCGTCACCCTGCATGCCCCCTATCTCGACCACGTGGGCTATGGCTCCAAAGACATGTACCAGACCCACAGCCTGGCGCCCGGCGAAAGCCGCAGCTTCGAGGCCTGGCTGCAGGTCGGCGCCAGCGGCGACCTGGCCCCCGTAGTCGCCGAGGAGATCGTGCGCAAACACCTAACGGCCGGCGACCTGACCGGGACTGTGACCGCCGCCGATGGCAAGCTGGTCGAGCAGCCGGTGGTGGTGATCGAAAAGGCCGGCAAGCCCTATGCCTGGACCATCGGCCAGGCGGGCCGCTACCGCATCGCCTTGCCGGCCGGCGACTACGGCGCCTACGCCACCGCCAAGGGTTATTCCCAGACGGCGACCAGCCCGGTCCATATCGCGGGCGGCGGCAAGGCCAGCCAGGACTTCGCCGCGTTGCAGTCGCCGGGCCACATCGCCTTTTCGGTGACGCGCCAGGACACCGGCGCCCCGCTGGACGCCCGCATCACCATCGAGGCCGGCCAGAAGCCGGTAGTGCAGTTTCTCGGCCGCAAGACCTTCTTCACCGAGCTTGACCGCAAGGGTCGCGTGGACGTCACCCTGGCCCCGGGCGACTACGGGTTCAAAGTCGCCTATGCCGGCGATGTCCTGGCTGCTCCGGTGGCGGTCAAGGCCACGGTGGCGCCCGGCCAGACTCAGGCCATCACAGCGCCGATCGAGGTGCTGTTCGATCCGCAATCCGCCGGCTGGGTCTCCGCCGACCTGCACCACCACGCCGACCAGGCCGAGGCGGTGACGCCGCCGGCGGACCTGGCGCGCTCGCAGCTGGCCGCCGGCCTGGACCTTCTGTTCGTCAGCGACCACGACTCCACTGTCAATCACAGGGCCCTGCAGGCCATCGCCGACCGGCGCGGCGTGCCCTTCACACCCTCGGTGGAGATCTCCACCTCCTGGGCCCATTTCAACGCCTATCCCGTGCGCCTGGGCGAGCCCCTGGCCATCGACACCAGCCAGACCACCATCGACGGGGTGCTAGGCGAGGCGCGGCGGCTCGGCGCGTCGGTGGTGCAGATCAACCACCCCTTCATCCCCTACGGCTATTTCGCCAGCCTCGACGGCGGCGTCGCGCCAGGGGGCTGGAATCCCGGATTCGATCTCATCGAGATCAATGGCGACAACATGAAGGACGACGACAAGGTCCTGGCCAAGCTGGCCGAGTTCTGGACCCGCGGCGATCGCTATTACCTGACCGCCGGCACCGACACCCACGATGTGTGGAACCAGCTTTCGGGCAAGGTTCGCATCTTCGCCCATGTGGACGGCCCGGTGACGCCGCAGTCCTTCGCCGCCGCGCTCAAGGCCGGCCACGCCTATGTGACCTATGGCCCGTTGATCGCGCCCGATCACATGTTCGGCGACGACCTCAAGGTGAAGCCTGGCGCGCCGTTCAGCCTCGGCTTCGATCTCAAGGCCGTGGATGGCCTGAAACAGGTGACGCTGGCAGGGAAGGGCGGCGTGATCCGCACCTTGGACCTGGCCGCCGCCGGCCGTCAGGCCCATGTGGCTTTCCCGCTCTCGACCGAGACCGCCTCCTGGTATTCAGTCACCGTCGAGGATCAGGCTGGGCATCGCGCCTATAGTGATCCGATCTGGGTCGAGGCGGTGACCTATCCCTCGGCCAAGGCGCCCTGACGGGTGCGCGGGGGCAGGGGTCAAGATAAAGGTCTCCTTCACGGCGGGACCGGCGCAAGGGGGCGGGCGTGATCGGAGCGGTAGGCAGGTTTTTTGCGACCGGCGCGGATGCGCCGCCGCTGGATGATCCGGCGCAGGTGGACGTGCTGTATCGCAAGCACCGCTCGCGGATCATGATCGCCATCACCGTCGGCTACGCCCTGTCCTATATGTGCCGCCTGGGCCTGTCGGTGGTGAAGAAGCCGCTGATCGACGGGGGGTATTTCACGCCGGGTCAGCTCGGCTCGATCGGCTCCGCCCTGTTCTACACCTACGCCTTTGGTAAGCTGACTAACGGCTTTCTCGGCGACCACGCCAACGTCAAACGCTTCTTCGCTTTTGGCCTGATGGTCTCCGCCCTTTGCAATTTCGGCATGGGCGGGCTCTCGACTTTCTGGTTCTGCCTGTTCGTTTGGGGCCTGAACGGTTGGTTCCAGAGTTTCGGCGCGCCGTCCAGTATCGTCACCTTGAGCAATTGGTTCAGCAACCGGGAGCGCGGCACCTATTACGGAATCTGGGGCATGTCGCACCAGGGCGGCGAAGCCCTGACCTTCTGGGTGGCCTCGGCCATGGTTGCGGCGCTGGGCTGGCGCTGGGGCTTCTGGGGGCCGGCGGCGATCTGCGCTGTCGCGGCGCTCGGCGTGTTCCTGCTGACCCAGGACCGGCCCCAGACTCTCGGCCTACCGGCTGTGGCCAACTGGCGCCAGGACCATTGGGGCGCGTCCGGCGAACGCCACCAGGACAACCTGCTGGCCGTCCAGCTTTCAATCCTGAAGCGGCCCGCCCTGTGGATCGTGGCCCTGGCCAGCGCCGCCATGTACGTAACCCGCTACGCCATCAACAGCTGGGGCATCCTCTATCTGCAGGAAATTCGCGGCTTCTCCCTGCCCGACGCCGGCCTGGTGCTGACCGCCAGCATGTTGGCCGGGGTCGCCGGCACCTTCTGTTTCGGCTTCATCTCGGACAAGCTGTTTAAGTCGCACCGGCCACCGACCAACCTGATCTATGGCCTTGTCGAACTGGGCGGGCTGCTGCTGGTGTTCTTCGGCCCGACCGGCTTAGTCCCGATGATGATCGGCTTCGTCGGCTTCGGCTTCGGCATGGGCGGGCTGATCACCTCGCTGGGCGGGTTGTTCGCCATCGACATCTGCCCCAAGCGCGCGGCCGGGGCGGCGCTCGGCACTGTCGGGGTGTTCAGCTATCTGGGCGCGGCGGTGCAGGAGAACATCAGCGGCGCCCTGATCCAGAAAGGTTTGCATGGCCCGCACGGCCACACCTACGATTTTGGTCCGGCCATCGCTTTCTGGGTCGGCGCCTCGGTGGTGTCGCTGGTGCTGGCCACGAGCCTGTGGCGGGTGAGGGCGGTCGATTGAGCCAGCGTCTTCCAGCGTCTCGCGTTTCGCAAAAGGGGTCTTAGGTGCCGGACAGCAAGATCACCACCGCGGTGGACATCGCCGACTATGTGACCAGCCACAACCTCAGCCATATCAAGGTGGGGGTGTTCGACGTCGACGGGGTGATGCGCGGCAAATATATGAGCCGCGACAAGTTCCTGTCCTCGCTCAAGGGCGGCTACGGCTTTTGCGACGTGGTGCTGGGCTGGGATAGCGACGACAAGCTGTATGACAACACCGCCTTCACCGGCTGGCACACCGCCTATCCGGACGCGGCGGTGCGGCTCTTGCCCCACACTACGCGGGTCATGCCGCACGAGGGCGACATCCCCCTGGTGCTCAGCGAATTCGCCGGCCCGGCCGAGGCCATCTGCCCGCGTGGGGTGCTGCGCCGGGTGCTGGACCGCGCCGACGTCCTGGGCTTCTCGGTCAAGGCCGCGGCCGAGTTCGAGTTCTTCGTGTTCAACGAAACCCCCGACAGCGTGCGGGCGAAAAACTACCAGAACCTCGGGTCGATCACGCCGGGCAATTTCGGCTATTCGATGCTGCGCAGCGGGGTCAACGCCGAGCTCTACCGCGATCTCTTGGAATTTTGCGAGCAGATGGATTGCGGTATTGAGGGCCTGCACACCGAGACCGGCCCCGGCGTGATGGAGGCCGCGCTCGGGGTCGACGAGGCCCTGGCGGCGGCGGACAAGGCGGCCCTGTTCAAGACCATGGCCAAGGTCTTCTTCCAGCGGCGGGGGATGATGGCCACCTTCATGGCCAAGTGGTCGGCGGACCTGCCCGGCTCGTCGGGCCACCTGCACAGCTCGCTGATCGACAAGGTCAGCGGCAGGGGCGTCTTCTTCGCCGAGGACCAGCCCCAGCACATGTCGCCGCAGATGCGCTGGTATATCGGCGGCCAGCAGCAGTTGATGCCGCAGCTGCTGTCCATGATCGCCTGCACGGTCAACAGCTATAGCCGCCTGGTGCCGGGCTTCTGGGCCCCGACCTCGGCCACCTGGGGCTATGAAAACCGCACCTGCGCCCTGCGGGTGATCGGCGGCTCGGAAAAATCCCAGCGCGTCGAGTACCGGATCGCCGCCGCCGACATCAATCCCTATATCGCCCTGGCCGCCGCCATCGGCTCGGGCCTGTGGGGCATCGAAAACAGGATCGAGCCTGACGCCGCCATCGTCGGCAACGCCTATGAACAGGCCGGAAATCCAGATCTCGCCCTGCCGCAGACCCTGTGGGAGTCCGCCCAGGCCCTGCGCGCCTCCACCGCCGCCGCCGAGCTGTTCGGCCCGGCATTTGTCGACCACTACGCCTCCACCCGCGAGTGGGAGGAACGCCAGGCCCGCCGCGCGGTCACCGACTGGCAACTCGCCCGCTATTTCGAAATCATCTGAGAGTCTCCATGAGCGAAATCGTCTGTATCTCCCCTATCGACGGCAGTGTCGTCGATCGCCGTCCCACCGCCAGCGGCGCGACCGTCGAAGCCGCCCTTACCGCCGCACGCGTCGCCCAGCGCGAGTGGGCCCAGGTTTCGGTGGCCGAGCGCGGCGCCCGCGCTCTGGCCTTCCTTGACGCCATGCTGGCCATGAAGGACGAGGTCGTCCCGGAGCTGGCCTGGCAGATGGGCCGGCCGGTGCGCTTCGGCGGCGAGTTCGGGCCCATGACCGACCGGGTCCGATTCATGGTCGCCCACGCCGAGGACTTCCTGGCGCCGCACGTGCCGCCGGGCGCCCCGGACGGCAAGATCCGCCGCTTCATCCAGCGCGCCCCCCTGGGTCTGGTCTTCACCATCGCCCCCTGGAACTATCCCTATCTGACCGCGGTCAATTCGATCATCCCGGCCCTGGTGGCTGGCAATGGGGTGATCCTCAAGCACGCCGCCCAGACCATCCTGGTGGGCGACCGCTTCCAGAAGGCCATGGACTCCGCCGGATTCCCCAAGGGTCTGTTCCAGACCCTGGCGCTTGGCCATGACGACACGGCCAAGATCATCGGCTCCGGCGCGGTGGATCTGGTCTGCTTCACCGGCTCGACGGCGGCCGGGCAGGTGATCGAGCGGGCGGCCGCGGGCACCTTCACTAATATCGGGCTGGAGCTCGGCGGCAAGGACCCGGCCTATGTGCGCGCCGACGCAGACCTGCACCACGCCATCGAGAACCTAGTGGATGGCGCCTTCTACAACAGCGGCCAGTGCTGCTGCGGCATCGAGCGCATCTATGTCCACGAAAGCCTTTATGACCGGTTCGTCGACGGCGCCGCGGCCTTGGCCAGCGGCTATGTACTGGGCGATCCGCGCGACGCGGCGACCACGCTCGGCCCGATGGCTCAGGGGCGCCTGGCCGATATCGTCCGTGATCAGACGGCCCAGGCCCTGTCCCTGGGCGCGAAGGCCTTGATCGATCCGTCGAGGTTCGCCGCCGACCCCGGCGCGGGTGCCTATCTGGCCCCGCAGGTGCTGGTCAATGTGGACCACGGCATGCGGGTTATGACCGAGGAATCCTTTGGACCCGTGGTCGGGATCATGAAGGTCACGGGCGACGAGCAGGCGCTGAAGCTGATGAACGACAGCATCTATGGGCTCACCGCCGCCATCTGGACCAGCGATGTGGACGCCGCCCAGGCCCTGGGCGAGCGGCTGGAGACCGGCACGGTTTTCATGAACCGCTGCGACTATCTGGACCCGGGCCTGGCCTGGACCGGGGTCAAGGACACCGGCCGTGGCGCCACCCTGTCCAAGCTCGGCTACGACGCCCTGACCCGGCCCAAGTCCTTCCATCTGCGTTCGCTGGCTTAAGGAGAGCGTTCTCGTGATCGGTAACTGGAACTACCCCACCAGCGTCAAGTTCGGCGCCGGACGCATCTCTGAAATCGCCGCCCTGTGCCGCTCGGCCGGTATCCTGCGGCCCCTGCTCGTCACCGACAGCGGCCTGGCGTCCAATCCAATGGTCGCCAGCACCCTCGCCATCCTGCGCGCCGACGGCCTGGCCGCCGAGCTTTTCGCCGAGATCAAGCCCAACCCCATCGGCGCCAATGTGGAGGCCGGGGTCACGGCCTATGGGGCCGGCAACCACGACGGCGTCATCGCTTTTGGCGGCGGCTCGGCGCTGGATGTGGGCAAGGTCATCGCCTTCATGTCCGGCCAGACCCGGCCCATGTGGGATTTCGAGGATGTGGGCGACTGGTGGGCCCGCGCCGATCCGGCCGGCATCGCCCCGGTCATCGCCGTGCCCACCACCTCCGGCACCGGCTCGGAAGTCGGCCGCGCAGGGGTCATCACCGACGAGGCGACCCACACCAAGCGCATCATCTTCCATCCCAAGATGATGCCGGTGATCACCCTGTGCGATCCGGAACTGACCCTTGGCCTGCCCGCCCACCTGACCGCGGCCACCGGCATGGACGCCCTGTCCCACTGCCTGGAGGCCTATTGCGCCCCGGGCTTTCATCCGATGGCTGACGGTATCGCCGTGGAGGGCATGCGCCTGGTCAAGGAGGCCCTGCAGACTGCGACTCACAAGGGCTCGGACATCGACGCCCGGGCCAAGATGATGGTCGCCGCCGCCATGGGCGCCACAGCGTTCCAGAAAGGGCTCGGCGGCATGCACGCCCTGGCCCACCCGATCGGGGCGGTGTTCGACACCCATCACGGCCTGACCAATGCGGTGCTGATGCCCTATGTCCTGACCTTCAATCGGTCGGTCATCGAAGAGCGCATCGACCGGCTGGCGGCCTATATGGGCCTGGAAGGCGGCTTCGACGGCTTCCAGGCCTGGGTGCTGGAGATGCGCAAAGATCTTGGCATTCCCCACGCCCTGTCTGCCCTGAACGTGGATGCGGCCAAGGCCGACCTGATCGCGGCCATGGCTGTGGACGATCCCTCGGCCGGCGGCAACCCGATCAAGCTGGATGTGGTCGCCACCCGCCGCATCTTCGACGAGGCCATGGCGGGATGACGGGGCCGCGCCGGACGTAACTGACACAACAAATCCATAAACGGGCGGGCGCCGCGATTGCGGCGCACCTGCCCACTCCGGAGGAACTCGCCGTTGACCGATCGCCGCACCCTGCTCGCCGCCGCCGCGGCCCTCACCGCCAGTGGGCTCTTGAACCCGGCCCTGGCGAAGACCTCGCGCAAGAAGCGCCCGATCGTCATCGCCCACCGCGGTTGCAGCGGCGAGCGGCCGGAGGAGTCGCGCCTGGCCTATGAGCTGGCCATCGACGAGGGCGCCGATTTCATCGAGCCAGACCTGTGCCCCACCAAGGACGGCCACCTGGTCTGTCGTCATGAGCCCGAGATCGGCGGCACCACCAATGTGGCCAGCCACCCGGAATTCGCCGACCGCAAAAAGACCCTGGTGATCGATGGCGAGAACATCGAGGGCTGGTTCACCCAGGACTTCACTCTGGAGGAGCTGAAGACCCTACGTTGCCGCGAGCGCCTGCCGCAACTGCGCCCCGACAGCGCCAAATATGACGGCCAGTCGCCGATCCTGACCTATCAAGAGATGGTCGATATCGCCAACGCCGGCAGCCGCCGCACCGGCCGCACCATCGGCACCTATCCGGAGATGAAACATCCGACCTTTTTCGCCTCGATCGGCCTGCCGCTTGAGCATCGGCTGCATCACCTGCTCAAGATCAACAATCTGAACTCGCGCACCTCGCCGGTGTTCGTGCAGTGTTTCGAGATCGGGGCGCTGAAGACCTTCTCGCAATTGTCGCAAGCCCAGCGCGTGCAACTGATCGACAATGAAGGCGGTCCTGCTGACCAGCTCAAGATGACCTATGCTGAGATGGTTACGCCGGATGGCCTGAAGGCGGTGCGCGCCTATGCCGACGCCATCGGTCCCAACCAGGCTATGGTGCTGGACATGAACGCGGCGCCCAAGCCAAAGGCCACCAGCCTGGTCGCCGATTCCCATGCGGCCGGCCTGATGGTGCACAGCTGGACGGCGCGCAAGGAAAATTTCTTCCTGCCCAAGTCGCTGCAGATCGGCGATCCGACTTCGCCCGACTTCGCCCGCCAGGCTGGCGACATCGACTACCTGCTGCGAGCGCTCTACGAGACCGGCATCGACGGCGTGTTCAGCGATTTCTCGTCGCTGAACTTCAAGGCGCGGGCCGAAGTGCTGGCGGCGCGGGGCCGGCCGCGGCGCCTGTCGTAAGATTTGGAGAACCAGTCCATTGATTAGCGACGACCCCGCCGCCCCCGACGACGTCTCCACCCTCCACGCCATGGGCTATGCCCAGGAACTGTCCCGCAACATGGGCCGGTTCTCCAATTTCGCGATCTCGTTCTCGATCATCTGCATCCTGGCCGGCGGGGTCAATTCCCTGGCCCAGGCCACCAGCGGGGCCGGCGGCGCGGCGCTGGGGATCGGCTGGCCGATCGGCGGCGGCTGCGCCCTGTTGTTCGCCCTGGCCATGGCCCAGATCGCCTCGGCCTATCCGACCGCCGGTGGGCTCTATCACTGGAGTTCGATCCTTGGCGGGCGCTTCTGGGGCTGGCTGACCGCCTGGTTCAACCTGATCGGCCTGATCACCGTGCTGGCGGCGATCAATGTGGGCACCTTCCAGTTCTTTGTCGGCGCCTTCGGCCCAGCGCTTGGCATCGCCGCCGGTTATTGGCCGCAACTGGCCTTTCTGGTGGTGATCACCGGCATCCACGGCCTGGTCAACCACCTGGGCATCAGGCTGACCTCGAAGCTCACCGACCTGTCCGGCTATCTGATCTTCGCCGGCGCCCTGCTGCTGATCGGAGTGCTGCTGGCCTATGCGCCCAGCCATCACATTTCGCGCCTGTGGACCTTCGCCAACTATTCCGGCGACGCCGGCGGCGGGGTGTGGCCCAAGACCGGCTCGGTGTTCATGCTGATGATGCTGGGCCTGCTTTTGCCCTTCTACACCCTGACCGGCTATGACGCCTCGGCCCACACCGCCGAGGAGACCATCGACGCCGCACGCAATGTGCCCAAGGGGATCATCAGCGCGGTGGTCTGGGCCTCGCTGTTCGCCTGGCTTCTCTCTTGCGCCTTCGTCATCGCCATTCCGGACATGGCCCAGGCGGCCAAGCAGGGCTGGAACGTGTTTTTCTGGGTGATGGACAGCCTGGTCCCCGTCCCGCTGAAGATCGCCGTCTATCTGATCGTGCTCGCGGCCCAGTTCCTGGCCGGTCTGGCCACAGTGACCTCGGTCTCGCGCATGATCTTCGCTTTCGCCAGGGACGATGGCCTGCCGGCCTCGGCCCTGTTGAAAAAGGTCAGCGCCCGCTATCGCACGCCAGTGGCGGCGATCTGGAGCGGCGCGATTCTATCGGTGGCCTTCACCCTCTATGCCGACGGCTATACGGTGGTGGTCTCTGTCACCTCCATCGTTCTCTACCTGTCCTACGCCATGCCCATAGGCGCGGCCCTGATCGCCTATAAGCGGTCTTGGACACGCATGGGGCCGTGGGACATGGGGCCGGCATTCCGCATCGTCGCGGCCCTGTGCGTCGTCATCTCGCTGGGCATCTTCTATGTCGGGGTGCAGCCGCCCAACAGCCAGGCCCTGGTGGTGATGGCGGCCATCTTCGCGATCACCCTGGCCATCTGGGTGCTGGTCGAGCGCAGACGCTTTAAGGGGCCGCCGATCGGGTTGGAGATCAGCCGTCGTCAGACCCTGATCGTCGCGGCCGAGGCGGTGCTTTAGCTCACCTCCCTGGGCAGGCCGCCGCCCCGGCCGGGCCCAAACGGGCGTCCTTCATCGACAACCCCAGCGCGCCCGAAGTCTGCAGCACCACCGGGTCTTCGATGTGCGTCAGGTTTGCGCCCTTGGCCGCGAAGCAGGAGAGCGGCACAGTCAGGGTTCGCCACGACATGGCCGCATCGGTTTGCAGAGCGGCGGTCACGTCGACCCCGCCTTTGCAGGGTCCGCTGCATCCCATGCTCAGGCTCACCGGCCCGCTCGGCGCCTGGTCCACCCGGTAGGTCATGGTCAGGGCCTGGCCGGCCTTGGCCGCGGCCGAAACATCGATCGTCCGCCCCCCGCCGCCGATGCGCCAGATAGCGTTCTGGCCGCCTGCCCATTTCGCCTGGATGGCGTCGCCGTCGTGAACAGTGTCCAGCGTATTCGTCGGGCTGGGCTGCCGGTGCATCGTAAGGCGCACCTCGGCCAGCTTGTCGCTCACATAGATCGACCAGGGGGCGGTGACGTGGCCGGCGTGGAAGAAGGTGTCCCGGACCTGGCGGTCGGCGGGAACCTGGGGATCTTCGCTCAGATGGGGCACGCTGCCGCCCGACGCATAGCTCAAGCCATAGCCCCGGGCGAACTGCGCGCCGTGAACATGATCGGCGGCGTCGAAAGTCACCGGCATGCCGGTGGCGGGCCAGGAGAAGGACAGGCGGCCGGTGAAATCGTGGACTGGTTTGCCGTCCGCGCCGGCGAACAGCATATCGGCCACGCCCTCGCCCTCGCTGCCCGGAAGCCAGGCGGCGACGAAGGCGTCCGAGGCGTTGATCTGAGGATTGACCCACAGCGTCCGGCCGGACAGGAACACCGCCACCACAGGGATCTTTTGCGCCTGCAGCCGTTTGAGTTGGGCCAGGGCGCTCTGGTCGTCCGGCGAGAACTGCACCGTCTCGCGGTCGCCGACGAACTCAGCATAGGGCGTTTCGCCGAACACCACGATGGCGGCGTCGGGCCGGTCGGTGAAGGCTCCATCGGAGCTCAGGGTCGCTGAGCCGCCGGCGCGCTCCACCGTCGCCTTGATCCCGGCATAGATCGAGGTGGCGCCCGGCAAGTCGGCATTGCTGTTGTGCGCGCCCTGCCAATCGACGGTCCAGCCGCCGGCTTCCTGGGCAAGGCTGTCTGCGGCGTCGCCCACGACCAGGATGTGGCTCTTGGGGTTCAGGGGCAGGATCTGGTGTTCGTTCTTCAACAGCACCAGCGATTCGCGCACGGCTTGGCGGGCCAGGTCGCGGTGCTCGGCGCTGCCGACCACGCTGAAGTCGCCGGCGCCCGGGCGCGCGGCGGGAGACGGCCGTTCGAACAGGCCGGCCAGAACCTTGACCCGCAGGATCCGGCGCACGGCGTCGTCGATGCGGGCGGCTGGAATCTCGCCGCTTTTGGCCTGGGCCAGGGTGTTGTCGTAGAGCCCCTTCCAGCTATCCGGGGCCATCAGCATGTCGATGCCGGCGTTGAAGGCTGCGGCGCAGTTGGTCTTGGTGCAGCCTGGGATCTCCTCCTGGGCGTTCCAGTCGCCGACCACAAAGCCGTTGAAGCCCATGCGGTCCTTGAGCACACCGGTCAGCAGGCCCTGGTCGCCGTGCATCTTGACCCCGTGCCAGCCATTGTAGGAGGCCATGACGATGGTCGCTCCGGCGGCGATGGCCGGGGGATAGCCGGCGGCGTGCACGTCGCGCAACACCTGCTCGGACGAGAGATTATCGCCCTGATCGCGGCCATCCACGGTGCCACCGTCGCCCAGGAAATGCTTCACCGAGGACAGGGTGTGGCCCTGGGTCAGGAAATTGGGCGAGCCTAGATCGCCCTGCAGCCCGGCGACCATGGCCGCGGAATAGGCGGCCACGATCGTGGGATCCTCGGAATAGCTCTCATAGCTGCGACCCCAGCGGTTGTCGCGAACAACGGCCACGGTAGGGGCGAAGGTCCAGTCGACCCCAGTGGCGGCGACTTCCTGCGCTGTAGCGCGCCCGATGCGCTTGACCAGTTCGGGATCGTGCATAGCGCCCAGGGCCACATTGTGCGGAAAGATGGTGGCCCCGCGCACCTTGGCGTCGCCGTGCACCGCATCGATGCCGAACAGGATCGGGATCGCGGGGTGGGCGGCGGAGGGGGCAGTCAGCGACGCCTTGTAGAAGGCGTCCACCAGATCCAGCCACGGACGCGGACCGGTATGAATGTCACCGCCCGGCGCGGCGTTGCCGCCGGCCAGGATCGAGCCCAGGTGATACTGGCGCGCTTCGTCAGGGGTGATCGAGGCTATATCCGCCTGAACCATCTGGCCGACCTTCTCCTCAAGCGTCATGCGCCCCAGCAACTGGTCGACGAACTTTTCCGTATCGGGCCGGATCAGCAAGCCTCGCGGCCCGGCCGGCCATTGATCCGGGTGGGCTGTCGAGAGCGACGCCGGCGCGGCCTGGGCGGGATGGATGGGGGAGACGGCAAGGCTGGCCACAACGCACAGCAGGGTGGCCGTGCGGCGGGCGGCGGGCGAATAAGACATCGAATTCATAGGATTTACTGACCGACTCACCACGCGTTCTCTCCGAACACTATTGCTTATTTCGGTCTGCTTGAGCGTTGTGGCTCCAGCCTAGACCGGTGCAGATATTCGATCGATCTGAACCCAGGCTCCCCCGTTCGGTAGCCTGTCTGCAACATGAAGCAAGAAATGGCAGCGCTGTCAATTGAGGCTGGGCGAACACGGTCCGGCGTCTGACGGCGTCGTGCCGCCAAGCCGACCGTCTGGCTAGAGGCGGCAATCACAGGCTCAGTCATTTGATTTATAATGGAAAACGTATTCCCGGCGTGAGTCTGTCTAAGGCTGTGACGTCTTGCGCAAGGTGGCGCGCGACGGCAGCAGGCGATCCATGAAGGGTAGAATCGCCGCCCCAACCACGGGGGCGGAGGCGGCGGTGGTGGCGCGAACCACCGCCGCAATGGCTGGAATACCTACTATTCGCGCCAATCGTTCGTTGAGGGCCTCGGCAAGGGCGTCGACCAGGGCCGTGGGCAGCCGCCCGCCGATGAACACCGCCTGCGGATTGACCACACAGCTGATATTGACCATCGGGTCGACCAGGACATCCGCGGCGTCGTCGATCCAGGTTGAAACGACCGCATGTCCGGCTGCCGGCAAATCCATCAGCTCGTCCGGGTCCGACAGCTTGAAGCCCCGCGCCTCTAGGCGTTCATAGAGCGCAGACAGCGACGCAACCTCTTGCAGGGTTCTGGCCTGAGGCGGAGACGAGCGGACCGGAAGAAAGCCGATCTCGCCGCTGCGGCCGTCGGCGCCGCGGAAGCTCTCCCCCTCGACCACCAGGCTGCCACCCAGGCCCCATGTGATAAGTACATAGAAAAAACTCGGTTTTTTCATGCCGGCGCCGAATTGCAACTCGGCCAAGGCGGCGGCGGCGGCGTCATTTTCGGTATAGACGGGGACGTCGATCAGGTCGGAAAACAGCTGGCGTACGTCCGTGCTGTTCCAGGCGCTGTAGGTCTGGGGCCGGTGGGGCAGGGCGACATTGCCCAGGTCGTCGGGCATGGCCACGCCGACGCCGACCAGCTTTCCGGTGTCCTGATTCAGGCTGCTGAGCAGTTTGGGCAGCGCCGTCTTGAAGAACTTTTTGACGTCGGCCGGAAGGGGAAAGTCCATCTGCCGGCTGACCTGTTCGCGCACCCGGCCGGAAAAATCCACCAGGGCTGCGGTCACATGGTCCCGGTCGATATTGACGCCGATGGCGTAGCAGCCGTCCGGATTCACCGCCAGGGTCATCGCCGGCAGGCCGCGATTGCCTTGCAGGCGGCCTGCTTCGAGGATCAGGCCCTCGTCCAGCAGGCGGTTGGTGATGTTGGCGATGGATGGCGGCGTGAGGCCGGTGATTCCCACCAATTCGGAGCGGGCGATCGGCCCGTTGATCCGAATCGCCTGCAGCGTGACTCGTTGGTTGTGGTCTCCCGCCCGTTTCAGGTTGGTGCCTGAGAGGCTGTGCCCCCGGCTCTTTCTTCTTTTTTGCGTCATCCGGATCCGGACCAAACTAGGAAAGTTCAATGAATATCATGGTTTTTGCCTTTTTGCTGCAAGGCTTGCCTAATGATAAAACAAATTGCATATTAAATCCCAAGTCGGCATGACCTTGATCGTCAAAGCTGACCGTCTTTGGGAGATGCGGGCGCCCGCAAAGGAGGGTGCAGAAGGTTCGGCCGCCGAGGCCGGGTTTCGATCGATGATCCCGAGGTTCAAAAGCTGTTGTTCACCTGAGGAGCGGACGTGAAGATATCGGATTGACAGCGCTGTCTGTCTTCGGCATGGTCACCAACGTGAAATAAACAGCGTCCTGTGGCGGCGCTATAACCAAGTAGGGAAGCAGCGCCGACGTGCGCTGTGTTGGAGGTTTCGGAACGCCCAAGTGGCGCCGGACAGGAATTCTTGTACTCGCATGAACATGGGTGGAATTGATTTGGATACCATCCAAACCTAACCAAAACCGGCGATGAACATCTTCTCGTTCGTCTCAAAAACGCAAAATCACCAATATATATTGGGGGGAGTCAAAGCATATGACCAGAATCGGAACCTGCTCGCGGACCATAGCGATGGGCGGTGCATCTATACTGGTGCTGGCCGCGTATTCGACGGCGCAAGCGCAGCAAACGCCGGCGACTCCGGCGGCGACGCAGCAAGTCAATGAGATCGTCGTCACCGGCTTCAGGGCTTCGCTGCAGTCGGCCCTGAACGCCAAGCGCAATGCGATCCTGCCGATTGAATCGGTGGCCCCGGAAGATATCGGCAAGATGCCGGACCAGAACGTGGCTGAATCCCTGCAGCGTCTGCCCGGTGTTCAGATTGACCGCTCTCAGGGGCAGGGCACTGCGGTGCTGATCGACGGCCTGCGCCAGAACCTGACGACGCTGAATGGCGACGTCTTCCTGACCGGCAAAGAATTCTACGTCTCGGGGGAAGGGTCCGGCGGGGGCGCCGGCGGAAACAGCCAGTACGGTTCCCTGGAAGGCATCCCCAGCGAAGAAATCGGCGGCATCGACGTCTACAAGAACCCGCAAGCCTCGATGACCGAGGGCGGCCTTGGCGGCACGATCGACCTGAAGACCCGCGACCCGCTAGCCGCCCACGATGGCCTGTCCATCGGCGGCAATCTGCGGGCGACCTATGACGACAACTCCGGCAGCGGCTCCTACGGTGGTTGGACTCCGGTTGGCACCTTGGTCGCCAGCTATAAGATGAACGACCGTCTAGCCTTCACCGGCAGTGTTTCCTACGACGAGGAAAACACCCACACAAAGGAATTTCAGGACCAGAACCGGAACCAGTGGCTGATCACCGACTCGGTGCTTGGGCCCTATACCGGCGCCGTGACCGCGGCCGACTTGGCCCACTCCGGCCAGTTCTATATCGAACCTCAGCTAGCCTATTTCACCGATATCAATGACCAGCGGAAAACCCTCGGCGCTTCGTTTGGCGTGGCCTATCAGCTCAACGACGCGATCACGACCCGCTTCAACTGGTTCTATTCGAGAGAAGACGACACCAGCACCAGCTATTCCGACAAGGTCTGGTTCAACGGCCAAGGCGCCGCTCCCGGCGCCCTGCTTCCGGCGCTTGATCCCACTCAGCCCAACTCGATCGACAGCAACCAAGTGGTCCAGAGCGGTGTGTTCAACGCCAATGGGGCGGAAACAGCGACCCTCTGGCAAAAGAATATTTCGGAAGCCAACAACTTCCAGTGGGTCACCAAGTACGACAATGGCGGGCCGCTGAAAGCTGTTCTGGACCTGTCCTACGCCCACGCCACCTCCAACCTTCAGGCTGACCAGGCCGACGTGGAGCACGGTCTCTATGAAACCAGCAGCAAGGCGGCGACTTCGCCGGCGGCGCCTGGGTGTAACAACGGCGGTTCCATCTGCGATACCGACCCTAACGCCAGCCACGGCTACGAATTCGCCTGGACCAATGGCGGAACCTCCGGCCTGCCCACCGTCAGGTATCTGGCCCCCCTGGCGGACATTCTGAACAACCCGGCCTTCACCACCTTCAAGTCCAACTGGGCCTGGGCCAATTATTCCGACCAGAAGCAGTTCGCGGGTAAGGCGGACGTGTCCTACGACGTGCCTTTTCTTAGCGAAGTGGACGCCAAGATCAGCGGTGGGTTTCGCTACGGCACGCGGGACGTGGATCAGACCTTCGGTCGTTATCTGATCAACGGCACCACCGCGGGGGGTATTGCCGGCGATGTAGGCAACAGCACGGGCGCCGGCCATCTCGGCGGTCCTTATGACTATTATCAGGATCCCGGCTACGGCACGCCAAACATTCCCTATTCGACCGCGACCACTAATCCCGGCCTAGCCAAGGTCGTGAATAACTTTGCGGTTGGTAGCATCATCGTCAAGAACACCGCGTCGATGACCAACCCATCGACCTATTTGGAACAGGTTTGGGCGGGCGCTGGGGTTCCCAACACCACCGAAGCGTTCTTCAAAGACACGTTGAGCTCGTTCAAGGTCAATGAAAACACGACCGCTGGCTATGTGATGGCCGACCTGGGTGGCAAGAACAGCCGTTTCCATGCCAATTTCGGCCTGCGGCTGGTCGACACCGACCTCACCATCGACAACGCCCAGCAGGCGGCGGTTCCGACCTACTACGGCACCGCGTCATGGAACGGTGTGAACAGCAATAATATCCCCGTCGAACACAAGCGGAACTACATCGACGTCTTGCCGTCATTCAACTTCACCCTCGACGTCACCGACAATCAGATCGTCCGCTTCGGCGCCGCTCGCGTGGTCGCACCACAGGATCTGTTCGCCCTAGGCCTCGGCAACTCCTACAACTTCACTCGTGGGGCCGACGGCCCTGGAGGTGTGGCTCGCTTCCAGTTCGCCAACGGCAGCTCGGGCAACACGAACCTGGACCCCTACCGCGCGTCGCAGTTCAACGTTTCCTACGAGAACTACTTCACCAAGGGCGCGCTGGTCAGCGTGGCCGGCTTCTACAAGCAAGTCGACAACTTCGTTGAGACCGAAAATATCCCCACCAAGGTCAATGACGACTTCGGCGGAACGGTCGGGAACGTGACCCAACCGGTCAATGCCGGCAAGGGCAGCATCTACGGGGTCGAAATCGGCGGGCAGTACGCCTTCGGTGACGATATCGCGTCCTGGCTGAAGGGCTTCGGCGTCGCGGCCAACTACACCCGGTCGGAATCCTTCTCGGATCAGCCGACCGCGTTCTCGAACCAGGGGGCGATCCCCGGCGTCGCGAAAAACGCCCTGACCGCCACGGGCTATTACGAGCGGGGCGGTTTCTCCGCCCGCCTGTCCTATTCCTGGCGCGACAAGGCCGTGAACGACTCGCTGGTGGGGGCCACCTTCGCCTTCCCCGACCAGAACGGAAACTCGAAGGTCTATCAGGTGTTCTCAGCGTCGTACGGCCAACTCGACGGCCAGATCGCCTACGACATCACCCCGCGGATCGGCGTGGTTTTCTCGGTGCAGAACCTCACCGACGAGGTCCAGCACACCTACCTGCAATGGCCGAACCTGCCGTTCACCTACGACGACAGCGGCCGACGTTACTTCCTCGGCGTGAAGTTCAAGCTCTAAGGGGGCGTATCGCTGCAGGGGTGGCGGGCGCACGTCCGCCACCTCCTTTTTTGTTTCCGAGTTGTGGGCGACATGGCGGAGACTACCCCTATCGGTTCCGCCGTTCTCGCCAGGGGTGACGCATGAGTGACGACCAGCGCATCAGGCGCATCGCCATCGTCGGCGGCGGCACGGCTGGCTGGATGGCCGCCGCTATCCTGGCCCGCGCCCTGCCGGGAACCGGTTGCGCCATCACCGTCATCGAATCTCCGGATATCGGCACGGTCGGGGTGGGTGAGGCGACCATTCCACCGATCATCGACCTGCTGCGATTTTTGGGGATCAACGAGGCCGATTTCGTCGGCCACACCCAGTCCACCTACAAACTGGGCATCAAGCTGATCGACTGGCGTGAGGTCGGGCAGAGCTATTGGCATCCGTTCGGCGCGTTTGGGGTCTCGATCAATCGCCGACCGTTCTTCCATGCCTGGCAAAAGGCCCAGGCCAATGGCCTGTCGCCTCGTTTCAACGACTTCAGCCTGTGCGCGGCGCTGGGCGACAAGGACAGGTTCAGCTTTCCCGATCCGGCCGCCCCGGGGCCAGAATCCGGCCTGCGTTACGCTCTGCATTTCGACGCTGGGCTGGTGGCGAAATATCTGCGCGCCTATGCGGAGCAACAGGGCGTCGTTCGCCTGGAACGGACCGTGGCCACCGCAACCCAGCGGGCCGACGGGTTTCTGGACGAGTTGGTGTTCGGCGACGGTTCGCGGCTGCAGGCGGATCTCTTTTTGGACTGCAGCGGCTTTCGCGGGGTCCTGATCGAGCAGATCCTCAAGACCGGCTATCTGGACTGGAGCGATGTCCTGCCGTGCGACCGCGCCGTGGCGGCGCCGACCGCTCTGCCGGCCAGCCGCGCACCCTACACCCAGTCCAAGGCCCGTCCCGCCGGCTGGCAATGGCGCATCCCGCTGCAGCACCGGGTGGGCAATGGTTATGTCTATTCCAGCGCCAATATCAGCGACAGTGAAGCGCTCGACGATCTTCTCGCCACAGTCGGACAGACGCCCTTGGCGGAGCCGCGGTTCCTGCGTTTCGTCACCGGCCGGCGCAAGCTGTTCTGGAACCGCAACTGCGTCGCGCTGGGCCTGGCCTCGGGCTTCCTCGAGCCGCTGGAGTCAACCAGCATCCACCTGGTGATGAGCGGGGTCTACAATCTGCTCGACCATTTCCCGGACAAGAGCTTCGCCCAGTCCAACATCGATTCCTACAATAGCCAGCTGATCGATGAACTGGAGCACATCCGAGACTTCATCGTCCTGCACTATTGCCCGACCCTGCGCGCCGACACGCCGCTGTGGACCTATTGCCAGTCCATGACGCTGCCCGACAGCCTTTCCCACCGCATCGAGCTCTATAAAAATACCGGGCGCATTCCGATCAAGTCCGGCGAGCTGTTCACCGATCTCAGCTGGTTCTACATTTTCGAAGGCATGGGCGTGCGGCCGGACCGTTACGACCCGCTGATGGACGTTGTGGGCGACGCCCAGTTTCGCGACATCCTGGGCGGCCTCGCCAGTGCTACCGCCGCGGCGGCCAAGGCCGCGCCGTCGCATGACAGCTATTTCGTGGCGCGGCCGGCCATGGCCGCTGCTGGAGCCCCTGGTCGATGACCTCAGTAAAGCCGCTGTTGGCCGGTGTGGAGCTAGGCGGGACCAAATGCGTGTGCGTGGTCGGCACGGGGCCTGACGATATCCGCACCCAAATCTCGATCCCAACAGGCGACGACCCTGAGGCCACCCTTCGGCGCATCGAAGAGATTCTGCGCGATCTGAGCCGAGCGCTGGGGCCGTTCGCGGCGCTGGGCGTGGCCTCTTTTGGCCCCGTGGACCTGACGGCCGGGTCGGCGACCTATGGTTTCATCACCTCGACGGCCAAGCCGGGCTGGCGCAACACCGACGTCGCCGGGCGGCTCGGGCGGTTGTTCGATCTGCCGGTGGGCTTCGACACAGACGTCAACGGCGCGGCCCTGGCCGAGGGCCGTTGGGGCGCGGCTCAAGGCCTGTCCGACTTCGCCTATGTCACCGTCGGCACCGGCGTTGGGGTGGGCCTGGTGGTCGGCGGGCGTCCTGCACATGGCTTCAGCCACGCCGAGCTTGGTCATATCCGCGTCGCCCGCAAGGCTGGGGACACCTGGGAGGGCGCCTGTCCGTTTCACGGCGACTGCGTCGAGGGGCTGGCGTCCGGCGCGGCGATCGAACAGCGGCTGGGTGTGCGCGCCGGGCGACTGGCGGCGGAAGATCCGGTGTGGGAGTTGGTGGCCCACGCTCTGGGACAGCTTCTGCACACTCTGGTTCTGGCCACCGCGCCCAGGCGGATACTGCTCGGCGGCGGGGTGATGAACGCCCAGACGCACATGTTCGAGCGCCTGCGCCGCGAACTGCAGCTCAGCCTCAATCACTATGTGGACGCGCCTGAGATCGGCGAGGGTATCGCCGACTATGTCCGCCCGCCCGGACTTGGCGATCTGGCTGGCCCATTGGGCGCCTTGGCCATTGCAGCGGATGCGCTCGCCTCCGCCAAAACCCGCGTCCTTAGCGCCTAGGTTCGCCATGACGTCCCCCGCCATCGCTTCGGCCGCCACACACCACGACGCCAAGTCCGCCGCGCGCAGGGGCCAGCAGCGTTTGCTGGATTGGCTGTTGCACAAGGCCTACCCGCTCTGGTCGACCCAGGGCGTCGATCGGATCCGTGGCGGCTTTCACGAACGCCTGGATGCGGACGGAACCCCGCTCGACGAGGCGCGCCGCGCCCGGGTCCAGCCCCGGCAGATCTATGCTTTCGCCCACGGCGCGGGCCTGGGCTGGGATGGCGATGCGAGCGCCATCACGCGCCAGGGCCTGGACTATTTCCGCCAGGCCTATCGGCGCCCGGATGGGCTCTATCGAACTCTGGTGACGCCGGACGGCGCGCCGCTCGACGAGTCCGTCTTGTTATACGATCAGGCCTTCGCCCTGCTTGGGATGGCCAGCGCCTGCCGGCTTCCGCGCCACGCTCCTGAACTGGAATATGAGGCGCTGGCGCTGGTGGAGGCGCTTCACCGCCAGCTGGGCCGGCCCGGCTTCGGCTTCGATTCCGGTCTGCCAGGCCGTCTGCCCCTGTTGTCCAACCCGCACATGCACCTGTTCGAGGCCTGCCTGGAATGGGCCGATCTCAGCCCCGTTCCAGTGTGGCGAGGCTTGGCGGACGAGCTGGGAGCGCTGGCCCTGACCCGGTTCATCGATCCAGTGAGCAGCGCCCTGCGCGAAACCTTCGACGAGACCTGGGCGCCGGCCTCCGGCCTCGCCGGCCGCATCGTCGAGCCAGGGCATCAGTTCGAATGGGCTTGGCTGCTAATGCGCTGGCGCCCCACCGGCGATCCGATCGCCCGCCGCGTGGCGCTCAGGCTGATCGATATCGGCGAGCAGTTCGGTGTGCGCTGCGGGGTGGCGATCGACGCCTTGCTGGACGATTTCACGATCCACCAGGCCACTGCGCGGCTGTGGCCCCAGACCGAGCGGCTGAAGGCGGCGGCGCTGGCGGCGAGCCTGACCGACGAGGTGCGCTACTGGGAGATGGCGGCGGCCGCGGCGACAGGCCTGCGCCGCTATCTGAAGACTCCCACGCCAGGCCTCTGGCATGATCGGCTGACGCCAGACGGCGTATTCGCGCCGTCGCCGGCCCCAGCCAGCAACTTCTATCACATCGTCGCCTCTATCCTGGCGCTGACCAAGGCGGTGCAGGCCGACACAGCGTCATGATCAGGACGCCCCGCGCTGGGCTGACCATCGCCATCGTGGCCAGCCTGGCCGGCCTGTTGTTCGGCTTTGACACGGCGGTGATCGCCGGGGTCACTCAGTCGCTGCGGGAGGTGTTTCACCTGTCGCCCGCGGCCCTTGGGGTCACGGTGTCCAGCGCGCTGTGGGGCACCCTGTGCGGCGCGCTTTTCATGGGCAAGCTCGGGGATCGCTTTGGCACGCGCGACACGCTGAAGCTGGTGGGCCTGTTCTATATCGTCTCGGCCGTGGGCTGCGCCCTGTCCTGGAACCTGCCGGCCTTCATCGCCTTCCGCTTCATCGGCGGTGTGGCTATCGGCGGGTCATCCGTCCTGGCGCCGGTTTATATTTCCGAGATCGCCCCGGCCGATCGCCGAGGCGCCCTGGTGGGCTTGTTCCAGGTCAATATCGTCGTCGGCATCCTGGCGGCCTATCTGAGCAATTTCGCCGTCGCCGAACTGCTGGCCGGGGCCGAGACCTGGCGCTGGAAACTGTTGTCGGGCGCGGTCCCCGCGGTGCTCTTCTTCGGCCTGTTGTTCACCATCCCGCAAAGCCCGCGCTGGCTGGCGCTGCGAGGGCGCCTGGCCGAGGCCGAAACCGCCTTGCGCCGCCTCGGCGCTGGCGACCCGGTGGCTCAGCTGGGCGAATTCTCCCAGGGCCAGGAAAGCGGACAAAGCGCTCGGCTGTCCTGGACGGCGCATAGGCGGCCCATCCTGCTGGCCCTTGCGCTCGCCCTGTTCAACCAGCTCTCCGGCATCAACGCCATCCTCTACTATCTGAACGACATTTTCCGCGCGGCGGGCTTCAGCGCCCTGTCGGCCGATGTGCAGTCGGTAGCGATTGGCGCCGCCAACCTGGCCGCCACCGCCCTGGGCCTGTCGCTGATCGACCGGCTGGGGCGCAAGACGCTGCTGCTGATCGGTGCGGTTGGCATGGCCTTGGCGCTGTCCGGTGTGGCGGCGATCATGGCCACGGGGCAGGGCAAGGGCTGGCTGCTGGTGATGCTGATCGGCTTCATCGTCAGCTTCGCCTTTTCCCAGGGCGCGGTGATCTGGGTCTATCTCAGTGAGATTTTTCCCTCCTCGGTGCGGGCGCGGGGGCAGAGCCTGGGCAGCGCCACCCACTGGATCGCCAACGCCGTCATCGCCGCCCTGTTTCCCCCTGTGGCGGCTGCGACCAAGGCCTTGCCCTTTGTCTTCTTCGCCGCCTGCATGGTGTTGCAGATCGCGATCGTCTGGACCTTCTTCCCCGAGACCAAGGGCGTGGCGCTGGAAGCCATGAGCGCGGCCCTCGAACGGGGCGGGCGGCCCCCATCCCAGGCCTTGAGTGGAGAGGCATGATGGCGAAATCTTCCCATCGGGCCCTGGGGCTGCTGGCCTTGGCCTGGGCGTCCGGAGCCCAGGCTGCGACCGCGCCAGCTGGAGCCTTGGGCCCCTACAACCTGACCCTTCTCCGGGGCGGTGTGGGCATGACCCGCTCGCTGCCGGCCGATGCGCCGGTGGCTGCCGGCGCGCGCTGGTCGATGACCGGCTGGGTGAAGGTCGATGTGGCCCAGCCTGGCGTGGTGACGCTCGCCGGTCTAGGCGATCCCGCCTCGGCGGCCTGTGACTGCCTGGTGCTGGACGGCGGCCGATTGGGCCTGCGCCTGGCCGGTGGGGTTCTGCAGAGCCATACAACGTTGCCCACGGGTGTTTGGCGGGCGGTGGCCGCCACCTATGACGGCCGGACCGCGCGTCTCTTTGTGGATGGCCAGGACGTGGCCTCAGCGCCCCTGGCCAGCCAGTCGGTCGCGCCGACGTTGAACCTTGGTCCGGCCCTGGGCGCGGCGCCCGACATCCGGCATTTCGGCGGGTCGCTGGCGCAGTTCCAGCTTGCGGCCGACGCGCTGTCGCCAGCGGCGGTCAAGGCCCTGGCCGGCGACAAACCCAATTTCGATCTGATCACCTTCACCCCCGTGGGCGCCGGCTGGCCGGTGCAGGTGACGGCCTGGATTGGCCTGCAGACGCCGCAGGACCCCTGGACCCTGCCTCACGCCAAGGCGGCGGCGGACGCGCCGGTCGCCAGGCCGCTTGAGCCCAGCCCGACTTTGCGGCCGGCCGCTGACGGAGCCTGGACCTTGGGCGCCTGGCGCCTGGCGGCCGCCCCGGGGGTGAAGGCGGGGGGCGCTGCGCTCTCCCAGCCTGGTTATGAGGACAGCGGGTGGTATTCAGCCACCGTGCCGGGCACGGTGCTGACCACCTTGATCGATCGCGGCGTCTATCCGGACCCGGACCATGGCCTCAACAACATGGTCATTCCGGAATCCCTCGCCCGCCAGGACTATTGGTATCGCACCAACTTCACCGCACCGCCGGCCGCCGACGGCAAGCGCCTGACCCTGACCTTCAAGGGCGTCAACTACGCCGCCGAGGTGTGGCTGAACGGCGCCGCGTTGGGCGACATCAAGGGCGCGTTCGTGCGCGGCGTGTTCGACGTCACCGGCAAGGTCAAGCCCGGTCAGTCCAATATGCTGGCGGTGCGGGTTTCACCACCGCCGCATCCGGGCATCCCGTCCGAAGAATCCATCACCTACGGGCCGGGAGAGAACGGCGGGTCGATGGCCATAGACGGCCCGACCTTTGTGGCCACGGAGGGCTGGGACTGGATCCCCGGCATCCGCGATCGCGACACTGGCCTTTGGCAGGACGTGGAGCTGAAGGCCTCGGGCGCTGTCCGTGTAATCGACCCCACGGTGATCACTCATCTGCCGCTGCCCCGGACCGACGAGGCCGATCTGCAGATCCTGGTTCCGCTGGACAATGCCAGCGCCGCGCCGCGCAAGGTGACGGTCGAAGCTGCGTTTGAAGGGGTCACGGTCCGCAAGACCCTGACCGTGGCCGCCGGCCGCTCCGAAATCAGACTGGATCCCAGCGAGTTTCCACAGCTGAAGGTGATGCGCCCCAATCTGTGGTGGCCCAACGGCTATGGTCCGGCCAGCCTCTACCACCTCACCGTCAAGGCGACGGACGCGGACGGCCAGTCGGACACCCAGACCATCCGATTCGGCATCCGCGAGATCACCTACGAGCTGTCGCTGTTCGACCACGCCGGCGATCTGCGCCGGGTGGAGATCGATCCGACGATGGCGGCGTCGCGGGGCGAGCGCCTGGTCGATATCCGTCACGAGGCGATCAAGAAGGTTCCGGGCGGCTGGTCGGAGTCCATGACCCCGGCGGGCGAAACCTCTCCGGCCGTGCAGGACGTGACCAGCCAGTCCCTCGCGCCCTATCTGGTGATCCGGGTCAATGGCGTGCCGATCGCCGTGCGCGGCGGCAGCTGGGGCATGGACGATTCCCGTAAGCGCATTTCGCGCGAGCGCCTGGAGCCCTATTTCCGCCTGCACAAGGAGGCGCACCTCAACATCATCCGCAACTGGCTGGGCCAGGACACCGAGGACGTATTCTACGACCTGGCCGACGAGTACGGCATGCTGGTGCTCAACGATTTCTGGGTCTCCACCCAGGACTTCCAGCTGGAACCGCAGGATCCAGCCCTGTTCCTGGCCAACGCCCGCGACGTGATCAGCCGCTATCGCCACCATCCATCGATCGCCGTGTGGTTCGGACGCAACGAGGGGGTGCCGCAGCCGATCATCAATGAGGGCCTGGCCGATCTGGTCTCATCGATCGACGGCACCCGCTACTACACCGGCAGCTCCAACCGGGTGGGCCTGCAGGACAGCGGGCCGTACAACTACCGTCCGCCGGTGGGCTATTTCACCGACCTGGCCAAGGGGTTCTCGGTGGAAGTGGGCACGCCGTCCCTAGCCACGCTGGAATCGATCAAGGCCACCGTGCCAGGGCCGGACCGCTGGCCGCTCAGCGACACCATCGCCTATCACGACTGGCATTTCGGAGGGAACGGCGACGTGGCCACCTTCATGGACTCGCTCAAGACTCAGTTCGGTGAGGCCACAAGCCTCGAGGACTTCGAGCGCAAGGCCCAGATGATGAACTATGTGGACTACCGGGCCATCTTCGAGGGCTTCTTCGCCCACCTGTGGACCCAGAACAGCGGCCGGCTCCTCTGGATGACCCATCCGGCCTGGCCCAGCAATCATTGGCAGATCTATAGCTCCGACTACGACACCCAGGCCTCGTACTATGCGGTGAAAAAGGCCGCCGAGCCGCTGCACGTGCAGATGAACCTGCCCGACTACGCCCTGGCGGTGGTCAATACGACACGGCAGGCGCGGGTGGGACTGACGGTGAAGGCCCGTGTCCTGTCGCTGGACAATCACGTGCTGGCTACGCGGACGGACCGGGTTTCGGCGCCGGCCAACCAGGTGACCACCCTGCCGCCGCTCGATCTGGCGCCTCACCTGGCCAAAGAGGGCGTGGTGCTGGTGGTGCTCACCCTCAGCGATGCGTCGGGCGCGGCGGTCTCGCAGAACCTCTATTGGCAGAGCCGCGACGACGCGAGCAGCCAGGCGCTCAGCAAGATGACACCGCAGACGGTGCGGGTGACCGCCCGGTCCAAGGTCGAGGGTGACGAAGTCGTGGTCCTCGCCAGGCTGGAAGACACCGGAACCGCCCCTGTGCTGGAGGCGAAACTGACCCTGGTCGACGAGGCGGGCGAGCGGATCCTGCCGGCCTATTACAGCGACAACTACATCTCCTTGCTGCCCGGCGAGCCGCGCCAGATCGAGATCCGCTATCCGCGCGGCCTGTCGAAGGCCCCGCACCTCAATCTGCGTGGTTGGGACGTGGCGCCGGTGTCGGTCAGCGCGGGCGCGGCGCCGTAGGCGAGGAGAAGCTCACCCCCCATTGGGCGGCGCCGTGGATTGCCGGTGGATCAGCTGAAAGGCCGGGAACTGGTCCAGGGCCGCGTCGCGGTCGCAATCGGCGGGAACCTGGCCATTGACCAGGGCGCGGGCGGCGGCGGCGGCCATTTCCACCAGGGGCTGACGCACGGTGGTCAGGCTGGGCCGGCTGAAGCGCGATCCGGTGCTGTCGTCGAAGCCGGCCACCGAGATGTCGCCTGGCGTGGCGAGGCCGGCTTCATCGGCGGCGGCCAGGCAGCCCAGGGCCATGTCGTCATTGCTGGCGAAGATCGCCGTGGGCCGCTCGCGCAGCGCGAACAGGGCGCGGGCGGCGTCGAAGCCGGACTGGAAGGTGAAATCGCCGTTCTGGATCCAGGTCGGGCGGGGCGCTAGGCCATGTTCGGCCATGGCCGCCTGATAGCCGTCGCGCCGCGCCTGACTGGAGCCGTAGCGCGGCTCGCCCATGATGAAGCCGATGCGCCTATGGCCCAGATCGATCAGCGACTTGGTCATGCGTGCGGCGGCGCCGCGGTCGTCCAGCCGCATGCGCAGGCCTCCGGGCAGGCGCCGCTCCGGACCTAGGCGCACGAAGGGCGTGCCCGACTTGTGCAGGATATCCAGCACCACCTCATTGTCCGAACTGGGCGGGGTCAGGATCACCCCATCCGGCTTCAGGGCGGCCAGCAGTGCGTGAACTTCTTGGCGAATGCGCGGGGTGTCGTGGTCGATCAGTTCCAGCAACAGGTGATAGCCGGCCTCACGGCAGGGCAGGGTGGCGCCCAGCTGGATGCGGGTCAGATAGTCGGTGCCGCGCTCGCTGCTCCAGTGATCCAGGGTCAGCGAGGCGTCGACGAAGACGCTGATCACGAAGGATCTGGACCCGGCCAGGCTACGCGCCGACAGGTTGGGGCTGTAGCCCAGCGCCTCGGCCGAGGCCGTCACCTTGTCACGGGTGGCGGGCCTGACATTGGGTTCGGCGTTCATCACCCGCGAGACGGTCTTGATCGACACGCCCGCGTGGCTGGCCACATCGTAGATCGTCACCGACGCCATGGAGTCATCGCGGCCTTTCCGAGCTTGACTGGCATGTGGGCCCCACCTTGGCAATCACGGCGCGGGCTGGGCGAAAGGAAGAGGCCATGCTGCGTTGGAAAGGTCAGCCTGTTCCAGAGGCCGCGTCCTAGCCGGCCGCCTCGCCCACGGCGGCGACGTCACTGGCCACGATCGGCGCGCTGCGGCGGGTCATCTGGCCATAGGCGGCGATCCACAGATAGCAGGCGACAGGAACCGCCAGGAACGCCGTCAGACCGAACAGGTCGGCGACCTTGCCCGACAGCATCGGCACCACTGCGCCGCCGACAATGGCCAGGCACAGAAGGCCTGAGCCCTGAGGGGTCGAGTCGCCTAGGTCCTCGATGGCCAGGGTGAAGATGGTCGGGAACATGATGGAGTTGAAAAGGCCGATACCCAGGATGGCGGCGGCGGCGACCATGCCGCCGGACAGGCCCGATAGGGTGGCGAGGGCGCCGGCGGCCAGCGCGCACAGGGTCAGGGCCAGGCCGGGGCGAATATGGCGCAGCGCAAAGGCCCCAACGAAACGCCCGACCATGGCCAGACCCCAATAGATGCTCACCAGCTTGCCCGCGGTCGCGATCGGCAGGCCCAGGGCGTGGGAGGACATCAAATAGCTGGTCAGCAGGCTGCCGATGGCCACCTCGGCGCCCACATAGGTGAAGATCGACAGCACGCCGAACATCAGCCGGGGCTGACCGAACAGCTTGCCGTAGGCGCCCCTGACATGGGCCGGCGCCTTGGGCGACTGCGACACGAACAGGGCGCACAAGCCGGCCAGCAGCAGCAGGCCGATGGCGATGCCCAGGAAGGGCGCCTGGACCACATGGGCCTCGTGGATGCGCATCTGGGTCAGGGCCTGAGGCGACAGGCTCGAGGCGGGGGGCAGGGCCTTGCCGCCCTTGAGGATCAGATTAGCGCCCACCCAGGGGCCGATCATGGTCGCCAGGGAATTGAACGCTTGGGCCAGGGTCAGGCGACTGTGGCTGTAGCGCGGGTCGCCGATGCTCGCTGTCAGCGGATTGGCGGCGACCTGGACGATGGTTACGCCGCTCGCCACGACGAAGATCGCCCCGAGCAAGGCGTAGTAGCTGCCCATCTGCGCCGCGGGCGTGAACAGGGCGCAACCGATCGCCGTGACCACCAGGCCGACAATCACGTTGATCAGGTAGCCGACCCGCGCGAGAAGCCAAGCCGCCGGGATCGACATCAGGAAATAGGCCGCGAAGAAGACGAAGGGCGTGAGCGCGGCCTGGGTATAGTTCAGCTCGAACATCCCCTTCAGCTTTGGCGTCAGGGTGTCGTTGACCAGCACTGTGCAGAAGCCGAAAGCGAAGAACAGCGCCATGGCGAGGGGGATGAGTCGGCGACTACCGCCGACAGCGCCGGTGGGCTGAGAACTGGATGTAATCTGCAAAGCTGGTCCTCCCGAACACGGCGTTCTAGCGCTGTTGGCCGCGCATAGCACACATGCGTTGTGTGGAGTGTTATGACAGCGCTGTCAAATTGAAATTCTTGATTTGCAGATCGGATGGGACTTAGGCGAGCCGATCTGCTGTAAAAGCCCGCTTGGCTCGAGATGCGGCGCTCTGGGGAAACAGGTTTGATTTTGACGAGCGTCCTGGGTTTCGGCGGAGCGCAACTGGGCATTGGGGTGGCGGCGGGCCTGGCCACCCTGGCCGGCGGGTTTGTGGCGCTTCGCCTGGGCGCGCACCTGCCCAAGCTGGTGGGCTTTGGCTGCGGGGCCGTGATCGGCGTGGCCCTGACCGACCTGTTGCCCGAGGCTCTGGAGCTGGGCGGCCGAACCTATTCGCCCCTGACCCTGACCACCCTGATGGGCGCAGGTTTCATGGCCTATGTGCTGATCGACCGGGTCGCGGAGCTGTTGGGCGAGCGATCCGCGCACCTGGCCCGCCACCTTGGGCCCGCCAGCCTGGTGCTGCACAGCGTCATGGACGGCCTGGGCATCGGAGTCGCCTTCAGCGTCTCGCCCGCCGCGGGCCTGGTGGTCGCCGTGGCGGTCCTGGCTCACGACCTGCTGGACGGCGCCAACACCATCACCCTCAGCTTCGCGCGCGATCTAGGCCAGACGCCCATGCGGCGCTGGCTGGTGCTGGATGCGGCGGCGCCCTTGGTGGGGATCGGTCTGTCACGCATGATCAAGGCTCCGCCCCAGGCGCTGTCGCCGCTGCTGGCGGTATTCGCCGGCATGTTCCTGTACATTGGCGCCACCCAGCTCCTGCCGCGCAGCCGGACCGGCGCGGTAGGCCTGTCCGGCGCGATCGCGACGGTTCTGGGCGCCGCCTTCGTTCTGGGCGCCGTCCTGCTTAGTTCGCCGGCTTGACCGTAGCGCCGGCCCCGCTGGCGGCCAGGGCATCATCATAGAAGGCGGCCAGGTCGGTGTGCAGCAGGCGCAGGGCGTCGGGGTTCAGATAGACCATATGGCCGGAGGGATAGTAGCGGAACTCCAGGTTCTTCTGCTGCGCCGGCTCCAGCATCATGTGGCGCAGGTCGTATTCTGTGGCGAAGAACGGTGTGGCCATGTCGTAATAGCCGTTCAGAGACAGCACCTTCAAATAGGGATTGGTGCGCATGGCCGAGGCCAGGTCCAGGGCCACGTCCGGGTTGTTCAGCGCCCTGGGCTTGCCGGGCGCCTTGTGCTTCCAGTCCCAGTCGAACCCCTTCAGGCCATAGATACTGACGCGATAGGGCAGGTCGGTGCGATAGCCGAGATCCTCGGCGATATAGTTGTTGAAACTGGACACAAAGGCGCCGCTAACGGCGGTGTCGGATGGGTCATAGTCGGGGCTTGATCCCGCCGCGTCGGCGTCCACGCCCATATAGCGGGAATCGTAACGGCCGATGGTCTGGCGCTGGTCGCGCAGCAACTCCTTCTGGAACCGATCCAGATCAACCCGCAGATTGGCGTTCTTGATGAACTCCGGCGACAGGCCGGTGAGGACGCTCATCTGTTGGGCGATGGAGTCGCGCTCCTGGTCGGAAATGGCCTGTCCTTTGGCCAGGGCGGCGGCGTAGGGGCCGAGGGCGAAGGCGCGAGCCTGCTCGGCCACGCTGGCCACATCGGCGGGGCGGTTGGCCAGCTTGTTGTGATACCAGGCCGCGGTGGCGTAGCTGGGCAGGTAGGCCACGTACAGCTGGTCGTAGCCCGGTTGGCGGATGCCGTAGTTGAGGATCGAGGACAGCAGCATCACCCCGTTTAGGGCCATGCCGCGATCCTGTAGCTGATAAGCCACTGCGGCCGAACGGGTGGTGCCATAGGACTCGCCGAACAGGAATTTGGGGCTGTTCCAGCGGCCCGCCTTGGTGGCGTAGCGCAGGATGGCCCGGGCGAAGGCGTCGGCGTCCTGGTCCACGCCCCAGAAGCTCTTTTCATCGGTGTCGCCAAGCGCGCGGGAATAGCCGGCCCCTGGCGCGTCGATGAACACCATGTCGGTCTTGTCGAGCAGCGTGTTCTCGTTGGGGCCAAAGGCGAAGGGCGCGGGGCGGATGGTCTCGGGACTGGTGGTGCGCACCCGCATGGGGGCGAAGGCGCCCATATGCAGCCAGATGCTCGAGGAGCCTGGGCCGCCGTTGTAGAAAAAGGTTACCGGCCGACGCGGTGAGGGGCCGCCGTCGTCCAGGGTATAGGCCACATAAAACATGCTCTCGGTGGGTTTGCCGGTGTCGTCACGCAGGGTCAGGGTCCCGGCGGTGGCCTTGTAGCGCAGGGTTTTGCCGCCCACAGCGACAGTGTGCTGCGTGACCACCTCGGTTTCTTTTAGCGGTGCGCGAGCCCAGCCTTCCACGGCTTCGGCGGCCTGGGTGTCCTTGAGGCGGGTCTCGGCGGTCTTGACCGGGCCATCACCGCCCGGCTTGTCATCGGCCAGAGCGCCGCTCGCGGCCCCCAGCGCTACTGCGGCCGCACAGAGAGCCGAACCCCAACGCAACATGCCTGTTCTCCACCTTTGGTCCCGCAACCGGACGGGTCCGCTCGACTTAAATCGTCCGGGCTTAGCGATTAGCGCAAGATCGGGGTGCGGAAAAATATCTGGATCTGGGATTCGACGATCCGGCCTATTTCTCGCGCTTCCCCACCCAACGCCGCCGGGTTTCACCGCGCCCGCAGGCGCGCGCAGGGGTGACGGTGCGGCCTAGCCAATCGTCACGGTCACTATGGTGAATTTTTCAGTCATACTGTTGGCTCAGCTTCGGCTATAGGCGCTTCCCATCCGTCTGATTCAGCTCCTATGGATATGCAGATGCCCGGCAAGCAGGGGCCGACACCACCGCCGTCCAGGCTCGACCGTCCCGATGCGGATGGCCGCCACCGGTTTTTGGGCGCGGCGCGATGACCGACGCAGCCCAGGCCGGAGCGTTGATTCTGATCGTCGAAGACGACGCCATGATCGCCGAGTTTGTCACCGACACCCTGGAATCGGCCGATTATCGCGTCGCCTGGGCCAAGAATGGGCTTGAGGCCCTGGAGCGGCTTACGCAGGCCCAGCCGGCGCTGATCCTGCTGGACCTGGGACTGCCGCTGCTCGATGGGTTGGGGGTTCTGGCCGAACTGAAGCTGCGCCGTGCGGCTGACCCGTCCAGTCCGTCCCGCCTGCCGATCGTCATCATGACCGGCCGCGATTCCGCAGCGGACATCCGCAAAGCCGCGTCTCTGGGCGCCACCGGTCATCTGGCCAAGCCGTTCAGCGTCTCGCTACTGCTCTCGCGGGTGGTCGAGCAGTTGTCGCAAGCTGGTCCCTAACCTAGCTCGCCCGCCGCGCTCTGCAGGTAGTTGGCCTCGCCCAGGCTCTTGAACAGGGCCAGCTGGGTTTCCAGAAAGTCGATGTGGTCTTCGGTGTCGGCCAGGATCTCCACCAGGATCTCGCGGCTGACGAAATCCTTGGCCGCCTCGCATTGGGCGACCCCCGGGACCAGGGCCGCCCGGCCGCCGACTTCCAGCGCCAAGTCGGCTGACAGGGATTCGGACACGGTCTCGCCGATCGACAGCTTGTTCAGGTCCTGCAGGTTGGGCAGGCCGTCCAGGAACAGGATGCGCTTGATCAGCTTGTCGGCGTGCTTCATCTCGCCGATGGACTCGTCATAGGTCAACTTGCCCAGACGGTTCAGCCCCATGTTCTGATAGATGCGTGCGTGTAGGAAATACTGGTTGACCGAGGTCAACTCGTTGGTGAGCACCGCATTCAAAAGCTTGATGATTTCGCGGTCGCCCTGCATCGCCGTCTCCTATTCGGCGGCGTAGCGTAGAGCCTCGCGCTGAGCCTCAATCATCCGCCGCATGTCGCAGACGCATTTCGCGCATTGAGGACGGCTCTGGCAATGGCGGAATACCTCCGCCGGACGCGCCGCGCCCGTATCGATCGCCGCGAGCACGTCACGTTCGCGAATGCCATTGCAGTTACAGACGTACACCACATGCTCCGTGATCAGGACCGTTGCAGCTGATGTAGGCGACCGCGAACGATTTTGCAACTCATTCGCATGTGGGCGGCGCGAATGCCGCAGGTCGAGGCCGACCGGCCTTCTTCCTCTATAGGGCGAATACGGCCTGAATTTCGATCAGAAGGCCAGGGTCAACAGCGCCTAGATCAACGGCTCCACGGCTCCAGCGCGCCCCACAGGCCCAGCACCACCGAAAAGGCGGTGAAGATCAGGGTGGTGGCGGTGAAGCCCAACTTGCGGCCCGCCGACCAGCTGTCCAGCCGCCGCCCGCCCCGCCATAGCCAGGGCGACATGACCAGGGTCAAGAGAGTCAGTAGCGCGGCCACCAGGGCGCAGGCCGAGGCGACCAATAGGAACGGACCGGGCCAGTGCAGGATCACATGCGGCTGGTCCTGGGCGCCCACACCCCAGGCGGCGAAGGTGACTAGGGAGAAAATCCACAGCACCGCAATGGTCGCCTGGACCAGGTTGGCGCGGCTTTGGCTGGTGGTCTGACGAAACTCGCGCGGATCCCGGGTGAACTGGCCGACCATGACTGCGATCGAGGCCAGCAGGGTCAGGGCGGCCAGTACGATCAGGGTTGGCGTCTGCAGCAGCGGACCCACCCGATCAAAGGCTGTGGCGCCCGACGGCGCGTACCAGCGCTGGGCCCGGCCGTCCTTCACGTCAAAGGCGCTGACCTGGGGGCCATCGACCGCCAGGAAACGGCCACTGTCGCCGTCCGGCGTCCAGGCCTGGGTTCGGCCGCCGCCGGTGGTCAGCAGCCGCCCGTCGGGCGTCACGCTGACCTTGAGCTGGCTGATCAGCATCAGGGCGAATTTGCCAAGGCCGCCATAGGGGCGGCGATCGTCGACATAGGTTCCGGCATAGGTCTCGCGATCCTGCGCCAGACTGGGCGAGCCGGCGCGGGGCTCGGCCTGGGGCGGGGCGTAGAATCGGCCGACAATCTGCTCAGGCAGGGCGTGGGCCAGGCCCGGTCCAGTATCGGTGTTGGTCCCCACAAAGACTCCGAGGTTCAGCGCCGGAACCGTCACCATACCGGCGTGGAACCATAGGGTGTCTCCGCCATGGCCCTGGCCGCGATAGCCGCCGGGCAGGGCGAACTCCATGAATCCATCATCCCACCCGTTCACCCCGGGGGCTGAGGTTTGCAGGGTCGTGCGAAAGCCGCGAGCGGTGTCGGCGTTGTAGATCGTGGTCCCATCAAGCTGGCCGCCGCCCAGGATCATCAGCATGTAGCGGGCCATGTCGCCGGCGGTGGACGATACGGCGCCGGCGGGCGCCACGTGGGTGAGGTATTCGGTGGGCTCGGCCTTGTAGCCGCCCTGAGCCCAGCGGTAGCCCGTGGACAGATCCGCCGCCAGGCTGGTCTTCAAGGGCGCGGGCAGGTCGGAGCGGGCGGGATAGGGCTCGCGAAACGTGGTGTGGTCCAGGCCTAGCGGGCGAGTGATTTCGGTCTCGACCAGATCCTGGAACGGGTGACCGTTGACATAGGAGACCGCTTCGCCGGCCAGAGCCGCCCCATAGTTGGAATAGACCGGCAGGGCGCCGGCCTCGCGCACCCGCCGGGGCCGCTCCTGGCGCAGATATTCGAACAGGGGCCGCACCCGCGCCGGATTTTCCTCGAACAGCTGCCCCAGCATCCGGTCCTCGAAGCCCGGAGAGTGGGTCATCAGATCGCGCACCAGAAGGTCTCGCTTGAAGCCCTCGTCCCCCACCTTGAGTTTTTCCGGCAGGTAGAGATTGACCGGCGCCGTCAGGCGGATGCGCCCGGCCTCGGCCTCCTTCATCAGGGCGATCCAGGTGAAGGTCTTGGAGATCGAGCCCAGGCGAAACAGGGTCTGGTCTGGATCAACGGCGCGGCCAGGCCCCGCGAAGCCATAGCCCTTCTTCATCACCACCTGGCCGTTCTGCACCACAGCGACGGTGACCCCGGCGATGTGATCGCGGCTCATGGCCTGGCGCACCACGCCGTCGACAAAGGCTTGCAGCTGCTCTGGCGGAACCGACTCGCCGGGCGACAGCCGCTGGTCGGCGGACGGCCGCTGATCGACGGGAGGCGCCTGCAGCGCTTGGCGGGCGAGGCTTTTGAGATTGCTTGGACGAGGCCTGCTGGGGCCGAAGGCTGCAGGGCCACCGGCCACGAACGGCGCCGGACTTGACGGCGAGGACGCGAAGACCGGCGCCGATCCGCTCGGGCTTTGGGCGCCGCTGGTCGCCGAGGCCATCAGGACCCCCGCGCCCATGGCGAAGGCCAGGGCGAATCTGACGGCAGGTCGCATGGACAAGCTCCGGGAGGGATGGCGCGGGAGCGGTTTTCTACGCTGCCTGACGCCTAGGTCAAAGCGTATCACCGCTCGCGGGCGCAATATCGTGGGCGCTGGCTGGTGGCGCGGCCTTTGTGAAGCTTTGTCAGCGCCTTATGGCGTCACGGCGGCGCCTTGAATCTATAGAGCGGCAGCATGGGTCGCAGGGCGGCGCCGATCTTTAGCTGGGGCTCCGATGGCGGACTGGCTCCCAGGTCGCTCTCGCGCCTGGCGACGCAGGCCTGCACCCCAGGTCCCAGCGCCGCGAAGTCATGAATCCGGGGCAGGGTCTGCAGCAGGCAGGTGTCGAAGAAGGTGTAGTGATCGCTCTCGCCGCAGCCGAACGAGGCGCGGTCGGGCCGGGCGGCGGTCAGCACCATGCGATTGGGGCCGTCCATGTCCGGCACGAACACACCGGAAAAACAGGCGGCGATGATGACGACGGTGGGGCGCTGGCCGCAGGTCTGGTCCACCAGCCGGCCCAGGCCGCCGGGAATCCAGATCCTGTCGCCGACAATAATGCCGTCGGGCGAGCCATGGGAGGTGAAATAGATCAGGCAGCCACCCTGGGCCCTGGCGGTCAGGGTGGCGAGTTGGTCGACCACGGTCTCCACATCGGCCTTCAGCGGCTGGTCGGTGGGGTATCGGTCAGGCCGGACGGAAAATTCGCGCAGGTTTGCTGCGGAAAACCCCGCGGCCAACAGCGCCTTGCCCACGTCGTGACGAGCATTATCGAACACCTCGCTGGGTGCGCCGCTATGAGCGCGCCAGTCTCCGGCGACCACGATCGCCGCCCAGTCGCTGAGCCCGCCGGCATGAGCTGGGCGCGGAACTGCGAGGCCGAGCACAACGCTCCAAGTCAGGATCAGGACCAGGACGAAGCGGGCGCTCAAGGCCGGGTTATTTCTTGTAGGATTTGAACGGTGTCGGCACCGCCGTACCGCTCGCCTTGGCCACCAGACGGCCCTGGTCGTCATAGAGTTCACCTTCGGTGAAGGCCACCGTGCGCCCCCACTTCAGCACCCGCCCGATTCCGCGCAATGTCCCCGGCATGGCCGGCCTCAGGAAGCTGGTCTTCATCTCCAGGGTCGGCGCCACCGAGGTCATGCCCGAGGCGACCATGCAGGCCACCGACATGCATTCGTCCAGCATGGCGCATAGAAATCCGCCCTGGATCTGACCCATGGGATTGCACAAGAACTCAGCCCGGGCGTCGAAGGCGACTTCGACGGTGCGGCTGGCCTGTTCGACCTTGGTCATGCGGAACCCCAGGGTTTGGGACCCGGTGGGCTGGTTCTTGGTTCTCAGGAACCGCGCAAGCAGTTCCTCGTCAGTCGCAGTCTGCGGCTCGTCGGTGGCGATATCGGTCACGGGCTATTTCTTCCGGAAGTGATCGAGGGACACCACCTTGGGCTCATCGCCCGCAGGCGCAGGCTCGCTCACCACGGGATCCGGCTCAGCGGCCGCTTCCGGCGGCTCCGGCGGTTCGAACGTCAACAGGAACTGCACACTGGGATCATAGAACCTGGTCACGGCGGCATAGGGGACCACCAGAGCCCGCGGCGCGCCGCCAAAGGTCAGGGTCACGGAAAAGAAGGCGTCGTCCGGTGTCAGCTCCTCGAACTGGTGCTGCAGGACGATGGTCATCTCCTCAGGATATTTCGCCGCCAGGTCGCTGGGGATGGTCACGCCCGCCGCCCGGCTTTTGAAGGTGATATAGAAATGATGCGGATCGGGCAGACCCCTGGGCCCCGCCGCCCGCTTGAGCGCCGCCCGCACGACACCACGCAGGGCGTCCTGGGCCATGGCCTCGTAGCCCATCAAATCCGTCGGCGGCTGTTCCTTGACCATAATGCGGCGTCACTCCATGCGATCAGACGGAAGGGTAACGTGAGCGCCGCGCAAGGCAAGGAGGGAGTTAGGTGGGGGCTTCTGTTGCCAGGCTCCGCACCCTCACACGTAAAGAAGGGGGCGCCTCTTCAGCGATGGGAGTGGGTGGGGGCTTCTGTTGCCAGGCGCCGCACCCTCACACGTAAAGAAGGGGCGCCTCTTCAGCGATGGGAGTAGGTGGGGGCTTCTGTTGCCAGGCGCCCCCGGGCCCCGCCTAACGCTGCTAAGACGTTAGGGCTTTAGGTCGAATACGACCGCACCGCATTACGCGGCGAGGGCATACTCTTGAGCGAAGTTATCGTTCGCATTTAGTTTAAGACCCGAAACGGTGGGTCAGGCCGAGAGAAAGCAACGTCTTTACACGTCTGTCGATGCTGATCGGCCCCATGGTCCCCGCCGATAACGCGGAAGGGTGGTTGGTGGAGCCGCCGGGAATCGCACCCGGGTCCAGTCCGCTTATTTCACGCGCGTTTATCTCCATAGTCCGTTGCCGGACGACCCCAATATAGGGGCGAAACCTCTCCAATAGAAGAACCTATCGCCGGATGGGCGGCGAAAGGCGGCGGGCGGCTTCGACTGAAACACGGAATCGGTTGCCTCAGCCAGGCCGGCCTCGCCATCATGGGCCGACCCGCAGGTTGGGACGTTTTTAAGTCGAGCAGCGCCGCCCATGTCGCGGATCACACCCCCCTCACAGCAGACCCTTTTGGCGCGCGACCTGCTGGAGGCCGGCCGTGCGGCCGAGGCGGTGGTGGCCGCCCAGGCCGCCGCGGCGCGCGATCCCGGCGACAAGGAAGCCGCGGCCCTGGTGGCGCAGGCGACCGAACGGCTGATGGCGGGCGATCCCAATCTGGCGGTGCTGGAACTGACTGCCGCCATGCAGCCGCAAAAGGCCGAGCCCCAGCTCGATCTGGCCGACGCCTATCTGGAACTGGACCGCCCCGCCGACGCCGAGCGCGTGCTGAAGACCCTGATAGAGCACGAGCCGAAGCAGGCCATCGCCCACCAGAGCCTGGGCGTGGCCTATTTCAGCGTCGGCATGCTCGACGCCGCAGAACACTACAGCCAAAGGGCCGTGGCCCTCGATCCCGGCCTGACCATCGCCCACCAGACCCTGGCAGGTGTGTTCGAAGCGCAGGGCGACATTGTCCGGGCGCGCGAGCATCTGCGCCAGGCCTATGCCCAGCAGAGCCTGTTCGCCCAACCGGCGCACAACCCGGACCTGGCCGTGCTGGTCCTGGTCACCAGCGAAAGCGGCAATATTCCACTGAAGTTCCTGATGCCGCGGGGGCGCTACTCCGCCTGGGTCTGGTATGTGGAGTTCGCCCGGGACGGCGAAAGCCCGCCGGCCTGCGACTTGGTGCTGAACGCTATCGGCGATCCTGATGTGGCCGGACCGATTGCGCCGGCTGCAGCGCGGTTTTTGGCGTCCAATTCCATGCCGCTGCTCAACCCCTCGGAAAAGGTCTCACGAACCCACCGGCATGAGATGGCGAGCCTCCTCGACGGGATCGACAGCCTGGTGGTTCCGGCCGTGGGGCTTCTGCCGCCGCCGCCCCAGCGCGCCGCTGATTGGCCCCAGCACCTGATGGCCGGTGGGATGAGCCTGCCCGCTCTTGTGCGCCCGGCGGGCTCCCACGGCGGCCGAGGGCTGGGCTTGGTCGAGGATGAACAGGGCCTGGTCGCCGCGGCCTCGGCGATCGGAGGCGAGGCCTATGTCACCGCCTTCCACGATTTCGCCTCGTCCGACGGCTTCTATCGCAAATACCGGATGATCTTCATCGACCGAGAGCCCATGCCCTACCACCTGGCTATCTCGCGGGGCTGGCTGGTGCACCACGAATCCTCGGGCATGGAGGATGACGGAGCGCGGCAGGCCGAGGAGATGCGTTTTCTAGAGGATCCCAAGGCCGCGCTCGGCGCCAGCGCCCTGGCCGCCATCGCTGAGATCGGTCGGCGCCTCGATCTGGACTATTGCGGGGTGGACTTCAGCCTGCTGCCCGACGGACGTGTGCTGCTGTTCGAAGCCAACGCCACCATGCTGGTCCACCCTGAGGGACCTGACAGCCTGTTCGCCGCCAAGAACCCGTTCATCGAGCGGATTATCGAGCGGTTTCAGCAAATGCTGAAGGCGAGGGCGAAGAAGGGCTGAGCCCTATTCAGCCGCCCCACGGTTGATGGACAGCACGCCGGTGCGCGACAGTTCCACCAAGCCCAAGGGCCGCATCAGGTCGATGAACTTGTCGATCTTGGTCGGGGCGCCTGTGACCTCGAACACGAAGCTTTCGTGGGTGGTGTCAACCACCTTGGCGCGGAAGATGTCGGAGACGCGCAGGGCCTCGACCCGCTCTGGACCCGAGCCCCGGACCTTAACCAGGGCCAGTTCCCGTTCGATGCCCAGGGGGTCGCGGGTGACGTCATGCACTTCGCGGGCGGAGACCATCTTGCCCAGCTGGGCGCGGATCTGGTCGAGAATCTCATTGGTGCCCGAGGTGACGATGGTGATGCGGCTGGTATGGGCCCGCCGGTCGGTCTCGGCCACGGTCAGGCTCTCGATATTATAGCCCCGCGCCGCGAACAGCCCCACCACCCGGTGCAGCACGCCCGGCTCGTTGTCCACCACCACCGCAAAGGTCGCCCGGTGGGCGGCCTCCTCGGCGTGGTCCATGAAATAGGCCGAGCCGGGCTGGTCGGTGGAGGCGGGGATGGTCTGGTTCATGGAAAGCTCTTTGATATCTTTGACGGGCGCTGGGCAAGCCGGCTGGCTTAACTAAACCAGCTTCCGCCCCGCTTCGTCGATCACCGAGCCGATGTCCGCCGCGTCCTCGGCCAGGATCATCTCGTTGTGCGCCTTGCCCGAGGGGATCATGGGCAGGCAGTTTTCGGCCTTTTCCACGCGGCAGTCGAAGATCACCGGACGCGGGGTGTTAATCATCTCCAGAATTTTGGCGTCCAGCTCGCCAGGAGTATCGGCGCGAATGCCGACGCCGCCATAGGCTTCGGCCAGCTTGACGAAGTCGGGCAGGCTTTCCGAATAGGAGTGGGAATAGCGCTCGCCATGCAGCAGCTGCTGCCACTGGCGCACCATGCCCATCCATTCGTTGTTGAGGATGAAGATCTTGATCGGCAGCTCATACTGAACGGCGGTGGAGATTTCCTGCATGGTCATCTGCACCGAGGCCTCGCCGGCGATGTCGATGACCAGGCTGCTGGGATGGGCCAGTTGCACGCCCACGGCGGCTGGCAGGCCGTAGCCCATGGTGCCCAGGCCGCCGGAGGTCATCCAGCGGTTGGGCTCGTCGAAATGGAAGAACTGCGCAGCCCACATCTGGTGCTGGCCGACCTCGGTGGTGATGTAGACGTCGCGGTCCCGCGTCAGGGCGTAGAGCCGCTCGATGGCGTATTGCGGCTTGATGATGCTGTCGGAATTTCGGTAGGCGAAGCCCTTGCGCGCGCGCCAGTGTTCGATCTGCTTCCACCACGGCGCCAGGACTGCGGCGTCGCGGCGGGCCTGGCCCTTCCAGGCGGTGATCATGTCGCCCAGGATGTTGCCCGCGTCACCGACGATGCCGACCTCGACCCGCACGTTCTTATTGATCGAGGAGGGGTCAATATCGATGTGAATCTTCTTCGAGCCCGGCGAAAAGGCGTCCAGCCGCCCGGTCACCCGGTCGTCGAAGCGGGCGCCGATGCAGACCATCACGTCGCAGTCGTGCATGGCGTGGTTGGCCTCATAGGCGCCGTGCATGCCGACCATGCCCAGCCAGGCCGGATCGCTGGAGGGAAAAGCTCCCAGGCCCATCAGGGTCGAGGTCACTGGCGCGCCGGTCAGGGCGGCGAATTCGCGCAGACGCTTGCTGGCCTCAGGGCCGGCGTTGATCACCCCGCCGCCGGAATAGAAGATCGGCCGCTTGGCCGCGGCGATCAGCTCCACCGCATCGCGGATCCGGTTGGCGTCGCCCTGGATGCGCGGGGAATAGGCGTGCAGCGGCTTGACCGTCTCGGGGCCTTCATAGACGGCCCTGGAGAACTGGACGTCCTTGGGGATATCGATGACCACCGGGCCCGGGCGGCCGCTGGTGGCGATATGGAAGGCCTCGTGCAGCACGCGCGGCAGGTCCTCGGCCCGCTTCACCAGATAATTGTGCTTGGTGCAGGAGCGGGTGATGCCCACGGTGTCGGCTTCCTGGAAGGCGTCGGAGCCGATCAGGTGGGTGGGAACCTGCCCGGTGATGACCACCAGGGGAATGGAGTCCATCAGGGCGTCGACTATGCCGGTGATGGCGTTGGTGGCGCCGGGGCCGGAGGTGACCAGGACCACGCCCGGCTTACCGGTGGATCGGGCATAGCCCTCGGCGGCGTGGGTGGCGCCCTGTTCGTGACGCACCAGGATGTGCTGCAGCCGCGGTTCGTGGAACAGCGCGTCATAGATCGGCAGCACCGCGCCGCCGGGATAGCCGAACAGGTGGGTGACGCCCTGGTCCACAAGCGCGCGGACCACCATTTCGGCGCCGGTCATGGTCTCGGCGGCGGCTTCGGTGGCGGCTTCGGTCTGTTGCATGGTCATGACGGGATGTCCGGCTGTCGAAAAGGCTGAGGCGGTCGAAAGGCGAGGAAAGCGGGCAAAGAAAAAGGCCCTCGAAGGGGCCTTGGGCGCGCGACCTGACTGCGGCGTGAGAAGCTCACGCCGAGAGAGGCCGCCTTATAAGTACGATCAGCGCTGGGCGCACAAGTTTGCTCCTAAATCGAGGCGGAGTCAGATGACACGCTCGTGAGGCGGGGTCAAGTCGCCGAACAGCGCAAGAAACTGCCTCCACTGGGTGTCCGGCTCGATCTCGGTGATGCGTGGCCAGTTGGGGGTCTGGTTGCGAAACCAGGTCATCTGCCGCTTGGCGTAGCGGCGGGTCTCCTGCTGGGCGGCGGCGATGGCGTCCTTGAGCGGCAAGGCGCCCGTCACGTGGGCGGCCAGTTCGCGCAGGCCCACGGCCTTCATGGCCGGCAGGGAGGGGGGCAGGCCCCGCGCCATCAGGGCCGCCGCCTCGTCCAGCGCACCCTGGGCGACCATTGCGTCCAGGCGCTGATCGCAGCGGTCGTAGAGGGTCTTGCGGTCGGGCTCCAGCACCACCCCGCGCCAGGAGCAGGGCGCCAGGGCCGGCCTGGTGTCCGCCTGCCAGGCGCTCAGGGCGCGGCCCGTGGCCTGCGCCACCGCCAAGGCGCGCACAAGGCGCTGGCGATCGCTGGGCGCGATGCGGGCCGCCGCCTGCGGGTCCAGGGCGCGCAGGGCTTCGCGAGCATCGGCCTCGCCAGCTGTGTCGAACAGCTGCTCAACGGCGGTGCGGGCCGTCGCGGGAATTTCGGGCACATCGGCCAAGCCCTGGGTCAGGGCGCGGAAATAGAGGCCTGTCCCCCCGACCACGATGGCCGGCGCCCCGCGGGCCAGGATATCGTCCAGCACCATGGTCGCGGCCCGCAACCAGCGCCCGACCGACCAGCCCTCAGCCGCGTCGGCCACGCCGAACAGGTGGTGGGGGAGGGCGGCGGTCTCTTCGTGGGATGGGCGAGCGCTCAGAACCTGCAGGTCGCGATAGAGTTGAAGGGCGTCAGCATTGACGATTTCACCCCCCATGGCCTCGGCCACGCGCAGCGCCAGCGCAGACTTGCCGCTTGCGGTAGGCCCAGCGATTAGGATGATTTGAGGTTGGGTTTTCAACTAATCCGCTCATCCCGCCTTCGTGGGAGTGAGCGGTGAATAGCGAAAGCTATGGGCGCAATCGAGGCAATAAAGCTAGGGCCGCAATCGAAGCAATATTGTGCCGTGATCCAAGCTCTCGGCGCCGTGCTCGTGCGTCGAAGGTGAGAGTGTAGCCACAGTCTTGCTCCCCTGCGCGAGGCCTCCTACGAAGGGCGAAAGTTATTCGCCTGAGGAAGCCCCGAGAAAGCCCATGAGCCTGCATCGCCGCCACCTGCTCGCCACTGTCGCGCTCGCCGCTGTGGCGCCCGCCGCCCGCGCCTTGGCCGCCGGCTCCGCGCCGCTGAGCGCGGTGCTCGACGACATCATGAAAGCCCAGCTGCGCCGCTCGCCCGAGCTGGCGACCACCCTGGGTTTGGACAAGGACGCCTTGGCGGGCGAGAAGAGTCTGTTGGACGACCGCTCCTTGGCCTCTCGCGCCAGCGACAAGGCCGACAACCTGGCCCACCAGAAGCAGCTACGCTCTGTGGATCGCAAGGCGTTGAGCGGCCTTGACGCCGCCACCTACGACACCGTCGCCTACAGCCTGGAGATCGAGGCCGAGGCGGACAGGCTGTTCGACTATGGCGGAACCGGCGCGGGTTCGCCCTATGTGATCAGCCAGCTGACCGGCTCGTACCAGTCCCTGCCGGGCTTCCTGGACAGCCAGCACAGCATCGAGGCCAAGGCCGACGCAGACGCCTATCTGGCCCGTCTGGAAGCCTTCGCCGTCGCCCTCGACCAGGAGTCCGAACAGGCGCGCCATGACGCCGGCCAGGGCGTGATCCCGCCGGACTTCGCCCTCGACAAGACCCTGATCCAGATGATCGGACTGCATGACGCCCCGGCCGACAAGTCGGTGCTGGTGCAGTCGGTGATCCGGCGAACGGCCGAGAAGAAGATCGACGGCGATTATGCCGGCAAGGCATCTGCTATCTATACGGGCAAGATTCAGCCCGCCCTGGCGCGCCAGATCGAGCTGATGAAGTCGCTCCGCGCCAAGGCCGTCCACGACGCCGGTGTTTGGCGCCTGCCCAGTGGTGAGGCCTACTACGCCGCCTCGCTGAAACAGTGGACGACCTCGAACATCACCCCGGACGAAGCGCACAAGACGGGGCTGGATCTGGTCGCCACCCTGTGCGGCCGCATCGACGGGCTGCTCAAGCAGCAGGGCATGACCCAGGGCAGTGTCGGCGAGCGGATGCGGGCCCTCTACAACGACCCCAAGTACCGCTACCCCAACACCGACGAAGGCAAGGTCAAGCTGATCGCCGACCTGAACGTGAAGGTGAAGACGGTCCAGGCCAAGCTGCCGGCCTATTTCAAAACCCTGCCTAAGGCCAGCGTCGAGATCCGCCGCGTGCCGGCCTATATCGAGGCAGGGGCGCCAGGCGGTTATTATCAGGGCGGCGCGCTCGATGGCTCGCGGCCGGGGGCCTATTTCATCAACCTGCGCGACACGGCGGAGGTCCCCAGCTGGACCCTGCCGACCCTGACCTATCACGAGGCGATTCCGGGTCACCACCTGCAAGGCGCCCTGCAGCAGGAGGCGGACCTGCCCCTGATCCGCAAGGTGATGTGGTTCTCGGCCTATGGCGAGGGCTGGGCGCTCTACGCCGAGCAGCTGGCGGACGAGATGGGCATGTACGACGACGATCCCATGGGCCGGATTGGCTATCTGCACGACGCTGCTTTCCGCGCCGTGCGGCTGGTGGTCGACAGCGGTCTGCACAGCCAGCGCTGGAGCCGCGAGCAGGCTGTGAAATACTATGTGGACGCCATCGGCGACCAGGAGGCCACCGTGGTCACCGAGGTCGAACGCTACTGTGTCTGGCCGGGCCAGGCCTGCAGCTACATGGTTGGCAAGCTGACTTGGCTGCGCCTGCGCGAGCAGGCCAAGGCCAAGCTAGGCCCCAGGTTCGACATCCGTGAATTCCACGACGCCGGCCTGGTCTGCGGGGCGACGCCGCTGACGGTGCTGGACGACGTCATGGCAGGGTATGCGAAGGCGAAGATGGCCTAGGGATACAGGGTCGTCCTCATTCCGCCCCGCTGATCGGAAACTCCACCTCGCTCGCCATCATCGCTCCCGCGGGCTCGGCTTTCGCCGGCTTGAAGGCGATGTGCTTGGAGCCGAGGAAGGTCAGGCACAGGCCGGCGGCGCTGCCGAAGGCCAGGGGGATCAACAGCATGTGCTTGAATGGCGGATGAACGGCGAGGGCCAGATTATAGGCGCCGATATTGGCTATGCCGCCAGCGCCCTGCACCGCAGCGTAGACCAGGGCCTGACGCCAGGGCGTATGGTGGGTAGGCCCCCTGAAGGTGAAGCTGCGATTGAGCAGCCAGGTGGCCAGCACCGCCACCGGGAAAGACACGAACCGCCCGACAAACGGGCTGAGGCCGCCCATGCCGGTGGCCGCGTGCAGCACCAGGGCGTCGACGGTGAAACCAGCCACGCCCACCAGCCCGAATCGAATGAAGGCGGGATCGATGCGTCGGGCGAACACCTGCACCAGGGGCCGGGACCATAGCCTGAGCGCCCAAGCGGGCAGAGTGACCCGACCGCTCTCCGGTACGAGCGAGATCATCGAGATCGCCGCCCCGGCCACTACCAGCCAGGTGATGCGCGCCTGATAGCGGGCGAACGGACCCGACATGGCGCCACAGACAAAGCCGTTGATCAGCACGGTGGCCATCAACAGCAACATCAGCACCAAAAGCCGCGTGCGCTCCTCGCCCCACTGGAAGTCGCGCGCCCTGAAGCCCGCGCGCATGTCCGCCTGGACCAGGCGCAGGATGATGAGGGCGACAGCCAGCACAAACAGCGAGCTGTGCAGCCACGCAGAACCGTCCATGGACAGGCGCGCGCCGCAGCCCCAGTGATCGCGCCCGCAGTCGGCGGCGTGGTTGATCAGCCAGGGGAGGTTGGTGGTGCTCCAATAGTCGTTGGTCAGATAGTAGTGCGGGTTCTTCAGCGGGTCGTCGAGATAGACCATGGTCAGCTGCCAACCCCAGTTCTCGAGCGAAGCCCAGACCTGTTGCAGCGGTTCATAGGCCACCGCGTGCAGGACGAAGCTGTTCTCCTCGCGCTCCATCTGCAGGCGGTTGTCGAAGGTGGTGACGTTGAAGATCCCCTTCTTGCGGTCGTCGGACCACAGAAGATCCTGGCTGTCGTCCAGGGGCAGGCTCTTGAACTGGCACAGCACATAGGTGGCGCCATGGTCGCAGGCCGAGCGCAGATAGTCGCGTCCCGGGCCGTCTGCCAGCACGCGCATGGCCAGGAACGGCGGGCGGCGCAACTCGTCGCCGGTCTTGACGTGCACCGCCTCCTTGTAGATCGCGGAGGCCGCGACGGCGCTCACAAGGGCCATGGCCACGGTCACCACGGCTTTCGCCGGCTGCAGGCCCTTGGCCTTGAGCAAGAGCATCAGCCCGCCGGCGACACCGGTGATCGCCACGGTGTTGAGCACGTGCGAGGTGTGGAAGGTCATGGCCAGGCTCATGACCACACCGATGGCCCAGCGTTCGCCCAGCCTCAGGCGATCCCAATAGACCAGCAGCAGGATGGCCGCGGCGGCTGTATAGCCCGAAAAAACGTCGGGCATGGTGAAGCTGGCGAAGAAGGGCAGGGTCGAGCCGAGAGCCACGGCGGCCTGGGCGGCGTAGGCGCTCCAGCGCGGCGCTGAAGGCAGGGCGCAGCGCCAGAGCAGAAACAGTAGCCAAGCCCCTACAGCCACCTGCACCAGGCTGGTCAGCCAGATGGTGCCGATGCGCTGGGTTGAATAGAGCAACAGACCGTAGTAGGGCGACCGGGCGCCGATCTCGGTATGCGACATGCGCAGGTCCGCCGCCGCCTGCTTGGCGTCGGCGATGTCTTCCGGGTCGGTGGGCGGCGGCGGCGGCGTCTTCAGATGCAGGGCGTAGCCGATGGTGTAGGCGAAGGTGCGCCCCTCGACGAAATAGTCGTCGGTGTCGGTGAACACGGTCGGGCGGCCGTTGATGGCCACCACGCCCATCATCATCACGATGCCGGCGAGCACCGGCAGGTACAAGCGCAAGCTTTTAAGCACCTGGTTTCGATCCCGAGCAATAAGAGGGGCCCGAACAATAGGAGGGGTCTGAATCGATCTTGGTCACCGTCGCAGCGTGAAGACTGACGCCAGGAAGCCGGCCGCGGCCAACTGAATGGCGACGGCCACGCCGGTCAGGGAGATCACCAGCACCCGCATCACACCATTGTAAAGGATAGGCCCGAAGCCTGAACTGGCCCAGTGGATCACCGCCCAGGCGGCGCCGCCCACACCTGCCAGGAAAATGACCAGGGCCGCCTGCAGGATCGGCTCAAGGCTGAGGCCCAGGAGAAACTTGTGGAAATTGGCGCTTGGCGGCAGGACGCCCTCCAGAGCCTGGTAGCGGCGGGCCAGGGCGCCGAACATCACCAACTGCACGCCGATCAGCACCGCAAAGCAGGCGACCACCAGCGAGTGGATGTCGAGCTTGATCGCCGGAGTGATCTGGAATTCACCAGGGGCCAGCACGGCTGAGCCCAGCAGGCCCAGGGCGATCAGGGCCAGGCCGGGATAGATGAACAGATAGCGCGGGCTGTGCAGCAGCAAAAAGCGCAGGTGGCGCCAGCCGTCGCGCCAGGTCTTCAGGTGCGGCGGGCGCGAGCGGCCATCGGGTTTCAGCGTCGTCGGGGTCTCTTCGATGCGCAGCTTGTTCAGCGAGGCCTTGACGACCATTTCGCTGGCGAACTCCATGCCTGGGCTCTGAAGGCCGAGGTCAAGGATGGACTGGCGCGAAAAGCCGCGCAGGCCGCAGTGGAAGTCGCCCACGGGGATGGAGAAGAATAGCCGGCCAATGAAGGACAGCACCGGATTGCCCAGGTAGCGGTGCAGGAAGGGCATGGCGCCGGGGGAGATGCCGCCCTTGAAGCGATTGCCCATGACCAGCTCGGCGCCGTCGCGCAAATGCTGGACCATGCCCTCAAGATTTTCAAAGTCGTAACTGTCGTCGGCGTCGCCCATGATGACGAATCGGCCTTTGGCCGCATTGATGCCGCCGATTAGGGCGGCGCCGTAGCCCTTTTCCGACACTGCGACCACGCGCGCGCCCAGGGCTTCGGCCATGGCCTGCGAGCCGTCGGTCGAGCCGTTGTCGGCGATCAGCACTTCGCCGGAAACCCCGCTACGCTCAAGGAATCCGCGTGCTTTGCGCACGCATACCTCGATGGTTTCCGCCTCGTTCAGGCAGGGCATTAATATGGTCAGCTCCAGCGACGAGGTCGCGGGCGGCCGATCCGTGCGCGAGGCTTCGCGCTCCAGAGTCGACTGGGACATGGGATCTCCTTCGCCGCCGTTCGATGACAAACGCGACATCATACCTGTCGCTACGTCTTCGATCACGGTTTCGTCAACGGTGTGCATCATCGCAGGCGAGGATTGCTGAGCCGCTTCGCCTGCCGATGGCGCGGTTGCGTCAAGGCGTACAAGGGTTTTCCTGGGGCAGCCCCATCTGAAGTCTTTGAGGACGTTATGGCTTGCCTGGCCCCATTTGGCCTCTAGGGTTTGCGCGTCGGGACATCCACGCCGCAATACAAGTCTTCCGCGCCACAGGGGAAACCATGCCATCAGCGCTGTTCAGTGACCTTCTGGTGATCGATTGCGCGAGCTTCATCGCAGGCCCGGCCGCAGCAACCATCCTGTCGGATTTCGGCGCGCGAGTGATCAAAATCGAGCCGCCTGGCCTGGGGGACGCTTACCGCAACCTGATCCGCATGCGCGGGGTCCCTGACACTATCGACTATTTCTGGACGCTGGACTCCCGCAACAAGGAAAGCTTGGCCATCGACCTCAAGCGTCCCGCCGCGCGCGCCGTGCTGGAGACGCTGATCCGCAAGGCGGACGTGTTCATCACCAACTATCCGCTTCCTATCCGCGAGCGGCTGCGCCTGAGGGCCGTGGATATCGCGCCGCTCAATCCACGCCTGATCTACGCCTCGCTCACGCCCTACGGCGAAGAGGGCCCCGAGCGGGATCGCACGGCCTATGACACCACCGCCTGGTGGGCCCGGTCCGGGCTGATGGACATGGTCCGCGCCACGGGCGAGACCGAGCCGGCCCTTTCAATGCCGGGCATGGGCGATCATCCCACGGCGATCGCCGTGTACGCCGCCATCCTGACCGCTCTCTATCGCCGCCAGGCCACTGGCGAGGGCGGGGTGGTGAGCACCTCCCTGCTGGCCAACGGCCTGTGGTCGAATTCCTGCCAGATCCAGGCCGCGCTTTGCGACATCGAATTGGCTCCGCGCGGCGCACGCGGCGATCGCAGCGCCCTGACCGAGATCTATAGATGCGCGGATGGCCGCGACTTCGTACTGGCGATCGCCAGTCCCCGCGAATGGCCTCTGCTGCTGGAGGCTGTGGACCGGCGCGAGTGGGCCGAAGATCCCTTGTTCGCCACACCCGTGGCGCGGTTCGAAAACGCCCCGATTCTTGTCGCCTTCCTGGATGAGATCTTCGCCGGGCGGCCCTGGGCCTTTTGGGCGGAAGAGCTCAGCGCCGCGGGTGTCACCTTCGGGATCGTCGGCCAGATCACCGACCACATCGCCGATCCCCAGGTCGAGGCCAACCATCTGCTGCCGGAGTTCGTCGACGGCTATGGCCTGAGGACGGTCGACAGTCCCTTCCAGGTCTCGGGCGAAATCAAGCACCAGCCGCGGATGGCCCCGGACATCGGACAGCACACGCTTCAGATTCTGCAGGAATGCGGACTGAGCGCCACGGACATCGAGGCGCTGGTCGGGTCTGAGTGAACAGGCGGGCAGGTCCCGTCGGCTAACCCCACTGCTCCACGGCGCCCTTGCGGCGCAGGGGCGCGATATTGGCGCGAGGCGGCGGAAAGGCGGGCTCGGCCGCGGCCTGGCCGTAGAGCCAGCCCTGGCCGTAGTCGACGCCGGCGCGGCGCAGGATATCCTCCACCGCCTGGGTCTCGACCATCTCGGCCACCGTATCGACCTTCAGCTCGTGGCATAGCCCGACTAGGTGGCGGATCATGGCGTCGTCGCGGCCCGAACTGGCCAGTTCGCGCACATAGGAACCGTCAATCTTGACCACGTCCACATTGAGCTGCTGCAGATAGGCGAAGGAGGAGGCGCCCGCGCCGAAATCGTCTAGGCAAACCTTCAGCCCCATGGCCTGCAGAGCCGCGATGTGGCGCTGGGCGCGGTTCAGGTCGTCGATGGCGGCGCTTTCGGTGATCTCGAACATCAGCCGGTCATCCAGGTCGCCTGCGGCGGCAAGCCGGGCGATCCCTTCGACGAAGCCTGGGCTGACGATGGTGCGGCCCGACACATTGACCGCCAGGCGCAGTTTGCCACTGCGATCGGCGCGCAGGCGCAAGGCGGCTTCCTCGGCCACGGCGCGGTCGAGATGTTCGATAATATCCAGTTCCTCGGCCATGCGGATCATGGCGAATGGGCTGCGGTCGCCGTCGAAACGCACCAGCACCTCGTGGTGATGGACGCTGCCGTCGGTCATTGACATCACAGGCTGGAACACCAGCTTGAAGCGCCGCGCCTGCACCAGGGATCCGAAGACGCCGGCTTGCGCGACCGTCTTCTCCACCGAGTGCTCAACCACCTCCGACAAGGTGGCGACCCGCGGCGGTTCGCCCTCGGCCAGAAACTTGTCCAGCGAGAAACGCAGGGCGCGCATCATCCGTCCCGGACTGGTCATGGCGTCCACGGCCACGGCGTGGGCGGTCGGCGCCAGGGAGGCGCCGAGAACGCGTGAAAGGCGCCGCGCGACGATTTCGGGCGCGTCGCCTTTCCTGCGCAGGACGGCGAACCTTTGGTCGCCCAGGTCCGCGGCCGCGTCGCCGAACGCCTCAGCGCGCAGGGCGCCCGTCAACTGGCGGTCCAGGTCCGCCGCCATATCCGGCGACAAGCCCTGTTTTTGGCTTTCGAGATTGGCGAACTCTAGCAGCCCCAATTCCAGCTGCAGGCCGCTGCTGCGAGCCGCATCGATCAGGGTGTTGGCTACGGATTCGAAATCGGCCCGGCCGAGCAACGCGCCGGCGCCATGCCGCGGGCGAGCCAGGCGGCTCGACAGCGTCAAAGCGCAGGAGATGCGCGGCGCCAATTGCGGCAGGCGGAACATCGACAGGGAGGCCGTCTGAGCGACGCCGTCCGGGCCGGTGATCAACTGGATATCCACAGGGCCGCGGCGCTCGCCATCGGTGAGGCCGGCGATCATCGCCTCGGCGATCGGCAGGTCTTCAGGCGTGATGATCTCGCGCCAGGAACGCCCTACCAGGCCGGCGTCGTCCTGGCCCGCGATACGGCGTCCCGCGCCGGCGGCGAAGCCGATGGCGCCTTGGCCGTCAACCTCGAACAACAGGTCCGCGGTCGCAAAGGCGAGGCCCAGAAATCGAAATGGATCGACCGTCAAACGGGTCCCCTTGGTGTCGCGCTCGCCCACCCGTTTACCCTGTTAAGGTTGAGAAGACGTTCAATTTGTGCGGGCGGCGCGGGGTTTCGCAGTCGAAAACCCCCTGTGTTTTCGCGCAGTGGATCATTTTGAACTGATCTCGTGGCGGCGCGTGCGGGACAATTTTGAAAGAAATGTGACAGTGAATGAAAATATTCATTGTACGGATATTCAGCATCGTCGGAAATATTTGCGATATACTTCACGTTATATTGTTATTAGTGACCGACTGATAGGTGCTCTTTGCCTGAGTTGGGAGTGACGATCTTGGCGTGCTTGTTTGATCTGGCGGAGTATGTGGCGCCGATTGGACCGACCACGCCGGGGTCGGTGATCTACGAGCGCTTCCAACGTGAACCCGACCTGCTGAACATCGCTGTCGTCGATGATGACGGTTGGCCCCTCGGCCTGATCGAGCGCAACGATTTCAGCCTCAGAATGGGCAGTCAGTTCGGCCGATCGCTCTATGCCGGTCGACCGGCCAGTCTGGTGATGGACGCAAAGCCGCGGACCGCCGATGGACTGGTGCGGATCGACGATTTCACGGCCGACACCCTGTCCGATTGCCCGGCCAATCTCCTGCGCGGCTTCATCGTCACCCGCGAAGGCCGCTATGCCGGAGTTGGCAGCGCACTGTCGCTGTTGCAGGCCCAAAGCGTCAGCATACGCCAACATGCCGCCCAGGCGCAGACCGCCTTGAGGGCCAAGTCCGAATTCCTGGCGGTGATGAGCCATGAAATCCGCACGCCGCTAAACGGGGTGCTGGCCGTGGCGGACCTTGTCCAGCGCCAGCTGCAGCAAACCGAGCTGCGCCCGTTCGTGCAGACCATCATCGACTCAGGCCAGACTCTGCTGCGCCTGCTCAACGATGCGCTCGACCTGTCGCGGGCCGAAGCCGGTCGTCTAGAGCTGCTCCCCGCTCCGTTCCGGGTCGGCTCGCTGATCGAGGATATCGACGCTCTGTGGCGGCCGCGCGCCGTGGAGGCGGGTCTGACCTACATAACCGCCTTCGACGGCGACCCCGAAGCCTGGATCCTCGGCGATGCGGTGCGGTTGAAGCAGATCCTCAACAACCTCGTCGGCAACGCCCTGAAATTCACCAAGGAGGGGCAGGTCGAGTTGCGGTTAAGCGGACGTGACGCGGCCGCCGGTCACGCCCTTGCGGTCGAGGTGCGCGACACTGGCGCCGGCATCGCTGCGCACCAGTTGCACGGCCTGTTCGATCCTTTCACCCAGACCGATAGCGGTCGGCAGGCCGGCGGCGCCGGCTTGGGCCTGTCGATCTGCCGCCAGCTGGCCGAGCAGATGGGCGGCCGGGTGAGCGCGACCAGTGAACTGAACCGCGGTTCGGTGTTTGTGTTCGACGTCAGCCTTCCGAGAGCGGCGAACCCGGCGTTTCAGTCGGCGACGGCCGCCACAGACCCGGGAGCCGGCTCCGCCGCCGCCCACGTTCTCATCGCAGACGACAACGCCGCCAACCGTCTGGTGGCGGAAACCCTGTGCCGGATGTTCGATTGCACCAGCGAGAGCGTGGAGAACGGCGCCGAGGCCCTGCAGCGAGCCAGCAGCGAGCGGTTCGACCTGGTGCTGATGGACATCAAGATGCCGGTGATGGATGGCCTGGAGGCGACTCGGCATATTCGCGCCCTGAACGGCGCGTTCGGCTCCCTGCCGATCATCGCCCTGACAGCCAACGCCGATCCCCGTGATGCTCAGGCCTATCTGGCCGGCGGCATGGACGCGGTGGTCGAAAAACCGATCAAGCCAGAAGCCTTGCTGGCGGTCATGCAGCGTCTGTTGGCGCCGGACCAGGCTGCCGCCTAACGAACTGTCTTATTCGCGCTGTAGACTGAAGGTGGCATGGCCAAACGGCGGTGTCGTCATGTCTGAGGTTCATCTTGATCATTTCTCGGCGCCCGGCCGCCTGCGCGCCGATCTTCGCTCTCATCGTCGGCCTGTGCGCCGGCTTCGGCCCAACAGCGTGCCAGGCCGCTGATGCGGCGCCGGTTTCAACCTTCGTGGTCCTGGGCGAGGACGGTGCGCGCATGGCCCGAGCGGTCACGCCCGCGGACCACTGCCCGGCCCTGCTAATAGACGGCCGACCTTCACCGATGAGCGTGCGCGCGCCGGCCCAGACCCTGGCCCAACGCCCGACCAGATCCGACCCGGCCCTCTCCAAGCCCTCGGTGTTCGACGCCCTGGTCTGCGAGGCCGGTATTCCGACCAAGGCGCGCGCGGCCAGCATAGACGGCCGCAAACTGCCGCTGCCGCCCGCGGTGATTCGGCGGATCGTGGTCATCGGCGACACCGGCTGCCGGATCAAGAGCGCCGACAACGCTTATCAGGCCTGCAACGACGCCAAGGCCTACCCCTTCGCCAAGGTGGCCGCCGCAGCCGCCAAGTGGCGTCCCGACCTTGTGATCCACGTGGGCGACTATCTCTATCGCGAGAACCCGTGCCCCTTGGGCCAGTCTGGCTGCGCCGGCAGTGTGTGGGGCTATGGCCTGGACGCCTGGCGCGCCGACTTCCTAAACCCCGCCGATCCCCTGCTGCGGGCTGCGCCCTGGGCCGCGGTGCGCGGCAACCATGAGTCCTGCGCCCGGGCCGGGCAGGGCTGGTGGCGCATGATCGATCCGCGGCCCTTGCAAGCCGGCCGCGACTGCAACGACGCGGCGCATGACGACATGGGCGACTATAGCGATCCCTACGCCGTGCCGCTGGGTGAAGGCGCGCAGCTGATCGTATTCGACAGCTCAAACACGCCTGGCAAGCCGTTATCGGCGGACGATATTCGTTTCGCCCGCTACCAGGACACCTATGCCAAGATCGAGGCCCTCGCCCGCCGCGCGCCGCACAACATGCTGGCCGACCATCACCCGATCCTAGCCTATGCCGCGATCCTGTCGAAGACCGGCGAGCGCAAGATCGAGCCCGGCAATGGCGGCCTGCAATCGGCCTTCGGCGCCGCGAACCCAGGCCTGATCCCGGCGCAAGTGGATCTGCTGCTGTCTGGCCACGTGCATGTCTGGGAAGCGCTCAGTTTCTCGTCGGCCCATCCGGCCCAGATCGTGGCCGGCTTTTCCGGCACCCAGGAGGATATCGTGCCGCTGCCGGCCACGCCGCCCAGTTCACCGCCCGTCGCTCCGGGCGCGGTGGTGGCGGCCATGAGTTCGTGGGTCGACGGCTTCGGCTTTATGACCCTGATTCGCACCGGGCCGGCCGCCTGGCGGGCCGAGGTGCGCGATATGGCCGGCGCTGTGGTCAACACCTGTCACATCGAGGGCCCCAGGCTGCGTTGCGAGAAGGGCCAGGTTTCGCATCCCTGACGCGGCTTGGCCGCCCCGCGGTCCGACCCTTGCAGGACAGGGTTAACCGTCAGTCCAGGCCTCTTGCCCGGCGCCCTGACGGTCATGGGTCCATCGGGAAGTCGCGTCATGCAAACCTCGGCAATTTCAAATAGTTCTCAGATCCAGGCCCTCCAGGCCCTGCTCGGTGGAGCGTCGGCTTCGTCCTCGAGCGCGGGGCAGATTTTTCCGTCCGACTCGGCAAGCTCTGCATCCTCGGGCGCGGCGACCACCGCCCAGGCGTCTTCGCCGGCCAGCCAGTTTTCCTCTGACGTGCTCAGCGCCCTGATTTCCTACCAGGCCAATCCGGTGGCTGCGGCGTCCAGCGCCGCCTCCGCCGTGGGCGACGTCGCCTCGATGGCTTCCAACGCCGTTCAGGACGCTTCGTCGGGCTTGAACTCGCTGATGGAAGGACTGCAAGGTCACCATCATCATCACCACCACCACGCCGGCGGGGCTTCGCCATCCACGAATACGACCACAGCGTCGAACACTGCCGCAACGACCGCCGGCTCCACGTCGGCCGCCGAAGCGACCACCTCGACGGCCAGCGCCGGCCCTGTCGCCAGCGTCTGATCCGCGGAGCCTAGGGTAAACCGTGAGCACCACCTTCGAGACCATCGCCCTGGCGCTGGATCATCACCAGTCCGGGCGTCGTAACGAAGCGGAGGCGCTCTACAAGGAGGTGCTGCGGGCGGAGCCGACCGAGCCGACCGCCCTTTATCTCTATGGCTTGTTCAATTTCGAAGGCGGCCAGGTCGAGACCGCTGCGGAACTGTTCAAGACCGTGGTTGCGGTTCGCCCGGACCAGGCTGAGGGTCACGTGGCCCTGGCCAATCTGCGCCACTGGCAGGGCGCCCACGCCGTGGCCATCGAAGGTTATCGCCGCGCCCTGGACCTGGCGCCGAACCACGCGGCGGCCCTGGTCGAGCTGACCAACGCCCTGCGCGAAAACGGCGATCTGCAGGCGGCTACACAGGCCGGCCAGGAGGCATGCGCCCGTCTGCCGGACTCGGTCGCGGCGCGTCTGGCCCATGGTGCGGCCTTGATGGCCCATGCCGGCGCCGGTGCGGCGGTGGAGGCCTACAAATCCGCCGTGGCCCTGGAGCCGCAATCGATTGACGCCCTTGTCGGCCTGGCCCTGGTCCTTTTGCAGGCGGGGCGGACCGAAGAGGCTCTGAAAGCCGCAGACGCGGTTCTGCTGTTGGCCCCCAATCACGGCGAGGCCTGGCTGCTGCTGGGCACAGCTCTAAACAGCCTGGGACGACCAGAGGAGGCGATCGCCTCCCTGGAGCGGGCGGCCAGGATCGATCCTATGCGCGCCGCGGCCCATCTCAATCTGGGCAACGCCTATGTGGCTCTGGAGCGCGCGGAGGACGCCGCAACCAGCCTGCAGCACGCCCTGGCCATCGACCCGACCCTGAAGGAGGCTCACGCCAGCCTGTCGTCGGTTTATCTGATGGCCGGTGAGACGGAGGCGGCCGAGCATCATTGCCGGCTGGCCTTGGAGCTCGATCCTGACATGGCCGTGGCCCACCAGAACCTGGCCTCGATCCTGGCCGGCAAGGGCGACGTCGACGCCGCCCACTGGCACCGCGACCAGGTCTATGGCCGCCAAAATCTGTTCATAGAGCCTGGAGTGAAGCCCGAGGCGGTGGTGCTGATCCTGACCACCTCGGAAAGCGGCAACGTCCCTCATCGCTACCTGTTGCCCAAGGCGCGGTTCACCCGGCTCAACTGGTTCATCGAATACGCCACGCCGGGGCAGGCCCAGACCCTGCCGCCCTACGACGCCATCTTCAACGCCGTGGGCGACGCCGATCTGGCGGGACCGACCCTGGCGCCGATGAAGGCTTTCCTGGCGGCCAGTGGCCGGCCGGTGATCAACGATCCGGCCAAGGTGTTGCTTACGGGGCGCCAGAGCATTCCGGGCCTGCTCGGCGATATCGAGGGCGTGCTGGTTCCAGCGGTCGCGCGGTTATCGGCCGAGGACCTGGCTCGCGACGGATTGGCCGCCTGTGTCGCCCGCGCCGGCCTGGCCGCGCCGGTGCTGGTGCGGCCGCTCGGCTCCCACGGCGGCCAGGGCCTGGTTCGCGCTCTAACGCCGCAAGCGCTGGCCGAGATCACGGTCGCCGCCGGTGAGGACGCCTACGCCACGGCCTATCACGACTATCGCTCGGTCGATGGCTGGCACCGGAAGTACCGGATGATCTTCGTCGATCGGCAGCCCTTCCCCTATCATCTGGCCCTCTCCCGCGACTGGCTGGTGCATTACGAAAGCGCCGACATGCCCGGTGATCCCGTGCGGGTGGCCGAGGAGCGGCGCTTTCTGGACGATCCGCATGCCGCCCTTGGCCCGGCGGTCATGGCCGCGGTCACCGAGATCGGCCGGCGCATGGATCTCGACTATTGCGGGATGGATTTTTCGATCCTTCCTGACGGCCGGGTGCTGGTGTTCGAGGCCAATGCCACCATGCTGGCCCACACCGAGGCCGAAAATGGCCCTCTGGCGCACAAAAACGTGGCGGTGGCCGCCATCTGCGAGGCCTTCCAGGCGTTGCTGCGTCGGTAAGGCTCCCTTTGGTCAATCTCACAAACGTGATCGGTGCGCCGGTCGATTGAGGGCCACCTCCGATTGAGGTGGACAAGCTTGACCATATATTTCGTATCCGGCCGAACTTCGATGATCCGGCGATTCTCGCCGGCCAGGCGGCCCGATGGGGTTTTCCATGTCTTCGCTGCTGGCGCTCGGACCGGTGCTCGGTTCGGCGCTTCTCGTCGTGCTCGGCGCGACGGTGTTTGTCTTTGTCTCCGGCATGATCCGCTATGTTGGCAATAGTCGGGTCGCGGTGGTTGAAAAGCTGTGGAGCGGCAGGGGTTCGATCAAGAGCGGCCTGATCGCCCTGTCCGGTGAGGCCGGCTATCAGCCCGATGTGCTGCGCGGCGGCGTGCACGTCTTCTTTCCGTTCCAATACCGGCTGCACGTCCAACCCCTGGTGACCATTCCCCAGGGCCGGATCGGCTATCTGTTCGCCCGCGATGGCCAACCGCTCAGCGCCGACCAGACCCTGGCCGACAATCCCGACGGCGTCGATTTCCAGGACACCCGCGCCTTCCTGACCGCCGGCGGCCAGAAAGGGCCGCAGCGCAAGATCCTGCGCGAGGGCGCCTACGCCCTCAACCTGGCCCAGTTCGTGGTGGTCACCCGTGACCGCACCTTCGCCCTCAGCCTCGATCGGGAGGAGGTGGCTCTGCTGGCCCAGATGACCGAGGTGATCGAGGATCGCGGCGGTTTCGAGCCGATGGTGATCAAGGACGCCGACGACCAGATCGGCGTGGTCACCGTCCATGACGGCCCGGGGCTCAGCGCGGGTGAGATCATCGCGCCTACGGTCGGCCAGGATCCGGCCGATTCCGAAACCTTCCACAACAGCTTCCAGGACCCGCGCAAGTTCCTGCTCGCCGGCGGCCGCAAGGGACGCCAGCTGCAGGTGCTGGTCGAGGGCACCTATTACATCAACCGGCTGTTCGCAACGGTCGAGCTCATCGCCAAGACCGTGGTCGAGGTCGGCCAGGTCGGCGTTGTGGTCTCCTACAATGGTCCGGAAGGCGTCGATACCTCGGGCGAAGCCTACCGCCATGGCGAACTGGTCGACATCGGCCAGCGCGGCGTGTGGGGCGATCCGCTGCTGCCCGGCAAATACGCCTTCAACACCTATGCCGGCCGCGTGACCATGGTCCCGACCACCAACTTCATCCTCAAATGGGAGACAGGCGTTAGCGGCTCGCTCCGCTTCGACGAGAACTTGGCCGAGGTCTCGCTGATCACCAAAGACGCCTTCGAGCCGACCCTGCCGGTGTCGGTGGTGGTGCATATCGACTACCGCAAAGCGCCGCTGGTCATCCAACGCTTCGGAGACGTCAAGCGGTTGGTGGAACAGACCCTGGATCCGATGGTCTCGGCCTATTTCAAGAATATCGGCCAGACGCGCACCTTGATCGAACTGCTGCAGGACCGCAGCGCCATCCAGCTGCAGTCTTCGGAGGAGATGAAGACCCGGTTTAGCGCCTACAATCTCGAACTGCAGGAGGTGCTGATCGGCACGCCGCGGCCCAGCGCCACCGGCGACGACCAGATCGAGCGCATCCTGACCCAGCTGCGCCAGCGCCAGATCGCCGACGAACAGGTCGGCACCTATGAGCGTCAGCGGTTGGCGGCGCAGAAGGAGCGCGAGCTGCGCGAGGCCGAGGCCAAGGCCAAGCAGCAAACCGCGATCACCGAGTCTGAGCTGTCGATCCAGGTGCAGCAAAATGCCGGTAAGGCCAATCTCGCCCGCTCGGAACAGGAAGCGGACCAGACCCGCACCTTGGCCAGGGCCGAGGCCGATCGCATGCGCTACCTGGGCGAAGGCGAGGCGCAGAAGGTGATCGCCCTGGCCGCGGCCGAAGCCGAGCGCACCACCAAGGTCGGCCTGGCCCAGGCCGAGGCCATCGAAAGCCAGGTCGCCGCCTCCGGTGGGGCCCGTTACCAGCTGGCCCGCCAGGTGGCCGAGCGCTTCGCCCAGGCCCTGGAGAGCAGCGGCGTAGACGTGGTGCCCAAGGTGCAGATCACCGGCGCTGGAGGCGAGGGCGCCAGTGGCGGGGTCATGCAGGCGCTTTTGACCCTGCTGATGTCGGACAAGCTGGGCCTGGCGGTGGACGCCGGGGCGCAGCGGGAGGACGAGACCGTCTAGCTCGGCGAACAGCGAAGCCCGCCCCTGTGGGTCGGGCTTCGCTTGGCTCGGTTCAGGCGTCCCGCGTCATCCAGTTCAGCCGCGCGACCATGGCGGCTGCGGCGGCCGCGAGCCCCGCCGCCAGGCCGATCCAGATGCCCAGGCCCTGCATGTGCAGGCTGATCCCCAGGATCAGGCAGATGGGCGCGCCCACCAGCCAATAGGCGCCGCCCGCCAGGAACATGGGCCAGCGGGCGTCCTTCAGGCCCCGTAGGCTCATAGCCCCGACCACCTGCAAAGCGTCGAACACCTGGAAGGCGGCGGCGACCTTTAGGAACAGACTGGCCAGGGCCAGAACCTTCAGATCGTCCGGCGTGCGGCCGCCGAGATAGAGGGCGGCGATCTGTTCGCCCGCCAGGATCATGGCCACTCCGCACAGGGCCATGAAGCCGGCCCCGACGCTCAGGGCCACATAGCCCGCCCGCCGCGCGCCGCGCTGATCGCCGGCGCCCGCTGCGATGCCGACCCGCACCGTCGCCGCCATGGCCACGCCCAACGGCACCATGAAGGTGATCGAGGCGAAGTTCAGGGCGATCTGGTGAGCTGCTACCGAGATGGCCCCGAATGTGCCCATGACCAGGGTCATAGCGTTGAACAGCATGGCCTCGAAGATCATGGTCATGCCGATGGGCATGCCCAGGCGCAGGATCTCCGTCAGCTTGGCCGTTACCGGCCGACTGAACCGCCGGAAGATGCGATAGGCGCGCAGGTCCGGATTGGCCTGGACGATAATCAACAGGGCGAAGAAGGCGAATGCCGCTGACGAGGCCGTGGCGATGCCCGAGCCGCGCAGGCCCAGGGCTGGAAAGCCGAAATGGCCGAAGATCAGGGCGTAGTCGGCCAGGGCGTTGTAGCCGATGGTCACGCCCATGACCCACAGGGTCGCCCTCGGATGGCCCAGCGCGGTGGCGAAGTTGCGCAGCACCTGGAAGCCCAGGGCGAAGAACAGGCCAAAGCTGAGCATGCCGACGAACTGACCCGCGCCGTCCGCCAGGACTGGGTCTTGATGCAGAGCGACCAGGATCGGCCGAGCGCAGAACATCATCACCATCAGCGGCGCGGTCAGCATGGCGCAGGCCCACAGGCCCATGCGCACGGCGGCGCGCACCTGGGCGCGGTCGAAACCACCGTCGCCGACGATATGGGCGATCACCGGGGCGATGGCCGCCGGCGGTCCGGAGCCGATCAGCCACGCGAAATAATAGACGGTGTTGCCAATGGCCGCCGAGGCAAGGGCGGTGCGGCTCAGCCGTCCGAGCATGATGATGTCGGTGCTGAGGATGGCCATCTGGGCCAGCTGGGTCAGCACCAGGGGCGCGGCCAGGCGGATCAGGGCGCGGCCTTCCTCGACCCATAAAGCCGTGCGGCTCTGAGCGTGTTGCGGAGCGTGAAAGGCGGTGTCGGCGGGCATTTGCATGAGGTCGGTCACGGGCTTGAGCTTTTTAGTCAGACCGAGCCGGGCGATGCTTTTGGGGGGCGGGCATGAAAAACCCCTCCGAAGCGGCCAGGCTCGGGAGGGGCGGGGCTATCGATCACGTTGGGCGGATCTTAAGCGGCGGTCTCCTCACGAGCGCAACGGGCGCACACGGCGCCTAGAGACGCCGAAGCAGCCGGTCGCGGCATATTGCGATCCTGAGTGGTCATGCTTGGCGAGACTCGCAAAGGTTCGCGGGCCCCACGCCCGCATAATGCTGTTTTGCTAACCCGGGGACGGCGTCAAGTCAAACGGGCGTCTCATGCGGCTTATCGGCGCGTTCCAGCAGCATCGCTCGGGTCGCGGCGAGAATGCGCTGCACCGGCTCGCGACGATAGTCCCAGCGCGGATCCGGGTCCGGCGGGTTGACCACCATGGTCGCATTCGCCTCGAACAGCAGGACATCTCCGTCCGGGCTCAGGGCGAAATCGACACCGGCATAGTCAAGGCCGAGACGATCGGCGATCTGCGTCAGGCCGGCCATGGCGCGAGTGCCCAGCACGGCGGGCATGTCCCGCAGAAACGCCGCCTCCTGCGCGCGGTGCTCTGGTTGTTCGGCCATGTCGGCGGTGAAATAGTGCACCTTCCAGTCGCGCGACAAGGCCAGGTGCAGCGGAAAGATCTGGCCGCCGATCAGCATGACTCGGAACTTGCGCGCCTGGCCTTTCGTATCGCGTGCGTCGAGATATTCGATCAGCAGCAACTCGCGGCCCGGCAATTCGGCGAGGGCCGCCCCGAGCCCGCCGGCATGGTCGATTTTGAGGAAATGACGGCCGGTGTGATAGCCGGGGCTGCGCAGCAGCAGCGGGTAGCCGAAGCGGCGCGCAGCCGGCCGCAAGGTCTCGCGGGGCGCCGCCGCCACCCTGGGCGTCACGACGCCCGGCGTTCCGGCCAGGCGCTCGGCGATAGCGGCGCGGCCGGTCAGGCGCACCGCGTCCGGCCGATTGATCACCGGCGCGGCGGTGCGCGCCAGCACTGCTTGGACCGCCTCGATCGCCGAGGGGCTGAGGTCCGCGTCGCCAACGGCGTTGAACACAAGGTCGTGCGGCGGCAGGTCAGGGGTGGTGGCGTGGGCCTCGACCGCCAGGACCGAGACCGCAAACACGGTCTCGTCCAGCAAAAACCGGGTCGGCACGTTGCCCCCGGCGGCCGAGACCAGCAACAGGACCGGGCAGGGCGGGCCGGCGCCGCGATAGGGTAGGGTGGTGAGCCCGCGTGCGCCATAGCTGCGCCGGCGATACTGCTCGGCAAGTTCGCCCTGGCCCTGGTCCTGCAACAGATTGGCCATGCCCTGCAGCGCGTCGGGATGGTTCGGCGCCAGGCCCAGGGCCGCTTCATAGTGGACGCGCGCCTCGTCAGGCTCACCGTTGGCCAGAAGGGCGTTCGCCAGGTTTATGCGGCCTAAGGGGTTGTCCGGATGATGCTTGACCGCTTCGGCGTAGGTCAGCCTGGCCGCGGACCGAAAGTCGGTGTGGTAGAGAAGGGTCCCCAGGTCGTTCAGGGCCCCGAAATGGGTCGGATCGCGCGCGATCACCGCCAGATAGTCCTGCTTGGCTTCTTCGCGGCGGCCCAGGCCCGCCAACAGGCCCGCGCGGTGATAGCGCAGCTCGGTGTGGTCGGGATTGCGCGCCAGAATATCGTCGATCTCGGCCAACTGAGGCCGGATGGAAGTGCTCATCGAGGGTGTCCGACTCTCATTCCGCCCAGAATAGGCGGGGCGCGGCGGCGCCGAAACCCTGCCCCGAGCCGACGGCGTCGAACCCTGATGATTTCAGGCCAAATAGAGGCGCTTCGGCGTCAGGCCGGTAATCGGCCAGAGAAACGCTGGAAACCTCAATCTGAGACGGTTGGCGACCAATGCGGGATGGGCAGGTCGGAGGCAAATGGCCGGCGCGGAGTTAAAGGCAGGCGCATGCGTCGCGAAGCAAGCCACGTTCAGGACCGCAAGTCCCCGGGCATAGGCGAGCCCGCTCCCTTCTTCACCGCGGCCACCGACGCCACCGCTCGCTATAGCCTGGACGTGGCCGCTGGCCGCTGGATCGTGCTGATGATCTTCGGAAGCCTGGCGGCCGACGTCTCTCTGGCGGCGCTCGATCTCGCCCTGCGCCATCGCGATAGCTTCAACGACACCGACGCCGCCTTCTACGGGGTCAGCGTCGATCCGGCCGATCGCGATCAACGCGGAATCCGCAATTCGGAGCCTGGGGTGCGCTTTTTCTGGGATTTCGACTGCGCGGTCAGCCGTCTCTACGGCGTGGCCAGCGACATGCACCTGCGACCGGCGGTCTTTCTGATCGATCCCACCTTTCGCATCGCCATGGCCGAGCCGATTGAAAACACCGCGGCGGTGATCGTGCGCCTGCATCGGGAATTGCTTGAACGGCCGGTCATGGCCGAAAGCCCCACCGCCCCGGTGCTGATCCTGCCGAGGATTTTTGAGCCGGAGCTGTGTGCGCTGCTGATCGACTATTTCCGAGGCGGCGGCCCCACGCCTTCCGGGTTCGCCGTCGATGTGGAGGGGCGCACTGCGCTTCAGGTCAACACCTTGCTGAAGCGGCGCACCGATGTGACCATTGAGCACGACGCCCTGGTCGGGGCGGTGCGCGATCGCCTCGAGGCGCGCCTTTTCCCCATGGTCAGGCGGGCGTTCGGCTGGCAGGCCAGGCATATCGAGCGCTATCTGATCTGTCGCTATGCGGCGGCGGACCAGGGGTTCTTCTTCGCCCACCGCGACGACGTCACCGCGGGCACCGCGCATCGTAAGTTCGCTGTCTCACTGAACCTCAACGCCGAGGACTATGAGGGGGGTGACCTGCGGTTTCCCGAATTCGGCCGACGTGTCTATCGCCCACCCACCGGCGGTGCGGCGGTGTTCGCCTGTAACCTGCTGCACGAAGCGACTACGGTGACGAAAGGCGAACGCTTCGCGGTCGTGCCGTTTCTCTACGACGAGCATGGCGCCCGGCTGCGCCGCGCCAATCTGGCGTTGGTCAGCGAACCGTCGGACCAGGCCGGCGAAGGCCGTGGCGCCTAGAGCGCATATGCAGATAGCGCTGCCTCGATCCCAGCCACCAGGCTGACGGCGGTGACCGGTTTGGCGATGTGCAGGTCGGCGCCGGCGTCCAGGGCGTCCTGGCGGTGCTGGCGCATGGCGTTGGCGCTGAGCATCACGATCGGGGTGCGCGGGCGGTGCGGATTGTCCTGTTCATGGATGCGGATGGCGCGGGTGGCGGCAAGTCCGTCCATGACCGGCATCTGCATGTCCATCAGCACCAGGTCGAAGCGGCCGGCGGCGAAGGCCTCGACGGCCTCGGCGCCGTTCTCCACCGTGATCACCTCGGCGCCATAGGGGGCAAGGATCAGTTGCACCACTTTCTGATTGGTCGGGTGGTCCTCGGCCAGCAGGATGCGCAGGGCGCAGTCGGCGTGGAACGCGGCCTCGCCGCCGCCAACGCCCGCCGCGGACGGCGGATGTGACTGTCTGGCGTCATAGGCGTCCAAGGGCAGATGGCGCGCCAAGGGCAGGGTCACGCGAAACAGGCTGCCGCGCCCGGGCTCCGATCGCGCCGTGATCTCGCCGCCCATCATCTCGACAAAGGCCTTGCAGATCGGCAGGCCCAGGCCCGTACCGCCGAACCGGCGCGTGATGGTGGTGTCGGCCTGACTGAAGCGCTGGAAGATGACCGCTGAGGAGGCGGCGTCGAACCCCACGCCGGTATCCTCGATCTCCAGCGTCACCACCGCGTTCGTGCCCGGCGTCTCGGGATCGTCGACGTCGACTCGGACGGCGATCGCGCCCTGGCTGGTGAACTTGACGGCGTTGGACAGCAGATTGCCCAGCACCTGCTTGATCCGCGTATCGTCGCCCCAGAATTCGCCCCTGGCCCGCTCGCCATAATCGAGGTGGAACGAAAGGCCTTTTTCATGGGCGCGCGACCGGTTGACCTCCACCAGGGCGTCCATTTCGGCCTGGAGGTCGAACACCCGTGTCTCGATCTCCAGCCGGCCAGCCTCCACCTTGGACAGATCCAGGATGTCTGACACCAGTCGCTCCAGCGTCACGCCGGAACTTTGGATCAGACCCACCATTTCGCGCTGGGCGGGGGTCAGTTCGGTTTGGGTCAAGGCCGCGACCACGCCGATGACACCGTTCAAGGGTGTGCGGATCTCGTGGCTCATATTGGCCAGAAAGTCGCTCTTGGCCCGGTTGGCGGCCTCCGCGCCCTGCAGGGCGGTCTGCATCTCCGCCTCAATGGCCAGCCGATCGGTAACGTCGCGGGCGACGCCGAATACGATGTCGCCCACGTGACGCGCCCGCCATTCCAGGTGCCGGTAGTGGCCGTCGCGGTGGCGATACCGGTTGATGAAGCCCAGGATTTCACCCTCGACATGGATGCGTTGCATCAGGTCTCGGGTGGAGGCCACATCGTCGGGATGAATCAGAGGCAGCATGGGCGAGCCTTCGAGCTCGTCGATCCGGTAGCCCAGCGTGGTTTCCCAGGCCCGGTTCGCCCGCACGAAATTGCCGTTGCGGTCCCGGATGCACAGCATGTCGAGGGAGACGTCGAAAAAGGTCGTCAGGTCGCGGGCCGCGTCCTGTTCCGGCCTGGAGGCGAAACCGCCCGGATTGTGCGGGTGGCCGACGACGTCGGCCACCGAGTCAGCCGCCTGTTGCATGAGGCGGGTCAGGTCATGGCCGGCCACGCTTATATCGACAAAATAGACAGCCAGGACGCCCATTTCCTGCCCGACGATCGACCTGATGGGTTGGACCTGGCAGGTCGCAAAGCCGGCCGCGGCGGCCAGCGGCCCGAACCTGGGTGGCAGCGCTGTCGCCAAGGGGCCGGCGCAGTGATCGATCTCGATTCCATCGAGCGTCGTCTTGAAGGGTGCGGGCAGGCTGGGACCGGCGGCGATCCAGAGACATGCGCCCGATGCGTCCAGCAGATGGACAGCGCAGGCCGTGGCGGGAAGCTCGGCTTCAACGGCCCTGGCGATGGCTTCAAGCGCAAGGGTTGAAAGTTCACCCCGGGCGACCAGGCTGCCAATGCGCAGAAACTCTTGGGCCGAATTGGTACTCATCGATACGCCGCCCAGACACTCTTAAGCCAGAGTAACCCTACGTCCGACGCATACCCGCCAATCCTGAACAGACCAATAGCGGAATGGGGCTGAGAGATGTCGCAAGAGGTTGAGCCCGTCAAAGAGGGCGTTGTGATCTAACTGCGCGCCAGTGGGCGGTCGATCAGCACCGCCAGGAACAGGGCTGGGCCGCCATGGGCCTGCCAGGCGTGGTTGGTTCCGCGCTGGATAACCACCTGGCCCGGTTTCAGCCGGGTCTCGCCGCCTTCGAGGATCAGGGAGGCGTCGCCTTGCAGCAGGCAGATCACATCCATGGAGTGGGTCTCGTGCATGCCGGGGTGGCGGGTCTGGTCGATAATGTGGTGGGCGCCGTCGAAATCGGCGAAGCGTTCGCGGGTTACGGCGTCCAGGGTGTGTTTGGGTACGCCCTCGGGTGTCGGCGCGATCACGAACCAGCGCACCTGCACATTGCCCGATCGAGGCCCCAGCACCGGCCGGCTGGTCCCCAGGTCGTCGTGCGCCTTAGGATCCAGCGGGCCCGAGGCCGCGTCTTCCCAGATCTCGAACAGGCCCCCGAGGTCGGGCGCGCCGATTTCGGAGGAGGAGCCGCCGTCGATGATGACCACGGACTGGCCCTGGGCGTCGTCGCCGGTGATCACCCGGCGCATGGCGTCTTTGAATGAGGACATCTGAGCGGCTCCCTGGGGGCACTGTGCGGGCGCAGGCCCGGTTTGAGAATGGGAATCGGCGTGGTTGCTGTGCGTTGACAGCGTTATCCTAACGGTCCTAGGGTTGCGCCATCGCCGCTGGATCGAACGGGGCCGCAGGCGCACAACTCTATAAAACAATCGGCCCAGAGGCCGTGGGGGAAGGAATCCGCACCATGAAAGCCATCCTGTTCAGCGCCGCCCTGGCCCTGGCGACCGCACACCAAGCCGTCGCCGCTCCCACCCTCGATCAGGTGCGGATAGACAGCGGTCCTTTGCGCGGGGCCACGGGCGGGGACGTGGTCAGCTTCAAGGGGGTGCCCTTCGCCGCGCCGCCGGTGGGCGATTTGCGCTGGCGCGCGCCCCAGCCCGCGCCGCCCTGGACCGGCGTGCGCGCCGCCACCGCCTATGGCCACGACTGCATGCAAAAGCCGTTTCCCAGCGACGCCGCGCCGTTGGGGACCGAGCCGGCGGAGGACTGCCTGGTGCTGAATGTCTGGCGTCCGGCCAAGGCGTCGAAGGCCAGGCTGCCGGTGATGGTCTGGATCTATGGCGGCGGTTTCGTCAACGGCGGCTCCTCCCCGGCGGTCTATGACGGCAGCCAGTTCGCCAAGCGCGGTGTGGTGCTGGTCAGCTTCAACTATCGGGTCGGCCGCTTCGGCTTCTTCGCCCACCCAGCCCTGACCGCCGAGACACCGAACGGGCCGCTGGGTAACTACGGCTTCATGGATCAGATCGCGGCCCTGAAATGGGTTCAGCGCAATATTGCGGCCTTTGGCGGCGATCCCGACAATGTCACCGTGTTCGGCGAGTCTGCGGGCGGCTTTTCGATCCACACCCTGCTGACCACGCCACTGGCCACGGGCCTGTTCGCCAAGGCCATCATCGAGTCCGGTGGCGGACGCGGCAATATCAGCCCCGGCCGGCAGGTGCATGACCAGCCGGCGGGTGCGCCGCCATCGGGGGAGAGCGTCGGCCTGGCCTTCGCCAAAAGTGTCGGTGTCGAGGGCCAGGACGCCGCCGCCCTGGCCGCCCTGCGCGCGCTGTCTGCGGACAAGGTGACCGCCGGGCTGAACATGATGAGCATGTTCGCCAACCCCACCTATGTCGGACCTATGATCGACGGCCAGATCGTGCTGGGCGAGCCGGCCGCCTTGTACCCGGCGGGCAAGGCGGCGGACGTCCCGGTGATGATAGGCGCCACAGGCATGGACGGCTTCTCCATGGCTCGCACACTCGACCAGGTCTATGCGCCCCTGGGCGTCGAGCGGCGGGCGGCGGCCCAGGGCGCCTATGACCCCAGCGCCAGCGGTGATGTGCGTGCGGTGGGGGCCAAGGTGGCCAGCGACCAGATGATGGTCGAGCCGGCGCGGTTCGTGGCCCAGACCCTCGCGGGCCAAGGCCGCAAGGTCTTTGAGTTCCGCTTCTCCTACGTGGCCCAGTCCATGCGCAAGGAATGGCCCGGCGCCCCGCACGCCAGCGACATTCCGTTCGTGTTCGATACGGTCAAGGCTCGCTATGGCGACGCCCTGACGGCGCAGGACGAGCAGGTGGCGCAACTGGCCAACGCCTATTGGGTGGCCTTCGCCAAGACCGGCGATCCTAACGGCGGCGGTCGCCCCCGCTGGCCGGCCTACAGTGTGGCCGATGACCAGATCATGGATCTGGCCGCGCCGGCCAAGGGCGAACCCGACCCTCTGAAGGCGCGGCTGGACTTCATGCAGACGGTTAATGGCGGCGGCGCCAAATAGATCATAACTGCGAATCTCTTGCGCCGGACCCGGGGGACAGGGCTTGATGCCCCTTGGTTTGGCGGGGAGGGGTGATTGGCGGTCGCCACGATTAAGGATGTCGCGGCCCGGGCTCAGGTCTCGGTGATGACCGTCTCGCGCGTGCTCAATGGCGAGCGCTATGTGAGCGAGGACAAGCGCGAGCGGGTGCGGGAGGCGGTGGCCGCCCTGGACTTTCGCCGCAACCAGTCGGCGCGGGGCCTGCCGGGGTCACGGACCTACGTCCTGGCCTTGGTGGCTAGCCGCGTACCCGGCTATGTCGCGGCCCTGGAGTGGGGGGCCATCCACCAGTGCCGCCGTGACGACTATCACCTGGCGGTGGTCGCCACCGATCCGGCCATCGACGACGCCGGCCAGGCGATTCAGGCTTTGATCGCCAACCGCCGCGCCGATGGCCTAATCCTGTTGCCGCCCCTCGCCAACGACCCGGCCGTGCTGGCGGCGCTGGAGGCGGCGGGACGAGCCTATGTGCGCGTGGCCCCGGACGGCCAGTTGGATCGTGCCCCCTCGGTTCGTATCGACGAGGCCGCCGCCGCGGTTGAACTGACCGCTCACCTGCTGGACATGGGCCACAGAAGGATCGGCTTTATTCGCGGGCCGGCCGATCACGGCGGTTCGGCGCGGCGCTATCGGGGCTATGTCCAGGCCCTGAGCAACCTGGGCCTGGCCGTCGATCAGGCATTGGTCCGCCCGGGTGACTTTTCCTTCTCGAGTGGCATGAGCGCCGGTGAGGACTTGCTGGCCATGGACCATCCCCCGTCGGCGATTTTCGCCAGCAATGACGCCATGGCTCTGGGCGTAGTGTCCGCGGCGTCGCGCGCCGGTCTCAGCGTGCCGGGCCAGATCGCCATAGCTGGTTTTGACGATACCGAGGGCGCGCGCCAGACCTGGCCGATGCTGACCACCATCCGCCAACCGATGGAAGCCATGGGCGAGGCGGCGGCCGAACTCCTTATCGCCAGGGCGGGCCGAGCCGGCGCCGGGCCGCCGTTCGAGGCCCGGCTTCTAGACTACGAACTGATCGTCAGGGGGTCCACTCGAGGCGAAACCGCGCCGGGCGCGCCGGTCGATCCGCGAACGATCAACTCATAGTCCAGCCAGCGACTGGCCACCGGCGCGGATCCGCGTCCCTTGGCGGCGGTCTCGATCAGGATATCGACGGCGGCGGCGCTCATGTCGGCGATCGGCTGGCGGATGGTGGTCAGCATCGGCCAGGCCATGCGCGCTGGATCGGAATCGTCGAAGCCGGCGACGGACAGGTCGGTCGGCACCGACAGACCGGAGCGCAGGGCCGCCCACATGACGCCCAGAGCCATATCGTCGTTGCTGGCGAACACCGCGGTCGGGCGATCCGGCTGGCTCAGCAGACGCTCCGCCGCCACCATGCCGGATTCAAACGAGAAAGATCCGCCCTGGATATGCCCTGGCTGCGCCGTAAGGCCGGCCTCGCCCATGGCGCGCAGGAAGCCGTCGAGTCGCCTGGGCGTGGCGCCGTGGTCCAGGTGGCCTTTGATGAAGCCGATCCTGCGATGGCCGAGGCTCACCAGGTGCTGAGTCATCTCATAGGCGGCCTGGGTGTCGTCCATGGCCACGCAGGGCGCACGATCAGGGTCGCGGTCAGGGGCGATGCGCACATAGCGCACGCCGGCGCGCTCAATGGCGTCCAGCACCACGAGATTGTCACAGATCGGCGGGGTCAGGATCAGCCCGTCGACCCTCAGGCGGGACAGGATCGGATCGAGGGTGCGCTGGACGTCATCGCTCGGCTCCAGGGGCTCGACGATCAGATAGTAGCCGGTGTTGCGGCAGCGGGTGATGGCGCCCGTCTGGATCTTGCTGATGTAGGATTCGCTTGGATTGTCGAACATCAACCCGATCAGGAAGGACTTTCCCCCGGCCAGGTCGCGCGCGGCGACGTTGGGCACATAGCCCAGGGCCGCCACCGCCGCCCTGACCCGGTCGCGCAGTTCCTCGCGCACGTTGGGTTCGTGGTTCAGCACCCGCGAAACGGTCTTGAACGAGACTCCGGCGGATTGAGCCACCTCCTTCATGGTGATCGGGCGTGCGTCCAAACCGTTTGCTCCTCCGTGCTTTGCGCCTTCAATATCGGCGCATGTCCCACTCTCCGTCGCGATGACCAGCAACGGCGATATGGGTGTTGTGAGAGTCAGAATAGCGTCGATCGAAACCAATTGACAACGTTACCGGCTGAAATGCACGGTCCGCCCCGGCGACGCGAAACGCGGGCCGCGACCGACAGGGGAAGACGAGCCATGCCTATCCGGACCATTCGATCCGCCCGGGTCGCGAGTCCCGTCTCGTCGGTTCGGCGTCGCCGCCCGGCGCTCCTGGCCGGGCTGGCGGCTCTCGCCAGCCTAGCCTCCGTCGCCGTCGCCGCCGCCGCGCCATGGATGAACTCCAAGCTGTCGCCGGACGAGCGCGCGCGCCTGCTGAACAAGGAACTGACCCTGGACGAGCGCATCGCCCTGGTGCACGGGCCGATGGCCATGCCGATCTTCGCGCCCAAGATACCCGCGGGCGCTATCGGCTCAGCCGGCTTCATCCCGGGGATCGAGCGCCTGGGCGTTCCGGCCCTGCAGGAGAGCGACGCCAGCCTGGGGGTGGCCAACCCCATGAACGTGCGGCCCGGCGATGGCGCCACGCCCCTGCCGTCAGGCCTCGCGGTCGCCGCCACCTTCGATCCCGAAGTCGCCTATGCCGGCGGGGCCATGATCGGCCACGAGGCCTGGAGCAAGGGTCTCAACGTGCTGCTGGGTGGCGGGGTCGATCTGGCGCGCGACCCCCGCAACGGCCGCAATTTCGAATATTACAGCGAGGATCCGCTGCTGTCGGGGGTGATGGCCGGCGAGGCGATCCGTGGAACCCAGGACCAGCACGTGGTCTCTACTATCAAGCATTTCGCCCTCAACGACCAGGAGACGGGCCGGATGGTGGTCAGCTCAAATATCGCCGAGGCGCCGGCGCGGGAAAGCGATCTATTGGCCTTCGAAATCGCCATTGAGCGCGGCCACCCCGGTTCGGTGATGTGTTCCTATAACCGCGTCAACTCGGTCTATGCCTGCGAAAGCGACGCGATCCTCAACAAGACGCTCAAGGGAGACTGGGCCTATCTCGGCTGGGTGATGTCGGACTGGGGGGCGGTGCATGGGGTGCAGGCGGCGGCCGGCGGACTGGATCAGGAATCCGGCGAGCAACTCGACAAACAAGTGTTCTTCGGCGCTCCCTTGAAGGCGGCGGTGGAGAAGGGCGAGATCCCGCCGGCGCGGCTAACGGATATGACGCACCGCATTCTGCGCTCCATGTTCGCTGACGGCCTGTTCGACCACCCGGCGACCAAGACTCCCATCGACTATGCCGCCGACGCCGCCGTCGCCAAGCGCGCGGCGCAGGAGGGGATTGTGCTGCTGGCCAATCGTGGCGACCTTTTGCCCCTGGCCAGGACCGCCAGGTCGATCGTGATCATCGGCGGACACGCCGACGCCGGGGTGTTGTCCGGTGGTGGCTCGTCCCAGGTGATCCCCGTGGGCGGCCCTGCTCGGACGGTGCCTCTGGGCGGAGAGGGCTTCGCCGACCTGACGGGCAATATGATGTTCGATCGCTCCTCGCCCATGGCGGCGATCCGGGGCAAGGCGCGTGGCGCCACCGTGCGATTCAACGACGGGCGCTATCCCAAGGGCGCCGCTGATATGGCCAAGAACGCGGACATCGCCATCGTCTTCGCCAACCAGTGGATGACCGAGGGCGCCGACGCCCCGGACATGTCCCTGCCCAGCGGCCAGGACGAACTGATTGCGGCGGTGGCCAAAGCCAATCCCCACACCATCGTGGTGCTGCAGACCGGCGGCGCGGTGCGCATGCCCTGGCTGGATCAGGTCGGCGCCGTAGTCGAAGCCTGGTATCCCGGGGCCAAGGGCGGCGAGGCCATAGCCGACGTGCTGTTCGGCGATGTAGACGCCTCTGGACGACTGCCGGTCTCTTTCCCCGTCAATGAGGCGCAGCTGCCGCGGCCCGAGATCCCCGGCGCCGGCCTGCCCGAAACCACCCCGTTCGACGTCAACTATACCGAGGGCGCCGCCGTCGGTTATCGCTGGTATGCGGCCCAGGGAACCAAGCCGTTGTTTCCGTTCGGCTATGGCCTGTCCTACACCCGTTTCGACTATGCGGGCCTGAAGGTGGAGGGCGGCCAGACCTTGACCGTCAGTTTCGACGTGAAAAACACCGGCGCACGGGCCGGGTCCGACAGTCCCCAGATCTATCTGACGGACGCCCGTGGCCAGGCCAGGGTTCGCCTGATCGGCTTCTCGCGGGTAGCCCTGCAACCGGGCGAAACCCGCCGGGTGACCGTCACCGCCGACCCGCGCCTGCTGGCCGATTTCGATGCTGGGACACATCAGTGGAAGATCGGCGCCGGCGCCTATCGCGTCGCGGTGGGCGCGTCGTCGGCGGACTTCAAGCTGACGGGTGAGGCCAAGGTGTCGGGGCGGTCGATGAAACCGTAGGGAGACGGCCTGCCCCGTTACCGCGGGTTGCGCCACATGGGCCAGATAGTTGGCCCCCCGCCTGGAACCTTGATCTCGCCGGTGACCTCGAAGCCGAAGCTGGAATAGATAGGGATGTTGGAGTCCTTGCTGGATTCCAGATAGGCGGGCATGTGCGCCGCGTCGGCCTTGGCCAGCTGACTGCGGATGACCAACCCGCCAAAGCCCTTGCCCTGGCTGGCCGGGTCGGTCCCGATCGCCTGCAGGTAATAGTGCGGCTCGTGCGGGTGGTGCTTTTCGATGTGGTCCATCAGGCCCATCACCCGGGCTGCGCCGCCGACGCCGAACAGGCTGAGAAACTCCGCGCCGTTGACCACATACTGCCAGATCGGGATGTTCCACTGGTTTGGCGGCCGCCAAAGCGCCGCGGCCTCGTAGCCGGTGGTCACGTCGCAGGCGCCATAGGGCAGACCCAGCTTGAACAGCAGCTTGAACAGGCGCGGCATCCTGGCCGCGCGCGTGGCCTCGTCGTTGAGGATGAAGCAGATCAGGGGATCGTCGTGGAAGGCTCGCGCCAGGGTCTGGGACAGGGCATCCGCGTCGGCCCAGGTCGCGGCCCTAGCTCTCGATCCGGCCTCGCGGGCTTTCAGGTTCGCATCCATCCGCCGGCATCCTCCGCGCTGGCGAGCCCGCCCGGCGATCGGCGCCGCCGGTTCTCGGCTCGTTGATAGCTATAACTATCTTAAAATGCGAGGGATGAGAAGCGGGAGGTTGAGCCTCTATTTCCGCGGCGTCAGGATGTCATCGAGGCGCGCAGGGGCGCCGGCCATGCGCTCAAGGTGCGGATAGCGAAGGCCGTCGTGATAATCGATGCGGACCGTGCGGAACTGGTCCTTGTTTTTGATCAACAGCTCGATCGGCGCGGCTCCGCTCGCCGCACCGGCCTTGATCGCATCCTTCAGGTCATCGGCGCTGAAGGCGTCGCCGTTCACCGCCACGATCTGGCAGCCCTCGGTCAGCCCCGCCTTGAAGGCCGGACCGTCCCATTGCACCTGGGTCAAAGTCCCCTCGCTGCTCAGCGTCACGCCGATTGAGAAGGACAGGTCAGTCATCTTGCGCCCAGCCTCGGCGCTTTTCAGGTAGTCGGTTTCGGTGTCGGTATAGGTGAGCTTGTAGCCGCCGCGCTTGAGCCCATCCAAGGGCGCGCCTGGCCCATGGCCGTCGATGCGCTGGTGAAGGAAGCTCGCCCAGTCGTAGGGCTGTACGCCGTTCAAGGTCGCCACCACCTCATCGAAGTCGTAAGGGCGGACCACGTGGCTGTCATTGTCGACGCCGAAGAAGGCCCTGGCGAAGTCATCCAGCGAACGCTTGCCCCCGGACAGTTGGCGGATCAGCGTATCGGCGTCGAGCCAGATCAACTGGCCCTCGGAATAATAGTCCTCGCTGCGCTGCCAGCTCAGCCAAGACTGGGGCCTGCGCGAAGCGATGATCGGATCGTTGGTGGTGTCCTCCATCGCCCGCCAGCCGCGGCCGACGCGATAGTCGTAGGTGGCGGCCGTGGCGGCGATGGCGTCCAGCGCTTGTTGCTTGGTCAAGAGGCCCGAGCGCGCCGCCAGGACATAGCCCCAGTACTGGGTCTGGCCTTCATAGACCCACAGCAAGCTGTCGCGCATGGGCACATCGAAATTCGGCGTCCACAGGTCGGCCGGCCGGCGAAACTTGCCGTTCCAGGAGTGGGTGAATTCGTGCGCCAGCAGGTCGCGGCCAGCCGGGGTCTTGTCCCAGTCGGTGAAGTATTTGGGGATGGTCCCGTCTTCGCTCGACTGGTGATGCTCCAAGCCATTGCCGCCCATCTTGTCGCTGAGCGACAGCAGAAAGTCGTAGTGGTCATAGTGGTGCGAGGCGAACAGCTTGTAGGCCTGTTTGACCAGCGCCTTGTGCGCCTCGATCTGATCGGCCTTGGCGGCCAACTGGTCCGGGCGGTCGGTGATCACGTCCAGGCTGACCCGGGCCGGGCCGCCGGGATCCAGGTCAAAGCTCTTGAAATTGCGGCCGGCGATCAGGGGCGAGTCGACCAGGTTTTCGAAATCGATCGGCTTGTAGAGGGTGGTCGCGCCGTCTGTGGATGCGGTCTCCAAGGCGGTGGCGGGGGTAAAGCCGGCCGGCAGCTTGACGCTGGCCTGGACGTTGATCTGGCGCGAGAAATAGCCGGCCGGATAGAGGGCGACGGCGTTCCACTCCACATTGAGCATGTCGGGGGTCATCACCACCCGGCCTTCGCGGGTCGAAACCGGCGACAGGAACTGGAAGTCCAGATCCAGGGCGCTGACCCCGGCGGGGACGTCCACATGAAAGGCGAACACGTCCACCGGGTCGCGCCGCCATTCCAGCCGCTGGCCATTGGCGGTGATCACCAGGCCCGCCAGCTTGTCGATCGGCCCGGTGGGCGAGTGGTTGCCAGGTAGCCATTTGGGATAGAGCAGGGTGATCGGCCCCGCGCCCTGGACCGGAAGGGTCTCATGGACGCTGAAGATCGCGTGCGAAAGGTCGGTGGCGTCCACCGCCAGGCGAAGTACGCCGGGATAGGGGATGTCCTGGGGGGCGGCGATGGGCGGGGCGGGCGTGGCCGGCTGGGGCGGGGCTGAAGCAGCGGCAAGGGGACTGCATAAGGCCGCCGCGCAGACGGTGGCGGCCAGAACGGAACTAAGCTTCATCGGAACTTCCCAGGATGGACAACACACCCCTCAATTCAACAAATCGCGGCCTTTGAACAGGAGCCACTTTGGAGAAAAAGGCGGGGTTTTAGGCTTCCACCTGGAAGGTCAACCCCGCCTTGGCCGGCAGCCGCTTGAGCAGGGCCTGGGCCATGGCCGCGGCCGGGGTCCAGCATCCGCCGGGCGCCTGCTCTCGCGGCAGTGCGGCCAGGACCAGCCCGGCCTCGGCCAGGATCTTGGAGGTCGAGCCATAGCCCGGGTCCCGGTCGCCCTTCACCGCCGCGCGCAGGGTACGGCCGTCGGGATATTCTGCGATATAGAGGATGTCGTAGAAGCCGGTTCTCCGCTCCTCCGCCGTGGGTCCCTGGCCCGGCTTGGGCATGCCACCGGCGCCGAAATTGAAACCACCCAGGCCGCCAGCGACGCTCGCATCCGGCGGACCGTCCAGCATCTGCATCTCGTCGTACTGGAACCCCGTCCCCCAGGGATGACCCAGCAGGAAGTTGGTGCGGTGCACGGCCTTGGTGTTGATGCCGGCCATCATGAACGGGCCGACCCAGGCGCCCGTGATCTTGTCCTCATAGGGCGTATCGCCATCGGGTTGGGCGGCGCCGGTGAAGCCCGGTGTCAGGGCGAAGGGGTTTAACAGCACCTTGCCGATCGAGGGATCGGCCTTGGCCGCGGCCATGGTCGCCTCGCCGCTGGCCAGGGTGCCGCCGGACAGGCCGCCCTTCAGCCCCCGGACGCGTCCTCGGACTCGCGGCGCATAGGCGCCAAAGCGCTTCTTAGCCTCTTCCTCCACAAACCAGACCCCGAGATCGAACGGGATGGAGTCGAAGCCGCCGGAGAAGACCAGCCGCGCGCCGGACTTTTTCGCCTCATCCTGATGGGCGGCGATCATGGCCGCGATCCAGTGCGACTCGCCGGTCAGGTCCACATAGTCGGTCCCGGTCCTGGCGCAGGCGGCGACCAGGGGCGAGCCATAGAGCTGGTAAGGGCCGGCGGTGGTGATCACCACCTTGGTGCGATTGGCCATGGCCTCAAGGGCGGTGTCGTCCGCCGCATCGGCGACGATCAGGGGCAGGCCTTTGGGGGCGCCAATCAGGTCCCGCACCTTGGCCAGCTTGCTGGCGCTGCGCCCGGCCATGGCCCATTCGACCGCGCCCGTGGCGCCGTAGGTCTTGAGCAGGTACTCGGCCACCAGGCGGCCGGTATAGCCGGTGGACCCGAACACCACCGCATCGAATTCCCGGTTGTCGGTCATTCCTAGTCCCCCATGATCCCGTTCGTGATGACGGCGCGCTGGCAACCTAAGGCGTGATCACAAACAGGCATAGATGGTGTGGCACAGCTCGGTGGCGCGCACGTCGCCAACGATGCCCTCGCCCATCTGGTTCATCACATAGCCGATCGCGACCTTGGCCTCGGTATCGGCGCAGCCGAACGATCCGCCCCAGCCGGAATGGCCGAACACGGTCCTGCGCGGCCCATAGATGCCCGTCTGGTTCAAGGTCACCCCATGGGCCCAGAAGGGCGCAACCCCCAGCATCAGATCCATCCGCTCGGTCTGCACCTGCGCCAAGGCGTCGACCGTTTCGGACCGCATCAGGCGCACCCCATCTAGGGTCCCCCCATTGGCCACCGCTCCGTACAGCCGCGCAAGGCCCCGCGCCGTGGCGTGGCCGTTGCCGGCTGGAATCTCGGCGGCGCGCCAGGCCCGGTCATTGGGCAGGGTGGGGATCATGGCCGGATTGCTCACCGCCGCGACCGCCTCGGGGGCCATCTTGTCGGGGTCAAACGGCACTTCTTTGTGGGGAGCGAGGATGGGAGCGACCCGGCCTTCCTCGCTTTGCGGCAGGCCGATGAAGATGTCGGCGTTCAAGGGGCCGGCGACCTCCCGAGCCAGGAACTGGCCGGGGCTCAAGCCCGTGATCCGCCGGATCAGCTCTCCGGCGAGGAAGCCGAAGGTCATGGCGTGGTAGGAGTTCCTGGTCCCAGGTGGCCACAGCGGCGCCTGGCCCGCCAGCCGGGTGGTCACTTTCTCCCAGTCATAGAAGTCCTCAAGCGGCGTTGGCGCCTCGAACCCCGGCAGTCCGGCCTGGTGCGAAAGCAGTTGCGAGACGGTGATGTCGGCCTTGCCGTTCTGGGCGAACTGCGGCCAATAACGGGCGACGGGCGCGGCATAGTCCAGCAAGCCTCGGTCCACCAGTACGGCCAGCGCGATGGCGGTCACCCCCTTGGTGGTCGACCAGACATTGACCAGGGTGTCGGCGGTCCAGGGTGTCTGGCCGCCTGCGTCGCGTGACCCGGCCCACAGGTCCACCACCAGAGTCCCGCCCCGATGGACAGTCAGGGCGGCGCCGACTTCGCGATAGGCGTCGTTTCGCTCGAAATTGGCCGCGAAGCGGTCGCGCGCTTTTTCGAAGCCAGGGGCGACATGGCCGTGGATTTCGGTGCTCACCGGCGGGCTTCCTTCTGATTCTTGTGCGGCTTAGCGGGCCTTCAGGCCCTTGGCGTAGAGGGCGCAGATCTCATCGGCCAACTGGCGCGGGGAGCGCGGGTCGTCCGGCGGTAGCCACTTGGCCAGCCAGGCGAAAGGCCCCGCGCCGATCAGAGCGATCATCGGCGCGTCGCACGGCCGGCAGGACCCGTCGGCGGCGCCGCGGCGCAGTAGCCGCACGAACAGGTTGCGCAGCCGGTTGGCCCGGACCACCAGGGCGGCGCGCCCGGGCTCGGGCAGGGACTCCAGGCCGGGCTGCGGCATCAGCGGCGACAGTGAGCCGGCCTGGGCCTGGACATTCAGATGGGTGCCCATCAAGGTTTGCTCCAGGCCGTTGCGGCCCTGGTCGGCGGCCGTCTGGGCGAAGCGGTCATAGAGATCGAAGGCGCGCTCGTAACAGCGCATCACCAGGTCGGCCTTGTCGCGCAGGTAGTGGTAGAGCACGCCCTTGGTGGCCCCCAGGGACTCGGTGATCGCGTCCAGGGAGGCGGCTTCGATCCCGTTCCTGTTGAACAGGCGCGAGGCGGCCGTCAGCAACTGATCGATCTTGACCTCGGAGGCTTCGCGCCGGTCGAAGGCGTTGAAGCGTCCCGGCAGGAAGCTGTCGGCGTCGATGGCGTAGGTCAGTTCCCGGTCGGGATCGCAGGCCATGCCGTCCGACAATAGTCCGACCATCGCCTTGAGCAGCCGGATACGAAAGGCGCGCCCGTCGCGGGCGTGCACCCACCCTGGCGACAGGCGGCCCCAGGCCAACATGCCGATGATCGACTGGGCGACCACCTGGCAGTCGCAGGGCCGGATGCTACCGTCGGCCACTCCGGCCTCGATAAACGCGATCAGGGCGGCGACGTTTCGTTCGTGCGCGACCTTGACCACCGTGGCATGGGCGCCTTCCAGGTAGTTGATCTCGGTCAGCACCGCCGTGGGCGGGCGATCGGGCGTCAAGGCGTGCTCGACGAAACTCAGGGTGCGCAACAGGCCGCTTTCGGCCTCTCCGGCGGCGGCCAAGTCTTCGGCCATCAGTTCGCAGGCGCGCATGTAGCACTGGAACACCAGTTCAGCGCGGTCGTTGACGTAGTAATAGACCGTGGCCCGCGACAGGCCGATCCGTTCGGCGATTTCGGCCAGGGACGTGGCGGCGATGCCGCGGGCGTTGAACACACTCGCCGCGCCCTCCAGCAGGGCTTCGCGCTTCAACCCCCGCTTGGACGGGCGGCCGCGTTTCCTCGCCGGCTGGGGCGTCGCGCCTTCAGCCGCCAGTTCGCCTGCGCTGGTCGCGCGTTTGGCCACGGCGATTCCTCTGCTCCCATTTCTTCGATACGACCTACCAGAACCATACTTCATTGTCGAATATCTTGACTCAGATATCTCGACGTGTCGATATCCCATCATTCGCAAGTGTCGAAGAAATCGTCAGCGGGGCGCCAACCTCAGCCAGGCGAGGAAACAAGCAAGGGGGAGTAGGGCGATGGGCAAGGTCGAATCTATGCGTGGCGCAAAGCGGAATGGACGGCGGGGCATGCGCCGCCTGATGCTGGCCGGCGCCTCGCTGGCCGCGCTATCGAGCGCCCCGGCCCTGGCTCAAACCGCAGCGGCTCCGCCGATCACCGAAGCCGCCAACGCCCTTCAGGAAATCGTGGTCACCGCCGAAAAACGCGAAGAGACCGCCAACAAGATCCCCATGTCGATCACGGCCGTGACCGCCGCCCAGATGGAGCTGGCCGGGGTCAAACAGCCCAGGGACCTGGTCAAGCTGACCCCGTCCTTCAGCTATACCGACTCCTATGTGGGCTCGCCGATCTACACCCTGCGCGGGGTGGGCTTCAGCGACATCAGCCTGGGCGGACGCCCCACGGTCAGCCTCTATACGGACGAGGCGCCGATCCCCTTCGCCATCGAAACCCGGGGCGCCAATCTGGATCTGGAGCGGGTTGAGGTGCTGAAGGGGCCGCAAGGCACCCTGTTCGGCCAGAACGCCACCGGCGGGGCGATCAATTTCATCGACGCCAAGCCGACCCGCAGCCTGCAGGGAGGGGCCAGCGTCTCCTACGGCAACTATAACGCCGTCGATGTTGGCGGCTATGTGAGCGGACCGATCAGCGACACCCTGGGCGTCCGCATTTCAGCGGACCACACCCAGAACGACCCCTGGCAGAAGAGCTACACCACCGGGGCCACCAACGGCGCCGGCGACTTCACCACCAGCCGCATCCTGTTCACCTGGACGCCGACCGACCAGTTCAAGGCCCAGCTGAACGTCAATGGCTACGTGGACCATTCCGACGTCCAGGCTGGCCAACTGATCGCCATCACCCCCAGCATCCCGGCCGCGGCCTCTTTCGTCGCCGGGCTTTTGGCTTATCCGCTGGCGCCCCAGAACGCCCGCGCCGCCGACTGGAACCCGGGCGCCGACTACGGCAAGCACAACGACTTCTTCCAGTCCAACCTGCGGCTGGACTACCAGCTGCCCTATGGCCTGACCCTGACTTCGATCACGTCCTACAGCCGTTATATGGAACATCAGTTGCAGGACATCGACGGGACCACTCTGTCGAACCTCAACCAGCTGACGCTGGGCAAGATCACCTCGACCTCGCAGGAGCTGCGTATCGCCGGAGAGATCGGCCAGAACGGTCATTTCGTCATGGGTCTGAACTACGCCCACGACAAGGTGCTGGAGACCGACTTCGACGACAATGGCCAGAGCACCACCGCCTTCACCTTTGTTCCCTTCGGCCTGCCGCTGTTCACCAGCTTCCGCGACAGCGACAATCAGGACTCCACCACCACGGCGATTTTCGCCAACGCCGACTACAAGCTGACGAGCGATATCAAGGTCTATGGCGGCCTGCGCTACACCCGGGCGATCGACAAGTTCAATGGCTGCACCGCCGACACCGGCGACGGCGTCACCGCCGAGGATTTCGGCGTGCTGCAGAATGTTATCCGTGGCGAACTGGGCCTGCCGGCCAATCCGCCGATTCCGGCGGGCGGGTGCGTGACCACCAACGCGGCCCTCGTGCCGGGCCTGGTGCGCAGTTCGCTCAACGAGGACAACGTCTCCTGGCGGGTCGGCGCCGAATGGACGCCGCTGCAGCGGACCCTGGTGTACGCCAATGTCAGCCAAGGCTACAAAGCCGGCGGCTTTCCGGATCTCGCCGCCTCGACCGCCACCCAGTTCGATCCGGCGCGCCAGGAATCGGTGCTGGCCTACGAGGTCGGCTTTAAGTCGACCCTCATGGAGCGGACCCTGCAGCTGAACGGGGCGGTATTCTACTACGACTACCGTGACAAGCAGATCCTCGGCCGTGTGCTCGACCCGATCTTCGGACCACTCCTCAAGCTGGTCAATGTGCCGAAATCCGAGATCACGGGCGCGGAACTACAGCTGGTCTGGGCGCCGGTCAGGGGGCTGACGGCCTCGGTCGGCGGCTCCTATATCGACTCTCACATCTTGGATCATTTCACCAACTACGATCCCAATGGCGATGTGACCGACTTCAACGGCGAGGCCTTTCCCAATACGCCGAAATGGCAGCTGGTCTCGGATGTCGATTATCGCTGGGACTTGAGCGACCGCCTCAAGGGCTTCGTCGGCGGCGACGTGACCTATCAGAGCGCCACCAACAGCCAATTGGGCGACCTGGCCTTGCTCAACACCAAGGCCTACGCCCTGGTGGACCTGCGGGCGGGAGTGGAGACCAAGGACGGCGCCTGGCGAGCGTCGATCTGGGGCCGCAATGTAGGCGATGTCTATTATTGGACCGCCGCCAACCGCAACCTGGACACCACCGTCCGCTTCACCGCCATGCCGGCGACCTATGGGGTGACGCTGACCTATCGGTACAAATGACCGGCGAGCATCAACGCGTTGTAGTCGGGCTTCAAGCCACGTCCTGCATGTCCTCGTCGACATAGGCGTCGGGGTTGATCCACCGGGTCACCTTGGCCACCAGTTCCTCAAGCCTGATCGGCTTGGCGATGTGGTCGTTCATGCCGGCGGCGTGGCACTGGGCGACCTGGTCGGCCAGGACGTTGGCGCTGAGGGCCACGATCGGTGTGGCGGCGTTCAGGGCGGCGGTCTGGCGGATGGCGCGAGTGGCGGTCATGCCGTCCATGCCGGGCATCTGCAGGTCCATCAAGATCAGGTCGTAGTGCGAGGCCATCGCTTCAGCAATGGCCTCGGCCCCGCCGCAGACCTCCTCCACCTCGTGTCCCAGGGCCTCCAGCAGGGCCCGGGACAGCTCTCTATTCTCCGCCACATCGTCGACCACCAGGATTCGGGCAGTCGGTGTCGAGGCGGTGTCCGCGGTGGCTGGAGCGGCTCGTTCCTGAGGCGAGGGAAGGGGGGCGGATGGCGCCGGCACGGTGAAACTGAAGGTCGATCCTGCATGTTCGACAGACTCGACGGCGATATCGCCACCCATCAGCTCGACCAGGCTTTTGCAGATGGCCAGGCCCAGGCCGGTGCCGCCATGCCGTCGGCTGACCGAGCCATCGACCTGGGAGAAGCGCTCGAACAAACGGTCGCGCTTGTCAGCGGGTATGCCTGAGCCGGTGTCGCTGACGGCGAAGCCCAGTTGGCCTGTGTCGGCCTGGTAGCAGGCAGCCAGGGTCACGCTGCCTTTGTCCGTGAACTTTATGGCGTTGGTCAGAAGATTGAGCAGCACCTGCCGCAAGCGCGTGCTGTCGGCCTCCACCGAGGCCGGCAACTCATTCTCTAAATGCAGCCGCACCTCCAGGCCCTTGCTGGCCGCCTGGGCCGCCACCAGCGCCAGGGCGCCTTCCGCGAAAACGGCGGGGTCGAAGGGGCGCGGGTCCAATTCGACCTGTCCGGCTTCCAGCTTGGAGAAATCGAGAATGTCGTTGACCACGGTCAGCAGGGTCTGGCCGCCGGTGACGATGCGCTGGACATAGAGGCGCGTGCGGTCGGACAGGTCCTTGGCGTCTTCCAGGAGGCCTGAAAAGCCGATGATGGCGGTGAGCGGCGTGCGGATCTCGTGGCTCATATTGGCCAGGAAGTCGGACTTGGCGACGGCGGCGGCCTCGGCGGCTGTCCGCGCCCCCGCCAATTCCAACTCGGCCGCCTTGCGCTCGGTGACGTCGCGCATGATGTCCTGAGCGCCGATGGGCTCGCCCTGATCGTCCAAGATCAGCCTGGGTTGGCCCTCGATCCAGATCCAGCGTCCATCCCTGTGCCGGGCGCGGTACTGCACGGTGACCGGAGGCGCGTTCGAGCCGGCGGCCAGAATGGCGGCCGCCGCTGCGGCGATCTTGGGAACGTCCTCGGGGTGCATGATCTCCAGAATGCAGACCCCGATCATCTCGTCGGGACTGTAGCCCAGCACCGCCTCGCAGGCGGGCGTGACGAACGTGATCGCCAGATCCAGGTCGAGCTGGGTGATGACGTCGGTGGCGTTTTCCGCCAGCAGCCGATAGCGCGCCTCGCTGCTGCGAATAGCCTCGTCGGCCATCTTCTGAGCGGTCACATCGCGGATGACCGAGATCATGCCGCTGGCCTTGCCGGTCTCGGGATCGAAGGTGAAGGTTGGCTTGCCCTCAACCCACACCCAATGGCCGTCCTTGTGGCGCGCGCGGTAGGTGTTGAGCCGCGGTGTTGCGTTAGGGCCCGCTAGAACCTGCTCCAGGTTCGACCGTTGCAGAGCTTCCAGGTCGTCAGGATGGCAATAGCTCGGCGCGGCGGATTCGGGGGTGAGATCCAGATCGTAGCCAAGCACGGACTTGATCGCCGGGCTGATATAGACGAGGCGCCAGCTGCTGCCGTCATCGGTCGCTGTCTGCAGGATGATGTCATTGGACTTGTCGGCCAGCAGGCGGAAACGCTCTTCGCTTGCGCGCAGCACATCCTCGGTGCGCTTGGCCTCGGTGACATCCATGAAGGCGCCGAAGATCGCACGCACCTGGCCGTCCGATCCAAGTTCCGCGGCGCCGCGGCACATGACGTGCCGCAGTTCGCCGTCCGACCGAACCACTCTCAGGTTGAAGGCGAACGGCGCCCCGTCTCCCGTGCCGGCCTCGATGCAGGCGGACACATGCGCCTGATCGTCCGGATGGAACAAGCCAATGGTCGTGGGGAGGTCTGGTGTTCCTTCGGCGGCGTCGAGCCCAAATATCCGGAAGATTTCATCAGACCAGACCGAGGTCAGGGTGGTGGTGTCGAGCCGCCAGTAGCCGACCTTTGCGATCTCCTCGGCCATGGCCGCCCAGCGTTGGTCCTCCAGGATCCGGGCCTGGGCGGTCTCGGCCTTGGCGAGGGCGTCGCGCAGCGACCCGGTCAGGCGCCGTTGATGCGCCACCACCGCGGCCACGGCCAGGACGCTGAGGGTCGTCACCGCCAAGAACAGCTGCACGAGCAGCAGTTTTTCGGTCATCTCCGCTCGCACCAGGCTGGCGGGACCCAGGTTCATGATGCTGAGGGCCACGGCGGTCACCGCCGTGATCAGTACGGCGATGGCGCCCCCGGCCAGATCCAGCTGAAAGGTGATGATCATGAGCACGGGTAGGACGAGGAACAGCAGCGGCAGCTGGGTCTGCACGAACACCGTGGCCAGACAGGCGATCAAAAGCCCGAACAGGCCCGCGCTGCGCCAGACTTGGCTGGGGTTGACAAGCTCCGCCAGCCTCGCAGGCGTCACCGCCACCAGCACAGGGGTCAGGATCAGCAGGCCGAGCGAGCGGGAGGCGAACCAGCCAAGCGAATAGGCGAGGTTCTGGGTCGGCGTGTGCGGGTTGGACAAGATGTGGCTTACCGCGCCGACCGCCGACGCGGCCGAAGCCATCGGCGCGACGACACCCCCCAGGACCACGAAGGCCAGCAGGTGTCTGCCTCGGGTCAGGTCGAGGTCGCGGCCGATGAACATCCGCATTCCGGCGGCGCACAGCCAGACATCCAGCCCATTTGAGACCGTCAAACAGATGGAAGCCCAGATGGACGGTGATGTCAGCAGATAGGCGGCAAAGGTCCCGCCCAGCCCCGTCAGAAGGAAGGTCGACCACCGCTTGCGATCAGAGCGGATCAGGGCGGCGACGATCACCGCGTTCGCCGGCCAGATCGCAGCGATATGGCCGAATTCGCGAACGAACATGACGCTGACATAGGCGAGCAAGAACGTCGCCATCCCGACCAGGGCGGCCTCTATGGCGAGTTTGGCGGAAACTCCGCTTCGTTTTCCCGTCATTCCGCCCCCGGCGGCGAGCGACGCCGTTTATTGAGTCGATTGACCATGGGGCGAATATGGCTGCGGCGTCCCCCAGGTCGGGTTACCAGGCCGGGCATGCGGCTGCGGCCAATAGTCCCGCTGGGGCGCCGGTCGCCAAACCTGTGGTGTTCATGGCCGCTTGACCCGCCGGCCCCTCCGGTCAAGCTGGGCGGCGAGCAACACGACAAGCGGAGCGCGACATGATCCAGGGCTTGATCCTCGCGGCGGCCTTGGCCGCGGCCGCCTATCCGGTGAACGAGAAGTCCGTGACCGAGATCAAAGCGGATCTCGACGCCGGGCGCACCACCTCCGCCATGGTGGTCCAGGCCTATCTGGACCGCATCGCCGCCCTGGATCGCCGAGGGCCGGCGCTGCACAGCATCATCGCCCTCAACCCCCACGTGATGGCCGACGCCCGGGCCGCCGACGCGGCGCGGGCGCGGGGCGCCAAGCTGGGTCCGCTGGCGGGCGTGCCGGTGCTGCTGAAGGACAATATCGAGAGCGCCGACGATACGGCCACCACCGCCGGCTCCCTCGCGCTGACCGGGAATATGACGGGCCGCGACGCGCCGCTGGTGCGGCGGTTGACCGACGCCGGGGCCCTGATCCTGGGCAAGGCCAACCTGTCGGAATGGGCCAATATCCGCTCCGATCATTCGACCAGCGGCTGGTCGGCCGTGGGCGGTTTGGTCAGGAACCCCTATGCCCTGGACCGCAACGCCTGCGGCTCTTCAGCCGGTACGGGCGCGGCCGTGGCCGCCAGCCTGGCGGCGGCGGGGGTGGGCACCGAGACCGATGGCTCGATCACCTGTCCGGCGTCCATGAACGGCCTGGTGGGGCTGAAGCCGACGGTGGGGCTGATCTCACGCACCTACATTATACCCATCTCGCACAGCCAGGACACGGCTGGGCCCATGGCCCGCAATGTCGCTGACGCCGCCCTGATGCTGACCGCCCTGTCGGGGTCGGATCCGCAGGACGCAGCGACGACGGAGGCCGACAAGCACCGCACCGACTATTCGGCCGCTCTGGCCGGCGCCACACTGAAGGGCAAGCGGCTGGGGGTCCTGAGTTTCGCCGTCAGTTCGAACCCGGCGGAGGCGGCTCTGTTCGAGGCCACGCTGGCGCGCCTGAAGGCGTCGGGCGCACAGATTGTCGATATCGACTACCGACCCGACCCGGCTCTGGGCCTAGCCGAGAGCATAATCCTGTTCACCGAGCTGAAGGCGGACCTGAACACCTACCTGGCCTCGACGCCGGCCACGGTGAAGGCCCGCAGCCTCAACGAGGTTATCGCCTTCAACAAGGCCACGCCCCGGGAATTGTCCCTGTTCGACCAGGATCTGTTTGAACGCGCCGATCAGACAAAGGGCCTGGCCGACCCCGGCTATCTGGCGGCCAAGGCCACGGCGCGGCGGATGGCGGCCGACCAGGGGATCGACGCCCTGATCGCCAAGTACCGGGTGGACGCCTTGGTCGGGCCCAGTTTCAGCCCCGCCTGGCGCACGGACGTGGTGAGCGGCGACCACGCGTCAGGCTCCATGGGCAGTATCGCCGCCGTGGCCGGCTATCCGCACCTGACCGTGCCGATGGGTCAGATCATGGGCTTGCCCGTGGGCTTTTCCTTTGTGGGTCCGGCTTGGAGCGAGGCGAAATTGCTGGCCCTGGGGGCGGCCTTCGAAACCGCTGTGCAGGGGCGCAAGCCGCCGACCTACGCGCCCTCGGTGGAGCTTGAGCCGGATGTGGCCAAGGCCTTGGCGCCCTTGAAATGACCAGGGCGTAATCTGGATGGGGTAGCTGTTCTACAGCACTGCGTTTAGCCAGTTGGCGCACAAGCGAACGGCGGCGCCGCGCCATGGAGGCGGGCGGCCGCCGAGCCCATGGCTGGCCGGCCAAAGGCGCATCAGGTCCGGCGAGGGCGATTGCAGGGCGCTGCGTCGCAAATCCGCCAGCTGCCTTTCGATCTCCGGCGCGAACAGCCCTGTGGGGACTTCGGGCAGGCCGTCTCGCTCGCCTTGGATATAGGCGCGAAAATCTCGGCGGAACTCCAAAGCCAGGGTGTCGCCGTCATATTCCGGATGACCCTGCTGAAACAGAAACAGGGGCGGCCCGCGCCGAATGAAGGCGTCGACGCCGACCGTGTCCGAACGGGTCAGGATCTCGTAGCCGCGCGCGATCAGTTCCGCCTCGTTCAGTCCGTTGTAGCGCGAATGGGGGACGGGCCAGCCGCTCTCGAGGCCCTCCAGCAGTGGGTCGGCGCCGGTGGTCGCGCAGGTGAAGACACCGCTCTGCTTGGCCGGAAGGAGGCGACGGGCGATGCTGTCCAGGTGCTCCACCGCCGCGTGCGCCGCTAGGCACGACCACAGGGTTGGCCGTCGAGCCTCCACGGCCCAGTCCGTCAGCTGTGCAAATCCAGGCCAGAAGTCCGCCTCGCGCAATGAGCTGCTCCCGGGATCGGCGCCGGTGACCACCAGCACATCGGGCATGACCTCGCCGAGCGCTTCGATTGGATGGTAGCGGCCGGTCATGCGCGCCCGCATCTCTGGACTGCGCTTGATCTGACGGATTTCGAACAGCTTCAGCTCCACCGTACGGCGCGGCGCCGCGGCTTGCAGCAGATCGCCGAACTGGCGCTCGGTGATGGCCACCGCCGCATCGGGCATGTTGTTGACCAGGCCGACCCTCAAGGGTGGCGCGGTTCGATCATCACCGTCAAACGCCGCGCCCACCTTGGTCATCGCTCCAGAGTCCATAGCTGCAACCTGCAAAGGTCAAGCGACGAGGGGAAGACGCAAAACTAGCCCTTCTGCGCCGCGAGGGCCTGGGCGCGGATCGCCGACAGGCTGGCGTTGGGGGTCATGCATTCGGGGTCCACTTTCACATGGATGATGGCCGGTACGCCCGAGGCGTCGGCGGCGCGGAAGGCCTCGGCGAAATCCTCCGTGCGCTCGACGGTGGCCCCAAAGCCGCCGAAGGCGCGGGCATAGGCGGAGAAGTCCGGGTTCTTCAGGTCAGTGGCCATCACCCGACCGGGATAGACGCGCTCCTGCGATAGCCGGATCGAGCCGTAGCTCTCGTTGTCGATGATGATGTTGGTGATCGGCAGGCCATACTGGACCATGGTGGCGAACTCCTGGCCGTTCATCAGGAAATCGCCGTCGCCGCTGATACTGATCACGCGGCGCTGCGGATGCAGCAGTTTCATGGCGATGGCCGCGGGCGGGCCGTAGCCCATAGTCGCCGAGGCTGGGGCGATATGGCCGTTTAGATCGCGAAAGCGATAGAAGCGGTGCAGCCACGCCGCATAGGCGCCGGCGCCGTTGCAGATTACTGCGTCCCGCTCCAACGCCTCGCGCAGCCAGACGATGATCTCGCCCAGATTGACCGGGCCGGGCTGGGGTGTGGCGACCTGCGACCAGTCCAGGTAGTCCTGGTGGCCAACCTGGGCCTCGCCGCGCCAGGCGATGGCCGGTGGCGGGGTCAGAGCCGCAAGCGCGGGCGCGAACCGGCGCGGAGCCGCCGGGATGGCCATGGTGGGTCGATAGAGGCGACCGATCTCATCCGGGTCGGCGTGGACATGGACCAGGGCTACACCCGGATCGGGAAACGCCAGCAGGCTGTATTTCTGCGAGGCGATCTCGCCCATCCGCCCGCCCACGAGCAGGATCAGGTCAGAGGCCTTGATTCGCGCCACCAGCTTGGGATTGGGACCCAGGCCGATGTCGCCGACATAGTTGGGGTGGTCGGCGTCGAACAGCGAGCCGCGGCGATAGGTGGTGGCCACCGGCATTTGGAAGCGTTCAGCGAACCGGTGCATGGCCGCGCGGCTGGCCTCGTCCCAGCGGCTGCCGCCGACGATGGCGATCGGCCGTTGGGCGGCGGCCAGAAGATCTTGCAGGCGCGCAAGCGACGCGGCGTCCGCTCCGGCTTCCACCGGCTCGGCGGGCGGCGCGTCGAGAGCGGTGGTCGGCAGGCTCAGCACGTCGGCCGGCAGGCCGATCACCACCGGACCGGGCTTGCCGGACACCGCCAGGTGAAACGCGCGCGACAGGATCTCGGCCACGCGCTCGGGATCGTCCAGATCGACCACCCATTTGGCGATGCCACCGAAGGCCCGCTCCAGGTCCAGTTCCTGCCAGGGATTGCGGCCGCGCGTGGCGTGGTCCACCTGGCCGACGAACAGGATCAAGGGGGTGCTGTCCTGCTGGGCGATGTGCAGGCCGACAAAGGCGTTGGCGGCGCCGGGGCCGCGGGTGACCATGCACACCCCGGGCGCGCCGGTCGCGCGGCCCCAGGCGTCGGCCATCATCGCCGCGCCGCCCTCCTGGCGACAGACGGTGACGGCGATGTTGCTGTCCTTGAGCGCATCGAGCACCGGCAAATAGCTTTCGCCCGGCACACAGGCCACATGGCGCACGCCCTGGATGGCCAACTGATCGACGAGCGCGCGCCCGACCGTGCGCCTGTGGGTGGCCGCCGTATCCATGGGGTGATCCTGTGATCTTTCTTGCGGGGCGATCTTCGTCAAAGACTGATGATTTTCCATGAAGTCGTTCGAACCGTACAACTATCAGAAAATATAAAGGAAGTCGGCTGGCGCTCGCCCGCCCACAAGATGAGGCGTGTTCAGTCCCTTCCGATATGCGGCCATAGCTCGACGCAAACTGACACGGTGAGGTGGAAATTCGAAGTCGCTCCCCGTGTCTTGCTTTGTGGTTTGCCGATCATTGCCGCCGAATTGGTCTTTCCGCTCGGCCAAGCTGCGAAGGGGCGGCGGTTGTCGGTCTCCATTCGCGTGCGGGCGTCTACGGCCTTGGCGCTTAGCTGGAAGCCTCTATGGTTGGTGATATCGGCGAGCCTGGGCAGGGCTGCGATCCGGTGGTTGCAATTGAGGACGTACGATGAAGCGGCCGTCTGTCTTGATCATCATCGAAAATCTTCCGGCGCCGTTCGACCGCCGGGTCTGGATGGAGGCCCGCACACTGCGCGACGCGGGTTACCAAGTGTCGATCATCTGCCCGGTTGGCAAAGGCTATACCAGCAGGTTCGAGGTCCTTGAGGACATAGCCATTTACCGCCATCCGATGTCGACGGAGGCGTCCGGCCTGTTCGGTTATATTGCGGAATTCGCCGTGGCGCTCTTTTGGGAATTCGTCCTGGCGGCGAAGATCGCCCTGGGCCGAGGGTTCGACGTGGTCCAGGCTTGTAATCCCCCTGATCTCATCTTTCTGACGGTGCTGCCCTTCAAGCTGTTCGGGAAGAAGTTCATCTTCGACCATCACGATCTCTGCCCGGAATTGTACGAAGCCAAGTTCGGCAAGCGCGGCGCGTTTTATAATGTCCTTCGGGTATTCGAGCGACTGACCTTCTGGGCGGCTGACGTTTCGATCGCCACCAACGAAAGCTACAAAGCGGTCGCCATGGGGCGCGGGCGGATGGCCGCTGAGGACGTGTTTGTCGTGCGCAGCGGCCCGGAACGCCTGACTTGGAACCCTCAGCCAGGCGTGGACAGCTGGCGCAGCGGTCGCAAGCATCTGGTCGGCTATCTGGGGGTGATGGGCGAACAGGAAGGCATCGACCTGCTCATTGAAGCGATCGGATTGATCGTCAATCGTCATGGGCGCAGCGACGTTCAGTTCGTGCTGATCGGTGATGGGACGGAACGGCCAAGTCTGGAAGCGCAGGTCGAACGCGAGGGCTTGAGCGACTACGTGCGCTTCACTGGCCGTATCGGCGACACCGAACTGATCGAGGCGCTGAGCACCGCCGATGTCCTGGTGAACCCGGACAGGCCCAGCGAGTTGAACGACAAGTCGACCATGAACAAAATCGTCGAGTACATGGCGATGGCCAAGCCGATCGTTCAGTTCGAGATGAAGGAAGGCCGGTTCAGCGCCCAGGACGGCTCGCTTTACGCGCGCGCCGGCGACGTCGCCGATTTCGCCGATCGGATCATCGAACTGCTCGACGATCCCGAGCGCCGCTTGGCCATGGGCGTGAGCGGCAGGGCGCGTTTCGAAAACGCGCTCTGCTGGGAGCATCAAAGATCCACGCTTCTCGCCGCCTATGCCCGGGCTCTGGGCGGCAAGGCGGTGGGCTCAGACTCACATGGCGTCGCCGTGCAACCGGATCTGGCCATGAAGGTGGATTGAGCAGCGACCGGGTGGGCTGGGCATTCTTCGCCGCTACGGCCGCAGGCTCAAGGCGGGTGGGGCTAGTGTAGTCGTCACCGCCAACTGAATCAGGATCGAGGCGCTGCGCCGGCGCAAAAGCACAGGCCGGGCATTGGTGGGCGTCGAAAAGGCGATCTTGGCGCCCGTCCCCTGCCGCATACTTGTAGTCCGAACGGACGACCGTCGTCGCGGTCAGTGACGCGACGTCACAACTTGAGTATAGTTAGTTGCTGTTTTGCATGCAGATCTGCAGCGCAGGCTTTATTCAGATGTTGGACGCGGCCCGCGCCGGTGCTGTGCGACGCAATGACGCATCATCGACGTGCAACTGACCGCTTTGAGCGGGAGTTATTGCACCTTGTTAACCCTCAGCAGGTTTTGTGGAAATGCGTTGCGCGACCTTGCTGGGACTGTGCGATCCTATCAACCAGTAACGAACGAGATTTCCTCATGACAACGGCTGTTGCTCCCGCAAATTGGACGACATCTCTCAATGCCGCCACCACCGACCTGCTCGTGGATGGGTCGGACTATTATGTGGAGAACGCCGACAAGTCCTACAGCCTGACGTCACCGTCGTCTGGGGTCCTTCAGTTCGAGGTCAAGTCTGGGGACGTGTGGACGGCGGTCGATCCCACCACCAAGAACCGGTCCGAAATCGCCGGCGCCACGACCTTCCTCCCAGGCAAGCAGATCAACGTCACTTACGGGTTCGACCTGCTGCCCGGTTCGGTCAACAGTTCGTCGTGGTGCGTCATCGGCCAGTTCCACCAGCTCAAAAGCGACGGCAATTCACCGCCGTTCGAGATCGATATGGTCGGCCAGAAGATGGCGGTGCAGGTCGACTATCTAAACTCGTCCGGAGCGGAGATGTACAAGACGCTCTATGTGGACTCCCAGAATATCGTGGAGGGGCATAAGTATGCGATGAACATCCAGGTCACGTTCAACGCCAACGGCACCGGGCATCTGGTGCTCATCCGCGACGGGGTGACCCTGGTCAACTACACCGGCGCCATGGGCTTCGCCGCCAACCCCGATGTGTATTGGAAGGAAGGCATATATCGTTCCGCAAGCAGCTCGACCATGACTGCGCAATATAGCAATCTGCATATCACCACCGGCGCCGCCAGCACGACCGGCTCCACGAGCACAACCTCGACGCTCACGGTGATCGGCGGCCATGGCAATGACACCTATGTGGTCACCAATAGCGCCGAGAAAATAATCGTCGCCGCCGGCACGCTCAACGAAACCGTCGACGCCAGCGTCAGCTACGTCCTGCCGGCCAATATCCAAAATCTGGTGCTCAAGGGCTCGGGCCTCAGGGGCACGGCCAATTCGATGAATGACAGCCTGATCAGCACCGGCGGGGCTAATACCCTGGTGGGCGGTTCGGGAAGCGACACATTCCACGTCAACAATGTGGGCGACAAGGTGGTGGTCGGCGCCGTTCACGGCAACGACGTGATCGACTCCAGCGTCAGTTACGCACTACCCGCCAATGTCCATAATCTGCAGCTGATCGGCACGGGCCATAAGGGAACCGGCAATGCGGCCGGCGGTAACTATATAAGCAGCCTCAACGGTGGCAACACCCTGGTAGGCAGCGCCAAGGGCAACGACACCTTCACCGTCGCACACAGCAATGATGTGGTCGTCGTCGCCGCGGGCGCGGTCAACGACACTGTGGACGCCTATTCCAGCTTTTCCCTTTCGGCCAATATCCAAAACCTGGTGGGCAGGGGCGGCAGCGCGCTTACGCTCCATGGCAACAGCATGGCCAACGTCATCGCCGCCAACAGCGGCGCCGACACCCTGGCCGGCGGCGGCGGGGCCGATAGCTTCGTCATGGCTCCTGGACAGAAGCTTGAGACCATAACCGACTTTTCCGCCAGTGGCGGCGACAAGGTCGATATCACGGCCTACCAGGCCAAGGGCCTGAACCCGAGCTTCCACGATTTTGGGACCTATTCCACCGTCACCTTTTCCGACGGCGACACTATCAAGCTGCTCGGCGTTCATTCCGCCGACCTTCATGTGAGCGGCCACTTCGTGGTCTAACAGGCGCCTGCCTTGGGGATGCGAACCGGCATCCCCAAGGTCCAGGCTGACGCAATCACTGCTGAGCCGGGGCGCTGCTGGCGGCCGAGATCGGCGTGGCGGGAGCCGGCATGGACGTGGCGTCGCCGGCGGTGATGTGCAGGTTGCTATAGGTCGCCGTCATGGTCGTGCTGCTGGCGGCGCGATAAATGCCTTCTTTCCAATAGACGTGGGGATTGGACGTGAAGCCCATGGGGCCGGCATAGCTGACCAGGGTCACCCCGTCGCGAACGAGCACCAGGCGCCCGGTTCCGTCGGCGTTGAACGTGACCTGGATGTTCATCGCATAGCTATGCCCCTCCACGATATTCCGGGAGTCCACATAGACCGGCTTGTAGATCTGAACCCCGGCGGCGTTCAGATAGTCGACCTGCACCGCCATCTTCTGGCCAACCAGAGCAATCTCCAATGGCGGCGAGTAGCCGTCGTTCTCAAGCTGGTGGAACTGGCCGATGACACACCAGCCCGAACTGTTGACCGACCCCGGCGACAGACTGAACCCATAAGAGACGTTGATCGGCGTGCCTGGAGCGAGATCCGTCGTCCCCGCAATCTCGGACCGGTTCTTGGTGGCGAGATCGACGGTCGTCCAGACATCGCCGGCGGCGACCTGGAACTGCAGCACTCCTGGCGCAGGCGATGTCAGGCTGTAAGGCTTGTTTGCGTTTTGGACCAGGTAGGCGGAGCCGTCCACCAGCAGCGCCGTCGTGTCGGGATTGAGCGAGGTCGTCCAGTGGGGGGGATCAACGGCAACCATCGTCATGATCAGATCTCGTTCGACTATCTGGCTTAATGCTGACGTAGCGGCGACAGTTTTGAGCTATCTGGCGCTGCGTAGGGGGCAGCGCCCTCGACGAGGGGCGGCGTATTCGCTCGGCCGGCTTGATTGGGAATGAGACGGAGGCCCTCCGAAAAGTAGCGCAGGATCGCATCCGTCAAAATCTGACGCTGGCGTTTTTCAAGGAACAGGTGGTCCACGTCGCTGAGAATGGCGGTCGTCATGCCCAGGCGATTTTCGAATTCCTTCCGGCCAGCCGAAAAATATTCCTCATTGTCGATGAGGAACTCGTCGCTATCGCCATAAAGCAGCAGGGTTTCGACGCCGAGGCCCTTGAGCGAGCGAAGGCGCTTGGCCACGCCGTCGGCGACCACCTTAGCCCGCGCCTTGCTGACAACCCGGCCCAGCATACGTGCGCCGATCCTCATCAACTGGAGGGGCGAGATTTCACCATTTGCGAAACGTTTCCAGGCCTTGGGAGTGGCGACCAAGTTCAGGTAGCGTCGATTGGAGATCGGCGCCCGGTGGGCCGGTTCATCGTTCCAGAAATAGGGCGGAGGGGCGATCAGGATCTGGGCGCGGACGCGGCGATCACGGAACGCCATGTTGCAGGCCAGCTGAGCGCCGCGGCAAAAGCCGAGGAGCAAAGGATTGGAATAGCCTTCGGACTCCAGCCAATCGAGGGCCGCCGCCACGTCGGGGAACCCATCGGCGATATGCTCCACCGGGTCGCGTTGGCCCGCGCGATCTGGGCTGTCGCCGACCCCGGCCAAATCGAAGCGCAGAGAGGTCAGCCCAAGCTCGGCGAAGCGCCTGGCCAGGAGCACCGCGATCCGCCCCGTGCCCGTGTGCCGGGTCGCGCCGGTATTGAGAAAGACGACAGCGCCGCCGCCTTTTGCTCGGGTCTTGGGCTCAGTGACGATGGCGAAGAGGCGGCTTGATCCGTTCAGGAACACCGTGCGCTCGCGAGCGCAGGTAAGGTCGATCTGAACCTCTTCATTCACCCCAGATACGGTGGCGGCGGCGGGCGCCGGAGGGAGGCCTTCCCGGGTCCAATCGACGATTCTGGCGAAGGCCTCCTCTGGAAACGCGGCGAAATCGGCGTCGACCATCAAGTCGGAATAGCCTGTGAACTCGCCCTCGCGCGCGTCGATGTCGGACCCGGCCAGCCGGCCAGCCAGCACGCGGTCGAGCTTCATTCCCGGTGGAGTGAGCGTCAGGATCCTCGGGGCCAACAGCCCGCCGGCGCGGAACGGCTCAAACTGTTGCAGATCGGTCTGGGTCTGCGGCGTGCAGGTGATGCCAGCGACGTTCAGGTCTTCGCCCTCTCGCGGGGGGGCTTTCTGGCCCATCCTGGCCATTATGGTCAGTTCACGGTGATAGGCCCGCCCGGATGTCACCGGCGCCAGGAACGCCAAGCCCTGGACCCCGCCCAGTTCGCCCGCTGCGGCGGCGGCTGCGGCGGCGCCGAACCGCAATCCCACCAGCACGACCTCTTGGACGCCCTGCGTCGCCTTCAGCCACTGAGCCGCCTGTCGCACATCGCCGACCCAGGCCGCGATCCGATCGGGCGCGTCATCCTCCTCGACGGAGTCGCCGAAACCGCGGTAGTCGAACCGCAGGGTCGGCAGGCCGGCGGCTGACAGCATTTCGGCTAGGCGCCGCCAGGATCGATAGGTGAAGTCGCCCTCGCGCCCCAGCGGGCCGCACAGGACCACGCCGCGCGAACTCGCTCCGGGGTGCAGCCAGCCAAGGCAGCTATCGAAGAAAACAGGTTTCACAATCCCCTCCAACCACCCACGATGGCGCCACCTTACGGCTTAGCCGCGTGTTTGAAAATCAAAGGCGTGGCGGCAAGCTCGGCTGCAAGATCGTCTCCACGCCCCGCTCTGCGGCGCCACTCACGGCCTACTGGACCACAGTCCGCCCCTCTGGACGGCGTCAAGAGGGTTATGACCGTATTGGATTTGTCATTATCTGGAGGCGATGAAAAACCTGGTGCATAAATTAACGCCCGAACAGCTCTACTAACCAAACTGTCAGTATTTTATTGCTCAGAGCTCCATTCTCGGGCATCGAAATCCAGGCGGATGCGGTCTCGAGGTGGGGTTGTTTAGTATGATTTCTGTGGCGCTGTCTCGCTCCTGGCCCATGGCGATCGTGTCCGCAAACAGCGCCAACAGGCGGGGGCGCTGTCTTTGAGATCGCCATTTGCGATAGCGGGTCTAGTCGGCCGCCTGGTCAAGTCTGACACGGCCGTCGTCGCCGGCGGCCAACTCATGCAGCAGGCCCTGACTTTGATCACCGGCGTGGTGATCGGACGCATGTTGGGTTCGTCCGGCTATGGCCTGGTCAACATTGTTCGCAACGTCTACCTGCCCCTGGTTATTCTCGCGCCGTTGGGGCTGGACGTGGCCCTGCTCAAATATGTCGGGCGCGAGGACCGCGACCTGGCGAGCATCGACAGGATCGTGGGTCGCCTGAGGCTGGTGGTGGCCTCCGCCAGCTTGCCGGTGGCCCTGATCACAGGCCTGGTCGGTGGTCAGCTGCTGATGAGCAGGGTCTACCGCTATCCCCATTTCGACATCATGCTGTTGACGACGCTGCTGGCTCTGCCGATCGCGGCCGATCTTGCGGTGCTCGGGGCCTATTATCGCAGTCGCCATCGGCCTGGCGCCTTTGCGCTGATGACCCTTTACATCCAGCCGGTCGCGCGGGTGGTCCTGGTCGGTCTGGCCTTCTTCCTGGCCCCGACCACCGAGGCGGTCGTCACCATCAACACCCTGCAGGTGGCGATCAGCGCCCTGTTCGTGTGGGGGCACTTCAGCGCCTGGAAAAAAGGCGAGCAACGCGACAACGCCTCACCCGCTCCCACCAAGCCTGACAGTCCGGCCGAGTGGCGCTTTGTGCGGGTCATTCTCGGCGACTCCATCTGGATGGCGGTCAATCTGTTCGTCTACAACATGATGCGTTTCGTCGACATTCTGGTCTTGGGTATCTATGTCCCCAGCAAAGTTGTCGGAGCCTATGCCGCTTTGAGCGCCATGTCGCAGCTTGTGACCATATGGCCCATGGCCGCCAGCCAGACTCTGGGCCCGAAGATCTCGCGGCATTTTCATGGCGGCGACGTTCCGGGGCTGCGCAAGGAGTTGAACGACTACATTCATTTCGCATCGGTGATGACCGGCTTCATATTCGCCGGCGTCGCCGCGTTCGGAGACCGCCTGGACCTTCTGTTCGGCAAGAGCTTTGTCTTCCGACCCGGTATCGCCCTGCTAATGCCATTGGGCTACATGATCAGCGCGACCCTGGGACCGACGGGCTTCGCCCTGTCCATGACTGGCCGCCACCGTGAGGAACTCGCAATCCTTTTGGCCGGAGCGGTGATTTTGTGGATTTCTTGCTACGTGCTGATCCCGCCGCTGGGCGATATCGGCGCGGCGGGCGCTGTCTGTCTCACCTTCGCCCTTATCAATATCACCCGGTTTCTCTGGGTCGCCAAGACGCTCGGGTTTGTACCCGGCCGATTGGTGGATTTCCTGCCGCCGCTAATCGCTCTGGCCGTAGCCTATGGAGCCAAGGCGCTGGTCGATCTGGCGGCGCCTCGCAGCCTGCTTGGGCTTTTGGTGGCATGTGGGCTTTACGCGGCGGCCTACGGCGCTCTCACTTTTCAATATCTGCTGGGTGAGCAGGGGCGCGATAAGGTGCGGGCCATGCTCGGGACCGCGGGCGCCGGATAGCAAATGAAGACAGGTCACGGTGGGCGTCAAAGGCCCAGGCGCGACGAAGGTCAGGTCAACGGCGTGTCCAATCGATGCCGCGGCGCTGACGGCTGGAGAGAAGAGGTCCGTCGACTGGCGGCAAGATCTTGGATGAGGCGCACATAGTGTTCCATCATGGCCTCGATCGAATATCGCTCTACGGACGGACGCGCTCGTGACCGAAACGCGGCGCACGTCGTTGCGTCGGACAGCGTGGTCAGGTGTCGAACCAGGGCGTCGGTGTCGCCCTTTTCATATAGAAAGCCGTTGACGTTCGGCTCCACGATCTCCGACGCGCCACCGATATTCGTCATGACCATCGGCACGCCCGACGCCAGCAACTCCAGCGCGGCCATGGAAAAGGTCTCTATCTCAGTGCTGCAGAGCACGCCGACGTCAAAAGCGGCGATGATCGGGCCCACGTCGTCAAATTCGCCTGAAAATATGACGCTGTCTTCGAGCTTCAGTTCCTCTACCCGGGCTTGCACGAGCGGCCGAGTGGCCCCGTCACCCACAAAAAGAACCGTAATGGGCGTGCCTGCGTCCCGCATCCGCGCCGCCGCCTCAACGAGTTCGATATGGTTCTTTTCCGGGCGAAAGGTGGCCAGGAGGCCCGCCACGAAGGCGTCCGGCGTTATGCCAAGCTTCAACTTGGCTTGCGCATTGGTTTCGGGCGCGTTCTTGAATCGCTGAAGGTCCACGCCGTTGACAATGGTTATGTCGCGCCTTGATCGCATCTTGCGACCGAGCCAATAGGCCATCTGGTTGCGGCTGACGAACACCATGACATCGACGAAGCGCGCGCCGAGTATAAAGAGCGGAAGGCGAACCTCACCCTCGGGACGCAGGTCGGTTGCATGAAATATGAGAACGATCTTGGCGCGCGTTGCTCTGAAGGCTCGCAATATGACCGCCCAAATCGCCTGCGACGGATTTACGATGAAGATGATATCCGCATCGGCTGATTTGATGGCGCTATAGGCGCTTGGCCAAGCGGCCAGATCGGTCATGCCGCCCAGTCCGAGCACCTGAGCGTCTTCGGCGCCAGGCATGCGGCGGATCGCCGGCGAGACCGTTGAGCCATGAGCGATCAAACTCGTAGGGTAGCCCAAAGCCGACAGTCTGTGTCGCAGATCGATCGTAACACGCTCGGCGCCGCCCATGGCGAGACCCGGCATGTAGAAGGCCAGGCGCGGCATCGCCGGCGCTGGCGATGTTGTCCTACTCGACCGATTCATCGACCCACCCCGAAGATTCCAGATCGGCGTAGGCGGCTGAAATCGTCTTGGCGATCGCTCCCCAATCCAAAAGGAGCTGCGTCGCTTCAGAGCCCGCCGTGAGTTTGGCTCGAAGTGCATCGTCCCCCAGCACGCGACGCAGGGCCTGGGCCAATGCGACCGAGTCTCCTGGCTCGATGACCAAGCCGTTTTTTTCGTCGACAACCACATCCGTCAAGCCGCCGACATTTGTCGAGACGATCGGACGGCCGTTCGCAACGCCGCCGGCGGCCACCCCGCTTTGTGTCGCGTCCAGATAGGGCAAGACGACCACCGCCGCCTTTTGGTATTCGTCGACCACCTCATCGGGGCTCAGGAACCGATCCAGCAGCACGACGCCAGGCGTGCGATGCGCCCTGTCCCTCAATGCGTTGAGGTCGGTACCTCGCCCTGCGATCACCAGGGTGTAGCCGCATCCGTCGCCGTTCAAAATGTCCATCGCGTCCAGCAGCACGCCTAGCCCCTTGTAGGCTTCCATGCGGCCAAAAAAGAGTATCCGCTTTGGGTCCGGATCTCGGCGCTGATCGTCGCGCGGAACGTGAATGACACCGTGCAGGGTCTGAACGACGGGCCGGGATGTGTCCACCGACCGAAGCTCTTTTTCACAATAGGCGCCGTGAACGTGGAACATGTCCGCCGATTCCCGGATCTTGTCCCGAAGGCTCAGGGCGCCCCGATGAAGATAGTCGCTGTCGGCGCCGCTATGGGGTTTTGGATCATGGACGGTCACGACAGTGGGAAAGCGACGAGAAAGAATATCTGTGACGCGCGTTGAGGTTTTGTCAGGGTGTTCCTGAACATGTACCACCAATGGGCGAAAAATATATGCCGCGGCGATTAGAAGAGATGGCGATATGGCTCGCCAAATCCGATTGGATACTGAGAATTCAATGACCCGAACATTCGCGGTGGCGGCATTAAACCACGTGGGTTCACATTGCCGGCGCCGGTCTCCGGCGTTCACCACGAGTAGAACCTGCCCGTGGCGGCTAAGCGCTTCGGCCAGATGTGTTGTGTATTCTGAAAAATGCGGCGCAAACAAAAGCGCTCTATTTCCGCCGCTCATTGACGCCCCCGTTACGGCACATAGCGCATAAGCGCTCCTCAATGCGCGAGCCCAAGCAGAACTAGATAGGCTATCGCATCATGGATCGCGGTATATACAATACACGTGCAGCAATTCTAAATCTCGCCCTTTTCGGTTTTCATCGGGGCCTCGCCAAGCGGTGGGCGCGATCGCCTGGACAGAATCGGGGCTGGATGGGTGGGGCGACAATGCAGCAGAATTCACCCCCGCCGATGAGCCCGGCGGGCCGTCCCATCAGGCTCGTTTTCCTGTTGCCGGGCATGGTGATGGGAGGGGCCGAACGCCATGGCCTCGATCTGATGCGACGTTTTGGTCTCGCCGGCTACGATACACGCCTTGTGATCCATGGCAGCAACGCCACCGACCAGATGGAAGCGATCGTCCGGGCCCTGGGCGCAGTCCTTTTGCAAGTAAGGGGGATGTCCAGTCTGCCCGGTTGGTTGCGGGTCTGGCGCGAGCTGAAGCGACAGGACGCGGACGTCATCTTCTGCGTCAATCACACCGTGGCGATCGTGGCTACGGCGTTGAAGGCCTTGGGCCTGATCCGCAGCAAGGTCGTCTGCGTCCTCCATACGACCATCTTGCAGCCCAATGATCGGAAGAACTTTTTTCTGTTCCGCTGGTCGGCCAGGGCATTGGACGCGCTTGTCTATGTGAGTGGAACCCAAAAGCGCTATTGGGAAGCAAACGGCGTGAGGGCGCAGCGCAGCGTCAGCATCACCAATGGGGTCGATCTGGCGGAGTTCAGTGATCTGGCGCCTGAGTCGGCGGTTCACAGAGAGGCGCTTGGCCTCGCCGCCGAGGACTATGTGATCGGTATCGTCGCGGGGCTGCGGCCCGAGAAGAATCATGAGGAGCTGATCGAGGCGTTGGCGATCCTGCGCGGCGCGCACGCGCGGGCCAAGGTGCTCATCGTCGGCGAGGGGCGGCGTCGCCTGGCCATTGAGGCGAGGATCAAGGCCTTGGATCTTGAGGATCACGTCGTGCTGGTCGGTGAGCAGCCGGATGTGAGGCCCTATATCCGCCTTTGCGATGTCTGCGTTCTTTGCAGCACGACCGAAACCTTTTCCCTGGCGGCCCTGGAGGTTCTCGCCCTTGGCGCGCCGGTGGTGTCCAGTGACGTCGGCGGGATGAGCGAAATCATCGATCCGGAGGTGAACGGGCTGCTCTATCCGTCAGGCGACCCCGCCGCTCTGGCCGACTGCCTGCTGCGGATCGCCCGGCCCGAGGTGCGTCAACCCATGCGCGCAGCGGCCCGCGGGTCGGTGCTGCGCCGCGACATCGGACACATGATGGGGCAATATGTGGATCTGGTCCGCGCCCTGACCGGGAGGTAGCTTTGGGGCGGCGAGGCATCGGCCGGCGGCATTGCCAGGCTTGTAATAGATCGGGCGCTATCTCATCATCGCCTTGGTCGCATCTGCGCCTTTAGCCGCCGATTTCGGCTTTTTTCGTGGCGTGGGATAGTCTGGCGGGGCGACTGAGCCGCATTGGTCCAAGGTGCTTTTGGGCAATCTGTCAGATGCGTTTTTGCGCTCACGGCAGGCCAAAAAAAGCCGAAGCCTTGGTCGATGCGCTAGGGCCGTGCGGCAAGTGGCGCGAATAGACTGCGTCTGGAGCGGGAGTTGTGGACCATGTCGGTGACTGACGAAGTCATAGCGCGATATCGCGAGATATATGGTCTCGGCGAGACCGTCGGTCGGCCGCAGGTCGAAGCGCATTGGCGTCTGGAGACGGCGCTCACCAAGGAATTGTTGGATTCGACGCCCCAGGACCGGTGGGACACGTTCAGCCGCTGTTACACCCAGCTCTACACGGAGCTGCCTTGGTTGAACCAGGGGGAGAACCCAGAGGCCGCTCGTCGCCGCTGGGCGCCCTGGATGCATCTGGTCCGCCCAAATTCAAAGGTGTTCGAGATCGGCAGCGGGGGCGCGGTGCTTCTCAAGCAACTCGCCGCCCAGGGCCACGACTGCGTCGCCACCGAGATCACCAAGGAGCGTGGCTCGATGCACGTGTCGGGTAGTGACAAGATCACCTGGCGGACCACCGATGGGATCAATCTGGCCAATTTCGAACCCAGCGACTTTTATGATGTGGTGGTCTCTTCGCAGGTGGTCGAGCATTTTCACCCTGATGACCTGACAACCCATTTTCGAAACGCGCGCATGATCTTGAAACCGGGCGGGCGGTACATATTCGACACGCCGCACCGAGGCACCGGACCCCACGACCTGTCCAGGGTTTTCGGTCTGGAGCGGGCGGTCTGCATGCATCTGCGCGAATACGACTATCCGGAAATCGGACGCGCCATAGAGGCGGCCGGCTTTCGGAATGTCAGAGCCATTTTCAACCGCGCCATTCTCGGCAAGCCGCATGAGAGCCGGTTCGGGTTCTGGATATATTGCATGGCCGACCGTCTGTTCGGATGGATGCGCCTGAGGCCGCTCCTGGAGCGGCGCATTCGCCTCGCCATGCGAGGGCTGATCGCGCCGACCAAGATCTGGATCTCTGCCGAGAAATAGCCGGATCAGGCCCGATTTACGGCCAGCAGGGCTCTGTTCGATGACCGGGATGGTTCAGCGGCGCGTGCGGCGGATCTTCGCTGGACAGTCGGGATCTGGCAAAGCGCGATGAGGCTGAGCCAGAAGCCGATCGCCCCGTCTCCCACGACGCGAAACGGCGAGGATTCACCGGCGGCCATGACGCAGGCTGAGGCCACGATCGCGATATAGGCGACGATCGCTTGCCGGTCGACGCCCTCTGTCGTGAAGGTCGCGAAATAGGCTCGGGTCAGGACAAATAGAACTACAAATGAAAGCAAAATCATGCCGATGGCGCCCAGTTCAAACAGGACGTCCAGATATCCACTGTGCAGGCTCGAGGCCGATGAAAACAGGACCTTGGATGTGATGTCGCCAATTGTAGCGTCCGCGGAAGCATAGCCGTGGCCTACCCAAATTCGTTGATTGATTATTCCTTGGGCAAACTGCCATATTTCGGTGCGGCCACTGAAATGGGAGTCTCGTCCCAATAGAGACGCTAGGTCAGCTGCCTGAAGAGACAGGCCGTAGATGAGAATCAAGCTAATAATGGTTGCCGGGATCAGAAAGACTGGTCTGGACGTCGGGCGATATATCAGCAACGCATAGACAGCGCCGCCACAGGCGATTCCCAGAATTCCATTTGATGATTTACTGAAGATAATGCACGCGATGGCCGCAGCACGGGCGATCCAAAAGAAAAATTTCCAGACAGGCGGTTCACGTTTCAGGTCCCGCAGTAACAAGAGGAGTGATGTGACTGCAAATTCCCCCAGTATGTTCTTGTGAATAAATGCGCCGCGCCAATTCCCGGCATGTGACGGCTCGACCAGGTCCGTGCCGTGATGGAGGCCAATCTTTGGGACAAATATCGCCAGTATGACGCTCAGTATTACAATAAATCCATTGATGATACTCGTCATTCTCAGCAAACTCGGCAAGCTGATCCAACGAATGACGGCGGCCATCCAGATCATCAAGCTAATCAGGTGATATAGTTGCCTTTCGCTGGTCTTCTGATCGGGCGACCACATTATGGTGAGGGCGGCAAACAGGAGGAACGGCAAAAAGGGCGCCAGCGATTTCACGGCTGGTCCCCGGCTATCGGTCAAAAGGATGGCGGTCCCGAAGATGATGCACGCGAAATTGCGAACCTGGCCATAGACCGGCGGCCAAGGTGAATCGTATGGACCTGCAATCAGGGGATTGTACAGCAAATCAAGGCCGATGGGGGCGAAGGCCAAATACACCAACAAAATCATCACAAAGGAAAAGCGACTAAGTTGCATAGACATGAGGTCGCCCGCTACGAGGGAAGAGATATGCTGCTGGCCAGTCTGGCCCTGTCGTCAATTCGAACACTGCAGGTGTCCGCCTCGCCAAGCGTCGCCGGCGCTATTCATCGGCGGTTGTCCAATCAGCCGGGCCTTGCCGCCAATGACCGCTGGCAAGGGGGCGGAGCCAGGAATGGCGAGGGGCGCTGGTTGATGCTCAATCATGGATGCACGGGCGCCTGTCGGTTTCCTGCGCGTCTTGGAGCATTTCCTGCCAAAGTGAAATCGGCTGGTGATGTGGACGCGTCCTCACTTTATCCGGAGATTATTCATCCCTGAGGGGGTGTTCAATCCAATATGAAGCGCCTCTTGCCGCCTTGCGTCGATCGTAGTTCCGAAGGATGAAAAGGAAGTAACGTGCGCGATACGCTCCCAAACGCCGGACCCTACAGGCGCTCGTCGATCCGGTGTCCGGCTTGATCATGAAGATGCGTCTGGCCAAGCCGAGCGTTTACAAAGCCTGTCAAGCTGGTTCATCTGTGATCGCGGCGAGGCGACGGCGTTGGACCTAAACCGGAGGCGAGGGACAAAACCATGATCGGCCTGCTGAAGCGGCACCCGCTGATCCAGCGCCTGAGACGGCACCCGGCGATCGAGCGCTGGCGCATGCGGAGGCTGTTCTGGCGCGACTTTCATGAAACCGGGGAGTGGGAGCTGAAGGAGCTTCCGGTCTTGGTCCCCAGGGATCGCCTGGCGATCGACGTCGGGGGCAATATCGGCGTCTATAGTTACCATCTGGCGCGGCTGGCGCGGGAGGTGATCACCTTCGAACCCAACCCCTTTTATGTCGATGGATTGCGGCGGGCGGGTCTGGCCAATCGGCTGGAACAGGTCGCCCTGTCCGATCGCACCGGAACCGCCGAACTGCGGATTCCCTGGTGGCGAGGTGAGGAATGTGGCGGCATGGCCAGTCTCGAGATCGACGCTGTCCCTGGGGAGGTCTTGGCCCGGACCGTTCAGGTTCCCGTGCGCCGCCTTGATGACTACGACCTGCGCGGTGTCGGTTTCATCAAGATCGATGTGGAGGGACACGAGGAGGGGGTCCTGCGCGGGGCGCTGGAGACCCTGGCTCGGGAGCGGCCGGTGCTGCTGATCGAGATCGAGGAGCGGCACAATCCGGGCGGCCTCAATCGGATCCGCGCCCTGCTGGCGGCCTATCAGGGCTACTTCTTCCTCAATGGCCAAAGGCGGCCGCTCAGTGAATTCCAAACCTCGACGCATCAAAGGCCGGAGGATCTTGAGACGGCCTATGACGAGCGGCGGCGTTCGCCCTATGTGAACAACTTCTTGTTCACGCCGATCTAGTGGGTATGGCGACGGCTTGGAGTCAAACCGGCAATGGCGCCTTGATTCGATCGGCCAGCGACTCGTAGCTCAGTTCCATGTTGCCGTATCGCGCGGCCAGCGGCGATGGATCGACCGGCGGACGATAGACGCCATATTTAAAGTAGGGGCCCACGAGATCGTGGTAGCCGACGCCTATATTGGCGAGATTGACGACATTCTCTCCGTCGATCCACACCTGCAGTTGGCCCTTGCCGAACGGATTGAAGCGGACGCGATAGACAAAGTGGCGCCATCGGCCTCGTTCAAATCCCTTCTGCTCAAAGCGGACTACCTGTGGGGGATATGTGGCATGGGTTTGCCTGATGTGGGGATCCGAGGCGGTCAGGATCTGGAACCTGTCACCGACCAGGGTTTGGAACACGCACGGAGAGACGTAGTCGTCCCAGGGATCTTTGTACGCGTGCCACTGTCCGAAGATGGACCATGGCGCCGCGCTGACGGGGCCGGGCTCAATGAAAAGGCTGTAGGCCTGCCACACATCAACGTCGGTTTTCATGAACCTGTAGATCGCCGCCTCCGACCGCTCGGAGTGTTCGCCCTTCCAATGGTCGCCGGCGCGAATTTCGAAGCGTTCGACATGGCCGCTCTTCGAATAGGACCACGGCTTGGCGGCGTTGTTCAGGCCTTCCTTGCCCACCCTTCCAACAACGTCACAGCCCTCCAAGGCGAAAGGCAGGCTGGCGAGGCTGGCGAGCGCGAGGCGCCGGCGGGTGATCATTGCGCACCTCTGAGGTCTAGCGGCCGCTTCATAGGGCGCCCGCCCCAGCAGGCGTTGGGGAGCTTCCGGCGACGCAGCGATGTGTCACCAGCAAATGCCCTGATAGCCAGCGTCTGATCGCCGATCCGGTGCGTAACGGACAAGATCGACGATGTGCTTTTGCGCCAGGATCGCCGGATCGATCCGTGGCATCTGTGCGGCGTGGGAAACCACGAGTGTGTCGCTGACCGCGACGACCTCATCCAATTCCTCGCGCAACATATTGGCGATATGGGGCAGGCGTTCTTGAATGTAAGCGAGGTTGGCTCCGGTCAGTCGTGACAGCCGCACGTTCTCGTCGAACACGGTGACATTGAAGCCGCGCCCCAACAGACGCTCGGCGAGGATCACCATTGGGCTCTCGCGCAGATCGTCCGTGTCCTGCTTGAAGCTCAGGCCCACCACGCCGACGCGCTTGCCGCCAGCTCGCTCAATTAGGCGAAAGGCGTTGTCGATCTGCGCGTCATTGGCGGCCACGATGCCGTCGAGCAAGGGCGTGCCGACATCGATCTGCTTGGCGCGATAACGCAGCGCACGAATATCCTTGGGCAGGCAGGAGCCGCCATAGGCGAAGCCGGGCTTTAGATAGTTTCTCGAAATGTTCAGGCGCGTGTCCGAACAAAGGATATTCATCATCTCGTGGCTGTCGATATCGAGATTCTTGCAGATGTTGCCCACCTCGTTGGCGAAGCTGATCTTGAGGGCGTGCCATGCGTTGTTGAAGTATTTCGTCGCCTCCGCCGTGCGGATAGGCACGACGAAGGGTTTGACTGGCAGTTCGGTCTGGATCTGATGCAATCTCTCGATGGACGTGTCATCCAGCCGGCCGAACACCACTGCGCCTGGGTCGTCATAATCTCTTATGGCCGTGCTCTCGCGCAGGAACTCCGGATAGTAGCTCACGCCAAAATCGACGCCGGCCTTCTTTCCTGAGGCTTTTTCCAGGGCCGGGATGACCACGTCTTCGGTGGTTCCCGGCAGCACGGTGGAGCGGAGCACAACGGAATGGAATTGCGACTTGCGCCTGAGCGCCTCGCCGATCTCTTCAGAGACTCGCGTGACATAGGACAGGTCGATGGAGCCGTTGTCGCGCGACGGCGTGCCGACGCAAAGCAGGGAGATCTCTGATTCGGCGATCGCCAGAGCGACGTCGCTAGTGGCCCTCAGCCGACCCTTGGCCGCCTCGGCCGCCGTCATTTCGTCAAGGCCCGGCTCGACGATTGGGGAGCGCCCGGTGTTGATCGCCTCGACTTTGAGGGGATTGACGTCGACTGCGAGTATGGTGTGGCCATCTCGCGCCGCGCAAGCCGCCGTCACGGCGCCCACATACCCAATTCCGAACACGCTTATCTTCATCGCGGTTCCACTTTTATCAAAAAGTAGTCGAGAGCCTATCTGCGTCATCGCAGCAAAGACCAGTGGCGGCAAGGGGCAAGCCCTGCATCGCCGCGCATCGATAGGCAATTCAGCAACCGACACCGCTTCTTATACACGCCGGCTGATCGGCTGCGTCGCAGCGGCCTGTGTCCCAGTGTCACAACTTTAGCATAGCGATGACATGTTCTGCGTCAGGGCCTGCAACGCGGCCTTTGGCCAAACACTGACCGGTGTATGCCGCCACGGAACTGAATGCGCTCAGGCATATTCGATGCTCCGCCAACGGCGTTAAGGATGCGTTATTTAAACATATTATCTCCAGTGCAGGTTTTCGAGGGAAAGATGCAGAAAATTGCTGGTGTTACGTAAATCAGTCAACCAGTAACAGGCGAGACCTCCTTATGACTACGGCTGCTGTTGATCCCTCGAATTGGACGACGTCGCTGAACGCCAACACCACCGAGTTGGTCTTGGATGGTTCGGACTATTATGTGGAGAACGCTGACCAGTCCTACAGCCTGACCTCGCCCTCGACGGGGGTGCTGCAGTTCGAGGTCCAGGCCGGCGACGTGTGGTCGGCGGTCGATCCCACCACCAAGAACCGGTCCGAGATCTCCGGCCTGACGACCTTCCTCCCTGGCACCCAGATCAACGTGTCCTACGGGTTCAACCTGCTGCCCGGCTCGGTCAACAACGCGTCCTGGTGCGTGATCGGTCAGTTCCACCAACTCAATAACGACGGCAATTCACCGCCGCTCGAGGTGGATCTGGTGGGTCAGAAGATGGCGGTTCAGGTCGACTATCTGAACGCGTCCGGAGTGGAGG
>DASXNV010000071.1:0-25814 GCA_036494815.1 Caulobacteraceae bacterium
TCGTCGTCTTTGATGCGAGCCTTGCGCGCCGCCTTGGTGAACCACGCGGTTTTGAAGCCCGCGCGGTTTCCTCGGCATCGGTCATGGCATACATGTAGCACTCGGTCTGACAGGTATCAAGGGCGGCGCCTGAGCTTGGAAACGCCCCCGAGGGGACCGCGCTCAATCTCCGCTGCGCTCCGACCGAGCCGCCGATCGGCGTCTCGGCCCTGTCGAGTGACGATCGCTCGCGCGGGCGGGCTTAAGGCCCGCAGGAGGCCGCCGGCATTGCCGGCGAAGATCTTCGTTGCCCCCCTCGCCCCCGGCTGTTCGCCACGACGGCAGGGCCGATGGCCGAGGCCATCGCCCCAGGCGATGTGAAGGGAGACGGTGAGATGATCTACGACAATCGAGAGAGCTGGCTGAACGCGGTGGCGGCGGGTATGGCGCCGCTATTCGAGGCGTTGCGGGCGCCCCTCCCCGACCGGGTGCGGGTGGCCATCGGCTTCACCAGCGCCGGCCGCAGGAGCCGGGCGATCGGCGAATGCTGGGACAATCGGCGCAGCGCGGACGGACACTTTGAAATCTTCATCCGTCCGGACCTGGCCCACGCGCCCGACGCCATGCCGGCGCAGATCGCCGCGATCCTCGCCCACGAGCTGGTCCACGCCGCTGTCGCCATCAAGGCTGGGCATGGGAAGCCGTTTAAACGGGTCGCGCTTGGGCTCGGGCTGGTCGGGCCGATGCGCGCCACTACGCCGGGCGAAGCTTTCTTCGCAGCGGTCGCGCCCATCCTCGCGGCGGCGGGTCCCCTCCCCCACGCCCGCCTCGACACTGGCGGGCTGACGACCGCGCCCCGGAAGCAGGCGGCGCGGATGCTCAAGTGCGAGTGCCTAGCCTGCGGCTACACCGTCAGAACCGCGCGCAAATGGCTGGAGACGGCCGGCGCGCCCCTCTGCCCGATTCCGGGTCATGGCGCGATGCGCCACGAACCGCTCGACGAGGACGAGGAGTCTGAGGGGTGTTTCTGCAGGGAGCCGGTCCAAATCGCGTGGCCCTGGCCGTTCGACCGGGCGCAGTAGTGGCGCCTCAGATATTGGCGGTTGTGGAGCGGCCCTTGCTTCGATCGTTCGGCGTCGCTAGCGAATAGAGCTGGAACGGATGCTGTCCGACGGGCAGCATCTTGTCGTGGGTCGCGCCGGCGATTGGCCGATTGATGTTCGCGAAGCGACCGCCGTTCTCCTTATTCCAGATCCACACCTTGGGCGGGACGTACTCGTTGGACTCGGCCATGGTGGATATCCTTGGGCTGGGCGGCGGCTCAGGCGGCCGGAGGATAGTTCGACGGAAAGAGCGCCCGGCGGGTCTCCTCGTCGTTGACCATCTTGAAGGTGTGCTCCTTGCCCACCCCCCGCGCTCGCGCCACGGCCGGCCGCGCGTCAACTGCCTCGAACAGGCGCTTGAGATGGGGATACTGCGCCAAAGGATCCTCGACGCCGCGGAGCACCCGCGAGGCGCGGTCGAGCCAGCCCCAGGCCGACATGTCGGCGATAGTGTACTGGTCGCCGACGATGAACGGGCGGCTGGCGAGATGGTCGTTCAACACCTTGTAGTGCCGCTCCGCCTCGCGGCGATAGCGGTTGCGCGCGTAGTCGAGGCCTTCCGGCGCCGCGAACTGGAAATGGACGGCCTGCCCCGAGAAGGGGCCAAGGCCGGAGGCGAGGAAGAGGAGCCAGGACAGCAACTCGGGCCGATCAGCCGCCGCGCCCCCGAACTTGCCTGTCTTCTCCGCGAGATAAAGTAGGATCGCCGTGGAATCGAACACACGCGCCTCGCCGCCGGCGGGCCCCTCCGTGTCAACGATCGCCGGGACTTTGCCGTTGGGGTTGATCGCGAGGAAGGCCGGCGCGTGCTGCTCTCCCTTGCTGGTATCGACGGGCACGGTCTCGTAGGGCAGCACCGTTTCTTCCAGAAGCAGCGCGACCTTGGTGGGATTGGGCGTCGGGTGAAAATAGAAGCGGATCATGACGGCTCCTTTCAGCGATGGGCCGATGGCGTCCTCACCGCGGGGCTGGTTCGCGCGGCAAGCATCGAAGATATCGGCCAGGCGAGCTTTGGGGTTTTAGAGCGTTTACTCTAAAACACGCAAGGCGGCGTTGCACGTCGAGCCGCCGCCAAAGTTACAAGTTTCGCCAATGCACGCTGGCCTGTTCGATCCGCTGGGCCGGCGGCTGGCGATCAGCACCGTAGTGATCCGCCGGGACCGCCAACATACGGCCATCCTGCGGAAAGATGTCGGGGTTCCCGAAGCGGCTGAACACCTGCCCGCTTGGCGCGATCGCCAGGTCGCCACGACCCGTCGCGTCCATCACGACGACCGCGCAGTTCCACCGCGACGCCAGCTCCGTGAACAAGACCCGGTGGGGCGGCGTGTCCCAGGCGCTCGGCCGGTCCGGATCCGCGCAGACCCGGATGACGGTCGGCCAGGTTTCGGTCTGATCCAACGCCAGCAGGAACCCGCAAGCAGGCGGGAAAAGGTCGGGGGGCAGTATCTCCTCCGCGCGGCGCCACAAGCAGGTGAAGGCCTTGCAGGACGGCGGATGCTCGCCCCAAATCCCGCAGCCACCATTGCGAGCGAGTTTCCCGCAGGTCTGTCCTGGCGCCTTATCGAGCTCGCGTACCGCCATCACGGTGCAACAGAGCTGGCAACCATCGCAGGCCCTCGCCGCGCCAGGGTTCGTCACCATCGCAAAACCCAGGGCGCTGTCGCGAACCCGATGGCGGAGACGCTAGCCATGGCGAGCGTGTACCAGGCGGCCAGGAACGGAGCCGCAGATTCGGTGCAAGCCAAAGCGTAAGCCGCCGCGCCGAGCCCGCCAGCGCAAAGCCCTAAGACGGCGCCGGCCAGGCGGACGTTCCCGGGGGCTAGGCCGCGGATTGCCCAGACCAGCGCTAGAAAGGGCGGGACGGAGAACAGGAGGATGCGCCAGGAGCAGACGGCCGCAGTGGCGCCCATCAACACAGACAGCCGTTCGTCGCCGGCGGCTTCGCCAAGTTGCCAGGCGCCCAGCCCTGCCACGATGACAAGCGGGACCGCCAGCCACTGCATGCGCCGACGGGCCGGGGTGGCGGGACGCGACAGCCGTTCAAGCGCCCAAAGGGAAACCAGGCCGAGCGCCAAGGTGTAGCCCAGCTTGACCCAAAACATAGGGGTGGCCAGGGCGCCCGGAAAGTCCGGACGCAAACCCAGAGTAGCGACGACGAGCGCTACGGAGGCCGTCACGCCGATGCTCGCGCGTGCCGTCAGCCGACGCCCCACGGCATGGCGGGAAATCGGGCGAAGGTCCGTCACCAACCGCGCGATCAGGACGTCGGCGGACACCGGATATCCAGTCGCCGCGCGAAGATGTCGATTGCCAGACAGGGGCCAGGACACGTGAACTCGAAATTGGAGGGATGCGCCGTTCCCGGAAGCGCCGCGTGACGCTCCGGCAACAGCGGCTGATCGACCCCTATTGCTTCGGGGCGCTGGTCATCGCGCCGGACGCCATGTGGTCGTCCTTCTTCATCTTCTTCTTGCCCTTCATATGGTCGTCTTTCTTGCCGGCCGTCATCGCGCCGGAGGCCATGTGATCGTCCTTTTTGCCGGCGGTCATCGCGCCGGAGGCCATGTGGTCATCCTTCTTCATGGCGTCGGTCGAACTGGTCTGCGCAAAGGCGCTGCCGCCGGCCAGGGCTGCGGCGAAGGCCGCGATCGTCAGGATCTGCGAGGTCTTGGTCATAGGGGTAACTCCGTTGGAGGGTTGGCCTGGAGCGGCCTTGTGTCCCGCCCCAGGGCGGGATCGGATGACCGGCCAAGCGGCCGGAATGGGGTGTCAGAGGCGAGCTGCGGCCACGATCGGGCCTCCAGCGCCGTCTTGGATGAGGACCGCCGATTTCAAGCCGACAGGCCCGGCCGGCAGTTGGAAGCTCTGAGCCGCGCCCGACCAGGCGCCGAGCCGGATCAGGTCCTTGACGACATTCTTGTGCGGCAGGGTCTTGCCGCCGTTCTCGCCCCGCTGGATGGGGACCTGGACGATGTTAGGGTCGTACCGCACCAGCAGCACCTCGGCACCGCGATGCGCGGATCCCGCCGTGATCGCGACCCTGTCGCCCTGGAAGCTGATGTCGGGGCCGGTGGCCCCGCGGTCTTCGCGGTGGATGAGTGCTTCCAGTTCGTTGCGCCGCACGCCCACCACGTCGGCGCGGCCGTTGACCACCACCTGAGGCGTCCACACCTGGGTGTGACGGAGGGCGTGGGCGTAGTCCCACTGCCGCTCGGTGAACCGCGGAGAGGCGAAGGTGTCCTTCCAGCCGAGTTGGTCCCAATAGGTGACGCCGAAGCTCAGCACGAGAAGGTCGGGCCGATCGCTCAGGGCTATGGCGTTCGCGTTGGCCGGGGGGCACGACGAGCACCCCTGGCTTTGGAAGAGTTCGACCACGGTCGGATGCTGCGCATCGGCCGCGAAGGCCGGCGCGCTCATCGCCGCCGTCAGGGCTACCGCTGCGGCAGCGGCGCGGCTGCGTTGGGTCAGGGACCGGATCGACATCTTTTCACTCCTCACCGCCCGGTGGCGGCTGACTTGAGGAGGAATTCGTCCTTGCCGAAGAGAGTGTTACGTGTGCGGCGCCGATTTATTTGCAGGCTGCAAAGCGACGTCAGACGCCGGCATACCACTCGTAGCCGCGGTCTTCCCAATAGCCGCCCTTTCCGCCCGAGATGCGGCGGAAGTCGCTGACCAACTGGATGCGCTGGACGTATTTCGCGTGCTTGTAGCCGAGCTGGCGCTCGACCCGTAGACGCAGGGGCGCGCCGTGCGCCACGTCCAGCGGCTTGCCGTTCATGTCATAAGCGATGAGCGTTTGGGGGTGCATGGCGTCGACGAGGGCAACGCTCTCATAGTATTGCCCAGGGCCCTGTTCGCCGCCCTTGGAGGGCTCGCCGTCCAGGTTGTCGGCGCAGTAGAACACCACGTATTTGGCGCCCGGCAGCACGCCGGCGGCCTTGAGCAGCAGGGCCAGGGGCGTGCCGGTCCAGCCGCCGATGGCGCTCCATCCCTCCACACAGTCGTGCCGCGTGATTTGGCTGCGCGCGGGCAGCTTGCGCAGTTCCGCCACGCTCAAGGAGAGCGGGTGGGCCACCATCCCGTCGATCTTCAGCCGCCAGTTGGCGAACCCCTCCTCCACATGCCGATCGTAGTCGTCCCCTCCCGGATTGAGGGTGCCGTTCGCCTTGAAGCGGGGCGAGATGTCCGCCGCTTTGAACTCCTGGGCCAGGGCGCCGCCCCCGAGCAGGAAGCGCTGGCTCGCGCGCGTCCAGCCTTCCGCGGCCGCGAGTACGCGCAGGAAGCTCGGATTGCCGGTCAGGGCGTCGCCCTGGAAAATTTGGCCGCAGCCGGCGAGCAGCAGGCCTGCGCCCGAGAGACTGCCCACCAGGGCTTGGCGGCGCGTGAGGAGGGCCATTTCAGTCGTGCTCCCGCGGGACCGTATAGCGCCCGGTGATCATCGATTGAACCTCGTTGATTGGCCCGGCCAGCACCACCTCCACCAGGTGGACGACGATGAAGAGCACGATCAGGGAGGCGAAGACAAAGTGGAGGGCGCGGGCCGACTGACGTCCGCCGAACAGCTGCGGCAGCCAGTTGGCGAAGGCGTCTATGCCTGGCGACATGCTCAGGCCGGTCAGCACCATGCCGGTGACGGCCAGGATCAGCCCCAGATAGGCGAGCCGTTGGAGGACGTTATAGCGCTTGGCCGCCTCCCCGGTCGGATGTTTGAGCCTGACATGGTCCCAGATCGAGCGCGGAATGGACTTCAGGTCGGCCTTCGTCGGCCAGATATCCCGCCTCAGATGGCGACTGCCCAATCCCCAGGCGAGATAGGCCAGCCCGTTCAGCACCAGGATCCAGGCGAAGAAGAAGTGAAAATGGCGCGCGTCAGCCAGGTCGGTGTAGGTCGGTATCGTCAGCCAGTCGGGCCAGCCTCGCGCGGACAGTTCCCCAGCCTGGCGCGAGACGCCCAGCACGCCGGTGGTGTCGAAGTGAAATTGCCCGATGACGGTCTGGCCGCGCATGCCGCCGGGAGCATCGATCGCCTGCAGCGCCAAGAAGGGCGTGTCCAGTTCTCCGCCCTTCTGTCCCCAATAGAGCTGCGGGTGGGCGTTGAAGATATTGAGGCCGCTGCCCACCAGCACGAAGATGGCCAGGGCGTTGAGCCAATGGGTGAGGCGCACCAGGGCGGCGTGGCGGTAGATCACCTCGCGCTTAGGCTTGGGCAGCGCCGCGCCGGGCTTCGCCGCGCCCGTGATGCCGTCCTCGTAAGACGTCATTGTTCCCGCTCCGATGGCCAGGGCCGTAGGGACCGCAATATTCCCTGAGCGCACTACGACCAGGGAGGCGGAAGCGTTACATCGCCCGCGTCGGAGATCTTACCAGCGTAGGAGCCGGCGACCGGCGAGGCCGCCGGCCGTCGTCGCGGCGGCGATCCCAAGGCTGTACCAGGTGACCACAAAGGCGGCGCCCTGCTCGGGGCAGTGCAGGCCGTAAAGGGTCGCGGCCAAGGCGCCGGCCGCGAAACCCACAGCCGCGCCTGTCCTGATCGGATGGATGGGCGCGAGCGATCGGACAGCGACGATGAGGCCGACGTAGATCGGAACCGACAGCAGCAGGATCAGGGGCGAGCACACCCGCCAGGTCTGGCCGAGCCACAAGCCGAGCCTTTCGCCCGGAGTTGCCGCCAGCAGCTGCCCGGCTCCCAAAACGACCATCGCCAGGAAGATCATGGCCGCCCACATGGGCAAGGCGCGCACCGGGGCGCCTGGCGTGGCCAGGCGGCGGACCAGGATTACCCCGCTGACGGTCAATAGCCCCGTATAGGCGGCCTTCATCCAGAACCACGGCTGAACGGCGACCATGAGCAGCGGCTGGCACCTGAGCCAGAGAATGACCAGCAGCAGGGTCAGCGCGCCGCCGGCCGCCAAGGCGTTACCCAGCCGGCGCCAGGCGACGCCCGGCGGGGTCGCGGCGGCGTCATTGGCAAGAAGCTCGATCAGGTCACCGGTCTTCATCACGCACAGCCTGGCTCAGCCACTGCAGGCTGCGATGGAGCATGACCCGCGCGGAGACGGCGGTCACGCCACGTTTCTGAGCGGCTTCCTCGACGGAAAACCCTTTAATCTTCACCTCCTCGATCAGCGTCCGCTGCCGCTCGGGCAGTTGGCTCAGCAGCCGCTCCAGGTCGGTGCGTACGGCGCCCTCCTCCGGATTGTCCACGCCGATGAGGATTCCGGCATCCTCAAGTGGGACGTGGACCCGTCGCCGGCTGCGGCGGAAATGATCGACCAGCTTGTAGCGCGCCACCGCATAGGCCCACGGCGTGAAGGGCAGCGTTCGATCGTAACTGGCCCGCTTCAGGTGGATGGCCAGCAAGGTTTCCTGGACGAGATCCTCGAGGTCGGCGGCGTCACGCCCAAGGCGGCGGACGAAGTAGCCGCGGAGATACCCAGACAGCGCGCCCAACAATTGACGATGGGCGCCCGCGTCGCCGTCCAGGCTGCAGATCATCCAGCCGCGCAGCTCCGTCTCGACCTGATCGAATTGGCCGTATTGGCCCCTCATCGGTGGATCATGGTCTGAGCACGGTCGTCGCGCTGCGGACCAAGCCAAGCACCACGGCCGGCTCTGGCTGGGTCCTGGCGATCACGCGCAATCCGAGCATGACGCTGAGAAGCAAGCCCGCAAGATCCTCGGCCGACTGGGCCTGGGTTATCGAGCCGTCGGCCTGGCCGCGTCGGACACAGTCGCAAAAAAGAGCGCTGATCCTGGAGAAGACATCTGCGACGACCGTCTGGAACTCCGGATCGTGAGGGCCGGCCTCCAGGCCCGCATTGACGACCAGACAGCCCTGACGCGCTTCACCCGACAGTGTCTCCTGGCTGAGAGCCTCGAAGAAGCGGTCCAGCGCTGCGGCCGCCGAGGGGCCCTCGTCCAAGGTCGAGGCACACCAGGTCAGGGCGCCTGAGGCGTAGCGATCCAGCACCAACCGGTAGAGGGCGCGCTTGTCGCCATAGGCGTTGTAGAGGCTGGCAGTGGTCACCCCCATGGCCTCCACGAGCTCCCGCGTCGACGCGGCTTTAAAACCGCGCGCCCAGAACACCGTTGTCGCGGCGTCGAGCACTGCTGTTTCATCGAATTCGCGCGGTCGCGGCATGACGGTCGGTCGTGACTCGTGTTGTCTGCCGTTGTGTTTTAGAGCGTGTGATCTAAATCACAATGGTGACCTTTCGCATGAGGTCCAGACACAGGAAAACGCCATGACCAAGGTCGCTCTTCTCGTCGAACTGCAAGCCAAGCCGGACAAGTCCGCCGAGGTCGCCCGGTTCCTGGCGAGCGCGCGCGCTCTCGCGATCCAAGAGCCCGCTACCCTGACCTGGTATGCGGTGCAGCTGGACGCCGACCGGTTCGCGATATTTGACACCTTCGAGGGCGAACCCGGCCGACAGGCCCATCTCAACGGCCCCATTGCCGCGGCCTTGATGAGCAAGGCCGACGAGTTGCTCGCGGTCCCCCCCAGGATTCAGCAAGCCACAGTGCTCGCCGACAAGGCCGACTAAGTCGGCCGCCTTTCGTCTCACCGAAGTAAGCATTGCCGGGAAGCGAACGCGCCAACAGCCTGCCCTTGTGGCAACGGACCTCTCGCGCAGATCCCGGCGGCGTTCATTAGCGCCTCGCCTCTTTCTTCCAAGAGCTTGACTTGACCAGCACTAAAAAAATCATCACATGCGATACAATTACTAGCGGGGCGTAGAAAGTATAGACATACCAAAAGGTGCCTAGGTTGAAGCGCGGCACGTTCAACTGCACGACGCCGCGCACCCCGTTCAGCAAGTCCACGAAGCCCCACGTGTTGGTCAACCACACCAGAGGAACGGCAAAGCGCCAATCCCTACGTAGAGCGAAGATAGAAATGAAGGCTAGAGCCGCTTCTAAGAGATCTCCATAAGCGGCGCTCGAACGGAAACCTATAGGTATATCCGCACCAACCATACCCACAACTAAAAGAGTCATGCCCACATATCGAGGAACGTTTACAAAGAGCAGAAGAGTTAGTGCATTGTTACGACTTATTTTGGTCAGTGACGGCCAGGCGTACCACGCCGCCACGGCGCTAAAAACGACAACACTCGTGACAAGCTGCATCCAGAATATTGCGACACTATTCATAGCGCTCATCGCTCCAATTGTTGTACCTGCCACACATCTGCGGCGGCCCTAAATCCAGAGCACGTCGCTCCGGTCATTCCTTCGATTGGCGCGCGACCGCCCCACGCACGCAGCGGTCCTAAGACCCTAATTGGGAGCACCACGCCGCTACATCGCTAACTCGGTTTCCTTGATGTTGGCGATCGGCCCGAGGATCGTCGGGTCGAAGTCGTTGAGGAGGCGGCGATCGGCCAAGCGCCTCGGTAGGTCGGGGGTGGCCAAGGCCCCACGGGCGATGGTGATAATGTCAGCGCCGTCATCAAGTGCGGCGACCGCCTGCTCGATGTTGTGCAGGCTGCCATTGGCCAAGATCGTTGCCTTGGGCGCGTAGCGCTTGGCGAGGCGCATCAAGGATGGGCCTCCCAAAGCAAAAGCCGGCTTCCAGGCCTCAAATTCCGTAACATGGATGAAGTCGGCGCCGACGTCGGCGAGGCCGCCGAAGATGACTTCGGCATCACGCTCCTCGTCGGCCCACTTGTGAAGGTAGTCGTTCACCTTGCCTTGTGAGATGCGGACGCCAACCGGCACCTTGTCGCCGACCTTTGCGCGCACCGCCTTGAAGGTTTCCAAGACAAGCCGCACCCGGTTCTCCGTGGCGCCGCCCCATCGATCCGTTCGGCTATTGGCGTAGTCGGTCAGGAACTGGTCGAGAAGGTATCCATTCGCGCCATGGATCTCGATCGCATCGAACCCGGCCACCTCGATGGCGCGGACCGCGGATTCCGCGAAACCGGCGATGGCCTCGAAGATTTGTGTCTCCGTGGTCGCGGCCGGCAGGCCGGAGCGGCCCTTACCGTGATAGAACGCCATCTGCTCGCCTTTCGACTGGAGCGGAGACGGTCCCACCGTGGTGTCGCGAAAGCGGTTGCCCTGGCTGAGCGCTCCAGCATGCAACAATTGGGCGATGGCCAGCGCGCCGTGCGCTTTGATGCCGCTGACCACGGGCTTCCAGGCGGCGGCCTGCGCCTCGTCGGTCATGCCGGGCTGGTGCACATAGCCCTGTGAGAAGGCCTGATCGGTGTAGATGCCTTCGGTGATGACCGTCCCGAAGCCGCCCTGAGCGAAACGCTCATAGTAGCGGGTCATCGTCTCAGTAGCTCGGCCATCCTGCGTCGCCGTGATGCGGGTCATCGGCGCGACCGACAGGCGGTTCTTCACGCAACCTCCTTCCCTGACGCCACAGCAGCCGATCCCTCACCGGATAGGGATGATTGGCATGGGCCGATGCTGAAGGAGCTGGCCGAGATCGGCATGGAGCTGGCGCGGGTCCTGTTGCGGCGGGAGGCGGCGAAGGCTGCCGACCACGAGGCGGGCCGCGATCCGCAGCAGGCCTCTGCGCGGGTGTCGCGGGCGGTGCGCCAGACTGTGGCGCTGAACGCGCAACTGCGTCAGCAGCGGCGGCAGCCCGTGGCCGCGAAGGCCGGTGTGGCGCCGGCGGACGGGCCGCAGATGGAGCCGATGGATCCGGCGCGCCGTGAGCGCGTCCTGGCGCGGGTCCAGGCCCTGTGCCGCAAGAGCGAAATGGCGGGCAGGCTGACGGCGGCGATCGAGGTCGAGACGGCCAGAGGCGATCGCGAGCGGTTGCTGCGCGATCTGGACGTGCGGCTGGACGTGGCGGTCAACACCATCGACTTCCTGGCGAGGCCGATCGACGAGGTGATCGCCGAGATCCGCTACGATCTGGGGCTGGGGCCGAAGGTCGTGGCGGCCAGGGGCGCTGTGGATGAGGACGAAGGCCCTGACGACGAGGGCGAGGATGAGGATGAGCCCGGCGGGGACGCCTATCGGTTCGGGGAGGTTCGGCCGCCCTGGCTGGAGTCTAGCTGGGGCGCGGCGCAAAGCCGGCCCAGGCGCGGGTCGGGATGAGCACCCTTCTCCCAGAGGGAGAAGGAGGGGCCCGCCGCGTAGCGGTGGGAGGTTGAGGGGATATGGCCTCTCAGATTTGTCCTGAACCCGCGCAACCCCTCACCCTCCCACGCCTTTTGGCGCGGGCCCCTCCCTCTCCCTTCGGGCGAGGTGTGTCGTGGGTGCGCGCCCCTGGCCGCCGCCAGCGGAGGCTGCGCAAGCGCTCGAATTACGGTGGCGCTGCGCCAAACGCTTCCTCACCCGCCCACAAACCCCGCCTTCAACACCCGCCGCAGCAGCTTGCCCGTCTCGGTGTAGGGCAGCTCCGCCTGGAAGCGGATCACCTGGGGGACCTTGGTGGAGCGCAGGCGTTCGCGGACGAAGGCTCTCAGCGCCTCGGGCAGCGCCTCGGGGTCCGGCTCGCCGCGGGGGGTGATGACGGCGGCGACCAGTTCGCCCCACTCGTCGTCGGGCAGGCCCAGGACCGCCACGTCGGCCACGGCCGGGTGCTGGCGCAGCACGTCCTCGATCTCGCCGGGGGAGATGTTCTCGCCGCCGCGGACGATAACGTCGTCCATGCGGCCTTCCAGGAACAGATAGCCGTCCTGGTCCAGGAAACCGCTGTCGCGGGTATGGAACCAGCCGTCGTCGCCGATCAGCTTGCGGCCCACATATTCGCCGGAAATCTGCTCGCCGCGCACGCAGACCTCGCCGGCCGTTCCCACCGGAACCGGGCGGCCGCCGGGATCGCGGATCTCCACCTCCAGGCCCGGCAGGGGACGGCCGACCGAGGCGAGGCGGCCCTTGGCCTTGGGGTCGGCGCCGTCCCGGGCGGCGCGGTGGTCGTCCGGGCCGAGCACGGCGATGGTCGAGCTGGTTTCGGTCAGGCCATAGGCGTTGACGAAATCGACCTGGGGCAAGAGGCGCAGGGCGCGCTCGATCACCGCCGGCGGCATGCGCCCGCCGCCATAGGACAGGGCGCGAAGGGCCGGCAGGGCCTCGCCCCGCGCCTCCAGCACATCGAGGATGCGGCCGAGCATGGTGGGGACGACCATGGCGTGGGTGATGGCCTCGGCGGCGGCGGCCTCGACCCAGGTCTCGGGGGAGAAGGCCGGCAGATGCACGATCCGGCGCCCGGCATAGACATTGCTCAGCACCGCCGAAATGCCGGCGATATGGTAGGGCGGCACGCTGACCAGGGCGGCCTCGCCCTCTTCGGCGCCCATGAAATCCACGGTGGAGATGACATAGGACGCCAGGTGGCGGTGGCGCAGGATGGCGGCCTTGGGCTCGCCGGTGGTGCCGCTGGTGAACAGCAGGACGGCGACGTCGGGATCGGCTTCGGCGAGCCCCGCCGCGCGATTGGCCGGATCCAGGCAGGCGGCGGCGAAGGCGCTGCGGGAAACGACAGCCACACCGTCGACCCCTTGGGCGCGTGCGAGCATGTCGTCGTCGACAATGGCCACCGAGGGCGCGGTGCGGGCCAGGATGCGGCGCAGGTCCGCGTCGGTCAGCCGGTAGTTCAGCGGCGCGAAGGAGCGCCCCAGGGCCCCGCTGGCGAACACCGCCACCGGAAGCCCGGGGCCATTGAGGCCGAGATAGGCCACGGTTCCGCCGTCATATTGGCTCAGCCAGGCCGCCCCCGCCCGGGCGCGGGCCAGCAGCTCGGCATAGCTGACCGCCGCATCGGCCAAGCCGATCGCGGGGCGATCGCCCAGGCCGTCGGCGATCATTTCCAACAGAAGCGCCGTGTTCATCGACGCTCAGTCCGACGACGGAAGCTTCTTGGCTTCCTTGACCTGCATGGGACGGCCGTCGACCGACAAGGACCCGTCACCGGCCTTGCTGCACAGGGCCTCCAGGCCGGAGGCCTCATCGACATAGCGCTTGCCGAGCAGGCTGCCGGCGGCGTGGCCCGGCGCCGGCGCCAGGCCCTCGGGGCGTTCGGCGGCGTGGGCCAGCATGGGCTGGCCGCCGCATTCCAGTATCACGGGACCGCTGGCCGGGCGCACCACCACGGCCTCGGCGGAACAGACGGCGCTCTTCCAGCGCGATCCAGGTTTGAGGTCCATGGGCGAAAACTCCTTGGGTCAGGCCGCGGCGGCGAGGCCGAGGCCGAGGCTCTTGGCGACCCGCTCCAGGCCGGCGACCTTGTGCTCGAGCGGAATCGCCTCGTCATTGGGCCAGACGTTCGGCCCCCACAGAACCACGTTCTCGAACCCGGCGGCGAAAAAGCTTTCCACCTCGCCCGGATCGGCGCTTTCCGGCCGCACATAGTAATCGAACGGCCGCGCCGAGGTTCCGCGCGCCGCCCTTTCCTTCTCGATCACGTCACGCAGGGACCGGGCCTCGTCCAGGCTGATCATGGCCGAGTTGATCCAGGCGTCGGCGATCTCGGCCACCCGGCGCAGGGCCGGTCCGGTATTGCCGCCGCAGACCAGGGGCACACGCACCGGATGGGGCGAGATCTGCAAGGACTCGAAGCGGAAATGCTTGCCCTCGTGGGCGAAATACCCGCCGGCCCAGGCCTTTTTGAGGATGGCCAGGGTCTCGTCCAGCCGCGCGCCACGCTCGTTGAACGGCACGCCGATGGCGTCGAACTCCTCCTTGAGCCAGCCCGCGCCGGCGCCCAGCAGGAAGCGGCCGCCGGAGACGTCATGGGCGGTCACCGTATGCCGCGCCAGGATCAGGGGATTGTTCATGGGCACGATGCAGATGGCGGTTCCGATCTTCAGCCGCTTGGTCGCCCCCGCCACCGCGCCCAGCAGGAACCAGGGGTCGTAGATGCGCACGCTGTCGCCGATGATCGCCTTGTCGCGGGCGTCGTTCTGATCCTTGGGCGTCTCCTTGCGCGAGGGGTGATGGCCCTCATAGTGCTCGGGGATCACATAGTGCTCGCCGAACCACAGCCCCTCGAAGCCCAGGCGTTCGGCGTTGACGGCCAGGTTCAGCATGTCCTGGGGGGAATAGTCGTAGGTGGTGATGCCGATCGTGCGCCTGGCGGTCACGGGGTCCTCCATTGAGTAAATGTTCAGGCCACGCGCCACTGCGGCAGGGTCACGCCCGGTTCGAGGGTCTCGAACCAGACCTGCATGGGCATGCCTTCGGAAAGGTCCGGCGCGCCGTCCAGCCGCCCCATCAGCCGCACCTCGGGCGCGTCGTCCAGCTCCACCACCACCAGGGTGAACGGGACCGGAAAGGCCGGGTGGATCTGGTGGGCGACCACGGTCCAGCTGTGCAGCCGGCCAGTCCCCTTGGCGTCACGCCAGGCCGTGTCCCAGCCGCCGCAATAGGGGCAATGCTCTGTCGGCGGGTGGATGGCGTGGTCGCAGGTCTTGCAGGCGCGGACCACCAGCCGCCCCTGTGCGGCCGCATCGAAAAAGCCCTGGGTCTCGCGGTCGGCCACATTGGGCAGAATGGCGTTGATCGTCTCGGCGCCCATCACGCGGCCTTTCGGAATACGACGCTGGAGCCCACCGGCAGCGGGCCGCCGGTGCAAAGGCAGAGCTCGGCGTCCTTGATCTGCATGTCGGCCTCGCCGCGCAGCTGGCGCACGGCCTGGACGATGTGGTTCATGCCATGGACATAGGCCTCGGACATGTGGCCGCCGCCGGTGTTGATCGGCAGGCTGCCGTTCTGCTTGATCGCGCCGCTCTCGACGAAAGCCCCACCCTCGCCCTTGCCGCAGAAGCCATAGGCCTCCAGCTGCAGGATGACGCTGATGGTGAAGCAGTCATAGATCTGGGCGATGTCCATCTCCTGCGGCCCAACCCCGGCCCGACGCCACAGGGTCTCGCCGCCCTGGCGCCCCCCCAGTTCGGTCATGTCCTCCCGCGTCACCACGGGGAACATCATCCCGGCGCGGTGGTTGAGGGGCGCGCCGCCGGCCACGGCGCGGATCAGGACCGGCGGCCTGGCCAGGTCCCTGGCGCGCTCGGCGCTGGTGATCACCACGGCGCAGGCGCCGTCGGACTCCAGGCAGAAGTCGAACAGCCGCAGCGGCGTGGAGATCATCCGCGAGGCCAGGTAGTCGTCCAGGCCCATGGGCTTGCCGTGCATGATCGCGTGCGGCGTCTGATTGGCGTGCTCGCGGCAGGTCATGGCAACGGCGCCCAACTGCTCGCTGGTCGTGCCATATTCCAGCATGTGCCGGCGGGTCATCAGGGCGAAGGTCTGGCCGGCGCTCAACAGGCCATAGGGCAGGAAATATTCGTCATAGGTCCCGTGGCCGCCGACGATCTGCGCGCCCGCCCGCTGGCCGCCCGACCCCAGGCGCGTCTCGGAGCGGCCATTGAGCGAGCGAAAGGCGATCACGGTCTTGGCCTGGCCGGACAGGACGGCGCCCATGGCCAAGCCCATCATCATGCAGGGCGCCACCCCGCCCGGGCCGGTGTCGCCCCAATAGGCCAGGTTCTTGACCCCCATGGCCGCGGCCAGGGTGTAGGGGGTCACCGCATCGTCGCCGCAGCGGACGATGCCGTCCACGTCGTCCACAGTCAGGCCCGCATCGGCCAAGGCTTTCAGGGACGCCTCGGTGGCCAGGGACAGCACGCTGCGCCCGGAGTTGCGGGTGAAGGCGGTCTGGCCGATCCCGACCACCGCGGTCTTGTCGCGGCCGGCGAAGGCGGTTTCATCGTCGATCACGTTCATGACACGGCGTCCTGGGACAGAAGCGTCTCTGTGTGTTCGCCGAGCTTTGGCGCCGCCTTGCGCTCCACCTCGCAGAAGGACGAAAAGCGATAGATCGGCCCCGGATAGGCGACCTTGCCCACCCCCTCGTGCTCGACTTCGACAAAGAAGTCGCGCGCCTGCAGATGCTCGTCGGCGAACAGGTCTTCCGGCGCGTTGAGGACGCCGATGGGCAAGCCGGCCGCCTGGCCTTCCTTGTACATCTGCTCGGAATCGTGGACCAGGAAGAAGCACTCGACCACCTCCTGGACCAGGTGGAAATTGTCCTGGCGAAACTTGATTTCACTGTATTCCGGATCGGTGAGCATGGCGGCCATGCCCTTCTCGTCCAGCCAGCTCACCAGGCTGCGCCACGCCTTGGGCTCCGACAGGATCAGGGCGAAATAGACGAAGCGGCCGTCGGCGCAGCGGAACAGGGCCGGCTGGGTCGGCGATGGCTGGGCGTGGCGGCAGGTCTGCCGGTGGATGTGGACTCTCGGATAGAACCAGAACGGATTGGCCAGCTCCACATTGACCGCGCAGGCCTCGTGCATGGAGATGTCCAGCAGGTCCCCCAGGCCGGACTTTTGCCGCTCCAGAAGGGCCAGCATGACCCCGATCTGCGCGAAGCTGGCGACGGTGTGATAGGCTTGATTGCCCCCCGGACGAATGGGCGGGATCGAATGGTCGTCATAGCCGCAGCTGTTCAGCGGCCCGCCGGCCGCCAGGGCCACGAGATCCGACGACTTGTAGTCCGCCCAGGGGCCGGTCAGGCCAAAGGCCGTCACGGACAGCACGATCAGGCGCGGATAGGTCTCGATGAGAGCCGCCAGATCCAGGCCCAAGGCCTTCAACGCCTTGGGCTGCAGGGTCGAGATGAAGATGTCGGCGCCGGCCAGCAGGCCGTACAGGGCGGACATGCCCTGGGGCGTGGCGAGATCGGCGACCACGCTCCGCTTGTTGGAATTGTAGAACCAGAAATTCAGGCTGGTCTCCGGGCCGACCTGCCCCTTGGCGTAGGGACCGACGGCGCGCGTGGGCGAGCCCTGGGGGCCTTCGACCTTGACCACTTCGGCGCCCATTTCGGCCAGCAGCCGGCCGGTCAGCTCGCCGCCGGGATCCTCGGCCAGTTCGACCACTTTCAGGCCGGTCAGGGGATGGGGCAGGCCCGCGGTGCGGTGGGCGAAGGGATGGGGCGCGTTCATGATCTAGAGCGTCCCATCGGCGACCATGTCGTCATATTCATCATCCGCCACACCCAGAAGCTCCTTGAACACAAAGGCGTTGTCCTCGCCCAGCAGCGGGCCGGAGCGCCAGTTCTCCTGCACCGTGCGGCTGAACTGAATCGGCGTGCCCTCGAACCGCGCCTCGCCGATCACCGGATGGTCCATTTCGAAGAACAGGCCCCGGCCGGCGATCTGCGGGTCATTGTCATTGGTGTCTTCGGCAGTCTGCACCGCGCCCGCGGCGACGCCGGCGGCCTGCAGAGCGTGCATCAGTTCGTAGCGGTCCTTGTCCCGGGTCCATTGGGCCATGCGGGCGTCGAGGGCGTCCTGGTTGGCGAAACGGGCCGCCTGGGTGGCGAAACGCGGGTCGGCAGTCCAATCGGCCGCGCCGATCAGCGAGACCAGGGCGCGCCATTCGACCTCGTCGAACACAGCGATGGCGATCCAGCGGTCCTTGCCGACACAGGGATAGACCCCGTGGGGAGCCGCATCGGGATGCTCCAGCCGGTTGCCGGCGGGAAAGTCCGGCCCGCGGGTGGAACGGCCATTGACCGAAACATCCAGCATGACCGGACCCAGAAGATTGATCCCCGCCTCCACGGCCGAGACGTCGATCTCGGCTCCGTCGCCGGTCAGGTTGCGATGATAGATGGCCATCATCAGGGCCGAGGCGTTGAAGAAGGCGGCCTCATTGTCCATGTAGGACAGCCCCCAGCCGGAGGGCTCCTCCCCCGGCAGGCCGCTGATATGCGAAAGGCCGCTGACCGCCTGCACCACCGGACCATAGCTGCGGTACTCGGCGTGGGGGCCGGAGTGGCCAAAGCCGCTCATCCGCGCATAGATCACATTGGGCGACAGCTGGTTCAGCCGTTCATAGACCAAGCCCCAGCGCTCCATCACGCCAGGCGCGAAGTTCTCGGTGACCACGCTGGACGAGGCGATCAGGCGGTCAGCCAGGGCGCGGCCCTTGGGCGAGCGCATATTGATGGTCACGGCCAGCTTGTTGCGATTGTAGTTGTTGAACAGGCCGCCCTTGTTGGGGTCGGGATTGGCGTCTTCCTCGCCATAGGTGCGCGGATCGTTCTTGTAGATCGGCAGGCGGCGCGGCATGTCGAGCCGGTTACGGTCCTCGATGCGGATCACTTCGGCGCCGAAGTCGGCCAACAGGCGCGTGGCGCAAGCCCCGACCCCCATCCAGCAGAAATCGGTCACCCGAACCCCCGCCAGTGGCCCGCGCCGCGGGCCGGGCCTGCGGGCGTCAGCCAAGGGCGCGCGCCCGTCCGGGCGGATCATGGTTTCGCCGGCCGTTGTTGATTCCCGCATCACTGACACTGCGCCTTCGCCACACGTTTCCTGGGTCGGACCGCCGGTTTCCGTAACTGCCGGGCCCACACGCGCCGGGGTTCGAAAAACGATCGCCATTGACCTGGATCAATGTTTATCCGTTATAATCATCATTATGAACTCGGGGATTTGTTTGTCAATCTCAGCGAACTGGCGCGGAGGGTGCATGTGCTCTAAGCAAGGACTTGGGGGCATGATGGACACGAACCGCAGGCCCGCCGCTGGAACGACGTGAGCCATGGAAATCTGAGCCAATGCCGCCAAGGAAAAGCGAGAAGAAACAGGACACGCCGCCGTTCGCCGTCGTGCCGCCGATCGCCTCCGGTTGGGCGATGACACGGCGCACGTCCAAGACATCGGAGATCGTCGCGCTCGAGATCGTCCGCAACATCGTCTCCCAGGGCCTCAAGCCCGGCGATCGACTGCCGCTGGAAGCCGAGATGCTGGTGCAGTACCGGGTCAGCCGCTCGTCCTTGCGCGAAGCGCTGCGCCTGCTGGAGGTGCAGGGCTTGATCGCCATCCGCCCCGGCCCCGGCTCAGGCACGGTGGTCGGGCGGGTGCTGCCGGGCAACCTGGCGCGCACCCTGACCCTCTATCTGCACATGACAGGCTCGACCTATGATGAGCTGCTGGACGCCTGGATGGCGGCGGAACCGATGCTGGCGCGGCTGGCGGCCGCCAATCCCGACCGGGCGCGGGTCAAGGCGTCGCTGTCGCCATTCCTGTCGGAAGATCACGGTGGCGACCATGGCAAATGGGCGATCGACGAAGGCCTGGACTTCCATGAACGCGTGGCCCAGCTGGCCGACAATCCGGTCCTGGCCCTGATCCTCCAGTCGATTGGCTATATCGTCACCGAGCACGTGCTCAGCGTCACCGAGCGGGGGCATCTGGAGGAGCGCATCGTCCACGACCACAGCCAACTCGCCCAGGCGATCATCGCCGGCAAGGTCGACAAGGCCGGTCAGCTGATGGCGGACCACGTCAAACACGTGGCCGAGGACTTCAAGGCCTACTGGCCGCGGAAGATCGGCGAGAAGATTCAGTGGAGCTAGCGACCGCGGCGCCCAGATCTTCCGGCAGCTCCTGCATCACCCACTTGGCCGAACGCCAGAAGGCGAAGGCGGCGGCCGGCGCGCAGACCAGGGCGCTCAGCATCGCGTAGCGCAATCCGTCCGCGCCCAGGCCGTAGCGGCTGGTCAAAAGATCGCTGATCGCCCCGGTGAATAGCGGACCCAGGCCAAGGCCGATCAGATTGACCACCAGCACCAGGGTCGCGGTGGTGAAGGCGCGCATCGGCGCCGCAACCAGCGACTGGGCCACCGCCACGATCGGCGCGAAATAGACCATGGTCAGGACGGCCGGGCCGAAGCCGAACCAGACCGAGGCCATGGCCGATGGGGCCAGGAGCTGGGCCGCAGCCGCGGGGATCAGGGCCAGACCAGCCAAACCAGGCAGCCACAGGTACCAACGACGATCGCGCCGCCCCAGCAGGTCGGCCACATAGCCCCCGGCCATCTGGCCCGCTCCGCCGCCCAGGCCGAACATCAGGGCCAGATAGAAGGCTACGTCCCGGATCGGCATGTGGTGGACCCGGGCGAAGAAGGGCGCGTCCCAGGTCTGCATCGACAGCTGCACATAGGCCGTCAACGCGCCGCCGACAGCGAGCCAGCGGAACGACTTCAGCCTCCACAGGGTGGCGATGACCACCGGCAAGGGGATCGGCTCGGCCTTGGCCAGGATAGCAGGATCCGACTGCCCCCGTCGTGGCTCGCGCATGGTCAGCACCAGGGGCGCCAGCGCCACTCCAAGGCCGCCCACGATGAGGAACGCCAGGCGCCAATTCAAGGCCTGGGTCAGCCAGCCGCCCGAGAAAAAGCCGATCATCACCCCGGCGGGAGACGACAGCCCCCACAGCGCCAGGGCGGAGGCGCGGCGGCTGCGCGGATAGTAGTCGGAGATCATCGAATGGGTGGCCGGCACGCATCCCGCCTCTCCAAAGGCCACGCCCAGCCTAAAGCCCACCAGCATCAGAAAGCCAGTGGCCAGCCCGCTGAGCGCGGTCATGCCGCTCCAGATGGCCAAGGCCACGGCGATCAGCCGCTTGCGCACGGTCACGTCCGCAAGGCGAGCGATGGGGATGGCCAGGGTGGTGTAGACCAGGGCGAAGGACAGGCCGGTGATCGCGCCAAGCTGGGTGTCGGACAGGTGCAGGTCGTGCTTGATCGGAACCTGCAGCACCGAGACGATGGAGCGGTCGATATAGTTGAACAGCGCCACCACGAAGAGCACGAACAGGCCGTAGCGGGCGGCGCCCGGGCCGGCGGCAATTTGGTTCGAATGTTTCAAGGATTTCTCCAGGCGACAACACGCCTATTCGAACTTGTAGGTGAGCGTCATTCCGACCTGCCGCGGCGGGTTGATGACCCCTCGATCCACCTCCCTGAGGCCGGCTCCGTACTCGGCCGCGGTCAGGAAGTAGAAATAGTAATTGGAGGGTGCGGCCATATAAGCGGTGTTGGTCAGGTTCTTAGCCCAGAGTTGCACGCGCCACCGGGTGTTGACGGGTTCGTAAGTCAAGGACCCGTTGAGTATGCCCTTCTTTTCCGTGAACGGCACCGCGAGCGGCTGGGAGCTGTTCAGGGGGCTCACCTGGCTGCGGCCGGCCCACTCATCGTCGACATGGGCGGTAACGGCTCCCCCATCGCCAAGATCAAAGCGGTATTGGGCGAATAGGTGAACATCGTTCTTGGGCACATAGGGCGCGATATCGCCGGTGCAACTCACCCCGCCCGCCGCGCAGCCGTTGAACTTCGTATAGGTCGCGTCGGTATAGGCGTAGTTCAGGCCAAGCTCGGCGTTGTGGAAAGGCTTCAGGACCGACTCGACCTCGACGCCCCTCACTCGCTCGCTGCCCGCGTTGGTGTCGGTCAGCACGGGTCCCACCAATGAGCGAACCTGCAGGTCCTTGGTGTCCGCCTGATAGATCGCCGTGTTCACCGACAGCCGATGCTCGAACAGCTGAAGCTTGGCGCCAAGCTCATAGCTGGTGCTGCGCTCTGGCTTCAGCGGGATCATCGCCTTGGCCAGGCTGGTGCTGGTCAGTGACCAGCCGCCGCCCTTGAACCCTGTCGAAGCGCTGCCATAGAAGAGCAGGTTGCTGGTGGGCTTGTATTCGAGGATGGCGCGGGGCGTGAAAGCGGCCCAGGCATGGTGCAGGCCGGTGGCGTCAAAGCCCGCGCCATAGAAGACCGAAGAACCGATATGGTCGGTATAGGCGGTCTTGTCTTCATAGGTCACGCGCCCGCCGACGGTCAGGGCGATCTGGTCGGTGAAATGGTACTTGCCCTCGGCGAACGGCGCGACTGTCGTCACATGTGCGTCGCCGACCGCGATCTGGTTCTGCAGCTTCCCGCCGGTGAACACCCCAAGCAGATTGCCGGGGATGGTCCCGTTGAAGCCGAAGGTGATAGCCTTCTTGATGTTCTCGAAGTCGTAGTAAAGGCCTGAAACATATTCCAGCCGCCGCCCGCTGGGCGAGGTCAGGCGGAATTCCTGGCTGAACTGATATTCGTCACTGGCGTTGACGCTGTTGTTGTTGGCCGGCTGAGGCCCATTGTCGCCGTCATCCACATAAAAGGCGTGCAACAGGCGGTAGCTGGTGATCGAGGTCAGCGTGCCGAAGCTCCTGCTCCAGTCCGCGCGCCCCTGCGCCGCGAAAATACTCCGTTTATTGGTTCCGTCGACATCCTGGAAGCTCGCCCACGGACTTGTCGATATGGCCTGGGCGCTCGCCACCTGTGAGCCTTGGCCGAAGAAGTGATAGCCTGAGGCGTATTCATCCTCGTGGACGTAGGACAGCATGGCCTGGAGTTTAAGGTCGTCTGTCGGCTGCCACAGGAAAGTCGGCCGGAGAGCGAAACTCTTCTGATCGCTCAGATTATGCCCGGTGACATAGTTGTGCATATAGCCACCGTCGTCCTTCACGCTGTAGGCGATGCGGGCGGCGGTGTTCTGACTGGTCGCCAGGTTGAAGAAGCCCTGGCTCTCGAAGCCAGGCGAGGTGGGCACTCCGCCGCCGGTATAGGTCTCCGCGGTAAGGTTGGTTTCGCCGTCAGTCACGCCGAGCCTCGGCCTGTTACTGGTGATCTGCAGCGCGCCGCCCACCACGTTGCGCCCAAAGGTCGTGCCCTGAGGCCCGCGTAGTACGGCGATCTGGCTGATATCGAAGAAGTCGGCATCGAACGACGCCAGGGTTCCGTAGTAGATGTCGTCCATGAAGATCCCGACCGGGACTTCCAGCGCCGGCGCGTCATTGGTCGCGCTCTGACCGCGAATTTGAATGCTGGCCGTGCTCTGGCCCTTGGTGCTGACGAAGGTCGCGCCCGGCACCATGGCCGGCAGGTCGAGGAAATTGCCAATGTGGGCTTCCTTGACCTGCAATCCGCTCAAGGCGGTCACGGCGATGGGGACGTGGCTGAGGGCTTCCTCGCGCCGGGTCGCGGTGACGATCACCTCCTGGACCTGCCCCGAAGCGTCCGGGGCCGGAGCCGTCTGAGCCAAGGCGAAGCCAGGAGCCACCAGAAGGCCGGCCCCGATCGCCAGGACCCCCATGGCCACGCTACTTCTGATCGCACTGGCGCCGCTTGTTTGGTTAGACATGTTTCCACCCTTGTTTTCTTTGAATGGCGACCCGATCGCTTCGGGCGCGCCGTTCCATCCAAGCCGTTTGAACCGCCACGAAGCGAAAAAATTCGCGACCCCGTTTGCTTGGCTGAGCCGAAGGGTCTTCAATTTCGTCGTAGAAACAGTTGATTGTCTGCTGGCTGGCTTCGAACCATTCTTTGTTATCCAGCATGATCATGATCATGATCTATAGAATGTCAAGTCGGATCGCGCCTGCCATGTCGCGAGAGTGGATCGAAAAGGCTGGCGGCGAAGTCGGTGGAAAATCTACCGACCGGGACCGCCAGTTCCGGATCTGTAAATATTGATTCCGGATTACCCTCAACAGAACTCAAGCTATGCTGTATTCACCCGGACGCTATCGGCATGGTGTAGTTCAGGCCCAGGCGCCCGCCGTCGGCATAGATCGTCTGCCCGGTGATGTACGAGGCCTCGTCACTGGCCAGGAAGGCGGCGATAGCGGCTATCTCAGAGGCCTGGCCTAGCCGCCCCAACGGCGTGCGCGCCTGCACCGCACGCAACATCGCGCCGTCCAGGCTGGCTCCGACCGCCATCTCGGTGGCGATGGTTCCCGGGCCGATGGCGTTCACGCGGATGCCGAGCGGCGCGAGCGCAATGGCGCAGTTGCGGGTTAGTTGCGCCACGCCCCCCTTGGACACGCAATAGGCAAGCCGATCGGGGATGTTGAGCACGGCGTTGATCGACGACAGGTTGACGATCGCCCCTCCGGTCGCCTGATCGCGCATCCGCCGCGCCGCCGCCTGGCTGAGCAGGAAGACGGCCTTGAGATTGACCGCCATGACCCGGTCGAATTCCTCCTCGGTCAGGTCGAAGAAATCAGCCTGGGGCGCGATCCCGGCATTGTTGATCAGGACATCCACCCCACCAAAAGCCTTCACGGCGTGCTCCACGATCGGCGGCAACTGGTTGGAAAGCGCCACATCCGCCAGATGGAATTCAGCCGCCAGATCCGTGGCCGCCGCCTCTCCCGCCGCTTGGTCGCGGTCCACCAGCAGAACGCGGGCGCCGTCCGCAACGAAGCGCTGGGCGCAGGCGAGGCCGATGCCTCGCGCCGCGCCGGTGACGATGACACGGCGTTTGTCAGGCGCGGACGCCATGACGTCAAGTCTCCGCCACCTTGAGCATCTGCTTGCCGAAGTTCTGGCCCGCGAACAGCCGCAGCAGGGCTTCCGGCGCGCGCTCGAAGCCTTCGATCATGTCTTCCTTGTACTTGATGGCGCCCGCCTCCACCCACCGAGCCAGCCGAGCCTCGGCGACGGGAAATTCTCGGGCGTAGTGACCCAGAAGAAAGCCCTGGATGCTCGCGCCGGTGAACACCACGTTGAAATAGTTGCGGGGCCCCGGCGGCATCTGCTCGGGATCGCGCGCATCGGCGTTGTAGCGGCTGATGCCACCGCAGATCACCACCCGCGCGCCAACCGCGATCCGCGCCAGGCAGTCGTTGAGGATCTCGCCGCCCACATTGTCGTACATCACATCGATGCCGTCCGGGCACAGCGCTCTCAGGCGTGAGCGGACCTTCTCGGCCTTGTAGTCGATGGCCGCGTCGAACCCGAGCTCCTCGGTCAGCCAGGCGCATTTCTCCGGCCCGCCGGCGATGCCGATCACCCGGCAGCCAGACAGTTTGCCGATCTGGCCAACCACGGAACCGGTCGCCCCGGCCGCGCCTGAAATGACCAGGGTATCGCCCGCCTTGGGCTTGCCCACATTCAGCAGGCCGAAATAGGCGGTCTTGCCGGTGGTGCCGAGTACGCTCAGTGCGGCGGTGACAGAGGCGCCGGTCGGAATCTTCGCAATCCCGGAGCCATCGATCACGACATAATCGCGCCAACCGATCAGGCCTTGAACCAGGTCGCCGACCGCGAAGTCCGGGTGGCGGGACGCCAGCACCCTGCCCGCGCCATGTCCCGGCATCACGCCGCCGATACCCACCGGCTTCATGTAGCCCGCGACGTTCTCCATCCAACTCTTCTGGGCCGGATCGAAGCTAAGGTAGAGGGTCTTGATCAGCACCTCGCCCTCTCCCGGCTCGGTGACCGGCGCTGCTTCCAGGCGGAAGTCGGAAGACCGCAGCTCGCGGCCAAGGGGGCGGTCGGCGACCACCCATTGACGGTGCGCAGTTGGGGTCACTTGGCTCTCCTGTCCCTTGAACATCAGGCCGCACCGCCCTCCTGGGCGTAGGTCCAGGCGGCCTCGGCCAGGGGCCGCACGCGCGCGGCCTGCTCGGCGGCGTTGGCGGCGTTGGCCGTGCCGTCGCGCGCCCGGCCGACGATGCCCTGGACGATCGCCGCCACGCGAAACAGGTTGTAGGCCTTGTGAAAGCTCAAATTCTCCACCGGCGCTCGCCCAGTCCGCTGGCAATAGAGCGTCACATAGGCCTCGAGGCTGGGTATGCCGAGCGCGGCCAGATCGGCGTCGCGCAGAGTCCCCCGCGCATCGCAGTGGGGCGGCCGATACCATTCCATGGCGTGGTACATCAGGTCGCCCAGCGGGTGGCCGGTGGTGGAGAGCTCCCAGTCGAGCACGGCAGCGACGCGGGGCTCGGTGGGGTGGATCAGGATGTTGTGGAACGAGAAGTCGCCGTGGATCAGGCGCGTCTCCTCGTCCTGCGGCGTCGCGCCCGGCAGCCAGGCGATGAGGCGGTCCATCGCCGGGATGTGCTCGGTCTTGGAGGCCTCGTACTGCTGCGACCAGCGGGCGATCTGGCGGGCGAAGTAGTTGCCGCTGCGGCCGAAGTCGCCGAGCC
>DASXNV010000072.1:0-27285 GCA_036494815.1 Caulobacteraceae bacterium
ACGCTCACGGAAACCAAGCAAGGGGAGGGGCGCCATGTCGCTCGATCTGTTCTCACTGAAGGGCCGCACGGCGCTGGTCACCGGCGGTTCGCGCGGCATCGGCAAGATGATCGTCAAGGGCTATATCGAAGCCGGCGTCGACAAGGTCTACATCTCCTCGCGCAAGGCCGCCGACTGCGAGGCGACGGCCGCGGAGCTGGGGCCGAAGTGCATCGCCCTGCCGCAGGACGTCTCCACGGTGGAGGGCGTCAAGGCGTTGACCGCCGCCTACCTGGCGCGCGAGGACAAGCTCGACATCCTGGTCAACAACGCCGGCGCCGCCTGGGGCGCGCCCTTCGAAGAGTTCCCCGAAAGCGGCTGGGACAAGGTGATGAACCTGAACCTCAAGTCGCCCTTCTTCCTGACCCAGGCCCTGGCCGCCCCCCTGCGCGCCGCCGCCAGCTTCGAACAGCCGGCCAAGGTGATCAATGTGGCCTCCATCGATGGCATCCGGCCCAATCCACAGGAGACCTATTCCTATCACGCCAGCAAGGCCGGCCTCATCCACCTGACCCGGCGCATGGCCGCCACCCTGATCCGCGACAACATCGTGGTCACCGCCATCGCGCCCGGCGCCTTCGCTTCGGAGATGAACCGCGACGCCCGAGACCATGCCGACGAAATCGCCAAGCACATCCCCTCGCGCCGCATCGGCACGGACGAGGACATGCAGGGGGTGGCCATCTATCTGGCCTCCCGCGCCGGCGACTATGCTGTGGGGATCACAATCGCGGTGGATGGCGGTGTCGCCTTTGCAGGCTTGACCGTCTGAGCCAAGCTGGCGAACCGCAAATCGGCGTTGGGGGCTTCCCGTCCATGATCGATCCGCACCTGTTTCTGCTGTTTATGGCCGGGGTCATCGCCCTCAACCTGGCGCCCGGCCCGGACATGGCCTTCGTCCTGGCTCAGAGCGCCAGCGGCGGGGCTCGGCGGGGCGTGGCGGCCGCCCTGGGCATCGGGGCGGGAACCCTGTTCCATATGAGCGTGGCGGCGTTCGGCCTGACGGCCCTGTTCGCCGCCTGGCCCATGGCCTTCGACATCATCCGCTACGCCGGGGCGGCTTATCTGCTGTGGATCGCCATCGGCATGATCCGCCATCCGCCGCACCTGCGTGCCGCCCAGCGAGAGGCCAGCGCCTGGAGCGCCTTTCGGCGCGGGGTGCTGACCAATGTCATGAACCCCAAAGTGGCGATGTTCTTCATCGCTTTCCTGCCCCAGTTTGTCTCCCGCCACACCGGCCCCGCCTGGGCCCAAATCCTGATCCTGGGCGTCGCCTTCGACACCTCCGGAACCCTGGTCAACTGCCTTGTGGCCTTCGGCGGGGGTCGCTTGGCCGAGCGCATGAAACAGAACCCGGCCATGGGCCGCTTCATGGGCTGGTTCTCCGGCGGGGTGATGGGCGCCCTGGCGCTTAGGCTGGCCTGGCCGAGCCAGCGTTGAGCCTGCCCATGCCCGTCCGGATCCGCCCGCTCGCTGCTGCCGACCACGCCGACTGGCTGCTGCTTTGGCAGGGCTATCTGACCTTCTACGCAGCTGACATCCCAGGCGACATCACCGCCCTGACCTGGTCGCGCCTTTTGGATCCGGCCGAGCCCATGCACGCCGCCGTGGCCGTCGACGCGGACAACGCGCCGATCGGCTTCGTCCACTGGCTGACCCACCGCTCCACCTGGGCGCGGAACTCGTATGCCTATCTGGAAGACCTGTTCGTGGCCCCGGCCATTCGCGGCGGCGGGGTCGGGCAGGCTCTGACCGAGCACGTCTATGCGGCGGCTGAGGTCGAGGGCTGCGCGCAGGTCTATTGGCTGACCCACGAGACCAATGAGACAGCCATGAAGCTATATGATCGGGTCGCGACCAAGACCGGCTTCAGGCATTACGCCAAGGTGCTCTAGAAATTCCCCGCCGCCAGCTTGCGGCGCTGTGTCGAGGCCGCGAGTTCGGCCCAAATTGCAGTGTCCAACGCCTTTGCTTCGGGGCCTTCCAGGGCTTCGAGGGCGGTCTGTAGTTCAATCAGCGCACCGCGTAGTTCGGCGTTCGTCGAGTCCAGGGCGCTGACCCTCAGGTCGGTGTCCGGCCTCGCGGCCAAGCTGGTCAGGCGCGCGGCCAGATCCATTGGTAGCTGCAAACCGCCCGCCTCAGCGAACAACTTCCGGATCGCCGCGTTCTCCTCCACCCGCCGGTGAGCCGCCCGCTCGAACTCCTCGTTGATCGCCGAGAGGAGGCCGGCGGACAGGCCCAGGGAGCTGGCCAGGTAGGCGGGCTGCACATTGGGCGCGATTTCGGCCACCAGGCGGGTGGTGATGTCGCTCAGGACGGCGGATATGTCGGGTTTCATAGGCGGCCCATCAATTCCAGCGCGGCGCGGTCCTGCGCGTTGAGCATCAACCAGGCGGAATAGGCCAGAATGGGATCGCGGTTTGCGCCATCGATCCAGGCCTTGGCGCTGGAGATCCAGATCCCCTGGCCCTTGACGCAGTTGAACAGCTCCCACCAGTGCAAGGCGGCCGGGTCGGCCTTCAGGCCCGAGGCGCGCTCCCAGATGGCGATGGCGGTCTCGCGCGAAACCAGGCCGCCGCGGCGGTCGTCCTTGGCCCAGCACCAGATGCGGTTGAGGCTCCAGCCCAGATCTTCCAGGGGATCGCCCAGATGGGCCATCTCCCAGTCGAGGATGCCGTGGATGCCGCCTTCGGTGTCATAAAGGAAGTTGCCGGTGCGATAGTCGCCGTGGACCATCCCGACCTTCTGCGCCGGCGGCGGCGGATTGGCTCGCAGCCAGCGGATGGCGGCGCGGATGATCGGCTGGGGGGCCTGCTCGTCCTCGTCGATCACCCCTTCCCAATAGTCCAGTTCCCGCTTCCAGCAGGCGTCCGGGGCGATGCGCTCGAAGGCGCCCATCAGGTCGAGCGTGTCCGGATCGGCCCTGGAAATCTCGCCGAGGATGGTCCATTTGCGCTCGGCCAGGGTCGGCAGGCAGGCCAGATAGGGCTCCGTCTGCAGCAGCATTGGCCCGGCCTCGAAGCCGGCGATCTCCTCGGCGACGAAGAACGGATGGCCCAGGTGGCTTGCGTCCTCTTCCAGCCACAGCATTTTTGGCACCGGCACGGCCGATCCGTGGAAGGCGGCATAGGCGGCGAACTCGACCCTGCGCTGGGTGTCGATCAGGCTGGATGGCGGATCGCGGCGCAGGATCAGCCGCTCCTCGACGGCCTGCCCGTCGCCGCCCCGATAGCCCAGGCGAAAGCGATAGGTTTCCCGCGAAGCGCCACCGGAAATGCGCGCCAGGCCGCTGACGACGACATCGCGGGCGTCCGGCAGACGGGTGGCGATATAGGCGGCGAGCTGGGTTTCGAGGGATTGCGGCATTCAGGTGAGCCCCATCACGCCGCCTCGAACCGCACCGGCAGGTATTTGGGTCCGTTGACGAACACCGCCTGGGACATCTTCGGCTCGCCGGCCAGTTCCACCGATTTCAGGCGGGGCAGCAGCTCCTCGAACAGAATCCGCATCTCCATCTTGGCCAGGTGCTGGCCCAGGCACAGATGGGCGCCGTAGCCGAAGGCGAGCTGTTTGTTGGGGGTGCGGGCGGTGCGAAACTTACCGGGTTCGTCGAACACCGCCTCGTCGCGATTGCCGGAGGCGTAGCAGAGCATCAGCCAGTCGCCCTTGGCGATCTTGCGCCCGCCCACCTCGGCGTCGGCGGTGGCCGAGCGCATGAAGGTCTTGACCGGGGTGGTCCAGCGGATGGCCTCGTCGATCAGGCCGGGCACGCGGCTGATATCTTCCTTCAGATAGGCCAGCTGGTCTGGGTTCTCGCACAGGGCCCACAGGGCGCCGGCGGTGGTGGAGGAGGTGGTGTCGTGGCCGGCGGTGGCTACGATCACGTAATAGCTCATGGCCTCGAATTCCGAGATGGGCGCGCCGTTGATCTGGCCATTGGCGATCACCGTGGCCAGGTCGTCGCGAGGATTGGCCCGGCGATCGGCGCTGATCTTGGCGAAATACTGATAGAAGTCGGCCAGCACGGCCTGGATCGAGCCCATATCCTCGTCCGAGGGCGCGGCGGACTGCCGGCCCAGTTCTGGGTCGGCGGCGCCGAACAGCTCCTGGGTCAGCATCAGCATGCGCGGCTCGTCCTCCTCCGGCACGCCCAGGATCTCCATGACCACGTGCAGGGGATAGTGCAGGGCCACCTCGCGCACGAAATCGCATTCTCCGCCCTTGGCCAGCATGCGATCGACCGAGGCGCGGGCGATCTTGCGGATGCGCTCGTCCAGGCCGCGGATATTGGGCGGCATGAACCAGGCCTGAGTTAGGGCGCGGTATTTGGGGTGGTCAGGGGCGTCCATCTGCACCAGGCTGCGCACCAGATGCGGGCTGCCGCCGGTCAGTTTGCGAACTCGCTCGTCCGTAGCCTTGTTGACGATGGTGGTGGCTAGATCGCCACTGTGGAACAGGTCATTCTGGCGACTGACCTCCAGGATGTCCGCGTGGCGGGTGACCACCCAGAACGGGTCGAACCCCTCGGGCTGGGCCACGCCAAGCGGGTTGTTGGCCCGTAGCCAGGCGTAGGCGTCATGAATTCGGTGGTCGGCATAGGCGCGCGGATCGACCAGGGTCTCTGCGACCGTGGACGGAATATTGATGTCGGAGCTTGCCATGATGATTTCGACTGTGTCGCCGAAGAAAGGCTTGCCTTCCCTTACGGCAATACCGCGTCTCCTCCTTGCCTTATAAGTTGTCGTTGTTTTGATAGGCGACGCGCTGGCCTAGGGCAATGACCGGCGTGCGGGATGGAAATGGACCTTGACCTAACGAAACCTTCGCCGGAAGGCGAAATTGAGCACGCCTTATCGAGGGTCGCCAGGCGAATTGACGTCGGGGCGAGCGGGATTTCCGGCCTGCGCCGGCTGTCCGGCGGGGCGAGCCAGGAGCTTTGGCGCTTCGATCTGGTGGACGGCGAAAATTTTACGCCGGTGATTTTGCGTCGGGCGCCGGGTGGTGACCGCGTCTCCGAAACTGCGGCAGGGCTTGAGGTGGAGGCCGCGCTGATACAGGCGGCGGCAAAGGCGGGTGTGCCGGTTCCGCCGGTGCGCTACGTGTTGGCGCCTGAGGACGGCCTGGGGCGAGGTTTCGTCATGGGCTTTGTCGAGGGCGAAACCCTGGGCGGACGCATCGTCAAGGGCGAGGCCTTCGCCGCCGTGCGCCCGAAACTGGCCCGCCAATGCGGCGAGATCCTGGCCCGCATTCACACCCTGGATCCCGCCGATTTTCCGACCCTGAAGCGCACCACGCCTGCCGGGCTGGTGGACCAGTGGTTCGACAGCTACCGCGCCACCGCCTGGCCTCGGCCGGTGTTCGAACTGGCCTTTCGATGGCTGCGCGCCCGTTGTCCGCCCGCGCCGCCCATCCCGCGCCTGGTGCATGGGGATTTTCGCAATGGCAACCTGATGTTCGGTTCGGATGGCGTGCGCGCCGTTCTGGATTGGGAGTTGGCCCATGTGGGCGATCCCATGGAGGACCTCGGCTGGATCTGCACCAATTCCTGGCGCTTCGGCGCCGTGGAAAAGACTGTTGGTGGCTTTGGCGACCTTGACGACTTGTTCGCGGGATACGAGGCGGCGGGTGGCGCGCCGGTGGACCGGGTGGCGGCCAGGTGGTGGGAGGTGCTCGGGTCGCTCAAGTGGGGGGTGATGTGCTCGGGCATGAGCAACGCCTTCCGCTCCGTGGACCCTTCCGTCGAGCGCGCGGTGATCGCCCGGCGCACCTCCGAGACCGAGATCGACCTGATGCGGCTGTTGGCGAGCTGAGACCATGCAGGATCAACCCCATCCCAGCGAAGTGATCGGCGCGGTCGCCGAATTCCTGCGCACCATAGTCGTGCCCAAGGCCGATCCCCTGACCGCGTTCCAGACCCGCGTTGCGGTCAACGCCCTGGAGATGATGCGCCGCCAACTGGACCTGGCGCCCGCCGCCGAAGCGCAGGAAGAGGTGCGGCTGACCGCTCTGCTGGGCCACGACGGCGCGCTGGCCGATCTGAACGCAGAGTTGGCGGCCAAGATCGGCGCCGGTGACCTCGACCTGGCCACCCCGGGCCTTTCCGAACATCTGTGGGCGACGACCCTGGCCAAGCTGGCCGTGGATCAGCCCAGCTATGCCGCCTATCGCGGCGTGCTCGCCGAGCGCGGCGGCGCCACCGACACCGACAAACACAAGACTTGAGGAGGAACGACCATGGACTTCGCCCTGGACCCGGAACTTACCGCCTATCTGGCTGAGTTGGACGCCTTCATCGAGGCCGAGATCAAGCCGATCGAGAACCGCGACGACAATATCCGCTTCTTCGATCACCGCCGCGAACACGCCCGCACCGACTGGGACAATGACGGCCTGCCGCGCAAGGAGTGGGAGGCGCTGTTGGGCGTGGCCCGTCAGAAGGCCGACGAGGCCGGCCACCTGCGCTATGCGTGGCCCAAGGAAATGGGCGGCAAGGGCGGCTCCAACCTGTCCATGGCCGTGATCCGCGAACACCTGGCCGCGAAAGGCCTGGGCCTGCACAACGACCTGCAGAACGAGCATTCGATCGTCGGCAACAATCCGTTCGTGCTGATGTTCAAGGCCTTCGCCACCAACGCCCAGTACGACATGTATGGCGAGCGGCTGCTCAAGGGCGAGATCCGCGCCGCCTTTGGCCTCACCGAGCCCAATCACGGCTCCGACGCCACCTTCATGGAGACCACCGCTGTCCGCGAGGACAAGGACGGCGTCGCTGGCTGGCGCATCAACGGCCAGAAGATGTGGACCACCGGCATGCATGTGGTCAGCCACATCATGGTTTTCGCCCGCACCAGCGGCAAGGACGGTGACGCCTCGGGCATCACCGTGTTCCTGGTTCCCGCCGACGATCCGGGGGTCAAGATCGAGGAGTGGATGTGGACCTTCAACATGCCCACCGACCACCCGCGCGTGAGCCTGACCAATATCTGGGTGTCGGACGACGCCATCTGGGGCGTGGAGGGACGCGGCCTGGGCCTTGGCCAAAGCTTCGTGCACCAGAACCGCATCCGCCAGGCCGCCTCGTCCCTGGGCGCGGCGGTCTATTGCATCAATGAGAGCGTCAAATACGCCCGCCTGCGCAAGCCGTTCGGCAAGGCCCTGGCCGATAACCAGGCGATTCAGTGGCCGCTGGTGGAACTGTCCACCCAGGCCGAAATGCTGCGCCTTCTGATCCGCAAGACGGCCTGGGAGATGGATCATCTGGACCACAAGGAGATCGAACGGCAGATCTCCGACAAGGTCTCCATGTGCAACTATTGGGGCAACCGCCTGTGCTGCGAAGCCGCCGACCGGGCCATGCAGGTGCATGGCGGCCTAGGTTATTCGCGCCACAAGCCATTCGAGCACATCTATCGCCACCACCGCCGCTATCGCATCACCGAGGGCTCGGAAGAGATCCAGATGCGGAAGGTGGCCGCCTTCCTGTTCGGCTATCTGGGACCCAAGCGCCAGGAATTCTCGGAGATGGAGAAGCGCTACGACGAGCAGCGGGCGGCGGGGAAGAACGACCGCGAGATCGCGATTTAAAAATGACGCCATGAACCACCGCTCATCCTGGCGTTCGCCAGGATGAGCGGAATTTGGTTCGACCTGAGACCACCCAGTTTAGCCGAACGGACACAGGACCATGCTGACCAAGGCCGACGACTTTCCCATCCATCAGACGCCCGAGCCCATCGCCTATTCCGGCACCGACCGGAACTTCTATGACCGCTATTTCTTCAATGGCTACAATCCGGACGGCTCGGGTTTCTTCGCCGTGGCCTTCGGGGTCTATCCGCACCTGAACATCGCTGACGCCCACTTTTCCACCATCCGCGACGGGGTTGAGCACTGCATCCACGCCTCGCGCGTGCTGGACATGGAGCGCTGGGACCTTGAGGTCGGGCCGATCCGGATCGAGGTGATCGAGCCGCTGCAGAAGCTGAAGGTGACGGTGACGCAATCCGACGGTATCGCCGCCGAGTTCATCTTCGAGGGCCGCGCCTTTCCCATCGAAGAGCCGCGCTTCATCCGCCGCAACGGCCCGCGCACCTTCATGGACTATACCCGCTTGACTCAGAACGGTCGCTATTCCGGCTGGATCGAGGTCGACGGCGTGCGCCAGGCCATCGCGTCCGGCGCCGTGGGCACCCGCGACCGCTCCTGGGGCGTGCGCCCGATCGGCGCTCCAGACGCTCAGCCCCTTGTCCCCGGCGCGGCGCCGGGCTTTTTCTGGCAATGGACGCCGTTGAATTTCGACAAGCAGAGCGTCTTCTTCCACTTCACCGCGGACTCCACGGGCATACCCTGGAACACCCGCGCGGTGATCTGTGCGGACGGCGCCACCGCTCATGACATGGTGGAGACCGAAGGGGCGCGCATGTCGGTGGAGTTTGTTCCAGGGACCAAGCACGCCCATACCGCGACCCTGGCCATTCCCCTCGAAGATAAGCCGCCACTGAGCATCGCTTTCGAGCCCATCGCCAAATTCCAGATGCGTGGCATTGGCTATATCCACCCCAAGTGGGGCCATGGCCGGTATCAGGGCGATCTGGTCGTGGAGCGCGAGGATATCGACCTAGCTAGGCTCGATCCCAACGCGGTGGAGAACCTGCATATCCAGGCCATCTGCCGCCTGACCCTGGCCCAGGATGGCCAGCCGGCGCAGGCGGGACTGGGCGTTTTCGAACAGCTGGTGCTGGGTCCCTACAAACCCTATGGCTTTCAATAGGAAGGCGTCTTTTGCGCGGCCGTTGAAGTCATCATCCCCAGGGCTTACCTTAAGGGCGTATCGGTATGTCTTGTCGGCCGCCTAGGGCGCGCCATCCGACGACCTCGGGTCACGCCCTCCAGTGTTTTCATTTTAGCCCCCTGTCTTCGCCGAGCCGGCGGCCAGCTCAGCGAAGAGCGGGTTTGGGAAGCACGGACATGACCAGGTTATCCCGCATTTTGATTGGTGCGGTTCTCGGCGTGGGCTTGGGCTGGTTCGCCGCCGCCGGTCAGGCCCGCGCCTCGGTGACCGTGCTCGGCTCCAATTTCGCCCATGACTGTTTCGTGGCCGCCAAATACGGCGGTCCCAACGGCTATGGGCTGGAGATCTGCAGCCGTTCGATCGACAACGAGGCGCTGGACCGGCGCGACCTGGCCGGCACCTTCGTCAATCGCGGCGTGATCTATATGGAGCAGGGCGCCTTCAAATCGGCCGAGCATGATTTCAACCGGGCGCTGGCCTTGCTGCCCAATCTCGGCGAGGCGGTTGTCAATCTCGGTGGGGCCATGATCGGCGAGCACCGCTACGCCGAGGGAGTCGCACAGATCACCCGCGGCCTCGCCCTGAGCCCGGAAGAGCCGGAAAAGGCCTTCTACAACCGCGCCCTGGGCTATGAAGGCCTGGACGATATGAAGTCGGCCTATTTCGACTATCTCAAGGCCTCGCAGATCAAGCCCGGCTGGGGTCCGGCCAAGACCGAACTGACCCGGTTCACGGTGACGCAGAAGGCGCCGTGAACGGCTACCAGCGCAGCAGTCGCGGCCCTAACACCGCCCCGACGGCTGCGCAGACGGCGATGCCCAGAGTGTACCAGGTGGCCACGAAGGCGGCGGTGGTTTCGTTGCAGCGCAGGAGGCCATAGACAGCCGCGCCGATCGCTCCGGCCAGAAGGCCCGCGCCGGCGCCGGTCAGGCGCAGCTTCGTGGGCGCGTAACGCCTGACAGCCCAAACAATGACGGCGAAGGCGGGCGCCGAAACGCCCATGATCAGGAACGGGCAGAAGGTCCAGCTGTGGCCCATCCAGTCGTGCATGCGCTCAGCCGGCGGCGCCGCCATCAGGCGCACGCCGCCCATCATGGTCATGGCGAGCACGCCGAGGATCGCCAGCCAAAGGGCGGCGCCCAGGCGCGCGCCCGGCCGCGCCAACCGGGTCACGGCTACGAACGCCGCCACGGCCAGCCAACCGGTATAGCCGGCCTTCATCCAGAACGACTTCAGGCGCATGGCCAGCATCAGATCGGGCCGCACGCCGAGCCAGGCGGCCAGCAGGGCCACCGCCAGCACCAGTGCTGCGGCGCAGGCCAGGCCCAGCCACGCCCTTGGGCCGATACGCGGCGCGGGGGTCGTGTCGGCGGCCAGGGTGGCGATCAGGTCGTCAGTCTTCATCGCGCACCCGCTTGCCGAGAGCCTTGAGGCCGCGATGGATGGTGACCTTGACCGCCGAAATCGACATGCCCGCGCGCTGGCCGGCCTCCTCGATGGAGTGGCCCGCCAGCTTGACGTCGACCATCACCTGCCGCTGGCGCGGGGGCAGGGTGTCCAGAAGCTTGTTCAGATCGCGGCGCACGGCGCCTTCCTCGACGGTCTCGGCGGCCAGCAGCTCGCCGGCGTCCTCCAGGGGTACGGTCTTGCGCACGCCGCCGCGGCGGAAATGGTCGATCAGCTTGTAGCGCGCCACCGCATAGGCCCAGGGGGTGAAGGGCTGGCTGGGATCATAGCTCCCGCGTTTCAAGTGAATGGCCAGCAAGGTGTCCTGCACCAGATCTTCCAGGTCCGCGGCGCCGGACCCGATCCGGCGCGCAAAATAGCCGCGCAGATAGCGGCTCATGGCCGACAGAAGTTCGCCGTGCGCGGCCGCGTCGCCGCCCAGCCCGCGTAGCATCAGCGCCTTGAGCCGAGCCTCGTCCGTCACGCCCGTCTTTCGATAGTTCGCGTTCCCCAGGTGAAGGGTTACGCCACGGCGCGAGGTTTCTGTCGAGCCGGGATCAGCGCGAACGGGCGACGATCAGATCCCCGCATACCACTCATAGCCGCGATCTTCCCAAAAGCCGCCCTTGCCGCCCATGATGTGGTCCAGGCGGTCGACGGCCTCGATGGCCATGACATACTTGGCTTGCTTGTAGCCCAGCTGGCGCTCGACCCTCAGACGGACGGGCGCTCCGTGGGGCACCTGCAGCGGGGCGCCGTTCATGGTGTGGGCGAGGATGGTCTGGGGATGGAAGGCGTCCAACAGGTCGATGCTCTCATAATAGAGCCCGCTGCCGTCGCTGGAGCCGATCAGATCGTCGGCGCAGTGAAACACAATATATCTCGCCTGGGGCAGCAGGCCCGCGCGCCGCAGCAGGCCGCCCAGGGGCGCGCCGGTCCAGCCGGCGATGGCGCTCCAGCCCTCCACGCAGTCGTGGCGGGTGATCTGGGTTCGGGCGGGCAGGGCCTTGAGCTCAGCCAAACCTAGTTTGAACGGCCGCGCCACCAGCCCACCGACAGACAGGGACCACGTGGCGAAATTGTTGGCCACCATGGCCGCATAGGTCTCGCCGCCAGGACGCAGGGTGCCGTTGGCCTTGAAGGTCGGCGAGATGTCCGAGGCCTTGAACTCCCGCGCCAGGGGCTGGCCACTGAGGATCAGATGCTGGCTGCGCCGGGTCAGGCCCTCGGCGCCGCGGACCAGGCCCAGCAAGGACGGCGCCTGAGCCAGGCGGTCGCAGCCGGAAAGCATCAGGCCGCCCATCACGGCCGAGCCGACGCCGATCAGGCCACGCCGGGAAAAAGGTTGGCTGATCATCAGTGCGCCCTGGTCTTGATGGTGTATCGACCGGTGATCATCGAGCCGATTTCGTTGAACACGCCCGCGATGAACACTTCGACCACGTGGACGATGACGAACAGCACGATCAGGTTGGCGCAGATGAAGTGCAGGGTGCGCGCCGACTGGCGCCCGCCGAACAGGTCCAGGAGCCAGGGGGCGAAGGCGTCGAACCCGGGCGACATGGTCAGGCCGGTGGCCACCATCATCGGCAACAGGATGAACACCACCGCCAGATAGGCGAATTTCTGCAGCACGTTGTAGGACTTGGCCTCCTCGCCCACGGGGTGCTTCAGGCGCAGGTGATCGACGATGTCGCGCCAGATGTGGCTGGGTTTCAGCTGCTCGCGGGTGGGCGTCAGGTCCTTGCGCAGATGGCCGTTGGCGGCGTTGTAGAGTAGGTAGAGCCCGCCGTTGATGACGAAGATCCAGGCCAGGAAAAAGTGCCAGTTGCGCCCCACCGCCAGGTTGCGATGGCCGGGCAGGGTGGCCCAGGCCGGAAAGCCGCGCACCTCGCCGCCGGAGACGCCCAGGACCCCGGTGGTGTGAAAGGTCAGGCCACCAATGCGGGTCAGGCCTTGGGGCTGCGGGCTGCGCCAGTTGTCGGCGACCATCTCGATCACCGGCTTGTCAGCGTCAGCGCCGTACTGACCCCAATAGAGCATGGGATGGGCGTTGAAGATCTGTAGGCCGCTCATCAGAAGCAGGCTGATGCAGATCACATTGATCCAGTGAGTGACGCGAACCACCAGGGAGTGGCGAAAGATCACCTCGCGCCCGGACTTGGCGGGTGGGGCTTCCGCGATGGCGTCAGGTCGGATGGTGGTGTCGCTCATCAACTATCCCTTGGCCGCGGCAAGGATCGGCCCGACGCCGGCGGTCTGAATCAGGACGGCCGTGGACAGGGCCGGATCCTCGACCGGCGGCAAGGTGAAGCGCGTGGCGGGGCCGCTCCAGCGGCCAAGACGCACCAGCTCGCGCACAACGTTTTTGTGCGGCAGGGTCTTGCCGCCATTTTCGCCCCGGCGCACCGGCACCTGGACGATGCGCGGGTCGTAGCGCACCAACAGCACATCGGCGCCGGGTCCGGGCGCCGTGCCCGCGCCCACGAGAACGGCGCCTGATTGCACAGTGAGGCTGGGGCCAGCCTGGCCGCGCTCGCCCTGCCGGATCAAGCCCGCCAATTCGCCCTTGTCGGCGCCCACCCCATCGGCGCGTCCGTTAACCACTATCTGCGGCGTGAACACATTAGGGTGTCGCAGGGCATGGGCGTAGTCCCACTGGCGCGCCGTGAATTGGGGCCTGGCGAACGTGTCCTTCCATCCTAGCTTGTCCCAGTAGGTGACGCCGAAACTGAGGGCCAGCACATCGGGCCGATCGGCTATGGCCATCAGATTGGCGTTGGCGGGCGGGCAGGACGAGCAACCCTGACTCTGGAACAGTTCCACCACCACAGGGTGGGCGGCGTCGGCGGCGGTTGCGACGCTGGGACCGACGCTAACCAGGGCGAGTCCCGCCAGGGCGCCGGCCACCTGCAAGGCGGATCTGCGAAGGTCGATGGTCATGCCGATATCTCCCAACCTGACCCGCAAGGGGTCGGCGATCAATTCGCGGGTCGACGGGGTCAGGTTACATGATGCTGCGACAATTTCGTCAGGATTGGTTAACGGTCCCGCAAGTTCCGGCGGTCATTTTGGTTCGATAGATTTGCCGGAGGCTTTCGTCACCCCATGATCGAGGCGCATGATTTTGCGGCCGGGCGCAGCGACCAGTCGCCGGACGTCCTGCCCTGCACCAGGGATCTATTGATCGAGGGCGGCGATGGACGTCTGGCGCTGGATCCGATCACTGGGCGCAATCGCTATGGCTGCTGCCCGGGTCCCGATCCGCAACTGGCCGATTTCGGCTCTTCAACCGCCTCGGTGATTTCCCAGACCGGCTATGCCGCCGCCGAGGCCCTGCGCGACCGGCTCTATGCCGCTGATCCGCGCGGTGCGGGCGCTGGGGCCTATGCCCAGGAGTTGCAGCGGGTTCGCCAGTCTCTGATCGGCCTGTGCGGCCTGTCCGACATTTCAGGGCTGGAGGTGATCTTCTCACCCTCCGGCACCGACCTGCACATGCTGATCGCCGAATTGGTGGGCGCCACCCCCGGCTCGCCCCTGGTCTGTGTGGACGTGGAACCCGAAGAGACCGGCAGCGGCGTGCCCGCAGCTCTCAGCGGTCAGCATTTCGGGGCTAACGCCGCCCTGGGCGCGCCGGTGCTCGAAGGCCATGCGGTGGGGAAGGATTCGCGCCGCTTCGTCGCCATCCGCGCCCGTGCCGCCGACGGGACCCTGCGCCCGGCCGCCGAAATCGAAGCCGAACTTGACGCCATCGGCCGTGAAGTCACCGAGGGTGGTGGCCGGGTGTTGCTGGCCGTGTCCGACGTGTCCAAGACCGGCCTGATCTCACCTAGCCTGGATGTGGTCCTGGCCTTCAGGCAACGTTTCGGCGCCGCAGCCGAGATCCTGATCGACGCCTGCCAATTTCGACTGTCGCCGGAAAGTCTGCGCGCCTATCTGGGCTACGGCTTCATGGTGGCGGTGACCGGGTCCAAGTTCCTGACTGGGCCCAGCTTCTCCGGTGGAGTGTTCGTGCCGCCCGCAACCGCCGAGCGCCTGCGCGGCCGGCTAATTCCGTCGGGCCTGCGCGCCTATTCCGCGCGCGGCGAATGGCCCCAGGGCTGGGTCGGCGGCGCGGCCATGACCGAGACGGTCAATATTGGCCTGCTGCTGCGCTGGGAGGCCGCGGTCAGCGAGCTGGCCGCCTTCCGCACCCAGCCAGTGGACGCCCTGGACGCTTTCGCCCGCCGGTTCGCCGATGCGACCAACGGCTGGATCGCGGCTCATCCGCTGTTTGAGGCCCTGGAGGTCCGCGCCTTGGATCGTGCGGCTGTGGGCGGCCGGGGTGCGGGCTGGGACCTGACCCCGACCATCTTCCCCTTCCTGCTGCGTCACGCCGAGGGCGGCCGCGGCGGCTATCTGAGCCTGGCGGCGACCCTGGACGTCTATCGCGGCCTGTGCGCCGAGCCGTTCCCGCCGAAGCCTGGCGCGGTACGCGCCCGCCTGGGCCAGCCGGTCAAGTGCGGCGCCCGCGATGAGCGTCCAATCAGCGCCCTTCGCCTGTGCAACAGCGCGCGATTGATGGTGGAAGCCGTCAGCGGTGGCGAGGCGGCCGAAAAGGTGGTGATTGACCGCGCTCTGGCTGTGCTGGAACGCACGGCGGAAGGCGCCCAGCGGATATCGGTCAGCGGGCGGGTCTAAACCCCGAGACGCTTCCCTCTTGGGGGGGAAAGTCTCAGCCTAGCGCCCGTCGTCGCAGCATGGCTTGGAAGGCGTCGAACACCTTGCGCATCTGCGGCTTCTTGTAAGGAAACATGTCCGGCGGATCCATGTCGTGGACGATCATGGCCACGTCGACCTCGAAGAGCAGCAGTTTGCCGTCGGGCGTTTCGCCGCTGTCGATGCCGAAATAGTCCAGACCCAGCCGTTCGTGCAGGGCCTGGAACGCGACTTGGTGGCGGGTGGCGAAGTCCTCGTCGAAATTGGCCATGAAGCGGGCCTCTTCGTCGCGGTTGGCCGGGTTCTCCAGCATATCGGCGTTCAGGTAATGGACCATCCAGCGCGGTGAGACGGCCATGTGACAGACGAAGGGGCGGCCCTCGATGACCACGATGCGGTGCTTTCGATAGAGGCCGTCCGGACCGGAATAGTCGATGAAGGGCGAGACATAGAAACGCTCGGCCGCCTGTTCCGCCAGATAGGCCTGGACCGCCGCCGGATCGTCGAGCTTGAGCAACCCCGTCCCGGCGTGGGAGCCGATCGGCCGGGCGATGATCGGAAAAGCCGCGCCGGTCAGCACGTCCGCTGGCGCGAGGACGCCGGCGCTGAGCGCGGCCAGTTGCACACGATCCAGCCGAGCCGCCGATGGGGCCAGGACATCGGGCGCGCCGACCAGCAGGGCGCACGCGCCGTCGCGGGTCAACTCGGCGATGCGGGAGGCGTCGGCGTTCAGCAGGGGGCGCGGCCAGGCGACCAGGAAGGGAGCCAGGGCGCGCAGCACCGGCTGGTTGGCTTCGGACTCGCCGATGGCCATGAAGGCGATGTCGTGCTCCGGCAGGGGTGTGGGGACCCCGCCCGCGGCGTCCACATAAAGGCTGGTCAGTTCGATATTGGCGTCCGCCAGCAGGAAGTCGAGCGGGGTGTTGGCCATCATGTCGCCGGCGGCCATGATCGCCAGCACGCGCAGTTCGGTCGGCCCGGGACTGGCGGGACGGCGATAAACGCGTTGCAGGTCCAGGGCCTGGGCCTGGACGCCCAGGCCGTTTTCCACCTGGCTATTGAGCAGCAGCATGGTCGCCAGGTCCATCAGGGCGGCGGCGTCCGGCGGCGCACCGCTGGCCCGCTCCACCAGCCGGTCCCACAGGGGTTGCGGGTCCACGCCCTCGAAGGCCTGCCGCGCCAGGGCCGCCAGGCCGATGGAAGCGCCCGGTTCGGCGGGATCGAGAGGGTGGTCGCTCACAGGGAGTCCACTCGAGCCGCCAGCCGGCCGAACTTCAGGGTCTGCTCGACCAGAATGTCGATCTCGGCCTCGGTGGTGCGGTGGTTGAACAGGGCCGCTCGGATGGCCGAGCGTCCGTCTATGCGGGTCAGGGATGGGGCGACGGCGCCGGCCTCCTGCAGGTCGGCCGCGACCACGGGGTTGATCCGGTCCGGGTCGGCGCAGCGATAGCCGAAACAGACGATGTTCAACTGCACGGGGGCCAGCAACTCCAGCTCCGGGCTGGCGACGATGCGTCGCCCCAGTTCCTGGGCGAGGTCGCAACCCTTGTCGATGGCCTCGCCGATCGCCGCCGTGCCCAGGGTCCGCAGGGTGAACCAGGTCTTCAGCGCGCGAAAGCCGCGCGACAGGTCCGGGCCAGTGTCGCAGGGCCACCAATCGCCTGCGGCGAGGCCCCGTGTCTCCCGCGCCAGATAGGGGGGAACCTGAGAAAAGGCGGCGTACTGATCGCCCTCGTCGCGCACAAGCACAAAGCCGGCGTCATAAGGCACTTGGCCCCACTTGTGGAAGTCGAAGGCTAGAGAATCGGCCCGCTCGATCCCCTTCAGGCGTGGGGCGATGCGGGGCGACAGCACGCCCAGCGCGCCATAGGCGCCATCGACATGAAACCACAGCCCCTCGGCGGCGGCCAGATCCGCCAAGGCGTCCAGGTCGTCAATTGCCCCCGTGTCCACCGTGCCGGCGTTGCCGACGATCAGGAACGGCGTGAAGCCGGCGGCGCGGTCCCGGTCGATGGCGGTCCTCAGGCCGGCCGGATCGATCCGGTGGCGATCGTCGACCGCGATCAGGCGCAGGGCGTCCGAGCCGATGCCGGCCATCTCCATACCCCGCGCCACACAGGAATGAGCGCCGGCTGAGGTATAGGCTGTCAGGCGTCGCCCGGCTTCGACCAGCCCCGCGCGGCGCACATGGGCGCCTAGGACGTGCGAGCGGGCCAGGAGCACGCCGATGAAGTTGGCCATGGAGGCGCCGGTGACGAACTGGCCGCCTGCGGTGGCCGGAAAGCCGATCAGTTCACGCATCCAGCCGGCGACTTCGCGCTCGACGGTGATCGGGATGTGGTCTCGGCCGCCCAGATTGGTGTTCATGCCGGCGGCCAACATCTCGGCCAGCATGCCCACCGGGGTTCCGGCGCCCTGAACCCAACCCATGAAGCCAGGATGCAGATTGCCGCCGCCATAGGGCAGGATGCTGTCCAGGAAGTCCTGGTGTATCACCTCCAGCGGCGTTGGTGCGGACGGAACGGGGTTTTGGAAGCGGTCGCGCACCGTTTGTGGGATAGGCCGCCAGACCGGCTGCTGGCGCAGGCTCTGCAGGTGGTCGAACACATCGTCCAGCATGCGATGGCCCTGGGCTCGCACGGCGTCCCAATCGGCTGGGTCAAGGCTGGTGGTCAAGACGGTCTCCCGAGGCTCGGCGCTCAGTTAGACCTGTTGCGCACCCGGTTTCCAGTGGCGGTCGATGCGGTTAACCCCCGGTGAAGGTTCAGGCCTGCCGGGTCAACCGCCACGCCGCCAGACAGCCCAGCAGAGCCAGGGGCGCAAAGCCGGCGAACAGCCAGAAGCCGCCGGCCATGGCGCGGTCTGGGGTTATGCCGCCGCCAAAGCCGAACAGATTGGCCACCGCGCCGGCCGCTGCGGCGCCTGCGGCCGTGCCGATCATCTGGGTGGTGGGCACCGAGGATGAGGCCAGGGCCCGCTCACCTTCACTGGCCGCACTGGCCACCCGGCTGGTGGTGAAGGACCAGCAGAGGCCAAACCCAGCCCCTTGAATCGCGCCAAAGGCGGCGATGGCGATCAGATTGGTGTGAGGGACCATATAGGCCAGGGCCACGACGCTGATTGTGACCAGCAGGGCCCCGCTGCGGATGGCCAATCGCGGCCCTGCGCTGGAGGCGACCAACAACGCCGCGGCGGTCCAGGCGAAGGCCTCGCAGCCGAGGATGTAACCGGCGGTCACCGGGCTGGCGCCATAGAGGATCTGGAACAGAGCTGGTCCATAGACGGTATAGCTGACTGTGGCGGCGGCCAGGCAGAAGACCATAGCCAAGCCAGCGCCGATGGTGGTGGTCGGATCGACCGTGGCGCGGGGCAGGAGGGCGGCGGGGGCGCGGGAATCGATCCTCAGAAACAGGCCCATCAGTCCTAGGCCCAGGACGCCGAGGGCGACAGCGGACCTGGCGCTTCCGGTCAGGCCGGCGGCGGCGATGGCGATGATGCCGGCGCCGAGAACGGTGACCTGCAACAAGGGCGGGCGCGAAGTTTCGGCGGCTGTGGGCGCGGCGCCTTCAGCGATCAACAGCGTCACCGCGACCACATAGATCAGGCTCTGGACGCCAAACAGCCAGAAGGCCCCGCGCCAGAAACCGGCCTGGGCGAACAGGCCGCCGATCAGGGGGCTGAGCAGTGTGGCCACGCCCCAGATACCCGACAGCCCGCCCAAGGCGCGGGTCCACAGACGCTCGGGGAATAGCCGTGTCACCGCCACATAGCCGAGCCCGGCGATCCAGCCGCCGCCGACGCCTTGAAGCAGGCGTCCGAGCAGGAAGAGCACGATCCCCGGCGACAGGGCGCTGACCACGCAGCCCACCGCATAGGTTCCGCCGCCGAGGGCCAGGGCGCGGCGCAGGCCCAGCCTCAGCGACAGCCGGCCCGCCGTGGCGCCGGCCAAGATCGAGCCCAGCAGAAAGCCCGCCACGGCCCAGCCGAACCAGGCATAGCCGCCGATGTCCTTGGCCACGCTGGGCATGATGGTGGCGGTCATCAGGGTGTCGGCGGCGTTTAGCCAGGTTCCGGCGCAGATCAGGGCGTAGCGAAGCAGCCGCCCGCCGCTCAGCAACTCGCGCCACGAAGCGGGGGTCAAGGCGTCGGCGGCGGACATTCGGCAATCATCTTTTTTGCTGTTTTCCTTGTCATAGACCGCGATCCGGCAAACCTGCCAAGGGCCATGCCGCTGGGGCTCGGAGGTTTCCGCTTCGTGGCAAGGACGCGGCGCGGCGGTTTGGTCCGGCCGCCCGTCGTGGCTATCCGTCGACCGGCGCGCAGGCGTCGGCGTGCGTCACAGCGGTCGAGATGGTGGTCAACAGTAGCGCCACATCGATAGGCTTGGCCACAAGGCCGTTCATGCCGGCGTCGAAATAGCTCTGCGTCTGGTGGCTCATGGCGTTGGCGGTCAGGGCGATGATCGGTGTCGGCGCCCGCCCGGTTTCGGCTTCGCGGCGGCGGATCTTGCGGGTGGCCGTGGTTCCGTCCATCACCGGCATCTGTACGTCCATCAGGATCAGGTCCCATTCGGCCTGCTCCCAGGCCGCCAGGGCCTCTTCGCCGTTGACGACCACCACCGGCTCGAGCCCGACCTGGAGGAGCAGGGTTTTCAGCACCAACTGGTTCACCGCATTGTCCTCGGCGGCCAGTATTCGCAGGGTCCGCTCGCTGAGGCCGGACGCCGGCGCGACCGCCGTGGCTGGGGCCGCATACGTCTCGGCCGCGCCCGTAAGGGGCAGGTCCACAGTGAAGCAGCTGCCGCGGCCGACCTCGCTCCGAACAGTGATCTGTCCGCCCATGGCCTCGCAAAGCTCCCGGCAAATCGCCAGCCCCAACCCCGTGCCGCCGAAGCGCCGGGTGGTGGTCGAATCCGCCTGGACGAACTTGTCGAACAATCGCTCGATCTGGTCAGAGGCCATGCCCATTCCGGTGTCGGTAACCCGAAACCGCACCCTTCCGTCGGCGAGGCTGACGCCAACCTTGACCGATCCGGTCGTGGTGAACTTGACTGCATTGGAGATCAGGTTGAGCAGGATCTGGCGGGCGCGGACACTGTCGCCCCGATAGGTTCCTCGTGCGGACGGCTCAACTGACAGGCTGAAATCCAGGCCTTTGCCGAGCGCAAGCGGCTTGAAAGCCGCGTGAGCGCCGAGCGCAAGATGCTCGAGGTCGAACTCGACGTCCTCCAGTTCCAGCTTGCCCGCTTCGATCTTCGACAGATCGAGGATGTCGTTGAGGATCGCCAACAGGGTCTCGCCGGACTGGCCTATCAGCTCCAGCCGCTCCCGCTGAAGTTTGGACAGTGGCTCACGCTCCATGGCCTGCACCATCCCCAGCACGCCATTCAGCGGTGTGCGGATCTCGTGGCTCATGGTGGCCAGAAACTCGCTCTTGGCCTTGTTGGCGGCTTCGGCCCCGACCTGCAGCCTGACCAAATCCAGAAAGATGTTGGAGTTCGAGATCTGCAGGGCCCTGACATTGACCACGTAGCAGAGGCCGATGAAGGCGTAGATCCAAGCCGTGGCGCCCTGGCCTAGGCTGTACAGATTCCACATAAAGGCGATGACCGCGGCCGGCGCGGTGGCCCAGAACATGTTCTTGCGCAGGCCGTGGGCCGAGGCGATGACCAGCAGGATCCCACCGCTCAACACCACGCCGACGATTTCGTTGCTGTGGCCGGAAAACGGCGTCAGGAAGCAGGGGGCCGCGCAGATGGCGCAGGACATGCCGCAGATGGCGATCAACTCGGACTGCAGCCGGATGATGATCGTTTCATCGTTCGATTGCAGCTTTTCCTGGACGTTTCTCCACCAGACGATCAGCGCCAGTTCGCTGACCAGATAGCAGGCCGCCCAGAGAGTCGCCCAGACTGGAGGCCAGACGCCGATGTATGTAGTGAGGATGGCGACGACCGCCATGCTGCCAAAGCGTGTAGGGCGCTGGTCGCTATACGTGCGTCGATAGTATTTTTCGAGGCTCTCTCTGTATATCGGCGCAAGCATTCAGCGTCCTCCTTTTCCAGGATGGGGGGCGCCTCCTAAGCTTCTATTGATACAAGCTGCGATGACCAGGGATAGGTCAGTGTTGGGCCAATTAGTCGCAGCCGCGCAAGCATCGTCGCCTACGCAACTATCGGAGTTCTCATTCCGTCGTGGGGGACCGTTCTCTTAGAACCGCCAGGTGGCCGCCAGGCGCATGGACACGTCGTTCAGGCCCTTCACGTTCTCTGCGTCGGCGCGATAGTCCAGGCCGGTGCTCACATCCACCTGGCCGCGCAGGATGGTGGCGTAGCCGAGGGACAGATCAGTCTCGTCGCCATCGGGCTTCAGGCTGAAGCGCGAGAAGGTGGTGGTCGGATAGCCGTCGCTGTCGACGGTGGTCTGGGCCAGATCCGCCCAGCCGGCGACCACGCGAAGAGGCTTGCGGAAGGACAGGGTCAGGCGGTCGCCGAGGCTGAAGGCGTCGGCCTGTAGCAGGGAGACGCCATAGCCCCGCGAGGTAAGGGACGAAACCTGGCCGATCACGCCGCTGCCGAACGCGCCGCCGGTTCGCGAGACCGTGGCGTCCACCAACAGGCTGCGGCCCTGGCCCAGATCCAGGCTGGAGCTGACCCCGATGGAGGCGCTGCGATGGCTGTCGCCCAGGCTCAAGGGGCCGCTCTGAGAATAGACCGAACCCAGCAGCGCGTTGCGCTCGGACAGGCTGGAGACGGTGAAGCCTGTGCTCCAGCGCGGGGTCAAGGTCAGGCTGAGGCCCGCTTCAACGGCCGATGCAGAGGTTCTTAGGCCGTTTTGGGCGATGTTCATGTCATCGGCTGAGAGCGACTGGGTGAAGGAGACGGCCAGGCGCGAGCGTCCGCCAAGATTGGCGCCGAAGGAGCCGAAATAGCCGCCCTGGGCCAGGTTCATCAAAGCGCTGGAAACGCCGAGGGACTGGGCCTGGTAAGAGGCGGTGCTGCCCGCGCCCCACAGGGCGTTGGCGAAGGAGGCGCTGGAGCCGAGGCCGCGACCCACTGCGCCCAGGGTCCCCTTGGAGTCGGTCATGGCCAGATAAAAGACACCGGCGTCACGCGGGCCGATCGTCCGCGAGGCCTGACTGCGGGCTTCGTCGTCGGCCAGGCCGCCGCCGAACGAGAAGTCCGATGCGGCCATGACCAGGGTCCCGCCGCCGGCGAAGTGGGTCATACCGGTGGACACCGGCGCCGAAACCTGGGTGGCGATGGCCGTCGAATAGCCGGTCGTGCTGGTGATCAGGTTCGACAGGTTGACGTTAAAATTGCGCTGGAAGGTGTCGAAGGCGGTATAGTTCGACAGGCTGGAGCGGATCGAGGACAGCTGCCCTAGCGCGCCGCCGGTGATCAGGGCGCCGGTCACCTGGCTGACTGGGATCGACTTGCCGTTTACGCCGGTGACGCTGAGGCTTCCGATCGGTTGGAAGGCCTTGGTCAGATTCAGTTCGCCCTGGCCGAAGATGTTGTCCACCCCCGGCGCTCCCAGGTCGGTGGCGGTGTCGAACAGCACCGCTGTCGCCGTTCCATTGCGCGACAATACCGGCCAGGTCGCCTCCAGGAGCGCGATGGAGCCGGCCACCATGGGGGCGGCCATGGATGTGCCGCTCCAATAGGCATTGGCGGTCGCTCCGTACTGGATGCCAGGCGCGACGATGTTCTCGCCGGGCGCCATCAACCATAGCGACGAGTAGGACGCACGGGTCCAGCCAGCCACGGCCGCGCCCGTGCCCGGTCTATTGCTGAAGCTGGAGACGAAATTGTTGGCGGCGAGCGAGCCGACGAACACCAGATGCGACAGAGTCGCGGCGGTCAGGCCCTCGGTATAGTAGCCGCCGTTCAGATTGGAGCTCGCATTGCCGCCGGCCCACACGATCACCGCGCCCTTGCCGGCCGCATAGTTCATGGCGGTGACCACCGCCGCGGTGGGCACGTAGGTCAGGCTGAGATTGATCACCTTGGCCCCGGCGTTGGCGGCCCTGGTGATGCCATTGGCCACGTCGGCGTCGGTCCCGGAGCCGCTCGCGTCGAGCACCTTTTCCGACAGGATGCCGGCGGCGGGCGCCACGCCCGACATCAGGTCGTTGGCGTTGTACTGGCCTGCGGCGATGGAGGCGGTGGCCGTGCCGTGTCCATTGTCATCAACGAAGCCGTTGGAGCAGGCGAAGGTGACCGCCGCGCAGGCGGACAGGCTGGACACGCGGCCGCTGATTTCCGGATTGCTGGTCACCACTCCGGTATCCACCAGGGCGATCAGCACGCCGGCTCCGCCATTGGACTGGGCCGAGATGGCGCTGGTGTCGCCGATGCGGACGAGCCAGGCGGAGGAATAGCCGGTGGATTGCGCCAGTACGGGGGTGGCCAGCGTCAAAACCGAAAGCGAGGCGCTCGCCAACAGCGTCTTGAGCATCGCATTTCCCCATCAGTCCGTATTTAAATTCTAGCCCATCCTAGGTCTAACCGGCTAGGGTTAAGTAGTCATTTAATTGTCGCAGAGTTGGCAAAAGGGGAAAGTGTCGCAGCTCTCGGTGGGGTGGCTGTGGATGGCCAACTTTTAATGTATATTTGGCGTTAACTATATCAATCCTGGGCCGCCCGGCTTTGATATGCCGCATGTTGGTGGCTATCGTTCAGGGTGTTGCCGCGCAGCCTTGGATCTGAACGTTAACGCGCGGGCGATCAACTAGAAAGAGAGCGTAGCGGGTGTCGTGTCCGACGCTGCGCCCACGTATCATGGGGCCCAGCGGCTTGACGGCGGCGAAGCAGGCCTGAAGCTTGGCCACGGTCAGGCGTCGGTCGAGATCGACGACCAGACCGGGCCGGGACAGATCCGCCGGGTTCACCGCAGGGGCCATGGCGTAACGTTCGCGCTCGATCAGTTCCATCACCGGCACGCGGAGCGCTGGCTGGGCGGAAAGCTGGGCGGTGACGCCGTAGCTGAAGGCGCCGATCCAGGCGGCATGGTTGCTCACGCGCTCGGCCTCCACCTTGGCGGCGAAATCGGACCAACCGCGCACCTCGGTCGCCGGATCCACCCGCCCCGGCAGATCCGTAGCCGGCAGGGCCAGATGCAAAAGGGCGAGGGCGGCGAGGCCCAGGCCAAAGGGCGCGGCCAGGGCGCGCAGGGCGATCAAGACTGGCCCTCGAGACCCTGACGCCGCCGCTGCTGCGACTATAGCCAGACCCGGATAGATCGGAACCGGCCAATGGGCCTGCACCCGGTCATGCAGGGCATGCAGCATAAGATAGGCTGCAAAGGGCGCCGCGGTGGCAAGCACTAGGCTCAGATCCGAGCCGCGACCCGCGCTCGCGCGGGGCCGCCACCGGGGCATGGCGCGCAGCACGAAGATGGCGATAAAGGGGTTCAGCAACAGGAGTTGCCCAAGGATCAGCTCCAACTCGTATTTCGGCGCCAGGCGGCCGGGCGCGGCGCGGCCGAACTGCTTGGCGAACGAGACCCAGTGATGCTCTGCGTTCCAGGCCACATTGAGCGAAAAGATCGCCACGGCGATCAGGGCTGCGATCCAGGGCCAGGGTCTGCGCAAGGCGGTCAGGCCGCCAGGTTGCAGCAGCAGCCACAGCACGACCCCTGGCGCCAGGAACAGGGCCGAATATTTCGACAGGCAAGCCAGGCCCGCCGCCGCGCCCGCCGCCGCCCACCAGGCGGGGGCGCCTGGCCCCTTGGTCCGCGCCAGACACCACAGGGTCAGGGTCCAAAAAGGCACGCAGGCCGCGTCGGGAATGGCCAGCAGCCCCCCGGCGCCGATGAGGATGGTGGCGTTGCACCAGATCGCCGCACGATGAGCCGTCTTGGCCTCGCAGCCGAGCCATCCGGCGAGGTCGAAGACGAGCAGGCTGGTGACCAGGCAGGACAGGCATGGGAACAGACGGACCCCCAGCGGCGTGTCGCCCAGCATCGCCATGCCGGCGTGGATCCACCAGGCGATCATCGGCGGGTGGTCGAAATAGCCGAACTGCGGATGGAGCGCCCACAGCCGGTAGTAGGCCTCATCCTCGGTCAGCGGGATGACGGCCGCGGCCCACAGGCGACACAGGGTCACTGCGCCGAGGATCAGCAGCAGAATTGGCGACGGAGCGGCGGGCCTGCTCGCTAGGGATTGGGCCGCCAAGGATGTCGGAACGTGGATCACGTCAGCAATGTCGGCCAGGCATAGGCGCTGGGATCCAGCCGGTCCAAGGCCACGTCCAACATATAGCCGGCGACCACCTGCTCGTTGAACAGGGCGTGATAACGGGCACGCCCTGCGGTGGCGATCCGCATGCGCCGTTGGGGATCGGCGACCAGCCGGACGACGGCGTCGGCGAGGCTCTCGAGGCTATCGAAAAACACCATCTCGTCGTCCGAAAACAGGCTGTCATAGCCTGTCGCGCGGGCGATCAGGATCGCTTGGCCATTGCCGCACATGTGGGCCAGTCGGTCGGAGGAATAGAGCAGGTTGTCGTCGCGCCGGCTGATGTTGAGGCCGAGCGCCGCTGACTCCAGCCCCATCTGATAGGCGGCTCCAGCCAGGTGCGGCGCACCGGCGATGCCGGGGGCGAGGAAGCGGACATTGGGCGCCAAAGCGACCAGGCCGCCCATGAAATCGTCCATGTTCCAGTCGGCGCCGCAAACCTCCCGCAGCGGCCGGCCCGGGTGGCCGCAGGCATAGAACAGGTCGTAGGGCAGGGCGGCGATCTCGTGGTTGCGGCCGCGCTCGATGGAGAAATCCACGGGGTTGGGCAAAAAGCCCAGGCGCATGCCGGTCCGCCTCAGCGGCGCCAGCGCCTCTCCCGCGGTGGAGACCAGGGTGGCGTCGACCACATCGATCTTGCCGCGAATCCGCCGGACATTGTCCGGTTCGAACATCGGATCGACGTTCCATTGCAGGATGCGGACCTTGGGAAGGTCGGCGCGAATCTCGGCGATGGTTTCGGGGGTGATTACGTCGGCCTGGCCAAGGAAGATCGCCTCGGGCCCCATATGCCGGCAAAAGGCGCGCAGGGTGCGATTGGCCGCGCCACGTCCGCCCAGCTTGTTGCGGCCGAAAAAAGATCCGGCGCGGGCGGCGTCGCGGTCAGAGAAATTCACCACCTGATGCCCGTTGCGGGTCAGGCCGTTGGAGATCTTGTGCTCGACGCTGTGCTGGAAAGCGCCCTTGGCGCGCAGGCTGAAGTTTCCAACGTGGAGGATTCGCGCCATGCCTGCCGCCCTGACCCGTCATCATGACGTTGGCGGGGTGTAGAAGAGGCCCGGCCCAAGCTCAAGCGCGCAGGCTAAAGCTCGGACCGCCCCGTACGGAAGCGGGCCAAGCCTCGCGGCCTGACCCCCACCGTCTTCTCACTATGAATGCGACCATCTTGCGGGTCGCTGGTGGCCCCGAACCGGCGTCTGATCGCGTCAATTGAACGCGCAAATCAGAAGCCGACAAGGTGACTTGGAGCGAGATCGAGGCTTCAGACCCAAAGGGTCCGCTCTCGCTCGCTCCAACTCGGGCCGTTGAACCGTTCAGGTCGCGATTAGGCGCCCTGGAACTTCAGCGGAACGCGGATAGTGCCGGTCTTGGCGCCGATGGGCAGGAACGAGGCCACGCACAGGGCGGCCTTGTCGAAACCCTTACCGGCGGCGCTGTTTTCCACGACCTTGCAGTCGGACAGCTTGCCGGCGGCCGCCGAACATTCCAGCACGACGCTGGCGGTGTCGGACGCCGAGGCGAACTTGTCGACGCAGGCGCTCATGTGCTCTGCGAACCCGCCGTCGGCGAGCGAGCTGCCAGCGATAATAAAGCTGCCGAGAATGCCCCCGGCGAGCGCGATTGATTTCTTCATCCGCTTCTCCTTTGTACTAGACGGTGATTGGAACTTGCCAGATGGAGGTTAAAAATGTCCTGAGTAACTCCAGTATTTGAGTTAATCTTCAGGCAACCATACATGACGCGAAAGTTGAGGCCGGGATCGCTTTATAGACTCCTTGGGACGCGAGAATCCGCGGGGGCAACAAACCGCAACGACTTCGCGCTATAGTTAGGAAGCGTTAGCAATCTTCGCCGATGATGCAGCCTCAGAGCTATACGGCTGCAGGGATCGAGCGGGGTTTGATATGAAGGGCTTTCGGCTTTCGGACGTGCCGATGATCGTCAAGATCGGTTTCGCTCCAGCCATTGCGCTGTTTATGTTTGTCGCGATGGCGCTGGGCAGCATCGTCGTGCAACAGGGTTCGTCGCGCGAACTGAAACAGGTCGTTCAGGTGGATATGCCCGCCTCC
>DASXNV010000073.1:0-34839 GCA_036494815.1 Caulobacteraceae bacterium
CAGCACCTCGCACCACAGCTTGTTCAGACCCAGCGGGCCGAACACATGGTCCAGCACCAACAGTTCCACCGCCGCGCCCACGCCGCGCCCGCGCACGCTGGCCTCGCCCAGATAATAGGCCCACTCGCAGCGCCGGCGGACAGGATCGATATTGATCACATTGGCCAGGCCCACCGGCGCGCCATCGTCCTCGATCATCCAATAACGGCGGTCGCAGGCGGCCAGGCCGGCGGTCAGCCACCGCGCGTGCTCCTCAGGCGAGATCAGGTGGTCGGTGTACATATAGGCCGAGACGGCGGGACTGTTGCGCCAGGCCAGCAGGCGGGCGCTGTCGCCGGGCGTGATCGGGCGCAGGGCGACGCTCATCAGGCGCTGAACCCCGCGCGGACGTCCTGGGCCAGGGACTTGTTCAGCCCCTCAAGCCGGTCGTGGCCCGCATTGATCGCGGCCAGGGCCGGATCGGCTTCGACGATGGCGAGGGCGACCCGCCAGGGCCAGCCGGCTGGCCCCTCGGGGAGCCTCGTCCACAGGGCGCGTAAGAAAGTAAGATCGTCCGCATGGTCCAAGGTCCAGCGGTGGCGCACGGTCTGGGGGCCTGGGCCGGGCATGTTGATCCGCTTGGCGCCGGGATGGTTGCGGATGAAGGGCGATACGTGCTCGCGCTCTGACGGCTTCATCGCCTCGCGCGCCGAACGGTCCAGCCAAGCGAAGGACATGATCTCGCATTCCAGGCCGTGGGGCCATGTGGGCGGGTCGTTGATGCAGCCATAGTCGGCGCCGGACCGGGTCCACAGGGCGATAAGGTCGCCGCAGACCTGCGGATCGATCAGGGGGCAGTCGCTGGTGATGCGCATCACCGCCTCGGCCTGCACGGCCTGCGCGGCGCGCCAGTAGCGGTCCAGCACATCATCGCGCGAGCCGCGGGTGACCACCGCGCCGGCTTTCGCGGCCTCCTCGGCCACCCGATCATCTCCCGATCCCTCGGGGACGGCGCAAACCACTACGTCGCCGCCGGGGATGGCCCGGGCGCGTTCGATCACCCTGGCCAGCACCGTGCGCCCGCCCAGGTCCATCAGCACCTTGCCGGGCAGGCGGGTGGAGCCCATCCGGGCCTGGATGATCACGGCGACGCGCATGGGCCAAGCCTAGGCCGCGTTGGTTAATAGGGTGCGAGCGAGCGTAGCTGAAATTCTAGCACGAACCGGCTGCAGGCGGACCCACGTACAGCCGCCCGTCATCGCTGCGCCATCCGTCCACCAATCACCAAATCGTTGGCGATTGGCGAACGACTACGCGGCGATCCCTGCCGTACTCGTTCCGCACCACCGTCGTGACCACGCCTTCACAGCATGGATGACCGAGACTTCGCCCGGTCATGACGGTGAATTGGGAGGGGGGTTAGTCTAAACCCACTCGACCTTGGCGATCTCATAGGCCTTGACGCCGCCGGGGGTGTTGACCTCGACCACGTCGCCGACCTCCTTGCCGATCATCGCGCGCGACAGCGGCGAGGATACGGAGATCTTGCCCGATTTCACATCGGCCTCGTGTTCGCCGACGATCTGATACCGAGCGGCTTCCTCGGTATCCTCGTCGACCACACTGACCGTGGCGCCGAACTTGACCTGACTGCCAGACAGTTTCGACACGTCGATGATCTGCGCGCGTGCGATCTTGTCCTCGATCTCGGCGATACGGCCTTCGATCCAGCCCTGCCGCTCCTTGGCGGCGTGGTATTCGGCGTTTTCCGAGAGGTCGCCATGCTGGCGCGCCTCGGCTATGGCGGCGATTACGCTCGGCCGCTCCTGCGTCTTCAAACGCTTCAGTTCTTCGTCGAGAGCCTGATAGCCCTCGCCGGTCATCGGCACTTTTTCCATACGGAGTTTAGCTCGATTCGCCCTTAGGGGAGGTGGAGGTCCGGCCGCGGGCGCAGTCGTCCGGGGGCTGAAAGGATAGAGGGATGATCTTCCGATATCAAGCGATTGTCGCAGGATCGGTTCCCTGTGGAGACGGGTTCTCCGCTGGGCATGCCCCTTCGTCAAGATGAACCGGGGCTAACAGCCCCCTCAGACCCCGTTCAGCCAGGCTGGCGCTTTATGCCGGTCAAGACGGCTGCAGGGGCTCTTCCCAAGGGGCGGCCGCCCGGAACTGGAGACTGGTTATGAAATTCGCTCCCGCCGCGGCCGCCATGGCGGCCATCGTCGCCGCCGGATCGCTGGCCACGCCGAGCTTGGCCCAAGACTACGGCTATGGTTCGCCGAATGACTATCGCAATCCCTGTCAAGCCGCCCAGCACGACAGCGGGACGAGCGGCGGGGTCCTTGGCGCCTTGGCCGGCGCGGTGATCGGCAGCAACCTGGCCGCCCATTCCGGCGGACGCCCCGGCGGCGCCATACTGGGCGCGCTGGCTGGCGCGGCGATCGGTAACAATATCGGCCGCAGCTCGGCCAAATCCTCCGGGGCCTGTGACGGCGCCGACTATGGCCGCTACGAGCCGGTCTATTATTCAGCGCCTTACCAGCCCTACGGTTACGGTCGCCACTATGATCGGGGCGCCTATTATCGGGGCTATCACGGCCACGACGCCGGTGACCGGGGCTATGGCTATCGCTCCTACTAAGCCAGGTTCGGCGCGGTTCAGGCCGCGCCGAACACTTCGTCGAACAGGTCGAGCATAGCCCGCCAGGACCGTCGATTGGTCGGTTCGTGATAGGCGAAGCCGGGTCGGTTCAGGGCGTTCACCGCCGGGTTGGTGAAACTGTGGCCGGCGCCGCCATAGAGGTTCATGCGCCAGTCGACTCCGCCCTCATTCATTTCCTTTTCGAAGGCCGCGCGCGCGTCGGTCGCCACCAGGGGGTCATCGGCGCCGATACAGACCAGCACCTTGGCCTTGATGTTTGAGGCGTCCTGCGGGCGGGTCGTGCCCAAGCCCGAATGAAAGCCGATCGCCGCCTTCAGCTCGGCGCCGCCGCGCGCCAGTTCCAGCGCCGTTGTGCCGCCAAAGCAGTAGCCAATGGCCGCCAGGCGGCTGGGATCGGTCTGTGGTTGGCCGCTCAGCACCGCCAGGGCAGCGCTCGCCCGCGCTCGAACGGTCAGCGGATCGGCCATGAAGGCGGCGAGCCTGGGCATGACCTCGTCCATGGGCAGGGCTGTCCCGTCGCCATAATAGTCCATGGCGAAGGCTACATAGCCGGCTTCGGCCAGTCGCCGGGCGATGTCGAAGGTGTGCTCCGACAGGCCCAGGCCCTCGGGCGCCACCAGCACGCCCGGCCGTTGGTCGCTTCTGGCCTCATCCACAAACAGGCGGCCCACCAGCCGCGCGCCATCGGCGTGATACTCTATGTCCTTGATTTGCATGAATGCTGTCCTGGGTGTGAGGCCGGGCCGGTTCGCGCCAGCCTCGTTCCAAGGCAGTTTGCGTCAGACCTTGCAGGTCAGCAAGCCGCTGAGCCCGGCGCGAGAGGGCGCCTCTCCAGCATCAGCCTCGCCGCCAGGCGGGGTCATAGTAAAATCGTTCTCGCTGGATGCGGTCGCCGCTCCATTCCTGGAAGGCGATCTCGTCCATCACCGCTGTGCTTCCGTCGCGAAAGGTGAAATCGAACACCCAATTGATCGCCACTCGGTCGCCATCGACCAGCCAGCGCTCGACGGGGCGGGTCGCGATTTGCGTGACGGCGGACATGGTCGCTTTTTCTTGCGCCACCAGGGCTTCGCGACCGCCGCGCGGCGCGCCGTCATTGTCCTGCATGGTGGCGTCCTGGGCATAGAAATCCTCGATGGCGCCCACATAGTCGCCCTGCTCGACCCGGGCGATGAAGGCTAGCACGCGTCCACGGGTGGGCATGATCTGGATCCTTCTCTTCAGGATCGGCCTCGCGATCCGCCGGTCATCCTCGCTCGGCGCGCCCGTGGGTGTCGCGCACGGGCCGCTGTGGTTGAGCACAATCGGACGATGGCGCTTCTTCACCTATCCAGGACGCTTGAGCGCCGCCGGTGTGACACCAAGGATGCGGCCCATCCAGCGGGCCATATGGCTGGGATGGGAGAAGCCGGCCTCCAGGGCCGCCTCGCTGATGCTGGCGTGGCCGCTGGTCAGCAAAAGGCGCGCGCGCTGGACTCTGCGCTGAATGACGAACTGGTGCGGCGGGGCGCCCACCGTGCGGCGGAACAAGGGCTTGAAGTGCGAGACGCTGACCCCTGCGACCTGCGCCAGCCGGCTCAGGGACAGATCCTCGTCCAGATGGGCGTCGATGTAGTCCAGCACCCGCCGGCGCTGGCGCTCGGACAGGCCTTGGCGCAGCTTTGGCGTCGGCAGGGGTTCGGCGTAGCGGCGCACGAGATGGGCGCAGAGGGCGGTTCCCAGGCTTTCGGCATAGAGCCGGCCTCCGGGCTCGCCGGCCTCCAGTTCGGCCTTCAGCGCCCAGGCGATGTGCTGGATCTGCGGATCGCGCAGCTGAAACCGCGGCCCCATCGACAGCGAGTCGGGATCCAGCTCCATCTGCGCCGCCGTGTCCCGCAGCAATTGGTGCGACAGGCCCACATGCATGAAGCTCGCCGGGGCCTCGTCGATCCATACCCCCTCGGTCCCGGCGGGAATCAGATCGGTGTCGCCGTGCCGCCGCGGACCATCGATCGAGCGTCCGTCGCAGCGGCAGGACACGTTCACCGGCGCGCCCAGATGTATCCCCAGGCGATGCTCGGCTGAGGCCGGCGTCGGAAACACGCCTGCCGTGCCGCGATAAAGGCCAACGCTTACCGTTCGCCAATTCGCCTGGTCACCGGCCTTGTGATGCGCGGCGCTGAGCTTGATCGGGGTGATGGTCCCGATTTGCATCCCGCCGTCCATGCTCCGCTCCCTGGTCGCCTGCCAAAGGTAGGCGCGTGGGGCGGATTTCTCTAGCGGGCGGAGCAGATTGCGGCCCGAAGGTCGCTAGCCATAGCTTTGCAGCGAGCGCACCTCGAGTTCGCCGGTGCTGCATATGGCCTGGGCGGCGGCCAGGGCGCCGGCGGCGGTGGTGTAGTAGGGGATCTTGCCCATAAGGGCGGTGCGGCGCAGGGAGAAACTGTCCTCCAGCGACTGCTTGCCCTCGGTGGTGTTGATCACCAGCTGGACCTCGCCGTTCTTCATGGCGTCGACGATGTTGGGCCGGCCTTCCAGCACCTTCTTGATCGGCTCGACCTTCAGGCCCTGCTCATTGAGATAGGCGCAGGTGCCGCTGGTGGCGATGATGTTGAAGCCGGCCTCGATCAGCATGCGAACCGGCTCGACCACATAGGCCTTGTCGCTGGCGCGGACGGAGACGAAGGCGCAGCCGGACTTGGGCAGCACTGTGCCGCCGCCCAGCTGGCTCTTGGCGAAGGCTCGCGCATAGGCCGCCGAGATGTCTTCGCCGGGACGGCGCCAGTCCAGGCCCATGACCTCGCCGGTGGAGCGCATTTCCGGACCCAGCACCGTATCCACGCCGGGGAAGCGGGCGAAGGGGAACACCGCCTCCTTCACCGCAATATGGTCGTAGGGCTTGTCGGCCAGGCCGAAACTGGCCAGGCGCACGCCGGCCATGATCTTGGCGGCGATGGCCGCCAGGGGGTGGCCGATGGTCTTGGCCACGAAGGGAACGGTGCGCGACGCCCGGGGATTGACCTCCAGCACGAAAATGCGCGGCGCGTCCGAGTGCGGCTCTTCAATGGCGAACTGCACGTTCATCAGCCCACGCACGCTCAGTGCAAAAGCCATGGCCTCGGTCTGACGCTTCAGTTCGGCGATGGTCTCCGGCTTAAGCGAGAAGGGCGGCAGGGAACAGGCCGAGTCGCCGGAATGCACCCCAGCCTCTTCGATATGCTCCATCACACCGGCCACAAACACGGTCTCGCCATCGCACAGGGCGTCCACATCGACTTCGGTGGCGCGGGACAGGTACTGGTCGATCAGCACCGGGCTGTCGCCGGAAACCTGGACGGCGGCGTTGATGTATCTTTGCAATTGCTCCTGGTCATGGACGATCTCCATACCGCGCCCGCCCAGCACATAAGACGGTCGAATGACCACCGGATAGCCGACGCGGGTGGCGACTTCGATGGCCTCAGCGCCTGAGCGGGCGAGGCCGTTGACCGGCTGGGCGATCTCGAGGCGGTGCAGCAACTGCTGGAAGCGCTCGCGGTCTTCGGCCAAGTCGATGGCGTCCGGCGAGGTGCCGAGGATCGGCACGCCGGCGTCCTCCAGGGCCTGGGCCAGCTTGAGCGGGGTCTGGCCGCCGAACTGGACGATGACGCCCAAAAGCTCGCCCTTGGACATCTCGACCGCGATCAGCTCCAGCACGTCCTCGGCTGTCAGCGGCTCGAAATAGAGCCGGTCAGAGGTGTCGTAGTCGGTGGAGACGGTTTCGGGGTTGCAATTGACCATGATCGACTCGACGCCGATCTGGTCCAGGGCGAAGGCTGCGTGGCAGCAGCAATAGTCGAACTCGATCCCCTGGCCGATGCGGTTGGGACCGCCGCCGAGGATGATGGCCTTCTTACGGTCGGTGGGATCGCTCTCGCACGCCGGGGCCTGGCCCAGCGCGCCGGTCTCGTAGGTGGAATACATGTAGGGCGTCGAGGCGCGGAACTCGCCGGCGCAGGTGTCGACGCGCTTGAACACCGGGCGCACGCCTACGGCCTGGCGCGCGCTGCGCACCTGGGCTTCGGTCTGGCTGGTCAGGCGGGCGAGGCGGGCGTCGGAAAAGCCCAGGGCCTTGATCCTGCGCAGGGCGTCGGCGTCCGCGGGCAGGCCATGGTGGCGCAGATGCGTCTCCTCGGCCACCAGAGCCTCCAGCTGACGCAGGAACCAGGGCTCGTAGCTGCAGGCGGCATTGACCTCGTCCACGCTCAGGCCATGGCGGAAGGCCTGGGCGATCACCAGCAGCCGGTCGGGGGTGGGTTGGCCCAGGGCGCGGGTGACGGCTGAGCGGCCGGTTTCCGGATCGTCCGCGCCGGGGATGTCGATCTCGTCCAGTCCGCTCAGGCCGGTCTCCAGGCCGCGGAGGGCCTTTTGCAGGCTCTCGGCGAAGGTGCGGCCGATGGCCATGACCTCGCCCACCGACTTCATCGAGGTGGTCAGGTACGGCTCGGCGCCCGGATATTTCTCGAAGGCGAAGCGCGGGATCTTGGTGACCACATAGTCGATCGAGGGTTCGAACGAGGCGGGGGTGGCGCCGGTGATGTCGTTCATCAACTCGTCGAGGGTGTAGCCGACCGCCAGCCGCGCGGCGACCTTGGCGATGGGAAAGCCGGTGGCCTTGGACGCCAGGGCCGAGGAGCGCGACACCCGCGGGTTCATCTCGATCACCACCATGCGTCCGTCGGCGGGGTTGACCGCGAACTGAACGTTGGAGCCGCCGGTCTCGACGCCGATCTCGCGCAGCACCGCGATCGAGGCGGCGCGCATCCACTGATATTCCTTGTCGGTGAGGGTCAGGGCCGGGGCGACGGTGATCGAGTCGCCGGTGTGCACGCCCATGGGGTCGATGTTTTCGATCGAGCAGATGATGATGCAGTTGTCCGCCTTGTCGCGGACCACCTCCATCTCGTACTCCTTCCAGCCCAGCACGCTTTCCTCGATCAGGACCTCGTGGGTGGGGGACAGGTCGAGACCGCGTTCGACGATCTCGCGAAACTCCTCCACATTATAGGCGATGCCGCCGCCGGTGCCGGCCAGGGTGAAGGACGGGCGGATGATGGCGGGCAGGCCCACATAGTCCAGGCCGCCATGGGCCTCGTCCAGGCTGTGGGCCACGCGGGAACGGGGGCTCTCCAGGCCCAGCTTGTCCATGGCGTTGCGGAACTTCTGCCGGTCCTCGGCCTTGTCGATCACGTCGGCCTTGGCCCCGATCATCTCGACGCCATACTTGGCCAGGGTTCCCGAGGCCTCCAGGGCCAGGGCGGTGTTCAGCGCGGTCTGGCCGCCCATGGTGGGCAACAGGGCGTCAGGCCGCTCCTTCTCAATGATCTTGGCCACCATGTCGTGGGTGATCGGCTCGATATAGGTGGCGTCGGCCACATCCGGGTCGGTCATGATCGTGGCCGGGTTGGAATTGACCAGCACGATCCGGTAGCCCTCGGCCCGCAAGGCCTTACAGGCCTGGACCCCGGAATAGTCGAACTCGCAGGCCTGGCCGATGACGATGGGACCGGCGCCGATGATGAGGATCGACTTGATGTCGGTGCGTTTGGGCATCGTGATCTCGCGCGCAAAGGCGAGGCCGCGCGGTCGCGCGTCCCTCACCGACGAATTGCAGGTTAAGGGGGTCGTTTAGAGAGGGAGTCGGGCTGGCGCAAGCCAGATCGGGAGGCGAGGCGGAGTGCAGACTTCCGTTCCGGATCACCGGCGCGTCATTCATCCACGCAGCCTGTCATTTCCGAGCTCTGCTCGGGGAGACGGGGGCAGTGTCTAGTATGGGAGGAACGTGCCGGCCCCAAAATCTCAGTTTTGCGCAATAATATGCCTGAGCGCCCAAGTTCTCAGCGATAGTTGTGTGATTGCGGCAACATTCGGGCGGAACCGTGACGAAAAATTCACAGAAGGTCTGGTGCGACACATTGTCCACATCTAGCGTCCACTTTAGGTGGCGCCGTCGGCTGGGGTGGAAAGCCTGGAGCGCTGCATTTTGATGTGCAGAGGGGCTGTTCATGTCGTCAATCAAACGCTCGCTGTTCGCGAGCACCATGCTTTTTGCCGTCGCGGCCGCGACGGCGGCTTCGGCGCAAACTGCGCCGCCCAGCCAGCCAACGACACCGCCTACAACAGCACCGCCTTCAACGACACCACCGAACTCGGGGGCGGCTGCTTCATCGGCTGAGGTGGTGGTCACCGGCTCCCGCATTCGGCGCACGACGTACAACAGTCCTTCTCCGGTGCAGATCATCACCAATTCGGACGCCAGGCTTGAAGGGCTGATTGACGCCACTTCCGTCTTGCAAGGCAGCACCGCCGCCGCTGGGTACAGTCAGGTCAATAACCAGTTCGGCGGATACGTGGTCAACGGTGGGCCGGGCGTAAACACCCTGTCTCTGCGCGGCCTAGGCGGACAGCGGACCTTGATCCTATTGAACGGGCGTCGGCTCAACCCTGCTGGCGTTAGTGGCACCGTCGCCGATGTCGACCTCAACGTGATCCCTGACGCCCTCGTTGAACGCTATGAAGTTCTGAAGGATGGGGCGTCTTCGGTTTACGGCTCGGACGCCATCGGCGGGGTGGTCAACATCATCACCCGGAACAAGTTCGACGGCTTGAACCTCGAGGCCACCGACAGCGTGCCGCAAACCGGCGCGGGCAAACAGTATGAACTCTCGATGTCCGCCGGGCTTGTGCGCGACAGCTATCACATCCTGTTCGGCGCCCAATATTACCAAGAGGATGCTCTAAGGATCAGGGACATGCCCGGCGGCGCCTGCCCGCTCGAACTGCAGCGGCTGCCGACGGGCGGCCCTTATAATTTCGGCCGCAGTTACGCCGATGGGTCGCCCTATTGCGCCAATACGCAGACTAACAACGTGACTGATTTCGACACTGGCCTGACATGGGTCTATGACCCGACCCAGGGTGCGGCCTTCCCGTATGCCCCGTTCCACCAGAATTCCTTTGGCGCGGTGCCGCGGATCACCAACATCGCCACCGATCCGCGCACCGCCGATGTGGACGCAGCCTCGCCGTCCCGCCGGCTGGCCTTCACCGTCATCGGCGGAGTGGACCTGCCGCACAACACAGAGCTCTATTTTGAGGGCCTGGGAACAAATCGCCGGTCGCAGCAGGCGGCCTTCTTGCCGGAACTGTTCCCGTCGTCTTTCGATGACGCCGAGGCTGTGTCGACCAATCCCTTCAGTCCTTTCGGAGGAGATCTCGTCCAGCCGATTCTGACCATGCCGGTGACGATGCAGACCCAGGATGTGTGGGCGGGACGCGCACTGGTGGGGCTTCGCGGGGATTTGGGATTTCTCAAGGGCTGGAAGTGGGACACCAGCCTGACCTATGGCTTCAATCGAGCAAACTATTCGACTGATACGGTCCTGACCGACAAGTTCGAAAACGCCATCAATGTCGTTCAGGCGCCGGTCGGCACCAATCCGGCTCTCGTTCGCGTCAGTCCGGTCGATGGCCTCAGCTATACCTGCGCCGTCAACGTCACCAACCCGGCGGAAAAGTGCTACCCGCTGAACATGTTCGAGAGCTCGGCGGCCCTGACCACCGATCCAGCCCTGGCCTATATCCGCACCAAGGATTTCGGCCACACCAACTACGATCAAGTGGTGTTCGACGCGACCTTGGACGGGCCCCTGTTCAACCTGCCCGCGGGTCCGCTGCAGGGGGTGATCGGTCTTGAATATCGCTATGATCAGCTGAACGACTACCCCGGCAAATATGCCGTCGCCCAGGACTATTTCGGCCTGTCCAGCGCGGGCGTCACCAAGGGCGATGATGCTGTCGTCGACCTCTATCTGGAAGCCGAAGCCCCCATTCTGAAGGGGTTGCCGCTGATCGACAGCCTCACCCTGAACGCCTCGACCCGCTATACCAACTATCGTACGGGCGGCGACCAGCTGACCTACAAGTTCAACATTAACTGGCAGATGATCCCATCGCTCCGCCTTCGGGCGACCTATGGCACCTCTTTCCGCGGCCCCGCGCTCTACGAGAACTATCTGGCGGCCCAGACCAGCTTCACCGAGGTTCAAGACCCCTGCGCCATGTACGGACAGAACGCCGCCCAGGGCTCAAACCTGTTCAAGAATTGTAAATCGGAGGGTTTGGATCCTGCCTTCGTTGGCTATAGCAGCACGCCGGAAGTCTTCACCCAAGGTGCTCAAGGCCGGCTTAAGTCAGAGACATCCAAGAACCTGACGGTCGGGCCGGTTTGGCAACCGTCCTTCGCCGATCTTCAGGTCAGTCTCAGCTATTTCCGCATCGAAATCGATAACGAAATCAGCACGCTTGGCGCCGCCAATATCCTCAACCTCTGCTATGAAAGCTCTCAGTTCCGCAATGGTTCGCCCTATTGCGCGCTAATCTCGGCGCGGGACTCCAACAACAATATCGCTCTGATCGACGACTCCTATCTGAACGTCTCCAAGCAGATCGTATCGGGCATCGACCTGGATGTGACCTATCGGCATAAGTTCAACTATGGCGACCTGACCCTGGACGGCCATGCGACCTACGCCATTGAGGACAGCCAGGAATTGTTCCCGGGCAGCGGTGTGACCAACTTCACTGGAACTTTCGGTGAGCCGCGCTGGAATGCCAACTGGCAGATCCGCTTCAAGCATCACGACTGGCTGGTCGCCTGGACCACCAACTATCTGGGTGAACAGAATGAATACCCGCTGACCGGCGAAACCCCCGGGGGGCGCTACAATCAGATCCAAAACCAACAATTCTACCACTCGCTTTCCGTCGAATACGAGGCTGACAAGTGGCGGGCGACCCTGGGCGTTCGCAACGTCTTCAACGATTACCCACCGGTGATCAGTAACAGCGCGGACACTGCCTATGCGCCGCGCGTGGGCGAATTCGGCAACGGCTATGGCAACCTGCAGCTCTACGGGCGCACGATCTTTGTCCAGGTGAGCAAGGACTTCTAATCGCCAGTCCCTGGTCCTGGTCGGAAGATCGGGGCTAGGTTGCGCGAGACTGAAGCATGGGGTTTCCCGCCCGCATGGCGCGCTAATATCGTCGCCGACGTGGCGCCGAAACCGGCAAGGGTTGGAGTCCGAGGTGGGTTTGTTTGAGCAATTCAAGGGACGCCGCGTAGCGACAGCTGTGGCCATCGGCGTCTGCTTGGCCGCGCCCCCGGCTTCAGCGGCGCCCGTCGCCCCGGCGTCTGAGGCGGCGAAGTCGGCCTCGGGCCTCCCGTCCGCCCGCGACTTCGCCCGCGAGCCGGTCATCTGGGACGTGTCCGTCTCGCCGGACGGCCAGCATATCGTCGCTTTGACTTCGCCTGATGGCGTCTCGCCGATCATTTCAATCTGGCGCACGGAGGCTCCTAACGCCAAGCCCGTGAATCTCGGCGCGGCGCACATGCGTTTTTTGAATGTGAGGTTTCTGAAGAACGACCGGCTTCTAGTCACCGCTATTCAACCTCTGACAGTCGGGTCCAGGCGCGAGCACATCGTCAAGAACTATGTAACCGACGTGGCTGGCAAGGATTGGCAACCTCTCTTGCCGGCTGCTCGGGGAGGGCAATCCGAGGACGAGCAATTCGTCGACCGTCTCAGGGACGCCAATATTGTCTCCGACCTACCTCGTGATCCCAATGACGTACTTGTGGAAGATGAGCGCCTGGAAGGTGAAGGCGATATCTATAAGGTGAACATCTATACTGGAACGGCCGAACGCATCGTGCGTGGTTCGGAGCATTTTTCGGCCTACAAGGCCGATCTGAATGGAGAATTGCGGGCCAAGCGCGAATTGAACTACGATAATGGCGGAATTTACATCGCTCAGTGGATCAAGAGCGCCGCGACCGGCAAATGGGAAGAACATTTTCGGGAAGATCTAAAGAATCGAAGCGGCGGAGAGCTTGTGGCCTTCACCACAGATCCGAATATTGTCGAAATAATCTCAGCGGCGGATGGTGACAAAAAGGGTTTCTTTGACTATGATGTCAAGCAACATAAGGTCATGGGGTCGGCATTTGGTCACAAACTATTTGATGTCGGCAGTTCAATTACGCCTCCCCAGGTCATTCAGTCTCGCGACCCAAAGGATTTCGGAGAAATTCTCGGATTTTCCCTGCTGTCTGACAAGTTGGAGCGATATTGGGTCGATGATAAGCTCGATTCCCTTTCCAAGGGGCTTAAGCAAAGTCTGGGCCTGACTGATGAGACCGTCGATTGGGTCGATCCGGCGACCGGCCTTAACGCCAAGGTCAGCTTCGCTGCTGCAGCCGACGTGGAACTGGCCAGCTGGTCAGATGATCGCAAATCCGTGATCGTTGAGAAATCGGGCCCGAAGCAACCCGCTGAATACTACCTGCTCACCGATGGTTCGAAGCTGTTCCTGCTGGGGCGTTCGCGCCCCTGGATCAACACCGCCGCCTTGGGCGACGATCGGCTGGTCCAGTATAAGGCCCGGGACGGATTGATGATCCCGGCCTTTCTGACCACCCCGCCTAAGTCGGTTTACGGGCCTGGCCCCTATCCGACCTTGATCGAACCCCACGGCGGGCCGTGGGCGCGGGACGAGTTGGATTGGGACTTCACCGGCTGGACCCAGTATTTCGCCGCGCGCGGTTATGCGGTGCTGCGGCCCCAATTCCGGGGCTCGGAAGGGTGGGGCCAAAAACTCTGGCGGGCGGGGGACGCTGAGTGGGGCCAGAAAATGCAGGACGACAAGGACGACGGCGTAAAATGGCTGATCAGCCAGGCAATCGCCGATCCTAAACGCGTCGCCATGTTCGGCTATTCCTATGGCGGCTACGCCGCCTTGGCCGCCGCCATCCGCCCCAACGGCCTTTATCAATGTGCGATTTCCGGCGCTGGCGCCGGCGATCTAGCCGCGCTGGAAGCAGCCACCTTTGAAAATCGGTTTCAGCGCGAGTTCCAGCACAGCACCATTCGCGGCTTGGACGCCCTCCAACACGCCAAGGAAGCCCAGATCCCGGTGTTCCTCTATCATGGCGATCGGGACCAAACCGTCGATATCGAGCAGTCGCGCAAGTTCGCCGCCGCGTTGCGGTCGGCGGGCAAGCCGGTTCGCTATCTTGAGATACCGGACATGGGCCACCAGTACGTTACCTGGACGCCTGCCATGCGCGAGCGACAGTTGGTCGAGGTGGAGGATTTCCTGAAGACCGGCTGCAAGCCCGGGGGCCTCTAGCGGCTGAACCTACTTCGCCGCGTCCATCAGCCCCGCGAACCGCTCGAACAGATAGAGGCTGTCCTTCGGCCCTGGCGAGGCTTCCGGGTGGTGCTGCACGCTGAACACCGGGCGGTCTTTCAGGGCCAGGCCGGCGTTGGTGCCGTCGAACAGTGAGATGTGGGTCTCGGCCAGGGCTTGGGGCAGGCTGTCGCGGTCGACGGTGAAGCCGTGGTTCATGGACACGATCTCCACCTTGCCGGTGGTCAGGTCCTTGACGGGGTGATTGGCGCCGTGGTGGCCCTGTTCCATCTTCATGGTGCGGGCGCCCAGCGCCAGGGCCAGCATCTGGTGGCCAAGGCAGATGCCGAACACCGGCTTGCCGCTGTCGATCAGGGTCTTGATTTGCGGCACCGCGTATTCTCCGGTGGCGGCCGGATCGCCGGGACCATTGGATAGCAGCACGCCATCGGGATTGCGGGCCAGGATGGCCTCGGCCGAGGTGCTGGCGGGAACCACGGTCACCCGGGCGCCGATGCCGGTCAGGGCGCGCAGGATGTTGCGCTTTATCCCGTAGTCCACCACCACGACCTCATATTTCGGCTGGCCGGCTTTCGCGTAGCCCTCGGGCCAGGTCCACAGGCCCTCGTCGAAGGTGAAGGGCTGCAGGCAGCTGGCGTCCTTGGCCAGGTCCAGGCCTTCGAGGCCGCTCCAGGCCTTGGCCTTGGCGATCAGGGCCTCCAGATCGAACTGGCCGTCTGGGTTGTGGGCGATCACCCCGTGCGGCATGCCGCGCTCGCGGATGGCGATGGTCAGGGCGCGGGTGTCGATCCCGGCCAGGGCCACCACGCCGCGCTTCTTCAGCCAACCGTCGAAATCGCCGCTGGAGCGCCAGTTGGCCGGGGGCGTGGGCAGGTCGCGGAAGATCGCGCCCCGTGCGGCGGTGTCGGCCCCGGCGCCGAACTGTTCGATGTCTTCCAGGTTCACGCCCACATTGCCCACGTGCGGGAAGGTGAAGGCGACGATCTGCGCCATGTAGGAGGGGTCGGTCAGGATCTCCTGATAGCCGGTCATGGCGGTGTTGAAACAGACCTCGCCCAGGGCCTCGCCGACCGCGCCCACCCCATAGCCTTGAAAGACGGTTCCGTCAGCGAGCGCAAGGACGCCGGTCGCGCCGGTCATCAGCTGGGCGGGCATGGGGGTCGCCTCCTAAGGGGTGGGGAATGATCTTTGCAAAAAGGCGGGCCGGAGTCGCCCCCCGCCCGCCGCGCAAACGGGCGGGTGTTTAGGGGCCGGTGGGGGTGGGGTCAACCCCGCGCGACCTTTCTTGCCTGCGTCATGTCACAACCGGCTGGTCCGATACGTCCTGGGTTCGAAACGTAAGGAAGTTTGGGCATGAAACGGATTTTGGCGGCGGCGCTAGCTGCGCTCTTGGCGGTGAACGCCATAGCCATGCTCGCAGCTTCGCTATGGTGGTATGGCGCTGTGCCCGGGGTCGCGGCCACCGGGCCGTTCAATCCCCATTTCGTACGAGACATCGGCGCGGCCTATCTGGTGGTGGCGCTGGGGCTGGGCTGGTTCGCCGCGCGCCCGGCGCAGGGCTGGGCGGCCCTGGTCTGCGCCGCGGCCTTCCTCGACCTGCACGCCGCCATCCACATCCACGACGCGGTGCTCAGTCCCGTCTGCGGCCAAAACCTTATCCGCGATTTTCCAGGCGTTTTTCTGCCCGCCCTGATCGCCAGCGCCCTGGCCGCGTTCTCCAAACCCCGCTCAAGCTGAAAGGAATGTTCCCATGCTCAAGGCGCTGTTCTCCCGCCAGATCGCCAGGTTCGAAAAAGCCTGGAACTACGACGCCAGCTACATGCGCGACCTGCTGGCCGCCAGCCCCTGGACCTTTCTGAAGTTCTCGCTGGTCAGCGGCATGACGCCCCGCCGCGACGCGCCGGCCGAGGCCCTCGCCGCCGCCGGCATTGTCGGGACCCTGGCCGAGGATTGCGGGCCCTGCACCCAGATCAGCGTCGATATGGCCACGGCCGGCGGCGTCTCGCCCGCGGTGCTGCGCGCTATTCTGGCCGGCGACGTGGTCGCCATGGGCCAGACAGCGGCCCTGGGCTATGGTTTCGCCACCGCCGTTCTTGAAAAGCGGCTGGATGAGGCCGACGCCATGCGCGACGAAGTGCTGCGACGCTGGGGCCGAAAGGGCCTGGTGGCCCTGACCCTGGCCCTGACCACAGCGCGGATCTATCCAACGGTGAAATACGGCCTCGGCCACGGCAAGACCTGCTCGCGAGTGGTGGTGGCCGGCGACGCGGCGCCGTTCCACAAGCCCATGGCCGCTGTGGCATGATCACCGCCCTCGACGCTTTTGAAGCCCAGCGCCCACGCCTGACCCGCCTGGCCTACCGCATGCTGGGCTCGGTGGCCGAGGCTGAGGATGTGGTGCAGGACGCGTGGCTGCGCTGGAGCGGCGGCGAGCCCGAGGCCGTGGACGACCCCGCCGCCTGGCTGGTGCGCGTCGCCACCCGGCTGTGCCTGGACCGTCTGCGGGCGGCCCGGGTGCGGCGCGAGGCCTATCGCGGACCCTGGTTGCCCGAACCCCTGATCGAGGAGATCGCCGAGGATCCGGTGGAGCGGGCCGAGGATGTCTCCATAGCCTTTCTTCTGGCGTTGGAGCGGCTGTCGCCGCTGGAGCGGGCGGTGTTCCTGCTGCACGACGTGTTCGACGCCGACTATACGGCCATCGCCAAGGCCCTGGACCGCAGCGAGGCCAGCTGTCGCCAGTTGGCCACCCGCGCGCGCAGCCACGTGCGCGATGCGCGACCTCGCTTTGATGTGTCTGAGGAGACGGTGGCGCGCCTGGCCGCCGCCTTTATGGACGCCGCCCGCCGCAACGACCTCGCTGCGCTGTCCTCACTTTTGGCCGAAGATGCGGTGCTGATCAGCGATGGCGGCGGCAAGCGCAAGGCGGCGTTGCGGCCCATGGTCGGGCGCGAGGAGATCCTGGCCCTGATCAAGGGGCTCTCCTGGCGCGGAGCGTGGCCGGCGCCAGGCCGGGTGCGGCTGGCGCGGATCAACGGCTATCTCGGCGTGATCCTGGAGGCCGAGGACGGGGTCATGACCTTCGCTTTCGAACCCTCCGACGACGGACGCCTGGGCGCCATCTATCTGCTGCGCAATCCCGACAAACTGGGCCATGTGAAGCGATGAAGAGGGAGGCGCGAACGCCGTAAACGCGGTATGGTCCGCCCGTGCGCTTCGACGACCGTTTCCTGGAAGAGATCAAATCCCGCCTGCGGCTGTCCGATGTGATCGGCCGCACGGTGAAGCTACGCCGGCAGGGCCGCGAGTATGTGGGCCTGTCACCGTTCAGCAAGGAGAAGTCGCCGTCATTTTTCGTCAATGACGACAAGGGCTTCTTCCACGACTTTTCGTCCGGCAAACATGGCGATCTGATCAGTTTCCTGCAGGAGACCGAGCGCCTGAGCTTCATGGAGGCGGTGGAGCGCCTGGCCGCCGAGGCCGGGGTGCCCATGCCGGCGCCCGATCCGCGCGCCGCCGAACAGGCCCGCGAACGCCAGGATCTGTCCGATTGGCTGGAAATGGCCGGCAAGTGGTTCGAGGCCGAACTACGCCGCCCGGCTGGAGCCGAGGCGCGGGCCTATCTGACCCGACGCGGCCTGCCGGACGATGAGTGGTCGCGCTTTCGCCTGGGCTATGCGCCCGGCGGCCGCACCGCGCTGAAGGACTATCTGATCGCCAAGGGCGCACGGCCGCAGGAACTGGTCGAGGCGGGCCTGTTGATCGCGCCGGAGAAGGGCGGCCAGCCCTATGACCGCTTTCGCGAGCGGATCATCTTTCCCATCGGCGACGCCCGTGGCCGGACCGTCTCGTTCGGCGGCCGGGCCATGGATCCCCAGGCGCGCGCCAAATATCTCAACGGGCCGGAGACCAGCCTGTTTCACAAGGGCTCGATGCTCTACGGCATGGCCGAGGCGCGCCGCCTGCTGGCCGCCGGCGAGGCCTCCGCGTCCCTGGTGGTGGTCGAAGGCTATATGGACGCGATCGCCTGCCAGCGTGCGGGGGTGGCGGCGGTGGCGCCGATGGGCACGGCGCTGACCGAGGAGCAGATGGAGGCCCTGTGGCGGCTGAACTCGGAGCCGACCCTGTGTTTCGATGGCGATGGCGCCGGCCAGCGCGCCGCCTCCCGGGCCCTGGATAGGGCCCTGCCGCTGCTGAAATCCGGCCGCTCGTTCAAGTTCGCCATGGTCAGCGGCGGCAAGGATCCCGACGACGTGTTGCGCGAGCAGGGCGCCGCCGCGCTCAAGGCCCAGCTGTCGCAAACCGAACCCTTCGTCGAGCGCCTGTTCACCCGCGAGCGCGAACTGGAGCCCCTGGACACGCCCGAACGCAAGGCTGGCCTGAAGGGCCGCCTGCGCGCCGCCGCCGCGATCATCCAGGACCCCGACCTGTCCGCGGCCTATCGCGAGGATTTCTTCCGCCGCCTGGACGAAGCCTTTGGCGCGCCACAACGCCAGGGCCAGCGCAATGGCGGTGGCGGCGCCAGACCCGCCGGCCGTTGGCGCGACCCGCGCCGCCCGGCCTATGAGGACGCGCCCCTGACTGCGGAAGGCCGCGCGGCCGGCGTGCGGCTAAAGCGCGCGATCGATCCGGTGGCCGCCGCCCTGGTCAGCGGAGCCCTGGCCGATCCGGCCCGCCTGGAGCCGCATCTGGAGACTTTGGAGGCGCAAGGCTTTGGCGATCCGAGCCTTAAGGCCTTGGCCGGAGAGATTATTCGTGTGCGATTGGACGCTGATGTCCTTGACAGGGACGTGCTCGCACGCCATCTGGCGTCTGGTGGATTCGGCGTGTTGCTGGGCGAGATCGACAAGGCGGCCGCTATGTCCGGCGCGCCTTTCCTGAACCCGGATATTCAGCCCACCGTCGCCAGATCCCAATGGTCGCAGGCATTCGAGGCTTTAACTCGAATGGCAGCGCTCGATGACGCCATTAAGGCCGCCAAGAGTGATCTTGACGGTCGTTCTGGCATGGAGGCGATCGAGCGTATGAAGGTCGAGCGCGACGCCTTGCGGCGAGCGGTCGGCGCGGGAACGGTTTGGGCGACCGGCGAGTCTTAATAGAGCGGGACTTGGCTGGGCGCGTGTAGGCGAAATTTGATCCGATTGCGCGGTGGGCCGCGGCGTCGGAACCGGAGATTTAAATGAGCGAAACGGCGGAACCGCAAGAGACCAGCACTGATGGTCCGTTGCTGGACCTGACGGATACGGCGGTCAAGAAGTTCATCAAGCAGGCCAAGGCCCGCGGCTACGTCACCATGGACGAGCTGAACAAGGTCTTGCCGTCCGAGGAAGTCACCTCCGAAGCCATCGAAGACACCCTCGCCATGCTGAGCGAAATGGGCGTCAACGTCGTCGAGGCGGAGGAAGACGCCGAAACCCCCGAAGGCGGCGAGGTCGTGGTTCGCGAGGAGACCGCGGTCGCCGAAGCGGCGGACAAGCAGAGCAATTTCGATCGCACCGACGATCCGGTGCGCATGTACCTGCGCGAGATGGGCTCGGTGGAGCTTTTGTCCCGCGAAGGTGAAATCGCTATCGCCAAGCGTATCGAAGCTGGCCGCGACACCATGATCCGCGGCCTGTGCGAAAGCGCCCTGACCTTCGAAGCCATCATGGTCTGGCGCGAGGAACTGAGCGGCGGGCGCATCCTTCTGCGCGAAGTGATCGACCTGGAACAGACCTACGGTGGCTCGGCGGCCGCAGCCCTGGCTGCGCCGGCCGAAGAACCCGAAGAGCCTGAAGAGGTCGCCGAGGGCGAGGAGCCCAAGGCTGAAGGCGCCGACGACGACGACGATTTCGATGATGGCGCCGGCCCCACGGTCAGCGCCATGGAGGCCGAACTGCGCGAAGGGGTGATGGCGACCCTGGACGCCATCGCTTCCGAATTCGAAGCCTTCCGCGGCCTGCAGGAACGCCTGGTGCGTCATCGCCTGAAGGGCGAGGACCTGACAGAGGCCGAACGGCTGGCCTATGAGGCGGCCACCACCGCCATCGTCCAGCACCTGAAGACCCTGAAGCTGAACAACAACCGCATCGAGGCCCTGGTCGATCAGCTTTATGCGATCAACCGCCGCCTGATGGGCCTGGAAGGTCGCCTGCTGCGCCTGGCCGACAGCTACGGCATCAGCCGGTCGGAATTCCTGCGCGCCTATTTCGGCTCCGAGCTCAATCCCCTGTGGCCGGAGACGGTCAAGCAGTTGGGCGTGCGCTGGACCAAGTTCATCGAGAACGACAACGGCCAGATCGGCGACATCCGCCAGGAAGTGGCCGCGCTTGCCACCGAAACCGGCCTGCCGATCGACGACTATCGCCGTATCGTCCAGACGGTGCAGAAGGGCGAACGCGAAGCTCGCCAGGCCAAGAAGGAAATGGTCGAGGCCAACCTGCGCCTGGTCATCTCCATCGCCAAGAAATACACCAACCGCGGCCTGCAGTTCCTGGACCTGATCCAGGAGGGCAATATCGGCCTGATGAAGGCGGTGGATAAGTTCGAATACCGCCGCGGCTACAAGTTCTCGACCTACGCCACCTGGTGGATCCGCCAGGCCATCACCCGCTCGATCGCCGACCAGGCGCGCACCATCCGTATTCCGGTGCATATGATCGAGACCATCAACAAGATCGTCCGCACCAGCCGCCAGATGCTGCACGAGATTGGCCGCGAGCCGACCCCGGAAGAGCTGGCCGAAAAGCTGGCCATGCCGCTGGAGAAGGTGCGCAAGGTGCTGAAGATCGCCAAGGAGCCGATCAGCCTCGAGACGCCCATCGGCGACGAGGAGGACAGCCACCTGGGCGACTTCATCGAGGACAAGAACGCCATTCTGCCCATCGATGCGGCCATCCAGTCCAACCTGCGCGAAACCACCACCCGGGTCCTGGCCAGCCTGACGCCCCGCGAGGAACGCGTCCTGCGCATGCGCTTCGGCATTGGCATGAACACCGACCATACCCTGGAAGAGGTCGGCCAGCAGTTCAGCGTCACTCGCGAACGCATCCGGCAGATCGAGGCCAAGGCCCTGCGCAAGCTGAAGCACCCGAGCCGCTCGCGGAAGCTGCGGAGCTTCCTGGACAGTTAGGGCGAGCGCGGCGCCGAGCGGCGGACAGAATCGGGAGCGGGATGAGGCCTGGGCTGAATCCAACCCCCGGTTCGCCGAATACGAACGGACCGGCGACTATCTCGACGTGGTGTCACGCTGGACGCCTTTCAGCAGTCCGTCGCCGCCAGAATTTCCTCACGTTGCGTTGGGAAGCGCGCTCGGTCGTGACCGTCATACCGCCGCCCGCGTATTTGAACTTCGCCGACCGGCCCGCCGCGCCCAGGAGCATCAGGTCGAACAGGCGCCAGACGTTGCAGAAGTCGTCGTCGGGACTGAAGCTCGGGGTCGAAGATGCGCAGGATCTGTCCGTCCAGGCGCTTGAACACCGTCACGCCCGGATACCAGCCACCATCGCGCTTGTAACCCATGTCGTCGGCGAAGCTGGTTCCGGTATGGCTGAGCATGGAAAAGCGCCGTCCGCGGCCCGCACATCGGCATGCCGACGGTGGGGCTTTCCTACACCAAGGGCGCACCCAAACAATATCCGCGGACGGATCTGGAACGGCCGGTGACGCGCAGTTCTGGGCCGACTGTGGCGCCCACATCGCCACCGGTGCGCCGGGCTTTCGGGCGTGTTCTTAAAGGTCACCCTGGACGATCCGAGCCTATTCGGGTTCACCTCAAGGTTTGCGCGCTAAAACACGCATTGCGGCACGAACCGAGAACAGTTGCTAAGCTGCTCGATAGAGCCTGTCGGCTGGATCGTTCAATGGCCTGAAGCAGCCGGTGGCTGCGGCGTCCGTCCAGAGGTAGTCGCCGGTGAGGCTGACGTGGGCCCAGCCCATGGGCGATAGATGGGCGAGTAACGCGTCGATGCGCGGACGGAGGCGGCTCGGAGGCCGTTCGATCACCGTGTCCGCATTCGGCAGACGGCGTTTCGCCTGCCAGACAGCGAAGCGAACGCGGCGACGGTTCCGATCCAGGACGTCTATCGAGCGCTCGCCGGCGACGAGGGGCGCAACGAGCTGATCTTCAACGACGTGTTGGCTGCGTTGGAAGCCGGGTGCTCGCCAGTCGTCATCACCGAGCGGACGGATCACCTGGAAGCGTTGGCCGATCGGCTTTCGCGCTTCGCCAAGAACGTCATCATCTTACGTGGCGGCCAGAGTGAGCGGAAGCGGCGAGAGGCGATGGAGCGCCTTGCGGCGATTCCGGAGCAGGACGAACGGGTGATCGTGGCGACCGGTCGTTACCTCGGGGAGGGCTTTGACGACCAGCGCCTGGACACCCTCTTCCTCACCATGCCGATCGCCTGGAGGGGAACCCTGGCGCAGTATGCCGGTCGTCTTCACCGGCTTTACGACCCCAAGCGGGAAGTGGTCATCTATGACTACGTCGACCGCGACGTCCCGGTGCTCGCCCGCATGGCGGCCAAGCGCGCCGCAGGCTATTCGGCGATCGGCTACACGATCGCCCAGGGGCCGGGATTATTCGACGGGTAGGTGGCTTGAAAATTATAGCAAGTATGCTATATACAGCCTGATAAATCCAGCCTCAGCGGGCTGGCTCACGCGACTTTGGGCGCCCCATGACATGGACCGTCGAGACCTTGGGAGCCGTCGTCGATGCCGAGATCGCCGCGCTGCCCAAGGACATGCAGGCGTCCTTCCTGCGCCTGGCTGAACGTATCGAAGCCGTGGGTCTGGGGCGGATTGGCGAGCCTCACGTCAAGCATCTCCAAGACAAGCTTTGGGAGATGCGGTTTGGCGGACGCGATGGGATCGCCAGAGCCATCTACGTCACCGCGGTCGGCCGTCGCGTTGTCGTGGTGCATGCGTTTGTGAAGAAGACCCAGAAAACACCCCGCTCCGCCCTCGCGTTGGCGGAGCGTCGAGCGAAGGAGATTAAGCCATGACCAGCCTTGCGAAGCTCCGGCGGAACCTGCTGACCGACCCCGAGGTCAAAGCCGAGTATGACCGGCTCGGCCCTATCTTCGCTGTTGTTGGCGAGATGATCGAGGCGCGGCAAGCGGCCGGTCTGACACAAACAGAAATCGCGACCCGAATGGGCACCTCCCAATCCGTTGTCGCGCGCCTGGAAAACGCCCGCCACATGCCGACATTCGAGATGATAGCCCGCTATGCGGCCGCGATCGGTCGTCGTCTTGATATCCACCTTGTGCCGAGCACCGGCGAGCATGGCGTCTCACAGGCTTGGCAGTAGCCGGATCTGTTTCGCACCCGAGACCAGCTCGACCCTCGCGTCGCAGCCGCGAGCGGCTGCGGGTCCCATGTTCTTGGTTTGTGCCGGCTTGCGTTGTTTAACGCACAAACCTTACATGAGCCCTATTCCAAGGAACGTAGATCGCCATCAATAGGATCGACAAGCGGAGCTTTCACGATCCATCCCACAAGCAAACCCGACCTTCGAGCGGTTTTCGGGATGGGTCGGCTTTGGCGTCGTCACACCACAGCGGTGGGGGCCTGCAGCCAGGCGGTGTCGGTGGTCCAAGTGTGGATCTCGCCACAGGCGGCGCAGCGGAAGGAGCGCGGGCCGGTGATGGCGGCGAACTCAGCCGGACGCATGCGGTGGCCGGTCAGCACAGGTCCACCCTTGATTTCGCAGGTGAACAGGATCGGGGCGATGTGGGACGTGATGGGCTGGGACATGGGTTAGTATAGAACGCCTAAGCCCCCAAGTCCGATCCAATCGTCCACACGATCGTTCGCCGCCCGCACTTTCGCCGGGGCTTGATGTATAACACCAGTGCCGGCGCGTGTCGGCGAATCTGGAGAACGGAGCGGCGGGCTGCCGTTCCGACCTAACCGCCACCAAGATATCAGGCGCATAGAAGCCCGGCCCTGAGGAGAGACGACATGGCCAAGGGTCAAAAGCGTAGCAGTAAGGAAGTCCGCAAACCCAAGGCGGAAAAGCCCAAGCCCCCTGTGCAGGTTGGCATGTTCAAGCCACAGGTTGAGAAGAAATAGGCAGGCGAGGCGGGCTCGCGCCCGCCGCTTTCGCCGCCAGGGCCTTAACGCCCCAAAGCCGTGTAGGTCAGGTTCTGGAACATGGGCAGGGCCGCGGCGGCGGCCAGGCGCTGGCCGGTGGCCAGTTGACTTGCCGAGCCCGGTTCCAGCGGCATGGAGTTTTGCACCAGATAGAGCATGACCATGTTCTCGGCCGGATCGGCCCGCCACCAGGTGCCGAACGCGCCTGGCCATCCGAACGCGCCGTTGGTGCCGACGCCCATCCACGATTGCGCAGCCGCGTCGGTGATCACTGAGACGCCAAGACCGAAACCCTGACCAGCCCAGAAGGGGATGCCCATGAAGGGGATGGCCCGTTGCTCGTCCGTCAGGCGGTTGGCGATCATCATCTCGACCGTTTCGGCCTTGAGCAACCGCACGCCGTCGACCTCGCCCATGCCCAGCATCATGCGGGCGAATTTCAGATAGTCATCGGCGGTGGAGATCAGGCCGCCGCCGCCACCGCAAAAGGCCGGCGGCGCGGTCAGCTTGGCGAACGGCACGGCCTTGAGCTCGCTGGCCGTCTCGTCGAAGCGATAGACCACCGCCGCGCGCTCGCTCTTTTCCGGCGGGACCCAAAAATCGGTGTCGATCATGCCCAGGGGCGTGAACACCCGCTCGAACAACACCTCGCGGAACGGCTTGCCCTCGATGCGACCGATGATGAAGCCCAGCACGTCGGTGGCGTGGCTGTAGTGAAAGCGTTCACCGGGAGCATAGGACAGGGGCAGGCCACCTAGGGCCTTCATCCAGATGTCCGGGGCGTGGGCGCTGCTGAGCACATCGCCCAGGGCGTGTTGATGGGCGTTGGCGATCGGTCCCATGGAGGTGAAAGCGTAGGCCAGGCCGGAGCGGTGGGTCATCAGGTCGTCGATGGTGATGTCACGCGGGGCGGGATAGGTCTGATCCAGCGCCCCATCGGCGTCCTTCAGCACCACCATATCAGCGAACTCCGGCGCCCATTTGGTGATCGGATCGTCCAGCTTGAGCTTGCCTTCCTCCATGAGCATCAGGGCGACCACCGAGGTCACCGGCTTGGTCATGGAGGCGATGCGGAAAAGGGTGTCGCGGGTCATAGGCGCGCCGCTGGCCATGTCGCGCTTGCCAACGGTGGTCACGTCAGCGATCTCGCCATTGCGCCACAACAGGGTGACCACGCCGGACAGATAGCCGTTGTCGACCACCCCCTGCAGGGTCGGGCCGATCTGGGCCAGGCCCTCGGGGGAAAATCCGCTCACATTCACGCTGGCGCCGTCCATGGGCTTTCTCCTGGGGTTTGCCGCAACGATAGCCAGGAAAATCGCCGTGGACCATGGCGACGTAGGGGAAGGAGGGTCTAAGGCTCTAGAGCTAGCGCCAACCGTAGTTGAAGCTGATGCTGATCCGCGATTGCTTGGCGCCATTGGCCGGCACCTCGTGGCGCAGCCAGCTCTCCCACATCAGCAGCGAGCCGGCCTCGGGCTTCAGATAGACGAAGCTTTTGGCGGTTTCGGGCGCGTCCACATCGCGCGGTGGGGCGGCCATCATCAGCGGCAGGCGCGGGTCCTCCAGCTTCAGGGCGCTGGCCCCCGGCGGGGTGGCCACATAGAGCGTGCCGGACAGGACGCTGTGCGGGTGGATATGGCCGCTGTGCGCCGCGCCGGGCTTGAGCACATTGACCCACAGGCTGTCGAGACGCAGGCGCCCACCGCTGAGGTTAAGGCTCAAGGCCTTGGCGAAGGCCGCCGCGTGACGATCCAGCTTGGCCTTCAGCGCGCCAAAGGTCGAGACCCGGGTCGGCAGGTCGTCGAGCGAGGCGTAGGAGGTGTAGCCGCCGTAGCCGTTGGTCTTGCACCAGGCCCGCCCAGCGGCGTCCTCCTGGGCCAGCATGTGGCAGGCCTGCTCCAACTCTGTGTTAAACGCCGCAAAGCCGCGCTCGTTGGCGAGGCTGGCCTCATAGACCTGGGTGACGAAGAGGGCGCGAAGCTGGGTCATCGCGGGCGAGTAGGCCTTGCGGCTCGTTTCTGTCAAATGGCGCCCGCGCCAAAGGCTTGCAGCGTGGCCGTGACGGTGTCATCGGATCGTGGACCAAGCGGAGTCTCCAAGCCCATGGCGCCCAGCGAGCGCAAGACCATCGGCCTCAGCGCCGGCGTGGCGGCGGTGGCCTCGAGCTTTTCGCGCATCGGGGCGTTCAACGCGCTCGCCCCGCGCGATCCGGCCGAGCGGGCCGGACAGGGCGTCGCCTATGGCTCTGACCCCATGCAGGCCCTGGACGTCTATGCGCCGGTGAATGCGACCGGACCCACGCCGGTGGTGATCTTCTTCCACGGCGGCGGTTGGCGCACGGGGCGGCGCCAGGAATACGGCTTCGCCGGCCGGGCCTTGGCCTCGCGGGGTTTTCTGACCCTGGTGGCGGGCTATCGGCTGGTTCCGCAGATCCGCTACCCGACCTTTCTGGAGGACGCCGCGGCGGCGGCGCGCTGGGCCGTGTCGCATGCCGCCGAGTTTGGCGGCGACCCTGCGCGTCTGGCCTTGGTCGGCCATTCCGCCGGCGCCTATATCAGTCTGCAACTGGGTCTCGACACATCCTATCTGCGGGCGGCTGGCGTGGACCCGGCCACGGTCAGGGCGATGGTGGGCCTGTCCGGTCCCTACAGCTTCCTGCCGTTGAAATCCCCGGCGACCACGGCCACGTTCAGCGCTGCTGAGGATCTTGAGGCGACCCAGCCGATCAATCACGTCCGCGCGGACGCGCCGCCCGCCTTGCTCATCCATGGAGGCCGCGACACCGCGGTCAACGCCGGCCAGACGGTGCGCATGGGCCGCGCCCTGACCGGGGCGAGCGCTGTGGCCGAGGTGCGGATCTTTCAGGACCTCACCCATTCGGACACTGTCCTGGCCTTGTCACGCCCGTTCCGCCACAAGGCGCCGATCCTGGACGAGATGACGGCTTTTCTGAAAACACACATCGTCTAGTCGCCAGTCGCGTGGACGCCGTCGCCATGGCATGATCGGTCCATGAGACGAGACCGCCCTCTTCGCACGCTCGCCGGCCTGGCCATGGTCGCCCTGATGGTTGGCTGTCAGCAAAAACCGGCTGGCCCAGCCGCCAAGGCCTCAGGCCCTCCCGCTATCGACATCGACAAGCTGAACGCCCAGATCGACTCGCAGATCGGCGGGCTCAGCACTTGCGTCATTATCGTGGACACCGCCAGCGGGCGTCAGGTCTACCACTACGGCGACGCCCAGGCCTGCCTGGCCAAGCTGCCGCCTTGCGGGACCTTCGACATCGCCAACAGCCTGATCGGGCTGGATCTGGGCGCGATCACCCCACAAACCGTGTTCAAGTGGGACGGCTCGCCTCAGCCCTTCGGCGTCTGGCAAAAGGACGCCGATCTGAGCCGCGCCTTCAAGATCCAGGTCGGATGGTGGTTCCAGCGCCTGGCGGGCGCCGTCGGCCATGATCGCTACGTGCAGCAACTGCGCGCCTTGGATTATGGCGACCACGACCCGGCCGGCATGGCCAACGCCTTCTGGCTGGGACCGCAGGCCGGTGGTTTTCTGACCCTGGACGAGGGCCAGCAGGTCGGTTTCGTGCGGCGGTTCTATGCCGGGACCTTGCCGCTTAAGCCCGAGACCCTGGCGACGGTCCAGGCCCTGACCTCGGACGAGACCCGCACCGACGCCAAGGGCGGCCAAGCCGTGATCAGCGGCCGGGCCGCCAGTTGTTCGTCCGTCAGTGACGGCTCGCGCAATGTCGGCTGGTGGATCGGGCGGATCAAGACAGCGCAGCGGGACGTGGTGTTCTCCGCTTCGGTCGAGGGCAACCAAGCCCCTCCGGGCATCGAAATCGAGCGGCGGCTGAAGGACGTGTTCAGCCAGGTCGGACTGTTGCCAGACAGCGGTTCATAGAAGATCAAGCCAGGGCGGCGGCCTCGGCGTCGGTAAATACCCGCGAGCGGGTCAGGAAGCGGACTTCGCGGCCATTTTCCAGCGAGAACATGCCGCCACGCCCCGGCACCAGGTCGACGATGATCTGGGTGTGGCGCCAATATTCGAACTGCGAGGCGCTCATGAAGAACGGCGCCCCGCCGATCTCGCCCAAACGCACATCGGCGTCGCCGACGATGAAATCCGATTGTGGGTAGCACATGGGCGAGGAGCCGTCGCAGCAGCCCCCGGACTGATGGAACAGCACCGGCCCGTGTTCGCGGGTCAGGGTGTCGATCAGCTGGAGGGCCGCCGGGGTGGCGGTGACGCGAAGGGGCAGATCCGCCATCCCTCAGAAAAACCCAAGTTTCTTCGGACTGTAGCTGACCAGCATGTTCTTGGTTTGCTGATAGTGGTCGAGCATCATCTTGTGGGTTTCGCGGCCGATGCCGGACTGCTTGTAGCCGCCGAAGGCGGCGTGGGCGGGATAGGCGTGGTAGCAATTGGTCCACACCCGGCCCGCCTGAATCGCGCGGCCGAGGCGATAGCAGCGGTTGGCGTCGCGGCTCCACAGGCCGGCGCCCAGGCCATAGAGAGTGTCGTTGGCGATCGACAGGGCCTCGGCCTCATCCTTGAAGGTGGTCACTGACACCACGGGACCGAAGATCTCCTCCTGGAACACCCGCATCTTGTTGTGGCCCTTGAGCACGGTCGGCTTGACGTAGTAGCCGCCGGCCAGGTCGCCCTCCAGATGGGCCTGCTCGCCGCCGATCAGGACTTCGGCCCCTTCCTGGCGGCCAATGTCGAGATAGCTCAGGATCTTTTCCAGCTGTTCGGTGGAGGCCTGGGCGCCGATCATGGTCGCCGGATCCAGCGGATCGCCCTGGACGATGGCGGCGACGCGTTTTAGCGCCCGCTCCATGAACTTGTCGTAGATCGACTCCTGGATCAGGGCGCGGCTGGGGCAGGTGCAGACCTCGCCCTGGTTGAGGGCGAACATGACGAAGCCCTCTATGGCCTTGTCGAGGAAGTCGTCGTCCTCGGCCATCACATCGGCGAAGAAGATGTTGGGGGATTTGCCGCCCAGCTCCAGGGTCACCGGGATCAGGTTTTGGCTGGCATATTGCATGATCAGCCGACCGGTGGTGGTCTCGCCGGTGAAGGCGATCTTGGCGATGCGCGGGCTGGAAGCCAGGGGCTTGCCGGCCTCAAGGCCAAAGCCGTTGACGATATTGAGCACCCCGGGGGGCAGAAGGTCGCCGATCAGCTCGGCCCAGAGCAGGATCGAGGCGGGGGTCTGTTCGGCGGGCTTGAGCACCACGCAATTGCCGGCGGCGATGGCGGGCGCAAGCTTCCAGCAAGCCATCAAAATCGGGAAGTTCCAGGGAATGATCTGACCCACCACGCCCAGCGGCTCGTGGAAGTGGTAGGCGACGGTGTCGTCGTCGATCTGGCTGAGCGAGCCTTCCTGGGCGCGGATGCAGCCGGCGAAATAGCGGAAATGGTCTATGGCCAGGGGCAGGTCGGCGGCGGTGGTTTCGCGGATCGGCTTGCCGTTGTCCCAGGTCTCGGCCAGGGCGAGAAGGTCGAGGTTCTCCTCCATGCGATCGGCGATGGCGTTGAGCGCATTGGCCCGCTCAGCCGCGGGTGTCTTGCCCCAGGCGTCCTTGGCGGCGTGCGCGGCGTCCAGGGCGCGCTCGATGTCGGTGGCGTCCGAACGGGCGATCTCGCAGAGGGATTTTCCGTTCACGGGCGAGGTGTTGTCGAAATAGCGGCCGGCGGCGGGTTCGACGAATTGGCCGCCGATATAGTTGCCATAGCGCGCCTTGTATGGCGCGGCGCGCGAGCTGATGCGTTCGGGCTTGTTCATCGGGCTGTCTCCCAGGGGGTGTCGGTTGACCGACTTGGGAAGCAGTGATGCGCCGCACGCATCGCGGGTCAATAAGCAAAAGGCCTCAGATTCTCGGCTCAGCTTCAGATTCTGGGTTCCGCCGCCCGGAGCCTCCTCCCCAGCCTTGCTGACCGGAGAGGAGGGGCTTTGCCGCTACAGAACGCCCAGCATCTCGGCCACCAGCGGATGGCGGACGATGTCCACATCGGTCAGGCGGACCACGGCGATGTTGGGCAGGGCCTCGAACTTGGCGGCCACGTCGGCCAGGCCGGAGACGCCGGGCAACAGGTCGGACTGGTTCGGATCGCCGGTCACCACCATGGTCGAATTCCAGCCCAGCCTGGTCAGCAGCATCTTGAGCTGGACGTAGGTGCAGTTTTGGGCCTCATCTATGACCACGAAGGCGTTGTTGAGGGTGCGCCCGCGCATGTATCCCACGGGTGCGATCTCGATCGCGCCCTCGGCCATCAGGGCCCGCACCCGCTTCATGGACAGTCGGTCGGAGAGGGCGTCGTAGAGGGGCCGCAGATAGGGGGCCAGCTTGTCTTCCATATCGCCGGGCAGATAGCCGATCGACTCGCCGGCCTCGATCGCCGGGCGCGAGAGCACGATGCGGCCGACCTTGCCGGCCTCCAGGGCTTCCACCGCCTTGGCGATGGCCAAATAGGTCTTGCCTGTCCCTGCGGGACCCAGCGCCATAATAAGGTTCTTGGCGTCGACGGCCTCGATCAACTTCGACTGCCCGGGTGATTTTGGTTTTATGGTCTTGAGATATCCTTGTTCACGATCGTCGTTGTGATGCTGGCTCCCATAGGCGTTCATTTGCGGCGACCAGCCGCGTTCGACCGGCAGGCGACGAACCTTGCCATCGTCGAACTGTTCGGCGTCGAACGCACCTTCACGCACCATTCGCTTCACTGCACGCTTGGTCATGGAGCCCTCCGTCGGGGTAAGAAAAAAGGGCGCGTCCGCAATGGACCGCCCTTCGGATGAAGTGGGGAGGAATAAGGACGCATTGGGCGCCGGGCCGGGTGGCCCTGCTGCGGTTTGCTGGCGGGGCGGGCCGTTAGCCCGCCGGGACTCGAAACGCGACACCCGATACTCCGTCCTGAGGAGACCACGAGAAGACCTCGTGGTGGGGATACGGACTGGCTTTCGCCCTCCCGAATCGCCCCACTAGGATGATGGTAAGCGTCTTTAAGAACGGTTAATCAAGTTATTAGTTTCAATATAGGGGGTGATCGGATGAATGTTTACAACTTGGGCGCCGTCGGTCCCGAGCTGCCGGGCGAAGACGAATACTGGATTGCGCCCAATGCGGTGGTGCTGGGTCGTGTGATTCTCAAGAAGAACGCGAGTGTCTGGTTTGGCGCAACCCTGCGCGGCGACAATGACCCGATCATTATCGGCGAGAACAGCAACGTCCAGGACGGCTCTGTACTTCACACCGACACCGGCAGCCCTTTGACCGTCGGCGCCAATGTCACCATCGGTCATATGGTGATGCTGCACGGCTGCACCATCGGCGACAATAGCCTGATCGGCATTGGCTCGATCATTTTGAACGGCGCCAAAATCGGCCGCAACTGCCTGATCGGGGCCAACAGCCTGATCACCGAAGGCAAGGAGATTGCCGACAACTCCATGGTCGTGGGCGCGCCGGGCAAGGTGGTGCGCGAGATCAGCCCCGAGCAGTCGGCCATGCTGGCCGGCGGCGCGGCGCACTATGTCCACAACTGGAAACGCTATCGCGATGGGCTCAAGGCCCGCGCCTGACCGGATTGAAACAACAAGGAGACGACCATGGCATATGACTTCGTCAAGGTGGACCGCGACGGCCCCATCACCACCATCACCCTCAACCGCCCCGAGGTGATGAACGCCCTGCATTCGCCGGCCCATTTCGAACTGGCCGAGGTGTTCAACACCTTCGCCGCCGATCCGGAGCAGTGGGTGGGCATCGTCACCGGCGCCGGGGAGCGGGCGTTTTCCGCCGGCAACGACCTCAAGCACCAGGCCGGCGGCGGCAAGATGGGCTCGCCGACCTCAGGTTTCGCCGGTTTGACCTCGCGTTTTGACCTCAACAAGCCGCTGATCGCCGCGGTCAACGGCGTGGCCATGGGCGGCGGGTTCGAGATCGCCCTGGCCTGTGACCTGATCATCGCCTCAGAATCTGCGGTGTTCGCCCTGCCAGAGCCTCGCGTGGGCCTGGCGGCCCTGGCCGGGGGCCTGCACCGCTTGCCCCGCCAGATCGGGCTCAAGCGCGCCATGGGCATGATCCTCACTGGCCGTCGTGTCTCGGCCAAGGAAGGCGAGATCCTGGGCTTCGTCAACGAAGTGGTCGCGCCGGGCGATCTGATGGCCGCCGCCCAACGCTGGGCCAAGCTGATCTGCGAATGCAGCCCCATGTCGATCCGCGCCTCCAAGGAGGCTATCCTGAAGGGCCTGGACGAACCCACCCTTGAAGCGGCGATCAAGGGGCAGGGCGGTTACGAAGCCGTGGCGGCGCTGTTCAAGTCCGAGGACCTGGTCGAAGGGCCGCTGGCGTTCTCGCAGAAGCGCCCGCCGCAGTGGAAAGGGCGGTAAACTCATGTCCGGCCGGCGCGGACGCCCGCGTCGGCCCTCATTCCCCCGGATGATAGGTCCGCTCGACGTGGCCCTTCAGCTGTTCCGGATAGAAATAGACCTCCCGCAGATCCCCCGCCGCGTAACGCGTGGCTTGGTCTGCGAAGTGGGGTGATTTCGGATCGCCGCTCTCGCCCCCGGCGGTGACGGCGAAGGCCCGCACCTTGGGCCCGAACTCCACCACGGCCACGAAGCTGTTGCCGCTGACGCCGTAATATTTCTTCGTCCCCGGATAGCGGTGGGCGCCGAACGAGGCCAGCGAGCCCCACTGGGCCGAGGTGAAGGGCACCGGGATGCTGGGGCCGGCGTCGGTGAATTTCTGCACGATGTCGCCGTTCAGCCGCTGATAGCGGTTGATCTCGCCCCACGGGGTCTTCCAGGACCCGAAATCCGTGGTCAGCCGGTCGGACGCCGTGGCCAGGGCCTTCAGCTTCTGCTGGGCCGAGGTCTTGTTGGCCATATAGTCATAGACATTGAGGTCCTCGCGCTCGGCGTCCTGGTGGCTGTCGGCCCACAGGGTGTCGCCCCAGAACACCGCCAGCGAGGTGGTGGTCGAATCCGCGCCCCAGCGGTAGTCCCAGGCGCGCAGGGCGGCGATCTGGTCGGCCAGCTTGGCTTTCAGCGGATCGTCGGTGGCCGTCTGGTCGTAGGCCGCCAGCAGGGTCGGGATCAGCTGGGCGAAGGCCGGCAGATAGGGATCATAGGCCGCCGCGATCAGCGAGGCGGGGGTGAAGTCGGTCTTGTTCTGCAACACGCGGATGGCGTGCTGGCCGCGCGGGGTTTCGCCGGCCAGGTCCATATAGCGCGGATAGTCGGCCTGTTTGGGACTGTAGGCGCCGGCGGCCGAATAGGGCCAGTTGTTGGTGTTGAACACCCAGCCATTGGGCGGGTTGACCACGTGCGGCGCCTCGTCCAGGGCATGCAGCCCTTTCCAGTCCGTGGCCGGATCGGCTCCGTCGACGGGTTTGGTGTAGTCGAATTTGTCGTCGCGTTTGGGAATGAACTGCGGGTGCAGATAGGCGATGTCACCGGAATCGTCGGCGAACAGGGTGTTGTTGGACGAGTTGGCGCGCAGCTCGGCCACCTTGCGGAAGGATTTGTAGTCGGTGGTCTTGGTCCGCAGAAACGACTGCTCCAGCGCCGCCGTCGGGGTGTTCATCAGGGCGATGCTGATCCACTTGCCGTTCGCCTCGCGCACGATCGGGCCGTGGTGGGTGCGATAGACGGTGAAGCTCTTGCTGGCCAGTCCGCCATCGGCCGTGCGGTAGGGTACGGTGATCTTGGAGGCGGTCAGCGGGCGCAACTCGGCTCCATAGCGGTAGAACAGCTTGCCGCCCTTGTGGACGATGGTCTCGGCGAACTCGTCCACATTGTCCACGCCGCTGGAGGTGTGCATCCAGCCGGCATGGGCGTTGAAGCCCTGATAGACGAAGAACTGGCCCCAGGTGGAGGCGCCATAGACGTTGAGGCCCGCATCGCTGCTCACCTGCGCCTCGGAGCGGAAGAAGAACGAGGTGTGCGGGTTGATCAGCAACAGGGCGTGGTGGTCCACCGTATTGGACGGGGCGATGGCCATGCCGTTGGAGCCGGTGGGCTCGCGATAGAACACCGGCCCGGCCGCTTCGGCCTTGGCCACCGGCTGGTGGCCGTAAAAGGCCTTGAGCTCGGGGACCGACACCCGCTCGATATCGCCGCCGATACTGCCTTCGGAAAAGCTCAGGGCCATCCACGGTTCAAAGTGATGGATCACCCGCGGCTTTATGTCCGGGTGGGTGACCAGATAGTCGTTCAGGCCGTCGGCCCAGGCGTTCATCAGCGCCTTCAGCCAGGGCGGGCTAGCGGCGTACTGCGCCTTCAGGCTAACGGGATCGATGAACAGCTTCTGCCGCAGGTCCTGATAGACCACGGGCTCGCCCTCGGTCTCGGCCAGGCGGCCCAGAGCGTTCAGGTAATTGGTCTCGACCCGGTTAAAGTCGTCCTCGGCCTGGGCGTATATCATGCCGAACACCGCGTCGGCGTCGGTCTTGCCATGGATGTGGGCTATGCCCCAGTTGTCGCGGATGATGGTGACGTTGGCCGCCTCCTGCTTCCAGCGAGCCAGGTCGCCGGGCGCCGCGGCGTTGGCGCTCGAGGCTAGGATCGCAGTCGCCAGAAGTCCCAATCCGATCGCGCGCATGCATCCCCCTTTTTGGTCACTGAAACCCACGGGCATCTATCCAGGAGATTCCCGTCGCTGTCATCCCAGCCAGGGCGGCGCCGCTAGAGGATCATGCCCAGCGGGTCGTCGATCATCTGCTTGAGGGCCGCAAGGAAGCGCGAGCCGATGGCGCCGTCGAGGACGCGGTGGTCGCAGGTCAGGGTGACGGTCATCACCGTGGCGATGGCCAACTGGTCTCCCCCAGGGCCGGAATGCACCACCGGGCGCTTTTCGCCGGCGCCGACACTGAGG
>DASXNV010000074.1:0-30783 GCA_036494815.1 Caulobacteraceae bacterium
GGGCAACAGTTCACAAATCCGCTCCCATTGATCGTCGCGTAGAGCGTACCGTCTCGGTAGCGGCATAAGGCGTCAGCTCCAAAATCGCTGACGCCCCATGAATCGAGATTTGCTATCCGAGGGAACCCCTCAAATGACGACAGGCCCTAGTCGGAAATATCGTCGCTGCTGGTTTCGCTTCAATAGCCGCAGGCTGCTGGTGCAGATCCGCGACCGTGAACATTCCTTTCGCGCGCCGGAAGGACCTTGGCGGCCAGAGCTTCAATGACACTGAGAAAGCTCGAAAGTTCTGGAATACTTGCGCGGCGTGCGCGGCGTGCGTCGCCGCCATCACCCAAGCCTTGCTTTCCGTCAGCGGGCCGGCCTAGCCGATCCCGGAGTGCTGCAAGGCGAGCACCACCAGGCGTCGCATCGCCTCGGGCCTGGTCACAGGATCGTCCTGCTCAGCGATCCAGCGATCGATCAGTGCGAGCTGGTCGGGCGGAACGCGAACGGTGACCGGCGTCGCGTTGATCGCCGGCCGACCTCTTGATTTTCTGACATCATCTATTGACCGCATTGTTTTCCAATGTCAGAAAATACGGGCCGATGCAAGGGCGGCTACCCTCGTCATCGGCCCTGACCCGACAACCGATCTCAGGAGGATCGAATGCACCAGGCTGGCCCGAAAGATAGCATAACTGCGACCATTTTGCAGTTCCCGACCGCGTACAGGCGGTCACGTAGGACGGCGAAGAAACCAACACCGCTTGAGCTTCCTCAGGGAGTCGCCCGCCTGCGCCCCATCGATTACCGCCCGGCCGCTGACGGCAGCTGGGAGGAATTCGAGCGCGGATGGGCCTGGGGCCATCCGAACGGCGCTGCGGCGGTGCGGCAGGCCCGCGCGCTGGGCTTGGCCAGGGGCGCCTATGTCGGCTCGCTCCTCAAGTACAAGGATTTTCCGAAGGCCCAGCTTCCCATTCTCATGTTCGATACCGGCTTCAGCACGGTCGGGGTGTGCCCCGAGGGGATCGTCTGATCGGCGCCCCGGGCTGGCTTTTTCGCGGGCGCCGCGTAGCTCATGCACTGGCGGATTAACCTCGACGTCGGCGTCCGCGTGGATCCAGCGGTGCCTCTGCGCTCAGTTTTGGCCTCAATCCTCGCGCGGCGGCGCATCAAGCGGCAGTGGGATCACGGTATCCTCGTCGACATAGGCGACCATCGTTTGACCTCGTGGAATGACCACGTCGTGCCCATGCTTGATCAGGCCGAGCGGGCCAAACAGGACCGTGAGGATGATCGTCGACGTCACCCCGTCCTTGCCCTCGGCACCCTTGGAAGCCCGCAAGTGCAGTCTTACGTCGCCAACCCTGACATAGCTGAGCCGGACGTTGAGCTGCCCGGGCTTGCCCATCATCCCCTTCTTGTCGGCCTCGGTGACCTCACCCTTGCCGCGATAGCCGGCTGCGATCGTCGTGCCGTCGGCCAGGTGCATTTCCTCGTCCGTGGTGATCGAGAACGTGTCGCCGGCGGTCGACGTAGCCGACGAAAGCGCCTCGTCGAACTTGATGCGAACCTCGGTGCCCTCAGGGACGTGCACCGAGGTCGGGACAGGGGCCGTCGCGGGGATCGGCTCGGCCGCCGCCGCGGTCCGCGCTGGAAGGCGCTGGGCTGCGGCCTTGGGGATCACGGTGACGCCTTGTGCAGCAGCTGGCCCGATCGCGGAAACCGCCCAGGCCGAAATGAGCGCGGCGGCGATCGGCCGCCGAATTGAATGGATTGTCATGCTGCGGCCCCCGCCCCGATGTCTGCACGCACCTAACGTTAGGTTACGCAGCAGCGCAAGCTACGGATGATTTTTCGTGTGATTGGTGGCGAACGCTGTTTGCGCGGACGGTTGGCGATAGCGCGGAGCCGCCGTCCAGCACATCGCGGGCGGCGGCTCCTGTTCGTTAGGCGGCGATCTCCTGGTAGTGGCTGGGGTCGCTCGCGTCGATGAGGAATTGCGGCTCATCGGCGGTTCTGACAGTCAGCCGCGGCAGGTCGGATACGAGCGGCAGCTCTTCCGGCCTAGCCTCTTGCAGGACGCGCATACGGACGACGATCTCGGCGGCGGTGTCGATCGGGCACTCGCCGCGTTCCCATCGCCCGATGGCTTGGACTTCCTTACCCACCTGGCGCGCCAGCTCCGCCTGCGACAGACCGAGCTCGGTGCGGAGGAATCGCAGTTCCTTGGGCGTGAGGCCCGACTTCTTTGTGGCGACGGCTACAGTGAGGACGCGGTGCAGCAGCCCGATGTTCGGGATCGTGATGACTTCTTCGCCATCATCAGCCGTCAGGACCGGGAGGCCCTTCAGGACCACGTTATCGAGCCCGCATGCGTCGTAGCGGAGGTCGATCGTGTTCATTTTTCATCTCTCCACATTATCGTGACGATCTTCAACTCACAGCCCGTGCCGGGCACGACGACCGCTCTGAGTGTTCGTCCATCGCTGTTCGGGGTGGTGCCCTCGATGCGATATTTGAAATGACCTTCTCTAGTCGATGGCTCTGGCTCCTCGTACACAAACCCTGTCTTCAGCAAATGAAGCAGATCCCCCATGATGAGGTTCCGCTCCGACAGTCGCTCCGTCGCATGCCGCGAATAGGCGAGGGACAACGACGAATTGCGCGCGCACCCGTTGATCCGCTTCGTCGCGTCGGCCGGTGTCCATTTTCCAGGTCCGTTTGGCATGGCCGCTTCACCTATCACGGTGATAGATGGTGACAAGTTAATTCCCATCAATGGGGAAGCGTTTCACGCCTGCGACGAATTCGCTGTTGCCTAAGCGACACGCCATCATGCAACGGTGGCCGCCTCCCCAGGTTCCGCCCGCCGATTCTTCGCCCGCCGCCAACGTCGCCGGTAGGGCGATAGATTCGTGCATCGCTCGGCCGCGCACGGCGTGCGCGCCCGATCCGGAATTGAGCTAACCGGACGCTTCCGTCCGAAGGTTTGATCCCTCGCGCTTCTCGTCGCCGCCGCCGTTACCCCTGGCGTTACCCAGAACCCAAATTGGCAGGTGCGAAAAACACCGAAATCGTTGGTAGGCCGGGAGGGAATCGAACCCTCGACCATTCGATTAAAAGTCGAATGCTCTACCGCTGAGCTACCGGCCCGCTCGCGGCGCACCCAACAGGTAGCCGTAAAGCGGCGCGGAACATAGTCGGCCTCTTCCGGCGCGGCAAGGCCATGCGCGCGCTCGGATGACGCTTGTTGGGGGTAGTTTGGATTTAAGCGCCGCCGTTGTGGCGCGCGTGGAAGTCTTTGCGGAAGGTCTCGAAGCGGCCGGCGGCGATGGCCGCGCGCATGGCGGCGGTCAGGGCCTCGAAAAACGCGATATTGTGCCAGGACAGCAGCACCTGGCCGAGGATCTCTTCGGCCTTCACCAGATGGTGCAGATAGGCCTTGGAATAGTCGCGGCTGGCGGGGCAATCGCTGTCTGGATCAAGCGGCGTCTCGTCCTCGGCGAATCGGGCGGTCTTGAGGGTGATCGGCCCGTCCCAGGTCCAGGCCTGGCCGTGGCGGCCGGAGCGGGTGGGCAGGACACAGTCGAACATGTCGACCCCGCGGGCCACGGCTTCCACCAGATCGACGGGCTTGCCCACGCCCATCAGGTAGCGGGGGCGGTCGGCGGGCAGCAGGGCGGGCGCATAGTCGAGCACCTCGCACATGGCCTGATGCCCCTCGCCCACCGCCAGGCCGCCCAGGGCGTAACCGTCGAAACCGATCTCGACTAGGCGCTCGGAGGATTCGCGGCGCAGGACCTCGAAGGTGGAGCCTTGCTGGATGCCGAACAGGGCTTGGGCGTCGCGGGTTCCGAACGCGGTCTTGCAGCGCGCGGCCCAGCGGGCCGAGAGGCGCACGGCCTCGGCCGCCCTCGTCTCCTCCGCCGGCCAGGCGACGCATTCGTCCAGTTGCATGATGATGTCGGAGCCCAATAGGTCGGCCTGAATTTGCACCGAGCGCTCGGGGGTCAGCACGTGGCGGGAGCCGTCTATGTGGCTCTGGAAGGTCACCGCCTCCTCTTTCACCTTGCTGATCTTGGACAGGGACATGACCTGAAAGCCGCCGGAGTCGGTGAGGATCGGCGCATCCCAGCGCATGAATTTGTGCAGGCCGCCCAGGCGGGCGATGCGCTCGGCCGTAGGGCGCAGCATCAGGTGATAGGTGTTGCCCAGGATGATGTCGGCGCCGGTGGACTTGACCTGGTCCACCGTCAGCGCCTTGACCGTGGCCGCCGTGCCCACGGGCATGAAGGCGGGGGTACGGATATCGCCGCGGGTGGTCTTGAGCACGCCAGTGCGCGCCGCGCCGTCGGTCGCCTGGATCTGGAAAGGAAAAGCCGCCATCAGGCGGCGCGGAATAGCAGGCTGGCGTCGCCGTAGGAATAGAAGCGATAGCCGCTGGCGATGGCGTGGTCATAGGCCGCACGCATGGTCGCGCAGCCCGCAAAGGCGCTGACCAGCATGAACAGTGTCGAGCGCGGCAGGTGGAAGTTGGTCATCAGGACGTCGGCCGCGCGGAACCTGTAGCCGGGGGTGATGAAGATGGCGGTCTCAGCGGCGAAGGGCGCGATCGCCCCGTCCGGCGCCGTGGCGCTTTCCAGGAGCCTCAGCGAGGTGGTGCCGACACAGACAATGCGGCCGCCGGCGGCGCGCACAGCGTTCAGCGCCTGGGCCACGCCGGCGGGGACCTCGCCGTATTCGGCATGCATACGGTGTTCGGCCAGTTCCTCGGTCTTGACCGGCAGGAAGGTGCCCGCGCCCACATGCAGGGTGACGAAATGCAGGCTGACGCCCTTGGCCTGAAGCGCGGCCATCAGCTGCGGCGTGAAGTGCAGGCCCGCGGTGGGCGCGGCCACCGACCCGTCCAACCGGGCATAGACGGTCTGATAGTCCGCCCGGTCACGCTCGTCCTCGCCCCGCTTGGCGGCGATATAGGGCGGCAAAGGCATCAGGCCGCGCTCGGCGATGGCCAGGTCCAGGTCGGGCCCCGACAGGTCGAAGGACAGGGTGATCTCGCCGCCGTCGCCCTTGGCCTCCACGGTGGCGTCCAGCGCGCCCAGGAAGCAGGCGCGGTCAGAGGTTTCGCCAAAGCGGATGCGGTCGCCGACTCTTAGCCGCTTGCCGGGCTTCATGAAGGCGGTCCAGCGGTTCGGCGCCTTGCGCTGGTGCAGGGTGGCCTCGACCGCGACGATGGCGCCGTCACGCTGGCGGGTTCCGTTCAGCCGCGCCGGGATCACCTTGGTGTCGTTGAAGACCAGGGCGTCGCCGGCGCGCAGGAAGTCGGTCAGGTCGCGGACGATGCGGTCCTGGCGCGTCCCATCCCGCCCGACCACCAGCATCCGCGCCGCATCCCGGGGTTCGGCGGGACGCAGGGCGATGTGGTCGTCAGGCAGGACGAAATCGAAGTCGGAGACGCGCATGGCAGATTGATCCGGACCGGCCATTAAATCCCGCTCATCCCCGCGCAGGCGGGGATCCAGGTGAAACCCACTGGCCACTTGTGGATGAATCTGGATCCCCGCCTTCGCGGGGGTGAGCGAGGTGAAAAGCGGCCCTAGACGTCCGCCGCCACCTTGGCAGAGACGATCTTGCCGGGGGTGCGGGGCGGTTCGCCCTTGGGCAAGGCGTCGACGTTTTCCATGCCTTCCGAGACCACGCCCCAGACGGTGTACTGATTGTCGAGGAAGGTGGCGTCATCCAGGCAAATGAAGAACTGGCTGTTGGCGGAGTTGGGATCGGGGGTGCGGGCCATGGAGCAGACCCCGCGTTCGTGCGGTTCGGCCGAGAACTCCGCCTTCAGATTCGGCTTGGAGGAACCGCCGCCGCCAGTGCCGGTGGGGTCGCCGCCCTGGGCCATGAAGCCGGGGATCACGCGGTGGAACACCACGCCGTCATAGAAACCCTCGCGCGCCAACTCCTTGATCCGCGCCACGTGGCCGGGCGCCAGGTCGGGGCGCAGGTCGATGATCACCGGACCGGTGTCGAGGGTGAGGATCAGGGTATTTTCGGGATCGGCGGCCATGGGAGATTTCTTCTGCTTTGGCGAATGAAACGGCGCCCCTTTTAGCTGTTGGCGCGCCCGGCGTAACCCCCAGCGGCGATTTCCCGAAGAGTCGTCCAAAGCCGAGGATCGTTGCGATGCTGCACAAACGACCTGCGACGCGGTGGCGCACGCAATTGTGAGGATGAAAAACCATTTTACACCCCCGCCCCAGCGCCTAAACTCTGAGTCCCTGTTCAACAGCTGAAAGGAGGTGATCTAGTGTCTCAATGTCATCACGCGGAGTCGCTAGAAAACTCCGTTAAGGATCATACCCTTAGCTGAGAGTTGGCGGCAACGCTGACATTGTCGAGCGTCGCGGCGGCCTCATGCCGTCGCGGCGTTCTTCAGAAGGAAGGCCCCGATTTATCGGGGCTTTTTTGATACTGAGGGTCGCTCAATCCGCCTCGGGCCCGCTCTGTGGCAGGGCCAGGCGGGAGGCCAGGGCGACGAACAGCACCCAGCGCAGGTCGTTGTAGACCAGGGCCACGCTCTCGGTGAGGCTGATCAGGGTATAGACCATCAGGAACGGGAACATCAGCAAGGCGCCGCGGCTGGTGAAAACCGCCCAGATCGCGCGGCCCAGCACGCCCAGATAATAGAGCGCCCAGGCCGACAGCCCCACCCACCCCAGGCCCAGCCACTGTTCCAGCCAGCTGTTGTGGGCGTGGTGCGCCGTGAAGCCGGCTTCCTTGGTGATCTTGGCCAGAGGCCCCCAGCGCGAGGTCTCGGTCCATACCGCGCCGTAACCATAGCCCAGCCAGGGGCGCAGACGGGCCTGGCGGATCACCCCGGCCCATATCTTGGTGCGGCCGGTCAGGGTGGCGTCCTTGCCCAGAAGCTCCAGAAAGATATTGGGCGCCAGCCACAGAGCGGCGCCGAGCGTGACCAGGGCCAGAACCGCGGCATAGACCGCCACCACGGCCATCGCTCCGCCCCGCCGCGCCAGCAGAACAAAGCCAAACACCCCAAGCCCAAGGAACAGGGCCACCAGCGACGTCTTGGAGGTCGACAGCAACAACAGGGCCAGGCCCAGGACCGCCATGCCGCCCCAAAGCAGGGCGCGCTTGCGGGCGAAGAGGGCCGCCGAGCAGAAGAACAGCACGCCGAAGCTCATCAGGCCGCCAAAGGTGTTCTTCTCGTCCCACAGCCCGCGCCAGGCCCCGGGAAACAGCACGCTCATGCGGCCGATGGAGGGCACGAACAGCCCCGCCAGTAGGGACGCCACCACCAGGATGGCGAAGGTCACGGCCAGCACCTCGGCTAGGCGCGCCCAGCGCCAACGGGCGCCCAGGACCACGCCGCCGAGGGTGGTGAAGAGGATGGCGATCACCCGTCTTTGGGTCTGGTCAGGTTCGACCGACCAGACGATGGAGCCCGCGGCGATCGCCAGCAACAGCACCAGGAACGGCTCGCGGATCACCACCTGCAGCACATCCCTTGGCCTGAGGGCCAACAACACCAGGGTCGCGCCATAGGCGGGGAAATAGAGGTTGCGGGCCAGGCCCGAGTTGGCCGGATCGGTGGCCTCGCCGATCAGCGGCATGATCCAGGCGCCGCTGTAGGTCAGGAGGATGAAGACCGAGAGGCCAAAGGCGACGACGTTGGACAGGCGCGTGCGCCGCCCCGCCGGCCCGCCTGTGTCCGCCTCGGCCGGCCAGGACACGCTGGGAGAGCTCACCCCAGAAGGCCTTTCAGGAAACCCGGCGGCTGCAGGGTGGCGCGATTGAACACAAGGCCGGCGCAGCGGCCGCCGCCACCCTCGATCGCCGCCTTCAGCGCCGCCGCGCCACCGGCGTCCGCGCCGCCCTCGGCCAGGACCAGGACAGAAAAGTCCATGAAGGGGGCCACGGCCAGGCCGGTGGCGGCCCGATCCACGGCGGGGGCGTCAACCACCACCAGCTCGGCGCTGCGGCGCAGGGCGTTCCAATAGTCCGGCGTCTGCATCACGCGCACGCCCTGACCGGCCCGGATCATCTCCCGCCGAAAACGTGTCACCCACAGGCGCGAGCCCCCAACCGGATGGGCCACGAGATAGCGAGTGTCAGCGATCACCTGACCCTCGGCGTCGCGGCCCGGCGGCTGAACGGTGAAAAAGCACGACCGATCCGGCGAGGCGGCCGTAGCGGCGCCCAGGGCGCCAAAGCGATTGGGCTGGGACGCGATGGCGCGATATTGCGAGGAATCGGCGAAATCCAGGTCCACAAGCCACACGGGGCCGCGGGTCCGCTCGGCGGCGAAGCGGGCGAATTCGCGGGCGACGGTCGAGCTTCCGTCTCCGCTGCGGGCGGCGATGAACTGCACGACCCGCGCCGGTCCCGGCGGGGGTGGTCCCAGCGAAGCCCACAACTGGGCCATCTCAGACGTCAGATCGACCATCACTCGAATCGCCGTACGCGCATCTGCTGGATTTCTAGCACGACCAATCCCTGTTCCCGTGCAAGGCGGTCAGGCTTTGGCCGGCGCCGTGGCCAGGATCGGCAGGTCCAGGGTCCTGCTGGCCGCCTCGGCCGAGGGCAGGCCTGGACGGAGCAAGGCGCGCACCAGGCCGACACACAGGGCGGTGAAGACCGCGAGCAGCACCGCCAGCGCCAGCACCGGCCGTTTCAGACTCTTGCCCTGCACGGGCGGCACGGCGCGCTGGACGATGCTGATATTGTCATTGCCCTGGCGGGCGATGGCGGCCACGGCCTGGGTCTGCTGTTCCTTGACGGTGAAGTCGCGGACATTGCTCTGCAGCACGTCGCGGTCGCGCGACAGGTCCTGATACTGCGGCTCCAGCTGGGCCAGGCGCAGCTGGCGCTCGGTGACCTGTTCGATCTGCTGGGCCAGGGCCTGGGAGGACTGGGTCAGCGCCGCCACCTCGGCCGCCATCTGCAGCCGGTCGGACTGGACCGTCTGATAGACCGGATTGACGCCGATGCGGCGCGCGCCCTCGCCCTGCAGGCTGCCGTCACTGAGACCGCGCTCCAGGGCGGCGATCTGACTGTCCACATCCTTCACCGGCTGGGCGTCCGGGCGATAGCGGCTGAGCATGACCCCGCGCTGGACCTTCAATTCGGTCAACTTATCCTGGGCCACGTGATCCACATCGCGATAGAGCCCGACTTCGGGCGCCACCTGCGAGGTCTGGGCGGTGAGCACGCCCAGCCGACCTTGCTTTTCCTTCAACTGGGAAGCGGCGGCGAATTTCTGCTGCTGCAGCGAGGCTTGCAGCTGGGCCAATGAGGCCTTTTCGGCCTCGAAGTCGCCGATATTGTTGCTGCCCAGGAAGTTCTCATAGGCCGTGTCGGCCTCGGCCAGACGGGCTTCGAACGCCTTGCGCTGGTCTTCCAGAGGCTGGCTCTGATCCAGCAGGATCGAGCGGCGGTAGCCAAGATAGGTGTCAAGCAGGGTGTTGAGGGTCTGGGCGGCGACCACCGGATCTGTGTGCTCGAAACTGAGCCGCACCACCGGCGTGCCGGGGGCCGCATCGATCCTCAGCGATTTGCCCATCGCCGCCACCGCCTTGCTCATCAGCGCCTGCCGGTCGGCGGGCGTGGCGCGATCGAGGGCGCTGGCCAGGTCGGGATAGAGCGTGGCCAGGCCGATCCTGTCGATCACCTGCTGTTTCAGCTGCGGGCTGGACAAGATTTCGACTTCGGACTGGACCACCTGGTCGTTTTCCGGCACCGACCCCCGCGCCGCGTCCCCCACCTGGGGCTGATAGACATATTCCTGCCCCAGCCGCACCAGGAGGCTGGATTGAACCGGATAGGTGGTCTTCAGCATCAAGGCCGCGCCCAGGCCCAGCACGGCGATAACCAGGAACACCCCCAGCATCATCGACCTGTCGCGCCACAACAGGGCGGCGATATCGGCCGAACCATAACGCACCCGCACCCGCGCAGGATCGCTCCCGCGCGGGGGCGCGGCGAACGAAGACGGCGGGGGCCAAGCGGCGGAGGTCATGCGAATCCGATGATTATAGGGTCAATCGCGACCCTCGCCCGCCGCGATTAAGGGTTCGTTACCCATATTTTCGAAAGGGTCACGGGCGGTCACATAGACGCGCTTAACCCTTAATTACCCCTTTTCCTTAACCCTGAATTCAGCCTCGTCACCTGCGGCGCGAAAAGCTGAACATGTTCCTCATTGCTTCCAAACGGGGCCTTGCCCTCAGCCTTGCGCTCGGCGTCGCCGGCGTGGCCGCCGGCTGCGGCGTGGAGTCCGGCCGGCCCGACGTTTTCGCCACAGGTCCCCACCCCTCGACCGATTTTCCCAATATCGCCTATGCCAACTGGACATCCGCCGAGCCGCCCTACCGCCTCTATCCCGGCGACGAGCTCGAGGTGCAGGTGCCTTCGGCGCCGGAGCTGAGCAAAACCGTCACGGTGCAGCCGGACGGCCGCATAAGTCTGCCCCTGCTGACGCCGCTGCCGGTCGCCGACCGCACCCTGGGCGATGTGGAGCGCCTGATCGACCGCGCCTATGCAGGCCAGCTGCTGCGGCCCGAGGTCAATCTGTCGGTCAAGGCCGCGCCGTTGAAGGTGTTCGTGGGGGGAGAGGTGGACAAGCCGGGCGTCTATGACATGCCTGGCGACATCAACGCCCTGCAGGCCGTGATCATGGCCGGGGGGTTCAAGACCTCAGCCAAGCGCGGCGAGGTGGTGATCATTCGCCGCGGGCCGGATGGGCGGGCGATGATGCGTACGGCCAATCTGGTGCGGGGGGTGAGCGATCCGGCGGTGACGGACGTGGTGGCGCTGCGCCGGTTCGACGTGGTCTATGTTCCCCGCACCCGCATCGCCGAGGCGGGGCTGTTCGTGCAGCAGTATTTCCGCGACATCAATCCGGTGCAGTTCGGGTTCAACTACACGGTCGGCCCGACCTATCTGGCCGGCACAGTCGCCAAATAGAGCCGCGATGCGCGCCGGCCTTGGCCGCGCGCGCCGATCGGACTCAACCGTGGGACAGCCATTCGCGGGCGGCGCGTTGAGCCTCGGCCACGTCCATCGGGTCCATCTCCTGGCTGATCTCCTTGCGGTAGACCTTGGCCTCGATGGATCCACGCATGGCGGCCAGATTGAACAGCATGTGCGCCGACACATAGTCCAGCGGCGCGCCGCCCTGACCGGTCGAATATAGAAGGCCCATGCGGAACAGCTCGTCCCCCGACGAATTGGCGGTCGGCAACGGCAAATGAATGGCCGCCGGCGGCGTCATTTCAACGTGCATATCAGTCAGCTCCCTCAGTTCGCTAGGAGGCGACGCCCTCATTCCGAGTAGCATTCTCGCCCTCTCCCCACATAAGAGAGCGAGCTGCTGAAAATATGATTAAGCTGGCTGTTAGCCATTTTTAACTTGGGCGGCTGCGAACATTCGCCACACCTTGACCCCCGAATACTTTGTTAAGCATAGAAGTAACGCTGTTCGCCGAGATCGAGCGCCAGGCCCGCGCCCTTTGACCGAACAGGACCTTTCGCGCGTCCTTAGCCGCCTTGCCGCTGGTCTGCGGTGATCTTCCGTTTGGGATCGCGATTTTTTCGGCGACAGACCGTTGGAACCTCGGCACGAAGGGGGCGAACCTCAGGGACCGCCGATTGTTCAGCGGCGGTTCACCCGCGGGCGAGCAGAGTGCGCGCCTCAATGGATCAGTGCGAAAGGAGGCATGATCGTGAAATCGTGGACCTGCCTTATCGCCGCCCTGGTCCTGGGCCTGACGGCGCCGGTGGCGGTGTCCGCTCGCGACGACCATGACAGGCGCGCGGCCGAGGCCCATCGTGGCGAGGCTCCCCGCGGCGGCGATCGGCGAGGCGAAGAGCGTTACGCCCCCTCGCCGCAGCGCCCTTCGGCCTATGGCTATTACCGGCCAGGCTATGGCGGCGCGCCCCCGCCGCCCACCTATGCGCCGCGAGCGCCATCCTACCCGAACCGCCCGGCCTATCCCGGCTATCCGGGCTACCCAGGCTATCGCCCGCCGGCCTATGGCGGGCCGCGCTATGACGCCCAGCCTGGCTATGGTCGCTGGCGGCGGGGCCAGATCCTGCCGCCCGCCTATCGGGGCGAGGTGGTCAACGACTATGGCCGCTATCACCTGCGCCGGCCGCCCCGCGGCTATTACTGGTGCCGCCAGGGCGACGATTTCGTGCTGGTGGCCATGACCACCGGCCTGATTTTCGAAGTCATCTCCGGCGGCTATTGATGGGCGAGCCCACAGGCCCATCCGTCATAGGCCTGATCGGCGGCATGAGCTGGGAAAGCTCGGCCGAATATTATCGCATCATCAACCAGGCCGTCCGCCAGCGCCTGGGCGGCGTGCATTCGGCCCGCAGCCTGATGTGGTCGGTGGATTTCGGCGAGATCGAGGCCCTGCAGCACCATGGCCGCTGGGACGAGCTGACGGCGGCGATGATCGACGCCGCCCAGCGTCTGGAGCGCGGCGGGGCCGACTTCCTGGTCATCTGCACCAACACCATGCACCGCATGGCCGATGCGGTTGCGGGCGCGGTGGGCATCCCGCTGCTGCACATCGCCGACCCCACGGCGGAGCGGATCAGGGCGGCGGGCTTCACCAAGGTCGGCCTGTTGGGCACCGCCTTCACCATGGAGCAGGACTTCTACAAGGGCCGGCTGACGGCGCTGCATGGGCTGGAGGTGCTCATACCGGAGCCCGAAGACCGGGCGGCTGTGCATAGGATCATCTACGAGGAGCTGGTCGCCGGTGTGGTCCGCCCGCAGTCCCGGGCGGTCTATCGCGAGGTGATCGCCCGCCTGGTGCGGCAGGGCGCCCAGGCGGTGATCCTGGGCTGCACGGAGATCATGCTTCTAGTGTCGGACGAGGACAGCGCCGTGCCGCTGTTCGACACCACCACCCTCCACGCCCTGGCGGCGGTGGAGCGGGCGCTGGCCCCTACTCCACCCCCAGCTTCGCCTTCAGCAGGTCGTTGACCACTCCGGGATTGGCCTTGCCGCCAGTCTCGCGCATCACCTGACCGACGAACCAGCCGATGGCCTGGGGCTTGTCCTTGACCGCGGCGGCCTTGTCCGGATTGGCGGCGATGATCTTGTCGATGGCCGCCTCGATGGCGCCGGTGTCGCTGACCTGGACCAGGCCGTGCGCCTCGACGATGGCCGCCGGGTCGCCCTCCCCCGCCCACATGTGGTCGAACACCACTCGCGCGATCTTGGACGAGACCACGCCCTCCTCGATCAGGCGCACCAGGGCGGCGATGTCCTCGGACTTCAGCGGGCTTTGGTCGATATCGAGCCCGGCTTCGGACAGCTTGGCCAGAAGGCCGTTGGTGATCCAGTTGGCGGTCAGCTTGGCGTCGCGGCCCTTGGCAGCAGCCTCGAAGAAGTCCGCCCGCGCGCCCTCGATCACCAGCACGCCGGCGTCATAGACCGACAGGCCATATTGGCTTTGCAGGCGGGCCTTCTTGGCGTCGGGCAGTTCCGGCAGGTCCGCCTCGATGGCCTTGATCCAGGCCGGGTCCAGCACCAGCGGAAGCAGGTCCGGGTCGGGGAAATAGCGGTAGTCATGCGCCTCTTCCTTGGAGCGCATGGAGCGGGTTTCGAGCTTGTTCGGGTCGAACAGGCGAGTCTCCTGCTTGATCACACCGCCGTCCTCGATGATCTCGATCTGGCGCCGCGCTTCGTACTCGATCGCCTGCTGGATATAGCGGTAGGAATTGACGTTCTTGATCTCGCAGCGCGTGCCAAGCCCATCGCCTGGGCGGCGAACCGAGACATTGACGTCGGCGCGCAGGTTGCCCTTTTCCATGTCGCCGTCGCAGGTTCCCAAATAGCGCAGGATGGTGCGCAGCTTCTTGACGTAGGCGGCGGCTTCTTCCGACGAGCGCATGTCGGGCTTGGAGACGATCTCCATCAGGGCGGTGCCGGCGCGGTTCAGGTCCACATAGGTCCAGTCGGGATCCAGGTCGTGGATCGACTTGCCGGCGTCCTGTTCCAGGTGCAGCCGCTCGATGCGGACGGTGAATTCCGAGCCGTCGTCGCGCTCAACCTTGATCTCGCCCTCGCCGACGATGGGATGATCGAACTGGCTGATCTGATAGCCTTGCGGCAAGTCAGGATAGAAATAGTTCTTGCGGTCGAAGCGCGACCAGGCGTGGATCTCAGCCTTCAGCCCCAGGCCGGTGCGGACGGCCTGCTCGACGCAATGGCCGTTGATCACCGGCAACATGCCGGGCATGGCCGCGTCCACCAGGCTGACCTGCTCGTTGGGGCCGGCGCCGAAACCCACCGCCGCGCCGGAAAACAGCTTGGCCTTGGAGGCGACCTGGGCGTGGACTTCCAGCCCGAGGATAATCTCCCAGGGACCGGTGCGGCCTTGGATGCATTTGGCGGGGTCGGTTTCGGAATGGGTGCTGAAGTCGCTCATGGCTTGCTTCCTACCACCTTCACGGCGCGAGGAAAGACGCTGGCTGCGCCTTGCGCCGGTCGCATTTAACCGTTTTCTTAGGAGACGCGTCAAAGCGCCACACAGTTGGGGCCAAAGGGCCACACATTCGGGAGAGACCTATGCGGAAGACCACGATCATCGCGCTGACCAGCGCGGCCCTCAGCCTGTCCTTCGCCGGCCTTGCCACCGCCCAGAACACGCCGCCGGCTGCTGCGGCTGCGCCAGCTGCGCCCGCCGCGCCAGCGGCCGCTGCTCCGGCGGCGGCGGCGACCGCAGCTGCGGCTCCCGCTGCCGGCCTCAACATCGATTCGCCGATCAGCGACCTGTTGGACAATCCGGGGGCCAAGGCGGTGATCCAGAAGGACCTGCCCAAGCTGATCGACTATCCCCAACTGGACATGATCAAGTCCATGAGCCTGCGCCAAATCTCACAATATCCGCAAGCCGAACTGGACGACGCCAAGCTGAAGGTGATCCAGACCGATCTGGACGCCGCCGCAACTGCGAAATAATCGAATACGGCGACCCTGGGGCGCTGGTCCCAGGGTCAGTCCGACGGCGTCAATCCTCGGGGGCGCTCCCGCAACGCGCCAGCACGGCGCGAAGATCCCGCAGGGCCGGAAACACCTCGTTGTTCCAATCGCCGCCTTGGGTGTCGTAAGCGCGTTGTTCGTACTCCACGATTTCCTTGTCCTCGCGGAAGATGGCTTCGGTGAACCAAGTCACGAAGGGCCACGCAGCTTCGATCAAGCCCGGGACCGGCGGCCTCTTCACCGATAGATACCCATAGGTCCGGTTGGTGTGCTGAGCCGCGTCCAGCGGCGTATAGCCCAGCCAGACGTCCAGCACCGGATCCTGCGTGTCATGGATGTCCCGACCCACCCAGACCTTCAGGCTCTGGGACGGATAGTCGGTGCGGATCCGCATATGGTCGGTGAAGTCCTTGGCCGTCTTGCTGCGGTTGCGGGCCAGCTTGACGATGACCTGTTCGCCGACCCGGGGCTTACCCTCGGTCCGGCTGAAGCTGTACTCCACCTGAGCCCAGTTTTCGCCGCTGTCCCGGCCGATGCACTTGGCCCGGATCGAGCCCATCTGCTTGCGGTGCATGAACTGGTGGTTCATGTCGAACAGGTTCTCGTGCATGAACGTATAGTGGCAGTCGACCTCACGGTTCAGGCGCCGGGTCTTGTAGTCCTTGCGCTGTGACGAGCCGAGCGAGGTCGGCGCGCGGTTCTCGGCCAGGGCCGGATCACCGGGAAAGACAAAGATCAGGCCATCCACCTCTCGCGCCGGATAGCTCTTCACCCCGTTGGGCAGCCGCTCCCGGCCCAGATAGGGGACATCCACGCACTTGCCTGTGCGGTCATAGGCCCAGCCGTGATAGTGGCATTTGAGTTCGTCGCCGTTGACGACGCCTAGATGCAGCGGCACCTGGCGGTGCGCGCAGCGGTCCTCCAGCGCGATGACCTGCCCGGCCTTGCCCCGATAGAGCACGATCGGATCGCCGGCGAAGCGGCGGCCCAGCGCCTTGCCCTGCTTCAGCTCGTCGGACCAGGCGACGGGGTACCAGTGGTCGGGGTGGGCGCCCACGCGCCGCAGGTCGAACCCGTTTGGCGAATTCGCCGGGCGCATGGCGATAGCGCTCGAACCGTCTTCCGGCATCCAGGCCTCCTTGGGGCTGCGCTCACGATAAGACGCTAGATCGATAAACGACAACAGCGGGCTGCATATTTGTATCTCTCACAGGCCAACAAAAACGCATGGGCGCCTTCAGCTTTGAAATTTAGACAGGTGCTGCTGGGCTGTGGCCTCGGCGATCAAGGCCGCATCCTGGCGACGAAACTCCGCGCGCTGGGACGCGGCTATCTCGGCTTCCCGACCTCGAAATGATATCTCTCGCCGCTCCTCAGATGAGGCGCCGAGGAGTCTTGAAATTCGATCAAAATGGGCTAGTCTAGCCAGGTCTAGCTAAGGATAACTCCGTTGCGCACGGTCAATATGCTGGAAGCGAAATCCAATCTCTCGCGCCTGGTCGAGGCGCTGGAAAGCGGACTTGAATCCGAAATCATCATCGCCCGCAATGGCAAGCCCGCCGCCCGACTGACGCCCCTGGTCTCCACATCAGCGGCGCATCGCATCGGAGCCGCCAAGGGTCTGTTCAGAGCGCCCTCGTCGATCGATGACGATAACGCGCAGATCGAAGCCCTGTTCGCCGGGCGCGAGACTTGAGGCTGCTGCTGGACACCCACGTGGCGCTTTGGGCCATCACCGCCGACCCGCGTCTGCCCCAGGCGATTCAGGACTTGATCGCCGACCCGCAAAACAGCGTCCAGGTCAGCGCCGCGAGCGTCTGGGAGATTTCAATCAAGCACGCACTGGCTCGAGGCCGAGCCAATGACATGCCCATCTCCGGCGCCGAGGCGCTCGGCTATTTTCGCGCCTCCGGCTACGGGATGCTGGACATATCAGTGGAACATGCCGCGGCGGTCGAGACACTTCCGACCCTGCACGCCGACCCGTTCGACCGTTTGCTGATCGCCCAGGCCCTGACAGAGCCTATGCGGCTGATCACGCATGACCTCAAGGTCGCGGCCTATAGCAAGACGGTCATCAGCTTCTAATCCGCCTCAGGGGCGGCGGCATTGTCCTCGACTACCACCACTTGGCCGGCTTGGCCTTGAACTGCGCCGCCTTTTCCAGGACGCCGCCGAGCGAGAACAGCGTCCCCTCGTCCAGCGGCCGGCCGATCAGCTGCAGGCCCAGCGGCAGGCCCTGGGCGTCGAGGCCGGCGGGGACGCTGATGCCCGGCAGGCCAGCCAGGTTCACGGTGACGGTGAAGATGTCATTCAGGTACATGGCCACCGGGTCGGTGGCGTTCTCGCCCAGGCCAAAGGCGGCTGATGGCGCGGTCGGCGTCAGCAGGGCGTCGACCTTCTCCCAGGCCCGATCGAAGTCGTCGGCGATGCGGCGGCGGACCTTCTGGGCCTTGAGGTAGTAGGCGTCGTAATAGCCGTGGGAGAGGACATAGGTGCCGATCAGGATGCGGCGCTTGACCTCTTCGCCGAACCCTTCGGCCCGGCTTTGCTCATAGACATCCGTCAGGGCGCGGGCGTCGGCGCGGTTGCCGTAGCGCATGCCGTCATAGCGGGCCAGATTCGAGGACGCCTCAGCCGGGGCCACGATATAATAGGCCGGCAGGGCGTATTTGGTGTGGGGCAGCGAGACCTCGACGATCTCGCAGCCGGCTTCCTTCAGCCAGGCCACGCCCTTTTCCCATAGAGCGTCGATCTCGGGCGGCATGTTGTCGACCCGGTATTCGCGCGGCACGCCGATACGCAGGCCCTTGACCGACTTGCCGACGAAGCTGGCGAAATCGGGAACCTCGACATTGAGGCTAGTCGAATCCTTGGGATCATGCCCGCTCATGGAGGTTAGCATGATGGCGGCGTCTTCCACTGTCTTGGCGATCGGACCGGCCTGATCGAGAGACGAGGCGAAGGCCACCACCCCCCAACGCGAGCAGCGACCATAGGTCGGCTTGATGCCCACCGTGCCGGTGAACGAGGCTGGCTGGCGGATCGAGCCGCCGGTGTCGGTGGCCGTGGCCGCCAGGCACAGATCCGCCGCCACCGCCGTAGCCGAACCACCGGACGAACCGCCAGGGGTCAGGGGCTGGTTGGAGCCATTGGACTTCCACGGATTGGTCACTGGGCCAAAGGCCGAGGTCTCGTTAGACGAGCCCATGGCGAACTCGTCCATGTTCAACTTGCCCAGCATCACCGCGCCGTCGCGCCACAGATTGGCGGTGACGGTGGATTCGTAGGTGGGCTTGAACTCGCCCAGGATCTTCGAACCGGCGGTGGTGCGCACGCCCTCGGTGCAGAACAGGTCCTTGATGCCGAGCGGTATGCCTTCCAGCGCCCCGCCCTGCCCGGCCGCCAGCCGCGCATCGGCGGCGTCGGCCATGGCCAGCGCCTTGTCAGGCGTCTCCAGCACATAGGCGTTCAGCGGCCGCGCGGCTTCCACCGCGGTCACATGGGCCGCGGTCAGTTCGCGCGAAGAGAAGGACTTGGCGCGCAGGCCATCGACTGCGGCCTTCAGGGTCAGGCGGGTCAGGTCGCTCATTTTATTCGACCACCTTGGGCACGACGAAGAAGTTGCGGTCGGTCTTGGGCGCATTGGCCAGGATCCGGGACGGATCGCCGCCCTCTGTGACCACGTCCTCGCGCCACGGCAAGCCGGCGGCGACCACCGAGGTCATGGGCTCGACCCCGTCGGTGTCGACTTCGGCCAGCTGCTCGATCCACTGCAGGATGCCGGTCAGCTCACGCGCCAGAGGCTCCAGGCGCTCTTCCGGTTCGCGGATGCGGGCTAGGCTGGCGACCTTTTTGACGGTCGCCGCGTCGATGGCCATGGCGGGTCTCTTAGCGTGGATAGGATCAGCAGCAGGGGTTACTCGCCCGCGCCTTGCTTTGACAAGGGGCGAACGAGAGAGGATGACGCAGCGATCATGCCCATAGCCGACCTGACCGACCTTCCCGCCATCCTGCAGCCTATGACGCCGCTATTCGGCCTGGACCTGGGGGAGAAGACCATCGGCGTGGCCATCTCCGACGTCACCCGCCTTATCGCCAGCCCGATGGAGCTGATCCGCAAGGGCAAGTTCACCGACGACGCCAATCATCTGCTGAAGCTGATGGCCAGCCGAGGGGCCAAGGGGCTGGTGATCGGCCTGCCGGTGAATATGGACGGAACCGAAGGCCCCCGCTGCCAGTCCAGCCGCGCCTTCGGCCGCAACCTGCTGCGCCTGCGCGAGGACCTGATCATCGCCTATTGGGACGAGCGCCTGTCCAGCGCCGCGGTCAACCGCATGCTGATCGACGAAGCGGACCTGACCCGCGCACGCCGGGCGGAACTCGTGGACAAGGCGGCGGCCGCCTACATTCTGCAGGGGGCGCTGGATCGGCTGGGGAGTTGAAGCCTTCTCCGCCTGTTTGGCTTCGCCGAACGGGCGAGGTGCGCGGCGCATCAGCGCCGTGACGGCGCGCCACCGGGGCCGGAACGCCCCCTCAGTCGCCGGACCTGATCGGTCCGTCGACAGCTCCCCCGTTCTTCGAACAGGGGAGCAGAAAAGTCTTACTTATCCAAACTGATAAACGGCACTCCGCCCGAGGTGACCTGGGGCAACTTCCCGTCCCATTTTTCGATGGCGCGGATGCGCAGCACCTCGGGGTTGCGGCGGATGGCGTCGCCTTCGACATTGAGGGCCTGGGCCTTGCCCTGGGCTTCGGCGACGGCCTGTTGGGCCTGGGCCTGGACGGTGGCGACCTTGGCCTGGGCGGCCAGGGCTTCCTGCTCGTTGGCGATGCGGGCGTTGATCTGGGTCAGCACCGTGTCAGGCACGCGCACATTGCCGGCCCAGAACAGCCGCTCGACGCGCAGGCCGTAGGGGGTGAAATAGGTCTGCACGTCATGCTGCACGTTGGACAGGAGCTCGGCTTTGCGCGGGCCATAGATCTCGTCCACATTGAGCTGGGCGGCGCGGGTGACCAGGCTGTCGCGGATGGCGTTGCGCATGGGGCCGCTGATCAGGCCGTCGGTGTCGGTGCGGTATTTCTGGAACAGGATCGAGGCCTTGGCCGGGTCGACCGAATAGCTGACGGCGATGTCGGCCGACAGGCCCAGGCCCGACTTGTCCTGGAACACGAAGGCTTCGTCATTGGCGTGCCCTTCGGTGTTGGAGGCCGAGAAGGTGTAAGTGTTGGTGAACACCGGATATTCTTCGATATGGGTGCCGAAGGGCGTGAAATACCAGCCCACGCCCAGGGTGTCGGCCTGGACCCCGGCGTTGGAGCCGAAGTTGTTGACCTTGATGCCCACATGGCCGGGCTTGACCTGACCGCAGGCGGCGAGACCCAGCAGGGCGACCGCCGCAAGGGCCAGTTTGACGATGCGTTGCACGGGAGTTTCCCTTGATGTCATTCCGGCCCGAAAAGTCGGGTCGGCGCGCCTTGAAGGCGGCGGAAGATCTTGAAATCTCTATAGATCCAGGCCACGGCGAGGATGGCCAGGATGACGGCGACGGGCCAGCAGGCGACCCCGGCCCAGAAGGCCAGGTCGCTGTGGATATCCATCAGGGTCGGCGAGACAAAACGCGTCAGCACGAACACCGCCGCCAAGGCGGCCAGCAGCTTCACGAAAATCCGGATCAGGAGACTCATCGAAGCGTTCGTATGCACAGCGGCCGGATCGACCATCGACTTTTTCAGCGCCTGACGCCTCAACGAGAAACCACATTCTAGCATAACCTGCACGGGTGGCGAGGGCTCAGCTTGACCGTACCGTCGAATTCATCCCCAGGCCGCGGCCGGCGGCCTCTTGGCTCCACGCGCGAACCTCCGTAGAAGCAGGGCTCATGACCTCGCCGGCCCCAGGACTAGACGACGTCCGCACGCGGACCTTCCCCTTTCCCCGCCGCCATTTCATTTCCGCCATGGATCTGACCCGGCTTGAGGTCGGCGACCTCTTGGACCTGGCCGATGGGTTTGTGTCCCTCAATCGCCAGAAGGCCAAGAAGCTCGACCTACTCAAGGGTCGCACGCTGATGAACCTGTTCTTCGAGAATTCGACCCGCACGCAAAGCTCGTTCGAGCTGGCCGGCAAACGGCTGGGCGCCGACGTGGTCAATATGAGCCCGCGCTCGTCTTCCATGAGCAAGGGCGAGACCCTGATCGACACCGCCGTCACCCTCAACGCCATGCAGCCGGACCTGTTGGTGGTGCGCCACGCTTCCTCCGGCGCCGCGTCCCTGCTGGCGCAGAAAGTCGGCTGCAGCGTGATCAACGCCGGCGATGGCAAGCACGAGCACCCGACCCAGGCCCTTTTGGACGCCCTGTCCATGCGCCGCGCATTCGGCGACATATCCGGCCTGACCGTGGCCATCTGCGGCGACGTGGCCCACAGCCGCGTGGCCCGCTCCAACGTGATCATGCTGCAGATGCTGGGCGCCCAGGTGCGGCTGGTGGGTCCGCCGACCCTGATCCCGGGCGCCGCCGCGCGCTGGGGGGCCACCATCTTCCACGACATGCGCGAGGGCATAGCCGGGGCCGACGTGGTGATGATGCTGCGCCTGCAGCTGGAGCGGATGACCGGCGCCCTGGTCCCGTCCACCCGCGAATATTTCCGCTTCTATGGCCTGGACCGAGAAAAGCTGGCCTGCGCCGCCAAGGGGGTCAGGGTCATGCATCCGGGGCCGATGAACCGGGGCGTGGAGATCGATTCCGACATCGCCGACGACCTGGGGGTCAGCCTGATCCAGGACCAGGTGGAGATGGGCGTGGCCGCCCGCATGGCCGTGCTGGCTTCCCTCGCCGCGCGCCTGGATAACGCCTGATGATCCCTGGGCCGCGCGCGATCTGCGTCTTCTGCGGCTCCAGCAGCGGCGCCAAGCCGATTTATGCGCAGACCGCCGCCGTGCTGGGGCGAACCCTGGCCGAGCGGGGCCAGACCCTGGTCTATGGCGGGGCCAATGTGGGCCTGATGGGGGCGGTGGCCGACGCCGCCCTCGCCGCCGGCGGACTGGTGCATGGGGTGATCCCCGCCGCCCTGGTGGACAAGGAGATCGCTCACAGGGGCCTGACAGACCTGGACGTGGTCGGCTCGATGCACGAGCGCAAGGCGCGCATGGCGGAGTTGTCCGACGGCTTCGTCGCCCTGCCTGGCGGCGCCGGGACCCTGGAAGAAATCGCCGAGGTCTGGACCTGGGCGCAACTGGGCTTTCACGCCAAGCCCGTGGGCTTTCTGAACCTGGCCGGCTATTTCGACGGCCTGTTCGCCTTCATCGACCACGCGGTGAGCCAGGCCTTCATCAAGCCGGTTCATGCCCACATGCTGATCCGCGACACCGACCCGGTCGCCCTGCTCGACGCCTTCGCCGCCTATGTTCCCGTCTCCACGCCCAAGTGGATCGGGCGAGACCAGAGCTGAGCCCCGCCCGATGACCTCCGCCGCACCACTTGCGCCCACCGCCTTCGTCAACACCCGGCTGGTCGATCCCGCCAGCGCCTATGACGGACCCGGCTGCGTGCTCGTCTCCGGCGGACTCATCGCCGAAGTCGCCCAGCGCCCGAACTTCGAGGGCTTGGGGTCGGATATCGAGGTCATCGACTGCCAGGGTGCCTTGCTGATCCCCGGCCTGGTTGACATGCGGGTCAAGACCGGTGAGCCGGGGTTCGAGCCCAAGGAAACCCTGAAATCCGCCGCCCGAGCCGCGGCGGCGGGGGGCGTGACCTCCATCGTGCTGCAGCCCGACACTGATCCGGTGGTGGACGAGCCGGCGATGGTCGACTTCATCCAGCGCCGGGCGCGCGACATCGGCTTGGTGCATGTCTATGTGGCCGGGGCCGCGACCAAGGGCCTGGAAGGCCACGGCATGGCCGAGATCGGCCTGATGCGCGAGGCCGGCGCCCTCTATATCACTGACGCCGACCGGCCTATCGTCGACTCCCTGGTGATGCGGCGGGTCATGGCCTACGCCAATGGCTTCGGCGCTCTGGTGGCCCACCGGCCGGCCGACCCCTACCTGTCCGCCGGATCGGCCGCCACCGAGGGGGAGTTCGCCGCCCGCCTGGGCCTCCCAGCCGTATCGGTGATGGCCGAGCGGATCATGCTGGAGCGCGACCTGGCCCTGGCCGAGCTGACGGGCGCCCGGCTGCTGGTGGACCAGATCAGCTGCGCCGAGGCGCTGGACAGCCTAAAGCGCGCCAAGGACCGGGGGGTGAAGGTGTGGGCCTCGGCCTCGATCAACCACCTGACCTTCAACGAGCTGGACATCGGCGACTATCGAACCTTCTACAAGCTGAACCCGCCCCTGCGCTGCGAGGATGACCGCCAGGCTCTGATCGAGGCCCTGGCCAGCGGTCTGATTGATGTGATCGTCTCCGCCCACGCCCCAGCCCCCGCCGAGGACAAGCGCCTGCCGTTCGAAGAGGCCGCGCCGGGCGCGGTAGGCCTGCAGACCCTGCTGCCGGCGCTGCTGGCCCTGCACCACGACGAGCGCGCCTCGCTGATCGACCTGATCGCGGCGGTGACGCTGAAGCCCGCCAAGCTGCTCGACCTGAACGCCGGCCGCATTGCCGTGGGCAGCCCCGCGGACCTGGTGCTGTGCGATATCAGCGCGCCGGTGGTGATCGACGCCGACCAGCTGCTGTCCAAGTCCAAGAACTCGCCGTTCGACGGGCGGAAGTTGCAGGGGCGGGTGTTGCGGACGCTGGTGGGCGGGCGGGAGGTTTATCGGGCGGAATGACCCGCCCCGCCGAGCCATCAAAAAGGGCGCGCGCACTTTTCGCTCCAGCCTCCAAAACTGTCTTTTCGGCAGAAAGGCGTGCATGACCCGACCTTCGCCCGCCTATGTTGAAGGCATCAACGGGATCAGCAATATTCGTTGAGTCACTGCCCAGTCTATCCAAACTATTCTGATCGGGCCACTCTTCAGAGACAACAGCGGTTGTTTCCGAATTGCAATGACGCCGATTTCGGCTCTAGACGTTTCTATTGCCTTCATATTTTCCGCTGCGGATACAATCCATTCCGACACATCGTTAACTATGGCATCATCGCCATTGTTGCCGGAAGCTATAACTAGCTGAGTTGAGACGAATTTTCGACCATCAAACCAGTCCGATACGGCTTTCCCAGTGATTGAATAACGGACGTGGTGCTCGATCTGCCTTGCTGGCTCAGGCCCCTGGTGCGTCCAAAGATGAAATTGAAACGGACTGCACCATTGATCGAGCTTCTCATATATGGCGTCGTCAATGTGCCTGAGTTCGTGAGCAGCTTCTTCGGATAAGAGTCGCCCGGGGCCTAAAAGTTTCCGATAATAATCAGCGTCCGACCCAAATGGCATCGCCTTTCTCGTCACTGGGTAACCCCTAAGAGGCTACGCCGGAGCGTGAAGGCGAGCACGGCCTCACTAAAGCCCGCTCACATCGACGCCAGGAATCTCGCCGAATGTTTCGATATCCGCGCAGCTTTCAAGCAACCTATAGGCCATTACACTAACAACCGCGCCATCTTTGAGATAAAGAATAGTATTAGAACCGATGATGAAGGCGCGCGATAGGATTTGGCAAGGTCGATCTGATTTAATCGTGCCACGCCCCTCAACCAACCCCTAGCGCTAAGTCACATGAATCCTATATCGTACATCGATTTTCTCGCCCTGAAAGCTCAATTGTCCAGACCCGACCAGCTCCGCTAACTTACGAGTTCGATAATCGTTCATGCCCCTGCATGGCCCCCGCCGATCTAAGTGACCAGCTTGAGAATTGCATGTTCAGCGAGATCGGCATAGCAGCATGAGCTAGGAATATTTCTGATCCGCCCGCCAAGGCCGCCGCACAAACGCGGGCCGAAAGCACGGGCGGGGACTAGTAAACTGTCACCAGAATACCCGCACAGACCTGGCCCCAAAATCTCGTGACCTACGATACTGGATCCCGGAATTCGTCGGGAGGAACGGGTAAGTAGAGACACGCACCGTTTCCTGAGGGTTCGCGTCACGCCCTGCCGCGCCGTCTGGGACCGCCGGACCGCGCGAAACCGACGTGGCCGATGCGCCGCCGAATAGAATGCAGGCGGCGCGCTCGCGCCCGCGGGCCCTGTCGACCAGCAGGACTACGTCGACCGACGCGTCCTATTGCGGACGAGGTGCGAAAAAATTGCAGGAGCCGGAAGGGCTGACGGCGCCATCCACGATCTTACAGGCGGAGGGCGGCTGAAACTGGGTGCACCGGTCACACCGGACTACGCCCTTGGGCGAGTCCTGATAGCCGGCCTGGGCCTGGGGAACCTTCCCTGAGCTTGCGGCCGCAGCCTGTGGCGTGAGCGCAGCGTAGGATATGGCCGCTCCACCACCAACAATAATGCATCCGCTCCTTAAAAATCCACGTCGAGAAATCGCCGCAGCTCGAAGATATTCACTCGGTTTAGAGCGAAGATAGATCCTAGTTTGGCGCAAAATTCGCCTCCTTTATAGGATGACAACTTCTCGATTATTCAATTGCCTGACCAACATCACCTTAGCAGGCTCTGGTTACTGTTAATCCCCGGCGCGGCGCATTCGGTTCAATCTCTAAGGCCGATAATTTGAGCCACGCCGCTCCGCCGCAGGACTGTGGGCCTGTGCCGGAAAATCCGCAAAGCAGGGACACGCACCAGTTCTGACGCCAATCCAGGTTTAATATCCCTTTGAGGCGTCAGCCGATGATCTGGCCGATGGCGTGCCGCAGGGCTTCCCGGTCTTCGGCTGCGAGAGCGCCGAGGGTCTTGATGACCAGGCCTTGCTCGAACGTGGCGAAGACCGGCTTGACGGCGGAGGGCTTGATCAGGCCGGCGGCCCGCCATTGGCGCAGCCAGACCTCGCCCAAATTCTTGCCAAGGGGGCGGCGGAAGGGCGAAGCTGGCTGGTGACGGCCATCATGATCAGATCGGGCTTGGCCTGGTTGTAGGCGCGGGCGCTGACGACGACGGCGGGGCGTTGCTTGGAAGCGGCCTGGTTGGTGAAGGGAAACGGGACGAGGACGACGTCGCCGAACTCAAAGGGCATCGTAGGCGTCGTCCTCGGGGTTGTTCCAGACGGCGGCGAAGGCTGGGGCGCTGGCGCCGAGGGCGGCGCGCGTGAGCGAGCGTTCGGCTTCGCGCTGGCCGATGAAATCCACGAAATCCTCGACCTCGGCAATGCGTTCGATCGGCAGGGCGCCGATCTTGTCGATCAGGGCCTCGGGGACGGGTCCGGGGCGTGCGGCGGCCATGGGGCTGTCTCCTGCGGGCGCGTTTGTCTGGCGAACGCCTCGACAGTCTACACTACCATTTCGCTGAATTTCAAAAGCCAGCGGGAACGGAGACGCGCAACGGGCTTGATTGGCGCTTAAAATCGTCGCCATCCCGGCCGGGGTGGGTCAGCGCACAGAGCCGGGACCGCCTTAGACGCCCCTGCCCCCAAACAAGCTCTCTCTGCCCAGTTTTCAGCCACTGTGGCGCCGAAGACAGCCTGCGCGGTACTTGTGCCCGGCTTGGTTGACACCGGCGTCACGCAAGGGACACAAACCGGCAAACGAGGGGCTCCACAGTGACCAGAACCAATCATCGCGCCACGCGCATTTTGCTGCCGCTGCTCGCCGGCGCCTCCAGCCTTGCGCTGACTCTATCCGCTAGCGCGGCCTTCGCCGCCGACCAGCCCGCGCCCGCCGCCGCGCCGGCCACGGAGGAGGTGGTGGTCACCGCCTCCCGCCGCGAAGAGCGCGACATGGACGTGCCGGTGGCGGTCAGCGCGGTCAGCGGCCAGAAGCTGGACGTGCTCAATTCCAGCGGCCTGGATATTCGCTTCCTGTCGGCCAAGGTCCCCAGCCTGGTGATCGAGTCCTCGTTCGGCCGCACCTATCCTCGCTTCTATATCCGCGGCCTGGGCAATACCGATTTCGACATCAACGCCGCCCAGCCGGTGTCGGTGGTCTATGACGACGTGGCGCTGGAAAGCCCGATCCTGAAGGCCTTCCCGGTGTTCGACCTGGCCGATGTGGACGTGCTGCGCGGCCCGCAGGGCACCCTGTTCGGCCGCAACACCCCCGCCGGGGTGGTCAAGCTGGATTCCGCCAAGCCCACCGACACCTTCGGCGGCTATGGCAGCGTCTCCTATGGCTCGTTCAACACGGTCAACGCCGAGGGTGCGGTCAACCAGCCCCTGGGCGAAGGCTTCGACGCGCGCCTGTCCGGACTGGTCGAGCGCCGCGACGACTATGTGACCAACACCAACCCGCCCGGCCCGCTCAATTTCGCGCCGCACAAGCTGGAAGGCTATACCGACGTGGCCGGCCGGCTGCAGCTGTCCTACAAGAAGGGCGATTTCGACGCCCTGCTCAACATCCATGGCCGCGACCTGGACGCCACCCCGCGGGTGTTCCGCGCCGGCGTCTTCCAGCAGGGCAGCAACAATTTCGCGCCCGGCTTCGACGTCTACAAGGTCGGGCTGGACGGCCCGGAGAGCCAGAAATTGATCTCGGGCGGGATCGACCTGCGCCTGAACTACCACTTCAACGGCCTGGGGACCCTGCACTCGATCACCGCCTATGAGGCGGCCAAGGTCAAAAGCTTTGGCGACATCGACGGCGGCGACAACTATACCTTCCCGCCGCTGGGCCTGAACAACGCCCTGTTCTGGGACGCCACCGGCGACAAGGCCGCGCCGCGGGAGTTCAGCCAGGAGCTGCGCTTCGAGACCGACCAGTTCGGCAAGTGGCGCGGTCAGTTCGGCCTGTACTATTTCCACCAGCTGTTGACCTATGACGAGATCGACTACGCCGATCCGAGCACGCTGCCCACGCCCAGGCTGTTCATCGACAGCACGGTCGGGCACAAGAACACCAACAGCAATTTCGGCGCCTTCGCCTCGGTGGAATACAAGGCCACCGACGCCCTGACCATCCGCGGCGGCCTGCGTTATTCGTCGGACGACAAGCGCGACTCGATCTGGGGCAACGCCCTGTTCCCTGCCGTGCCCGCCCTGGCCAACGGCAATATCGTGCCGGTGACCACCAAGGTCAGCGGCGACAACGTCTCGGGCGACATCAGCGCCACCTATGTGGTCACCCCGCACGTCAACGTCTATGGCCGCTTCGCCACCGGCTATCTCGGCCCGGCCATCCAGGACCGGGTCAATTTCGGCAGCCTTCCGGACACCGCCCGCGAAGAGACGACCATTTCGGGTGAATTCGGGGTCAAGACCCAGCTGTTCGACCGGCGCCTGCACCTGGACGTGGACGTCTATTCCAACAGCACCAAGAACCTGCAGCTGACCGCGGTCGGCGGCGCCACCAATTCGGCGGCGCTTATCAACGCCAAGCGGGTGATCGGCGACGGGGTCGAGGCCGAGTTCGAAGCCCGGCCGATCGACAATCTCGCCCTCACCGCCGGCGTCAGCTACAACTTCACCGAGATCAAGGATGGCAGCATCTCGGTGCCGCCCTGCGGTTCGGGCGTGTGCACCGTGACCGACCCGATCAACGCCGCGGGCAACGCCGTCATCAACGGAAATTCCCTGCCCCAGGCGCCGCGCTGGGTGGCCAACTGGACCGCGCGCTACGCCATTCCGCTCGGCAATGGCGGCGAGGTGTTCGCCTTTACAGACTGGTCCTATCGCAGCGAAATCAACTACTTCCTCTATACCGCCAAGGAGTTCACCGGCCAGCCGGAACTGCAGGGCGGCCTGCGGGTGGGCTACCTGACCCCCAGCAAGGTCGAGTTCGCGGTGTTCGTCCGCAACATCACCAACCAGATCCGCTCGGAAAGCGCGATCGACTTCAACAACCTGACCGGCATGGTCAACGACCCGATCACCTGGGGCGTGGCGGTGAAGGGCAAGTTCTGAGGTTAAGGGGGATCGGGGCTTGCGATCCCCCTTCCCCCTTCGCCCGGCGCGTGAGATGAAATCCCTCAAGTTGAGGGGAAGCGAAGCATGATGGGCGGTCTGTCGTCATTGGCGATCGCGGTGGTGGTGGTCGGCGGATACCTGCTGGGCTCCATTCCGTTTGGCGTGATCGCGACCCGGTTGGGCGGCGCGGGCGATATCCGCAAGGTGGGGTCCGGCAATATCGGCGCGACCAATGTGCTACGCACCGGGCGGCGGGACCTGGCGGCGATCACCCTGCTGGGCGACGGGGGCAAGGGGGCGGTGGCGGTGCTGCTGGCCCGGTTCCTGATCGGCAAGCTGGTTGCTGGCGCCGATCCCCATTCCGCCACCGCCCTGGTCGCCGCGGCCCTGGCCGGCGGCTCGGCCTTTGTGGGGCACATCTTTCCAGTCTGGCTGGGCTTCAAGGGCGGCAAGGGGGTGGCGACGTTCTTCGGCGTGCTGCTGGCCGTGGCCTGGCCCGTGGGCGTGCTGGCCGGCGCGACCTGGATCGCCATGGCGGTGCTGCTGCGGATCTCTTCGCTGGGCGCCCTGACGGCGGCGGCCCTGGCGCCGCTCTACGCCCTGGCCCTGCACTCCGGCTATCCGGTGATCGCGCTGGGGGTGTTCATGGCCGTGCTGATCTATATCCGCCATCATGAGAACATCGCCCGCCTGCTCAAGGGCCAGGAGCCCCGCATCGGGGCCAAGAAGGCCGCCGAGGCCGCGCTGCCGAAAGCCGAATGAGCGAACCGACGTTGAGCGACGCCGATCGGCGCGATTGGCTGCGGCTGGCGCGCACCGAGGGCGTGGGTCCGGTGACCTTCGCCCAGCTGATCGGGCGTTTCGGGACCGCCGCCCGGGCCATCGCCGCCCTGCCCGACTTGGCTCGCCGGGGTGGCCGCGCCACGGCCTCGCGCACGCCCAGCCCCGCCGAGGCCGATCGCGAGCTTGACGCCGGCGCGAAGCTGGGCGCCCGGCTGATCTGCTCGGCCGAGGCCGAGTTTCCCCCGCTGCTGGCCGCCATCGATCCGCCGCCGCCGCTGATCTGGGCGCGCGGTGACGCCGCTCTGCTGCAGCGACCGGCGGTGGCCATTGTCGGCGCGCGCATCGCCTCGGCGGCGGGGCAGGGATTTGCGCGCGGCCTGGCGCGGGAGCTGGGCCTGGCCGGCTATCTGGTGGTGTCCGGCATGGCCCGGAGCGTGGATGGCGCGGCCCATGGGGTGCGCTGGAGACCGGCGCGGCCGCGGTGCTGGGCTGCGGGATCGACGACATCTATCCCGGACCATGCCGACCTCTTATGCCCGGCTTATGCCCGGCCGGTGGAACGCGGCTGCATCGTCAGCGAGAGCCCACGGGGACGCGGGCCCAGGCGCGGGACTTTCCCCGCCGCAACCGGCTGATCTCCGGCCTGTCCCGGCCGTGGTGGTGGTGGAGGCCGAGCTGCGTTCCGGCAGCCTGATCACCGCCCGGCTGGCCGCGGAACAGGGCCGCAAGGTGCTGGCCGTGCCCGGCTCGCCGCTGGATCCCCGAGCCAAAGGGACCAACGATCTGATCCGCCAGGGCGCGGCCCTGTGGGACAGCGCCAAAGACGTGCTGCGGGCCATAGCCGGGCGCCTGGACCTGCGCGATCCGGGCGGCGCCCCATATGACCCGGCGCCGCTCGAAGAGGCCGACCAAGCCCTGATCGAGCGGGTGGCGCCCTGCTCTGACCCACGCCCACGTCCCGCGACGACCTAGCCCGGGCCGCCGCGGCCCCGGCGCCGGAGGTCTATGCCGCGCTGATGGAACTGGCGATCGCCGGGCGCGCGGAGCTGTTGCTGGGCGGGCTTGTGGTAGGGGCTGGCTGAGCCCCAAAACGGCCTAACAACG
>DASXNV010000075.1:0-38300 GCA_036494815.1 Caulobacteraceae bacterium
TCATGTACATCAGCAGGAATGACAGGGCTGAGCCGAACGGCCAGTTGTTGGCGGTCTTGAACTGCCGCTCGATGACGTTGGCGATCATCATGCTTTCCGGCCCGCCCAGGAGGTCCGGGGTCAGATAGGCGCCGACCGAGGGGATAAGGGTGACGATCACGCCGGAGACGATCCCCGGCATGGCCAGGGGGGTGACCACGCGGGCGAAGGTGGTCAGGTGGCCGGCGCCGAGGTCGAGGCTGGCCTCCAGCAGCGAGCGGTCGAGCCGGTCGAGCGCGGCGTAAAGCGGCAGCACCATGAACGGCAGCTGGACGTAGACGAGGCCGAACACCACGGCGAAATTGTTGTGCAACAGCTCCAGCGGATGGAACGGCCCCAGAGGATGGCCGGCGAGGGCGGTCAACTGACTGATATGATTATAGAAGAACGCCACAGTAAAGTTGATATAGCCCTCGGTCCTGAGCACGGCCATCAGGGCGTAGGTGCGGATCAGAAGGTTGGTCCAGAACGGCAGCATGATCAGCAGCAGCAGCCAGGCCTTGGTCTTCTCAGAGGCGAAGGTGATGGCGATGGCGACCGGAAAGCCCACGATCAGGCACAGGGCGGTGGTGATCGCTGCGAACCAGAACGACTTGAGGATGATACCCAGATAAAGCGGCGTGATGGCGTGGGCGTAGTTCGAGAACGTGCCGTTGATGGTGATCTCGACGAGGTTCTTGTTCTCGCCGAAACTATAGGCCCAGATGATCGCCAGCGGGATCAGGAAGAAGACCAACAGCCAGAACACCGGCGGGCTGGCCATGACTGCGAACGCCCGCTTGGCGCGCTTCCAATCCTCATCCATGGCGCGGCGTCCTCGACGTCTGGCGGTTTGAGGTCACCGAATGGCTCACGACGCGAAGATCCGGGTCAGGGTCTCGTCGAAAAGCTGCGAGCGCTGCAGGCCTTCGAACTCAGAATATTCGCATTTGGCCATGGCTGAGGGCGGCGGAAAGATCGCCTTGTTGTCGCGATAGCTGGCCGGCATCAGGGCCAGGGCGGCGGCGTTGGGGGTGGGATATTTGATGGTTTTGTAGACTTCCGCCCCGTTCTTGGCGTCGAGCAGGAAGTTGATGAACTGGTGGGCGTTGTCGGGGCGCGGCGCGCCCTTGGGGATGCACAGGCAATCGGAATTGATGATGCTGCCCTCGCGCGGCACCACGAAGTCCAGATCCGGATCCTCGGCCATCACCTGGGCGATATCGCCGTTATATTCCATGACGATGTCGATATCGCCGGACAACAGCAGGTCCTGACCTTCGTCATTGTGGAAGATTTTGATGTTGGGCTTCTGCTTGATGTAGAGCCGCGCGATTTGATCGACGACCTGCGGCGAGATGTTGTGGATCGAGTGGCCCAGATATTTGGCCCCCAGTCCCATCAGGTCGTCGGCTTCCGAAAACAGGCCGATGCGGCCCTTGTAGCGGTCGGAATCCATCAGCCATTTCCAGCTGTCGGGCACGCCGCCGATCATCTTGGACTTGCGATAGCCGATGCCCAGCACCAGCCAGGTATAGGGCATAGAGTAGTGGCGGCCAGGGTCGAAGGCCGGGTTCTGGAAGCTGAGCAGCAGGTTCTTGCGGTTGGGGATCTTGTTCAGGTCCAGCGGTTCGAGCAGATCGGAAATCTTCAGCCGAGTGACGAATTCGTTGGACGGCACGATCACGTCAAAGCCCGGATTGCCGGCCTTGAGCTTGGAGAACAGTTCGTCATTGGTTGCGAACAGGCTCATATTGACGGTCACCCCGGTGGCCGCCTTGAAGTCGGCCAGGGTGGTCTTTCCGGTATAGGTGTCCCAGTTGTAGAGGTTGAGCCTCTGTTCCTCGCCGTTGCTACCGACGGGGTACTTGGCCGCGCAGCCTTCCAGCCCGCCGAAGCTGATCCCGGCGGCCGCGCAGCCCAATCCGGCGAGCAGGGAGCGGCGTGAAGAGGAAAACCGGCGGGCCATGGATCTCAAACCGTCTTCAGATACCAATCATAGTCCAGCGGCTGGACCTCGGCGAAGAAGCGGTCCTGCTCGATGCGCTTGACCTTGCAGAACATGTCCACGAAACGCTCGCCCAGATAGTCGCGAAGCACCGCTGACCGGTCGAAGCCGTCCACGGCGGCGTACCAATGACCAGGCAGGCGCAGGTCCATCTTGGCGGCGGCTTCGTAGCCATCTCCAACCACCGGCGGCCCGGGGTCGATCTTGTTCTTCAGGCCGTGGTGCACGCCGGCCAGCAGGGCGGCGAGGGCCAGATAGGGATTGGCGTCAGCGCCGGCGACCCGGTGCTCGATATGGCGCCCCTTGGGCGGCCCAGCCGGCACGCGCAACGACACCGTGCGGTTATTGACCCCCCAGGTCGGGGCCACCGGGGCGTAGGAATTGGCGCGGAAGCGGCGGAAGGAGTTGGCGTTGGGCGCGAAAATAGCCATGCCATCGCCCAGGGTGTCCTTCATGCCGCCCACGGCATGGCGCAGCGGCGGCTCGCCGGCCGGATTCTCGCTGGCGAAGATGTTGTTACCCTCGGCGTCGTTAACGCTCACATGCAGGTGCAGGCCGCTGCCGGCGCGGTCGGTGAATGGCTTGGCCATAAAGGTGGCCTCCATGCCATTGCGCACGGCCACGCCCTTGGCGATGCGCTTGTACATCAAGGCCTCGTCGGCGGCCCGCAGCGCGTCGGGGCCGTGCTTCAGGGTCAGTTCGACCTGGCCCGGCGCATATTCGGAAATGGCGCCTTCCAGTGGCACGCCCTGGATGTCGGCGCAGCCCCACAGGTCGCGGAAGAAGTCGGCGAAATCCTCGATCTCGCGCAGGCCGTAGACCCCGTGCTGGCTGGGGCGCTCTCCAGTGGCCGGCGCGGCGGCCAACTCGATCCCACCCTCGGCGGTGCGCATGGGATCGACGAGGTAATATTCGAGCTCGCAGGCCACCACCGGGGTCAGGCCGTCGTCGGCGAAGCGCTGCAGCACCCGGCGAAGCACGTGGCGGGGATCAAGATCGTTGGGCGTGCCGTCCAGTTCGTACAGTGAGGTGATCACCTGGGCCACATCGTCGCCCAGCCAGGGCGCGCGCACCAGGGTGCCGGGGGCGGGCTTGGCCAGCCGGTCGGCGTCGCCATCGGCCCAGACCAGGCCTGTGTCTTCGCAGTCCTGTCCCGTGACGTCGCAGACCAGGATCGAGCCGGGCAGGAAACGGCCATATTCATAAACCGCCATGATCTCGTGCCGGCGCAGGCGCTTGCCACGCGGCACGCCGGACAGGGCGGTGAAGATCACTTCGAAGAACTGCACGTCCGGATTGGCGTCCAGAAAGGCGCGGGCTTCGGCGGGATCGGCGATAGGGTTCGAAAGGGCGGTCAATTGGGCTACCTGAAGGTGATCAAGATGGTTTTGAGATCGGCGCATTTGTGCAGAGCGCGCAAGCTGCGATCTCGGCCGAAGCCGAATTGTTTGAAACCGCCAAGGCGTATGGTGATGTTCGGCGGCATTCCCGTCCCCAAATCTGTGATCACTTGTTGGCGGAAAGCAGGCGCCTGTCAAGACAGCGGTGATCGCGGGGAGCGCCTAAGTGAGGCCTGCGCGATTTGATAGGCTGACGCAGCCACGGCTGGGTTGTGGTGCGGGCGGAAATCGGTTGGGCTGGGTCTTCGCGGGCTTGGTTGGCTTGGCGATTACCCCAGGCTGATTCAAGGTCGCGCCGACTCGTATCTGTGATCACGGATGGCTCCGATTGGCTTTCGTCATAGGCTTGACGGCTCTATCGACATCCGCCGGCTGGTTTTGAGAATAACTCGCAATATCGTAGTATAGAGCGGCTCTATTCAATCGGAAAATTCTATCAATTGGACCGCTGTCGTCGCGCGGGCGTACAAGCCCATCGCCATACCTAGCCGCCGGCGGAATTTCCTTTCGCACGGCCGCAAACTTGGGAGACGACGATGACGCTCGCGACCAGCAAGACCCTGGACAATCTAAAGGCGGCCTTCGCCGGCGAAAGCCAGGCCAACCGCCGCTATCTCTATTTCGCGCAAAAGGCGGATATCGAAGGCTTCAACGACGTGGCCGCCGTGTTCCGCTCCACCGCCGAAGGTGAAACCGGCCATGCCCACGGCCACCTGGAATTCATGGAAGTCGTCGGCGACCCGGCCACCGGCCTGCCGATCGGCCCCACTGGCGATAACCTCAAGGCCGCCATCGCCGGCGAGACCCACGAATATACCGACATGTATCCGGGCATGGCTCGCACCGCCCGCGACGAAGGTTTCGATGAGATCGCCGACTGGTTCGAAACCTTGGCCAAGGCTGAAAAGTCCCATGCCGGGCGCTTCCAGCGGGCGCTCGACACGCTCTAGGGCTAATCTGTATGGCGGCGGGCGTCCTGGTGGCGCCCGCCGCACCTGCTCCATTCAGCGCAAGCGAGTCCATGGCCGAATCCGACAAGACCGCCGCCCGCGAGGGCAGCCTGGAGGCGCCGTTTCGCCATCCGCTGAACTGGCGTGACGACAGCTTCTACGACCTGACGGCCATCGAGACCGAGATGGAGCGGGTGTTCGACATCTGTCACACCTGCCGCCGCTGCTTCAATCTGTGCGAAAGCTTTCCCATCCTGTTCGAGATGGTCGACGAAAGCCCGACCGGCGAGCTGGATAGCGTGCCCAAGGCCGACTACGCCAAGGTCGCCGACGCCTGCACGCTTTGCGACATGTGCTTCATGACCAAGTGTCCGTACGTGCCGCCGCATCCCTTCGACGTGGACTTTCCCCACCTGATCCTGCGCCATCGAGCGGCCAAGCGCCGGGCCGAGGGCGGCGACTTCGTGCCTGAGCAGCTGGGCAAAACCGACCGCAATGGCAAGCTGGCCAAGCCGGTGGCGGGGCTCGCCAATTGGGCCACGGCCAAGTCAAACACCACCGTCCGTCAGGTGATGGAATCGGTCGCCGGCATCGACGCCGAGGCGGAACTGCCCAAATACCATTCCAGGGCGGCGACTGATCGGCTGAAGACGCCGCTGGCGCCCGATCCCGCCGGCCCGGCCTTTGGCCAGCGCAAGGCGGCGCTCTACGCTACATGTTTCGTCGACTACAACGCCCCCGATACAGCCACAGCCGCTGCTCAGGTGCTGGCGCGCCAGGGCGTAGAGGCCAGGCTAGTCTATCCGGAATGCTGCGGCATGCCCCAGCTCGAGGCCGGGGATCTGGCCGATGTGGCCAAACGGGCCGAGCGGGTCGCCGCAGTCTTCGCGCCACTGATCGACCAGGGCTACGAGGTCGTGGCCCTGACCGCCAGTTGCGGCCTGATGATGAAGTTCGAATGGCCGCTGCTGTTGCCCGAAAGCGAACCAGTCAAGCGCCTGGCCGCCGCCACCCGCGACATCAGCCAGTATGTGGTCGATCTGTCCAAGACGTTCGGCCTGGCCCCGGGGCTGGCCCCGATCCCCGGCGGGGTAGTAGTGCACCACGCCTGCCACGCCCGGGCCCAGAACATGGGCGCCAAATCGGCCGAGATGCTGCGCCTGATCCCCGATACCAAGATCGACCTAGTGGAGCGCTGCTCCGGCCACGGCGGGACCTTTGGTGTCATGAAAGAAACCCGGCCCATGGCGGTCAAGGTCGGCAAGGCCGCCGCCCGTCAGGTGGCGCAGAAGGGGGACGAAACCCTCTGCTCCGACTGTCCGCTTGCCTGCAAGCATCTGGGCCAACTGCTGGTCGCCGAACTGCCCGCCGGCGCCGCCCAGCCGGTCCAGGCCCACCCGATCGAAATTTTCGCCCGCGCCTATGGAGCCTGATCCCATGCCCCAGAACCTTCGCAAGGTGACCGCCCAGGACCTGATGCCCGACGCCGAATTCGCCCGGGTGCGCCGCGAGCGCCGGGCGGCCTTGCTGCCGATCAAGCGGCTGCGCCGCATCGACCTGGGTCCGGTCTGCACCTTCTATTTCGAGACCTACGAGACCATGCTGTTCCAGATCCAGGAAATGCTGCTGGTCGAGAAGGGCGGCGAGCCTCAGATCGCCGATGAGCTGGCCGCCTATAATCCTCTGATCCCCCAGGGCTCGGAACTGGTGGCCACGGTGATGTTCGAGATCGAGGACGAGGTGCGCCGCGCCGCCCTGCTGGCGCGGCTTGGCGGGGCCGAGGACCATTTCTTTGTCCAGATCGGCGCTGAACGCATCGCCGCTGTGCCTGAAGGTGACATTGAGCGCACCCGAGAGGACGGCAAAACCTCCTCCGTCCACTTCCTGCACATGCCCATGACCGAGGCGCACAAGGCGGTGTTCCGCGATCCGGCCACCACCATCATGATCGGCTGCGACCACGAAAACTACGCCCACCTGGCGGTGCTTAGCCCGGCGACCCGGGCGGAGCTGAGCCGGGATTTTGGTTGAGGCGGTGACGTTCGAACCTTCCGCGACTGCTATCAGGTCGGCGAAAGCGCCCTTTCAAACAACGCGAACAGCCGCTCCCAATGTCGTTCGGCGGCATCTCTGTCATAGGCCGGGCGCTGGGGAAACGCGAAGCCATGCTCGACGCTGGGATAGAGCTCCACCTCAGCCCTCACGCCGCCTTCGGCCAGCGAGTTGCGCAGGGGCGCCAGCATGTCGAGCGGGGCGTAGTGGTCGATTTCGGCCCATCCCACATAGATTTCGGCCTTACTTTGGCGTGCGGCCAGATGCGGGCTGTCGGGCTGGTCGGTGATCAGACGCACGCCGTAGATCGAAGCCGCGGCGGCGACGCGATCGGGATGGCGCGCGGCGGCGCTGATGGCGTACTGGCCGCTCATGCAGTATCCGACACAGCCGACCGGACCATTTGACGCCGCCTCGTCGCCATTGGCGAAGGCGATCAGGGCGTCGGTGTCAGACATGACCATCGCTATATTCAGGCTGGCCATCAGCCCCATCATCTTCTCGCGCGCCGCGGCGCCGGCCTCGCCGATGAAGGCGCCAAGCTCCTCAACACCTGAGCGGTAGTAGAGATTGGGCAGCATGACGTAATAGCCGACGCAGGCTAGGCGCCGCGCCATGTCCCGAAGCTCCTCGCGAATGCCTGGGGCGTCCATGTAGAAGATGACGACAGGGTGGGGGCCGTGGCGCTCCGGATGGGAGATGAAGGCGCCCATCTGGCCGTCCGCCGTGGTGATCTCGATCTGTCGCTCGATCATGCACTCCATCCCTTTGGTTGGTCGGCCTCGGCGCCGTTGGAGCGACTATAGCGTCTGTAGCGCCGAAGTGGACCGGTCGAGCGACTAGCGCAAAAGCTTCACGTCCACCGCGTCGGCCATGGCCTGATAGCCGGCATCATTGGGGTGCAGATGGTCTTGAGAGGCGTAGCGGGCCTGCAGCCGGCTGGGGTGTTCAGGATCGCGCAGGGCGGCGTCGAAATCGACCACGCCGTCAAAGGCGCCGCTGGTGCGAATCCATTGGTTGACCGCCAGGCGTTTGGTCTCCTTGGCCTCGGAATAATAGCCCGGCACGGTTACGCCCTCAAACGGGGGCAGCGTGGCGCCGATCAGTTTGACGTGGCGCGCGTGGGCGCGGGCGATCAGTTGGCGATAGCCGCGGATCAGGTCCTGTATCGTCGGTTCGCTCGACGCGGGCGACAATAATTGGCCGTTCAAGATCGCGCCGGGCCAGCCGATATCGTTGATCCCCTCCAGTACGATGGCGTGGGTCACGCCTGGCAAGGACAGGACATCCCGGTCAAAACGCGCCAGAGCGCTGACTCCGATGCCGTCATGAAGCAGTTGATTGCCGGATATGCCTTCGTTCACGACGGCGAACTTGGCGCCATGCGGGCTGAGCTCGATCAGCCGCCGGGCGAGGTCGTTCGGCCAACTGCGGTCGGAGTCGGTGGTCGAGCCAGCGCCGTCGGTGATCGAGTCGCCGAGGGCGACCAACAGGCGCTGTCGCCGGTGCGACGGAACGAGGACCGCATCGATCAGAGTGGAACTTTCGGACGTCGTCTGTGAATCGATGTGGGCGTGGCCGGTAAAGTCGCCGCGCGGGCTGATGACGGCGCGCTTCAGCGCCAAGGCGTGCTGGGTGGCCGTTCCCGCGGCCTGCGGGAAGTAGAGGCTGACACTGACCTCCGCGCCCGGATTCAGCGGGAAATCCACAGGGTCGCTCAAGATAGCCATGCCCGGGGTCAGGTTCACTTGGCGGCGCCCCCGGAAGGTCAGGGTTTTGATCGAATCGGCCTGAACATCGGCGGCGCTGGTCGGCAAAGCGATGCTTATGGCCCCCACAACGATGGGCGTGGAGCCGAAGGCGTTGGATAGACGGATGCGTAATCGAGAACCGCCAGCAGAGACCCGGACGCGCTCGCGAACCGTCTGAGCATCAATCTTGGCGAGGGGATCATCGGAATCCGCCGTCTGCGGGCTGGCCGCCCAGACGGTGATCCAGGCCCCTGGCGTCGCGCTTTGCGACGTCGTCGCGACGAACGCGGGCGCCAGGGCGGCGAGGCCGCTGAAAATCGAAGCTACAGTCCGGTTCATGGTTCTGAGTTCCGAGGACCTGGGGCGCTTGCCAGCTTAGCCATGAAATTGGCGCGAAGGTGGCCTGGCTTTTATCGACTTCAGCGACGGACTAACCCACCTGTGCGCCGGCCCACATCGCCGCCGTACGCTCCGCCTTCATCGCCGCGATCTGTTTCAACCAGTTGCCGAACAACACTTCCGCATGTTGACGCCAGGGCTGCGGCGCATGGAAGCCGGCGGCGATCTCGCTGCAGCGAGCCAGCAGGGCCTCGTTGGGTGATCGACGCGCCTCGGCCGCTAGAACGCGGAAGGCGGTTTCGGTGCAGGTGTCGAAATAGCCGCGGGGCAGGGCCGGCGGGTCGGACTGCTCTCGGCGCAGATGGCGGCCGACGTCGCGGCAATATTCCTTGAGCAGGCTATCTGCGTCATATTCCGGATGACCTTGGAAGAACACGAACAGGCTCCGGCCGCGGCGTACGAACAGGTCAGCGCCGACCTCGCGCGATTCCGTCAGCAGATGATAGCCGCGCGCCACCAGATCACCCACCGCCAGGGCGTTACGTCGGGAATGGGGCATGCGGATCATCGACGAGACGCCGGACATCAGCGGATCGTCGGCCAGTTGCTCGCAGAGGAAGACCCCGGCGCATTTCTGCGCCAGGGGGCGGCGCTGGATCCCGTCCAGATGCAGCACGGCGGCGTGGGCGGCGAGGCAGGACCACAGGGTCGAGAGGGTGTTTTGTTCGGCCCAGTTGATCAGTCGGGCCATTTGCGGCCAATAGGGCTCGGCGAGCAGATCGGGGGTCTTGGGCTCGGCGCCGGTGACAATCAGCGCGTCCAGCGTCTGTTCGTTCAGGGTCTCGACGTCGGCATAGCGGTGGCGCATGGCTAAGCGGGTGATTTCGCCGCGCGGGACGTCGGACAGACTGAACAGGCGCAGGCGCACGTCCAGGTCGCCGGCCACCGCCTCGATCAGGCCGCTGAACTGCCGCTCGGTGGCCGCCAGGGCGGCGTCGGGCATATTGTTGATCAGGCCGATCTCGATCCGCTTGCTGCGGGGGGAGGAGGCGCCGTCGGCCATGGTCCGTCCTTTACAGACTGTCGGCCGGCGCCGGGGCGCGGGCGGCAGTGGGGATGGACACGGCGTCCAGCGCCTGGTCCAGGTCTTCCAGGATGTCATCGATATGCTCGATGCCGATGGATAGGCGGATCATCTCAGGCCGCACGCCAGCTTTGAGCTGGTCCTCGGGCGTCATCTGCCGGTGGGTGGTCGAGGCCGGGTGGCAAGCCAGTGCTTTGGCGTCGCCGATATTGACCAGCCGCTTGATCAGGCCGAGCCGGTTGTAGAACAGCCGGCCCGCCTCCAGCCCGCCCTTGATGCCGAAGGTCAGCAGAGAGGAGGCCTTGCCGCCCAGATACTTCTGCGAAAGGGCGTAATAGGGGCTGTCGGGGAAGGCGGCATAGCTGACCCAATCCACCCGTGGATCGTCGCGCAGGAATTCGGCGACCCGGCGGCCGTTCTCCACGTGCCGTTCAATGCGCAGGGCCACGGTCTCGATGCCTTGCAAGAGCAGGAAGGCGCTCAAGGGCGCCAGCACCGCGCCCATATTGCGCTGATAGACACTGCGGCAGCGGGCGACGAAGGCCTCGGGCCCGAAGTGCTCGGCATAGACCAGCCCGTGATAGGAGGCGTCGGGCTGATTGAACATGGGAAACCGATCGGCGTACTTGGCCCAGGGGAAGCTGCCGCCGTCGATGATGGCGCCGCCGAGCGTGGTGCCGTGCCCCCCCAGGAACTTGGTCAGGGAATGGACCACCACGTCCGCCCCATAGTCGAACGGTCGCAGCAGGATCGGGGTGGCGACGGTGTTGTCGACGATCAACGGCACGCCGGCCGCGTGAGCGACTTTGGCTATGGCTTCGATGTCGCAGATGTTGCCGGCTGGATTGCCCAGGCTTTCGCAGAGCACCGCCTTAGTGTTTTCGTCGATCCGCCGAGCGATGTCGTCGGCATGGTCGCTGGCGGCGAAGCGACCCTCGATCCCTTGGCGTGGCAGTATGTGCTGCAGCAGGGTGTGGGTGGCGCCATAGAGCTGGGGCACTGAAACGATGTTGCCGCCGTGATCGCCCACATTGGCCAGGGCGAAGTGCAGGGCCGCCTGGCCTGATGCGACGCTGAGCGCCGCCACGCCGCCCTCCAGATCGGCCAGGCGCTTCTCCAGGACCGTGGTGGTGGGATTGCTGATGCGGCTGTAGCGATAACCCTCGACCTGCAGGTCGAACAGGGCTGCGCCATGTTCGGCGCTGTCGAAGGCGTAGGCCGCCGTCTGATAGATCGGCACGGCCACCGACTTGGTGGTGGGGTCGGCGTCGAAGCCCGAATGGATGGCGATGGTTTCAGGGCGCATGGCCGCGAACTCTCCTGACAAGCTCGCCACGGGCCGGTTCATTTTGGCTCGTGACGTTCGACAAGCGCGGGCGTTGCAGAGAGCATGCCGCGCGGGAATGGATGCAATACAGGCCCGCGGAGCGCGCAAGCCAAGCAAAATGGTCGTGCTTGTTCGATCGTTGCGACGGCTGGCTGATATTACAGCCGTCTCACAGCGGGATAATCCCTTGCGGTCTTGGCGCGTGGGTTGCAGCCTTGGGTTTGCGTCGGTTCCAATGCGTATCGCGCCGCCACGTTTCACCCCGCGAGATCCGCTATGAGTTCAGCCCCAACGGCCGCAGACCCCGCCAAGTCCGGGCGCCCCGGCGGGGCCAATCGGGCTTGGCTGCGCGCGCTGGAAATGACCTCGCGGTTGGACCAGGCGCCGGAGCGGTTGCTGTCCTCGGTCATCGACGAGTGGGCCGGTCGGCAGCCCGACGGGCCGGCGCTGCTGTCCGACGCCCAGACCCTGACCTACGCCGCCCTGAGCACCCGTGCGCGACGTTACGCCCGATGGGCCCTGGCCCAGGGCCTGGGCCAGGGCGAGGTGGTCGCGCTGATGGCGCCTAACAGCCCGGATTACATGGCTGTTTGGCTGGGGGTGACCAGCATCGGGGGGGTGGTCGCCCTGCTCAACACCAATCTGCGTGGGGCGGCCCTTGGCCACTGCATGGCCGTCGCCGAACCCAAACACCTGATCCTCGCCGCCGAATTCGCCGACTGCGCCGAAGTGGCGCCAGGGGCGACACAGATCTGGCTGCGCGGGACGGCCGAAGGCGCCTCGCGGCTAGACCTGGCGCTGAAAGGCTTCGACGATGCGCCCCTGACCGAGGCTGAGCGCCGCGGGACCTGCCTCAGCGATCCGGCCCTGCTCATCTACACCTCCGGCACCACCGGCCTGCCCAAGGCGGCGCGGGTCAGCCATCACCGGGTGATGAGCTGGAGTGGCTGGTTCGCGGGCATGCTGGATGCGACGACCGAGGACCGGCTCTATGACTGCTTGCCCATGTATCACAGCGTTGGCGGCGTGGCGGCCACCGGCGCCTTGCTGATCAAGGGCGGCTCCGTGGTGTTGCGCGAGAAGTTCTCCGCCGGCCGCTTCTGGGACGAGGTTGCGCGCTGGGACTGCACCCTCTTTCAATATATCGGCGAGCTTTGCCGTTACCTGCTGGCCGCGCCGGCATCGGCAATGGAACGCAATCACCGCTTGCGAATGATTTGTGGAAACGGTCTGCGTCCCGACGTCTGGACGGCGTTCCAGGAGCGGTTCGCTATCCCGAAAATTCTGGAATTCTATGCCGCCACCGAAGGCAATTTCTCGCTCTACAACGCCGAGGGCGAGCCGGGGGCCATCGGCCGCATTCCCGGGTTCATGGCTCATCGCTTCCCAGCCGCCATCGTGCGCTTCGACGTGGCGACCGGATCGCCGGCGCGGGGACAGGACGGCTTTTGCGAGCGCTGTAGCCCCGATGAAGCCGGGGAAGCCATTGGCCGGATCGCCTCTGGCGGAGACCCCGCCCATCGCTTCGAGGGCTATACCAGCAGGGCCGAGAGTGAAAAGAAGGTGCTGCGCGATGTCTTTGAGGCCGGCGACGCCTGGCTGCGCACCGGCGATCTCATGCGCATCGACGCGCGCGGCTTCTATTATTTTGTTGATCGGGTCGGGGACACCTTTCGGTGGAAGGGCGAGAACGTGGCCACCACCGAAGTGGCCGAGGCGCTGTCTGTATTTCCCGGCGTGGTCGAAGCCAGTGTCTATGGCGTCGTCGTGCCAGGCGCCGATGGCAAGGCCGGCATGGCGGCCCTGGTCGTCGCCGAGGATTTCGATCTGGCGAACCTGCGCCGCCACCTCGCCGAGCGCCTGCCGGCCTACGCCCATCCGGTGTTCCTGCGCCTGGCCAGGGAGCTGGCGGTGACCGAAACGTTCAAACAGAAGAAGGCGGACTTGGCGCGCGAGGGGTTCGATCCTGCCGTTGTGAACGATCCGCTCTATGTCGTGGCGCCGGACCGAGATGGATACTGGCGGATCGACGACGAGCTGTTTAGCCGGATCACCGCTGGAGATCTGCGGCTCTAAACCTTGTGCCGATAGACGATGAAGCCTGAACAGTCCGCCACCTGATCATAGAGCCTGCGCGCCGTCAGATTGGTTTCGTGAGTGTGCCAATAGACGGTGGTCAGGCCAGCGAGGGCCGCCTGTTCGTAGACACCCGCGATCAAGGCCCGGCCGCCCCCCTTGCCGCGCGCGGCGTCGCTGGTGAACAGGTCCTGCAGATAGCAGGTCGGCTGCAGCATGATGGTGTTGCGGTGGAAGAGGTAGTGGACCAAGCCGATCAGCTGACCATCACACTCGGCCACCAGGGCGTACATCGGCTCATAGGCGTCAAAGAACCGGGACCAGGTCGCGTGGGTGATCTCGTCCGGCAAGGCCGTGTCACCAAGGCGACCGTAGAATTGGTTGTAGCCTCGCCACAGCGGTAGCCACTGATCAAAGTCGGCAGGTTCGGCGAAACGGATGGTCAGGGATTGCGCCACGAAGACTCCGATACGGCTCTAATCCGATGCGCCGAACACGGTCCGCACCTGCTCCCCGATAAGCTGCGCGGCCTCGCGGGCATAGGGGATCGGGCGGGGCAGGGCGTAGAAATAATGGATCATGCCGGCATGGTCGGTGTGTTGAGCCGGGACGCCCGCGGCCTGGAGGCGCTTGGCATAGGCCTCGCCCTCGTCGCGGAAAGGATCAAATTCGGCGGTATGGATCAGGGCTGGAGGCAAAGCTTCCAGTTGCTCCGCGAGCAATGGAGACAGGCGAGGATCGCTTAGATCCGCCCCCGGTGGCACATAGTGGGCCAGGTCGGCGGCCAGGGCCGCCCGATCGAGAAAATAGCCCTCGGCGAAGTTCTGGCGCGAGGCGCTCTCGCGGGCGATGTCGAGAATGGGACAGATCAGCAGTTGCAGGGCGATCTGAGGGCCGTCGCTGGCTGCCAGGATTTGAGCCGCAGCGGCGGCCAGACCGCCACCCGCGGAGTCGCCGGCCACGCCCAGGCGCATCGGATCGACACCAAGGTCGGCGGCTTGCTCGCCGATCCAGCGGATGGCCGTCAGAGCGTCTTCCAGGCCTGCAGGAAAAGGGTGTTCCGGCGCCAGGCGATAGTCCACCGCTAACAACTTGCACCTGCTAGCGCTCGCTAGCCGTCGGCAGAAGCCGTCATGGGTGCGCAGACTGCCGGCGACCCAGCCGCCGCCGTGGAGATAGACAAGAGCCGGCGCTGGTCGCCTCAAACCTTCCGGGCTGTAGAGCCGAGCTGGGATATCTTCGCCGGCGCCACGCAGGGTTAGGTCCGCGACCTGGACGCCCGCATCGATCTCGTCCTCACCGATGTCGCACAGCGTCTCCAACCCGCCGCGGCGCCTGACGATATCGACCGCATTCCCCGGTCCAGACAGGGCCAGCATCTTCAGCAAACGTTGGGCGTGACGGTCCAGGGGCATCGCCGTTCTACATAGCGTGCTTTTCAGATGGCGAAAGCGCAGGTTCAAGGGCGACGGCGGACGCGGCTGGCTGGCAGGTTGCGCCAGGCGATCACCGCGATCATTTAGCCGCCTCCACCCGGCGCAGGAAGCTGCGCTCTTCCGCGAAAATGAACTGACCTTGCTGGGCGACGGTGAAATTGGCGAGCCCTTCAGGATCGGTCTTCAGCCGCGCGCGATAGGTTTCGTAAGCCGACAGGCTTTCGAACGAAATCAAACCAAAGGCGATGTTGTTGGTTCCTTCGTGCGGCATCCAATAGCCCAGCAGATCGCCGCCGCAGTCGGGGATGATCTTCAGCCACCGCTGGGCATAAGCCTCGAACTGCGCCGACTTGAACGGGTCGATCTGGTAGCGGATGAAGACGGTGAGGGTCATGGCGGCGTCCTTTGGTGGGGCGCCGACAATCTGTCGCATGGCGCGCTGCGATGTTTCGGCCGCCGCCGTACTGTGGATTCAGCCGAGCCGAGCGCCGAACCGCCCGCGAAACACGCCCAGTCCCTTGGGGGTGACAGCCACGGCGCGGGCGCCGTGCAACCGGCGCACCCAACCCTGGTCCAGGCAGTGGGCGCACAGGGCGGCCCCCAGGCCCCCGGCCAGATGCGGACGACGCTCGCTCCAGTCCAGGCAGGGACGGCACAACAGCCGGCCGGAACGCTTGCCGCGCCGAGCCGCCAGGGCGTCGGCGTCGAGCCCGATATCGGCGAGGAACCGCAGGCCCGGATCGGTGACCAGGCCGGCGTCGTTATCCAGCTCCACAAAGCCCTGATCGATCATGGCGTCGCAGAGGGCCACCCCCAACTGGCCGGCGAGGTGGTCGTAGCAGGTGCGCGCCGCCCGCAAGGCGGTGTCATTGGGCCCGACGCTCAACCGCTTGGGCGGCTCGAGATCGGCGGCCACCTGCATGATGCTTTCCATCATCCGCGCCACAGTGGGCGACGCCAGCCGGTGATAGCGATGCCGGCCCTGTTTCTCCACACCCAGCAGTCCGGCGGTCGTCATGCGCGCCAGATGGCCGCTCGCGGTCTGCGGCGTCACGCCGGCCACATGCGCCAGTTCGGTGGCGGTGAGCGCGCGGCCGTCCATCAGCGCGTGCAGCATGGCCGCGCGGGCGGGATCTCCAGCCAGGGCGGCGATCTCGGCGAACTGACCGGTGCTGGCCATTGCGCTTTCTCCCGATGGACGATGTGATCCTACACCTGTTCGCGCGGCCATGGTTCGGCGGGGACCGTAGTAGTGCGGGCCTCTTGAGCCGCGATCTAGCCGCCAGCCTCCGCATGCGCTCTACTGCGGATAACCATAACACTGGCAAGGCCACCGGGAGGATCATCGTCATGCGCTTTGGCGTGTTCTACGAGCACCAGTTGCCTAAACCCTGGTTGCCTGGAGACGAACCGAGGCTATTCCATCAGGCTTTGGAGCAGGTCGTGTTGGCCGACCGGCTGGGCTATGACTACGCCTGGGAGGTCGAGCATCATTTCCTCGACGAATATTCCCATTCTTCGGCGCCCGAGGTGTTCCTGTCCGCCGCCGCGGCCCTGACCAAGACCATCCGCCTGGGTCATGGCATCCGCCAGGTGATTCCCAACTACAACCATCCCGCCCGCACCGCTGAGGCCCTGGCCACTCTGGACATCGTCTCCCACGCACGAGTGGACTTCGGTATCGGCGAGGGCGCCACGCGGCTGGAGCTGGGCGGCTTTCACATCTCGGCCAAGGAAAAGCGGGCCATGTGCCTGGAGGCGGCCGAGCAAATCGCCAACATGATGGTGCTGGACCCCTATCCAGGGTTCGAGGGCGAATATTTCTCCATGCCGTGCCGCAACGTCCTGCCCAAGCCGATGCAGGCGCCGCATCCGCCCATGTGGATGGCCTGCACCAATCGCGACACCATCAAGATCGCCGCATCCCACGGCGTCGGGGCCCTGGCCTTCTCCTTCATCAATCCAGAGGAAGCCAGGGCCTGGGCCGATATCTATTACAGCATCATCAAGTCGGACGCCTGCGTACCCCTCGGCCACGCTGTGAACGCCAATATCGCCATGGTCTCCAACTTTTCGGTCCATCGCGACCGGGGCGAGGCCATCCGACGGGGACATGAGGGGTTCGAGTTCTTCAGCTATGCCCTCAACGCCCTGGTCGCCCACGACACGATCCCCGGCCGCACCAATCTGTGGGGCGAGTATCTGGCCCAACGGGGCGATCGCACCGAAGAGACCGTGGCCGCGGCGCAGGGCCGGGCGGACTACGCCTCTGGCATCGGTACGCCCGAGGATATCCGCGACCACATCCAGGCCTTTCAGGACGCCGGCATCGACCAGGTGATCTTCATGCAGCAGGCCGGGCGCAATCGGCATGACCACATCTGCGAGTCGCTGGAGTTGTTCGCCGCCGAGGTCATGCCGGGTTTCAGGGCCCAGGTCGCCGAGCGCGAGGCGCGAAAAGCTCAGGATCTGGCGCCGTTCATCACCGCAGCCCTGGCGCGCAAACAGTGGATGAAGCCTTTGGCGGATCGGGATATCCCGGTGGTTCGCGCCTCGGTGGCCAAGGCGCAGATCAACCAGACGGCGGAGCGTTAGCATGGTCTTGGGATTGCGTGTCCTGGCGGCCGGCCTGATGGCTGCAACCCTTTGCGCCGGGGCCTCGGCCGTCGCCGGGGATCTGTGGCGCACCTTGCCGCCCATGCCCTCGCTGCCGCTCGGTGGAACTTCCGGCTATGTGGCCGAGAATGGCGCACAGATCTGGTACGAGACCTATGGAGCGGGCCCGCCTCTGATCCTGTTGCATGGCGGCCTGGCCAACAGCAGCTATTGGGGCAACCAGGTTCCGGTCCTGGCCAAGACCCATAGGGTGATCCTGATCGACAGCCGCGGGCACGGACGCAGCAGCCGTGACGCGCGGCCCTATACCTACGAACTGATGGAATCGGACGTGGTCGGGGTGATGGACGCGCTGAAAATCGACCGCGCCGCCGTGGTCGGCTGGAGCGACGGGGCGATCATCGGCCTGGTCATGGCCATGAAGGATCCGCAGCGCCTGACCAAGGTCTTCGCCTTCGCCGCCAATATGGATCCCTCAGGCGTCAAACCCGACACCCTGACCACGCCGACCTTCGGCGCCTTCGCCGCGCGTGGAGCGGGAGAATATGACAGCCTGTCGCCCACGCCAGGAGGCTACGCCGCCTTCTCTGCGGCCATCGAGCACATGTGGGACACCGAGCCGAACTATAACGCGGCTGACCTGGCCAGGATCACAGTTCCGGTGGCCATAGCCGACGGGGACCACGACGAGGCGATCAAGCGCGAGCACACCGAATACTTGGCGCGCAGCATTCCTGGCGCAAAGCTGGTGATCCTACCCGGCCTCAGCCATTTCGCCATGCTGCAGGACCCCCCGGCGTTCGATGCGGCGGTGCAGACCTTCCTGGATGGCCGATAGCCGGCCTGGCTTGCCTGACGCCGGGGCCACGGTCGGACAAAGCCAGGGTTTCGACGCGGATCCTGTGACGCAGCAGCCCAGCGTTGAGCAGCGACCAGATCAGAGCGATCGGCCATGCGCCGAAGGCCAGGGGCAGGACGGCGATCTCGCCGACCACGACCCAATAGTTGGGATGGCGCACGAACCTATAGGGGCCTCGTCTGACCAGCGGCGCGTCGTCGAGGGTTATGATGCGGGTGGTCCAGTAGGGGCCGAGGGCCGCGATCACCCAGATCCGGGTGAGCTGCAGCAGGACGAAAACGCCGATCACTAGCCAGTTGGGTTTGGCGTCGATCGGCACGGCGAGCGCGATGGCGACCAGCCAGGAGGCGTGTAGCAGGACGAACAACGGATAGTGCCCGCTTCCCACCTCCCGGGCGCCCTTCGCCAGAAGCCGGCGGGTGTTGAAGGCGGCCAAGGTCAGTTCGGCCAGGCGTTGCAGCGCGACCAGGCCAAGGATCCAAACCAAAGGACTGCGCAGCAGGGTCATGCGGCCTCGAGCACCATCATGCCGGCGGTGAAGCCAGGCCCCAGCGTGGTCAGCAAGCGCCGCCCGCGCAGGCGCTCATCCAGCGCCGCGCGCAGCACGAATAAGATGGTCACGGCCGACATATTGCCGTGGTTTCGCAGGGTGTCGCGCGCATGGTTCAAGGTTCCGCGCTGCAACTCGAAACAGTCTTCCAGCGCGTCGAGAACCTTCGCCCCGCCAGGATGGCAGACGAATTCGTCGATTTCTCGAAGCGCGATGTCGTGCCGGGCTAGGAAGGTGTCGATCACGGGGCGAAGGCAATCGCGCACCAGGGTGGGGATGTCGCGTGAAAACAGAACCTTAAGGCCGTCATCGGCGACCTCCCAACCCATCACGTCGAGACTGTCGGGCCAGGTGTGCTCACCCCAGGGGCCCAATCGCGGCGCGCTTTCGCTTTCCACGTCCTCTCGACAGGTGATCACGGCCGCAGCTGCGCCGTCGCCGAATAGAGCCGTAGCGACCATGTTGCTTTTCGAGCGGTCCTGGCGACGAAAGGTCAGGCTGCAAAGCTCCACCACCAGCAACAGGACATTCGATTGCGGCGCGGCTTGAGCCATGGCGGCGGCTCGGGACAGGCCGAGGACTCCGCCAGCGCAGCCGAGGCCAAACATCGGCATTCGCTGAACGTCCCGTCGAAAGGCCAGGCGCTCCATCACCCGCGCGTCAAGCGCAGGGGTGGCGATGCCGGACGAACAGACAGTGACGATGGTGTCGATGCCCGCTGGTTCCAGTTGCGCCTCGGCGAGCGCCTTTTCCGCCGCTTCCACCAGCAGGTTGGTGGCGTTCTCCAAAAACAGCGCATTTCGCTCTGCGAAGGCGTGGTCTTCCAAAAACCAGTCCAACGGCACGCAGGAATGTCGACGTTCGATCTGGGCGTTGCGATAGACTGGCGCCAGGCGATGAAAGCCGCCGTCCGTAGCCGCGAAGAGAACCGCGGCCCTCTCGGCCACGTCCTCCTGCAGCAGGTCATGGGGCGGTATCGCCGTGGCCAGGGCGATCAGGCGTGGGGCCACCGAGGAGGTTGGATTTAGAGCCATTCTGCTTCTTTCGGGGACAAACGACTTGGTCTGCTCGCAAAGTGAACGACGCGCGACGCCGCGCGTTCCGCCACAGTTAAAAAGGGCGTCCGTCGAGCTTCGCCGATGTGTCCGCGCTCAATGTCGCGTCCGGTCGATCGCCCATCGGCTAGGTGTTTCAGACCGGGGCGAGGGCGTGGAATGTCATCGGTGGGCTCGAGCGTTACAACATCTCCCCGATCCGCCTGGCCAGGCTTCGCCATCATGTGCGTCGGCATGTTCATGGCCATACTGGATGTGCAGGTGGTCGCCACCTCGATCCCCACCATCCAGCGCGCCCTGGCCATCCCGCGCGATCAGGTCAGTTGGATTCAGACCGCCTATCTGATCGCCGAAGTGGTGGCGATCCCGCTGACCGGCTTTCTGACCCGGCTGTTGTCCATGCGATGGTTGTTCGTGGTCGCCATATCGGTCTTCACCTTCGCCTCCCTCGGCTGCGCCGCCAGCAGCAGCTTCAACGCGCTGGTCGCCTGGCGGGTTCTTCAGGGCTTTTCAGGGGGCACGCTGATCCCCGCGGTGTTTTCGGCGGTATTTCTGCTATTTCCATTTCGGTCCCAGGGGATCGCCACCACGATCGCGGGGGTTTTGGCTGTGTTGGCGCCGACGGTTGGCCCGGTGGTGGGCGGCTGGATCACCCAAACCTATTCCTGGCATTGGCTGTTTCTGATCAATGTCGCCCCTGGCGTCCTGGCTTCGCTGGGCGCCATCGCTCTGCTTCCAGTCGAAGCCACCGCGTTCAGGCAGTTGCGTACGCTCGACGGCGTGGCCCTGATCTTGATGGCCATGGCGCTTGCGGCGCTTGAGATCGCGCTCAAGGAGGCGCCGGATCGAGGATGGCGCTCGCCCCTGGTTATCAGCCTGCTGTTGGCGAGCCTGATCTGCGGCGGGGGCTTTACTCGCCAGACGCTGCGCGCCGCGCACCCGGTCGTGGAGTTGCGCACCCTGGGGAGCCGAAACTTCGCGGTCGGATGTCTGCTGAGCTTCGTCCTGGGCATGGGACTGTTTGGCTCGGTCTATCTGATGCCGGTGTTCCTGGCCTTTGTGCGCGGTCACAACGCGCTGGAAATCGGTAAGGTCATGCTGGTCACCGGCGTCGCGCAACTGCTGACAGCGCCGATTGCGGTCGCCCTCGAGCGCCGTGTGGATGCGCGCCTGTTGACGGCCGCCGGCTTCCTGCTGTTTTCCATCGGCCTTGGCCTCAGCGCCTTCGAAACCGCCGACGCCGACTTTCACCAGATGTTCTGGCCCCAGGTGTGCCGGGGTGTCGCGATCATGTTCTGCCTGTTGCCGCCCACGCGGTTGGCGCTCGGCCGGCTCGATCCACCACAAGTGCCGGACGCCAGCGGACTGTTCAACCTGATGCGAAATCTGGGCGGCGCCATCGGTATCGCCTTGATCGACACGGTGATCTATGGCCGTGCGCCTGTGCTTGGCGACGCGATCGTGCGACGCCTGCAGAACGGCGATGTGGAAACCGCCAAGGCGGTTGGCATTCCGCTGTCGATGTTTCTGGCGCGACCGCGCGGTCCGATCGATCCGGAGACGGCCTCGATCCTGAAGCCGATGGTCGATCACCTCGCGCTGGTGCAGGCGATCAACGAGGCGTGGCTATTGGTGGCTGTCCTCACCGCGCTAGCCTTGCTGTGCCTTCCATTCGCCCGCGCGCAATTGCGTCAATCCGGTCCCGACGTGACGCGCGAAGTGGAGGCCGTGGCTTAGCAATAACTTGTCTTAGTTAGATCTGATTGGCGTCGCCGCATTCCAAATTAGGACTGGTTTGAGCACGCATTTAGCGCGAACTTGGCCCTCAACCGCAATGTTTGGGATGGATTCGCATGTCGGATCGAGAACTGGCGCCTCCTGTGGTCAAGTCGGCTCTGGACCTGATCGGCCACACGCCGCTGATGGAGATGACGCGGATGGACACCGGGCTTTGCCGGCTGTTCCTTAAGCTGGAAAACCAGAACCCCGGCGGGTCGATCAAGGACCGCGTGGCCCTGTCTATGATCGCGGCGGCGGAGGCGGACGGGCGGCTGGGTCCCGGCGCCACCATCATTGAGGCCACTGCGGGCAATACCGGCCTGGGCCTGGCCCAGGTGGCTTCGCTCAAGGGTTACAAGCTGATCTTGGTGGTGCCCGACAAGATGGCGCGGGAGAAGATCCTGCACTTGCGCGCCATGGGCGTCGACGTTCGCCTGACCCGCTCGGATGTCGGCAAGGGCCATCCGGAATATTATCAGGATCTGGCCCAGACCATCGCCCAGTCCACCGGCGGCTTCTACGTCAACCAGTTCGAAAACCCAGCCAACCCGGCGGCGCACGAAAATGGCACCGGCCCGGAAATATGGGCGCAGATGGACCACGACGTGGACGCGGTGGTGGTGGGGGTGGGCTCCGGCGGCACCCTGACCGGCATCGGACGCTTTCTGCGCCGGGTGTCCCCGAAGACCCAGATGGTTCTGGCCGATCCGGTGGGCTCGATCCTGAGCCACTATGTTGAGACCGGCGAGATGAGCGAGGCCGGTTCCTGGACCATCGAGGGAATCGGCGAGGACTTCATCCCGGTCAACGCCCAAATGGACCTGGTGGCCAAGGCCTATTCCATCGACGACCGCGAGAGCGTCGAGACCGCACGGGCTCTACTGAAGGCGGAGGGCATTCTGGCGGGATCATCGTCCGGCACCCTGCTGGCCGCGGCCCTGCGCTATTGCCGCGAACAGACCACGCCCAAGCGCGTGGTGACCCTGGTCTGCGACACCGGCGGGAAATATTTGACCAAGATCTTCAACGACTTCTGGGTGGCCGCCCAGGGCTTCGACCGCCGCGAGCTGCACGGCGACCTGCGCGACCTGATCACCAAGCGTTATTCCGAAGGCGGTGTGATCACCATTGGGTCAGAGGACACCCTGCTGACCGCCTATAATCGAATGCGATCCTCCGACATCAGCCAATTGCCGGTGGTCGATCAGGGGCGCCTGGTGGGTATTCTCGATGAGAGCGACATCTTGGCGGCGGTGGAGGGTGGCGACCAGCGCCGGGCCGAACGTTTCAAGAGCCCAGTGGGGCGCGCCATGACCCACGGTGTGAAGACCCTGCAGGCGGGCCAGTCCGTCGACAGCCTGGTGGAGGTGTTCGAGCGCGACGAGGTGGCCGTGGTTCTTGACGGCGAGACCTTCATGGGCCTGATCACCCGGGTGGACCTGATCAACCACCTGAGGCTCAATCCCTGAACCCCTATGTCTGCGCCACACCCCCCGCCTGGAGAAAGCATGACCGACGCCGGCAAGAATCGCCTCGCCTTCGCCACTCGCACCATTCATGCCGGCCAGAGCCCGGATCCCACCACAGGGGCCGTGATGATGCCGATTTACGCCACCTCGACCTATGCTCAGCAGAGCCCCGGGGTGCACAAGGGCTATGAATATAGCCGCAGCCAGAACCCGACGCGTTTCGCCTTCGAGCGCTGCATAGCCGATCTGGAGAACGGCTCCGCCGGCTTCGCCTTCGCCTCCGGCCTGGCTGCGGCGGCGACCGTGATCGATCTGCTGGACAGCGGCGAACACGTCATCGCCAGCGACGATCTCTATGGCGGCTCGTTTCGCCTGTTCGACAAGGTCAAGGCGCGCGCCTCCGGCCTTCAGTTCAGCTTTGTCGACCTCTCCGACCTGGACGCGCTGCAGGCGGCGCTGCGGCCGAAGACACGGATGATCTGGGTGGAGACCCCCACCAACCCGACCCTGAAACTGATCGACCTCGCCGCCATCGCCGCCTTCGCCAAAAAGAACGGCCTGATCACCGTAGCGGACAACACCTTCGCTAGCCCCTATATCCAGCGTCCGCTGGAGTTCGGCTTCGACATCGTGGTGCACTCCACCACAAAATATCTCAACGGCCATTCCGACATGATCGGCGGTGTGGCCGTGATCGGCGAGAACGCCGATCTGATCGAGCGGCTGAAATTCCTGCAGAACGCCATCGGCGGCATTTCCGGCCCATTCGACAGCTTCCTGGCCCTGCGCGGGGTGAAAACCCTGGCGCTGCGAATGGAGCGCCACTGCGCCAACGCCCTGAAGATCGCTCGCTGGCTAGAGGCGCGCCCTGCGGTCGGTCGCGTGATATATCCCGGGCTGGAAAGCCATCCGCAGCACGAGTTGGCCCGTAGGCAGATGAGCGGATTTGGGGGCATTGTCACGCTGGTGCTCAACCGGGATTTGGACGGAACCCGCCGCATGCTGGAGCGGACCCATCTGTTCACCCTGGCCGAGAGCCTGGGCGGGGTGGAAAGTCTGATTGGGCATCCGGCGACCATGACCCACGCCTCCATTCCGCCCGAGCAGCGCGCCGCCCTGGGCATCACCGATAGTCTGGTCCGGCTGTCGGTGGGAATCGAGGATGGCGACGACCTGATCGCCGATTTGGCGCAGGCGCTGGGCTAGGCTTTCAGTCACCGTCGCTCCTGAGCGCCCGTCCCGAAACAATCGCCGCGGCGCCGAACTTGCCCCGCAGGATATCTATGGCGGCCTCGCTCTTGCGTGCGCGGCGTTCCTGATCGGCGAAGAAGTCGAGGCCTTCCGCCGCGTCGACAAAATCGGACAGTCCGGCGCCGATCAGGCGAAAGGACGTTGCGCCCACCTCGGCGGCCAGCATTTCTCGGGCCACCGTGAACAGCACCTTGCCCGTCTGGGTGGGGGCTGTGAGGGTGCGGCGGCGCGAGACGGTTTGAAAGCTGGCAGTCTTCAGCTTCAGAGTCGCCACTCGGCCCGCCACGCCTTCGCGGCGGGCCGTGCGGGCCACACGCTCGCATAACGGCCAAAGGCGATCCTCCAGGCTCTCCAGGTCGCCAAGATCGTCATTGAAGGTGCTCTCGGCGCTGATCGACTTGCGCGCCTGTTCCGGATCCACCGCGCGGCTGTCCTGGCCGAGGGCCAACTGGCCTAAGCGCAGGCCATGGGCGCCCCATCGGTCGACCAATTGGCGCGGCTCGGCGCGAGCCAGATCGCCCACGGTGCGAAAGCCGCTCTTTTCCAGTGATAGCGCGAGCGCTGGGCCGACCCCCGGCAGGATACGCACCGGCCGCGACGCCAGGAAGCTGCGGGCCTCAGCCGCGCCGATCACCGAAAATCCGCGCGGCTTGTCCAGGTCCGATGCGATCTTGGCCAGGAATTTGTTGGGCGCCAAGCCGACGGAGACGGTGATGCCCACTTCCCGTTCGATCTCGGCCTGCAGCCGCGCCAGCACCAGGGCCGGAGGGCCGCCGTGCAGGCGCTCCGAGCCGGATAGGTCCAGCCAAGCCTCGTCCAGAGACAGGGGTTGGACCAGCGGGGTGAGAGCGTCGAGCTTTTGCCGGATGCGCGCGCTGTCTGCCCGGTACTTCGAGAACTCCGGCTTGATGACCACCGCCTGTGGACATAGCTTCAGCGCCTGGAACATAGGCATGGCCGAGCGCACGCCGAAGATGCGAGCGATGTAGCAGCAGGTGGAGACTACGCCGCGACGGCCGCCGCCGACGATCACCGGCTGATCGCGCAACTCCGGACGGTCGCGCTTCTCCACCGAGGCGTAGAAGGCGTCGCAATCCATGTGGGCGATCGACAGTTGCTCCAGTTCATCGTGCAACACGCGGCGCGGAGAACCGCACTGGGGGCAACGCGCGCCCTTCTGCGCGCGCGCCTCGATGCTCAGGCAGTCGCGGCAGAGCCCGCTCACGGCGGCGGCCACAGCCATGCCGCGCCCCGCACCCCTGAAGAATCGCCGTGCAGGGCGGGCCGGAGCGGCGTGTTGAAGCTGTCAGTGAAGACATAGGGCGCGATCGCGGCCGGCAAGGCCTCATAAAGCGAGGCCACGTTTGAGACGCCGCCGCCGAGGACGATAACGTCAGGGTCGATCACATCGCAGATCACCGCCAGGCCCCGCGCCAGCCGGTCGGTATAGTCTGCAAGCACCGCCTGGGCTTTCACCCCACCTGCTTGAGCCGCCGCGACGATGGCCTGGGTGTTGACAGCGCCACCGCCTTCGCGGGCGAAGGCCGCCTCCAGGCCCGTGCCGGACAGATAAAGCTCGCAGCAGCCGGCGCGGCCGCACCAACAGACCGGGGCGGGAAGCTCCGAAGTGTTCGGCCAGGGCAGGGGCATGTGGCCCCATTCGCCGGCGACGCCGTTGCGGCCATCGACCAGCCGGCCGTCCACCGCGACGCCGCCGCCGCATCCGGTGCCGAGAATGGCGGCGAAGATCACACGCGAACCAGCGCCTGCTCCGTCCGTCGCTTCGGACAGAGCCAGGCAGTTGGCGTCGTTGGCCAGGCGGATTTCGCGGCCCAAGGCGGCGGTCAGGTCTTCACGAAATGGTCGATCGTTCAGCCAGGTGCTGTTGGCGTTGCGGATCCGTCCCGTACGCGGCGAGATCGAACCCGGCATGCCGATACCAATCGTCCCCCGCGCCCCGGCTTGGCGCTCGGCCTCGGCCACCAGATCGCAGACCAACTGGAGCGAGGCGGAATAATCGCGTGGATTGGGCGCGCGCACCCGCGCCTGGAACCGGCCCTCGGCGTCGAGCGCGGCCGCCTCGATCTTGGTGCCGCCAAAATCGACGCCGATGCGGATCATGCCGGGGGGGCTCCAAGAACACGAAGAATCGCGGCCCGCAGACTGAGCCAATCGTCGATACGGGCATGGCGCTCCGGCGCCGAGGGGGCGAGGGCGGCCAGGCGCGGGTCGGCGACCAATTGAAAGCGATGTACCGATGGCGCCGCTTCGGCGGCCGAATCGAGATTGGGAATCAGATCGTCGACAAAGGCGCAGGGGCCGGCCGTCCTCGCCGCCAGGGCCGCCACCGCGCCGCCCTTGGGCCCCGCATTGATGAGCAGCGGATAGTCCATGCCATGGCGAATCAGCCAGCGGCTGCGCGGCTCACGGGCATGATCGGGCGCGTTGGTCAGAATGACGACGGTGGCGTGGTGGGAGAGAGCGGCCAGCGAATCAGCAGCGTCTGGAGCGGGCAACATGTCTTCCGAGCCGTGCTGGAAGAAATCATTGAAAAGGATTCGGCCAGTTTCCAGGTCCAGGCATTCGGGTTCGCCGGGGCGATAAAGGTTCTGAAACAGGGCGAAACGCTCTAGCCGCATCTCATATCCGCGCTGGGCCACAAACTGCCCAAACCCTTGCATGAACAGGGCTAGCACCTCGTCCACGTCCACGATCAGCAGCGGACGCTCTGGATCGATATGGGGCGGATCGAATTCGGCGGCGGGGGGCAACGATGACTCCGGAGTCAACACGGACTTAAGGATATCGTGATTAGCAGTAGCGTAGGATGGCGTTGAGGCCTTTGTGGTCCGCCTCGTAGCCCGGGTTTGGTATGAGCAAGAAAGTCCTGATCGTCGAGGACAACGAGCTGAACATGAAGCTGTTTCATGATCTGCTCGACGCCCAGGGCTATGAAACCCTGCAAACGCGTGAGGGGCTTCAAGCCCTCGCGTTGGCGCGTCAACATCGTCCAGATCTGATTCTGATGGACATCCAGCTGCCGGAGATCTCGGGACTCGAGGTCACCAAGTGGCTGAAGGAAGATGACGACCTGTCCCACATTCCGGTGGTCGCGGTGACCGCCTTCGCCATGAAGGGCGACGAGGAACGGATCCGCGAGGGCGGCTGCCAAGCCTATATCTCCAAGCCGATTTCGGTGTCACACTTCCTCGACACGATCCGCCGCTATCTGGGATGATCCGGTCATGACCGCTCGCATTCTGGTGGTCGACGATATCGAAGCGAACCTCAGGGTCCTCGACGCCAAACTGACGGCGGAATATTACGACGTGATGCTGGCGCAGGACGGGCCCACGGCCCTGGCCATGGCCGCCTCTGAACGCCCCGATATCGTCATCCTCGACGTCATGATGCCGGGTATGGACGGGTTCGAGGTCTGCCGCCGGCTCAAGGATGATCCATCCACCCGGCACATTCCGGTGCTTTTGGTCACCGCCCTCGACGGGCGTAGCGACCGCATCGCCGGGCTCGAGGCGGGCGCCGACGAATTCCTGACCAAGCCGATCGACGATGTCATGCTGTTTTCGCGTGTGCGCAGCCTGACGCGCCTGAAGACCGTTATCGACGAATTGCGCGAGCGTGAGGCGTCGGGCCGGCGCATCGGCGTCATCGCCGGCGCAGCGGCGCGGCTGGCCGGCTCCGGCGGCCGTATCGTCATCTGCGACGATAATGAACGCCAGGCCCAACGCATCGCCAGCGAACTGTCCGCCGAACATCGGCCCGTAATCGAAACCGACCCCGAGAAAGCACATCTGACCGCGCGGGGGCCGGTGGACCTGATGATCATCAACGCCACCGCCCGCAATTTCGATGGCCTGCGGCTGGCCGCCCAGATCCGCTCGGACGAGGCCACCCGTCATCTGCCGATCCTGGCGATAATCGATCCGGATGAGCGCCCGCGTATGGTTAAGGCGCTGGAGATCGGCATTAACGACGTGCTGCCGCGCCCGATCGACCCTCAGGAACTGGCCGCCCGGGTGCGCACCCAGATCAAGCGCAAGCGCTACACCGACTTCCTGCGCAAGAATCTCGATCATTCGCTGGAATTGGCCGTAACCGACCAACTGACCGGCCTGCACAATCGTCGCTACATGGTCGGCCAGTTGGCCGCCCTGGTGGCTCGTGCGGCCAAGGGCGGCGAGCCGGTGGGCGCGCTTTTGATCGACATCGATCATTTCAAGAAGATCAACGATAATTTTGGCCACGATGTGGGCGACGAGGTGCTGCGCGAGTTCGCCGTGCGGGTGGCGACCAATGTGCGCGCCGTCGATCTGCCTTGCCGCTACGGGGGCGAAGAATTCGTGGTGATCATGCCGGGCACGCCTCTGGCCGCCGCCGAGCGCATCGCCGAGCGAATTCGCACCAATGTGGCCGGCTCGCCATTTCGCGTCGCGGGCGGCAAGGAGCTTCTGACCGCCACAATCTCCATCGGCGTCTCCGCCACCCTGGGCGAGACCGATACGCCCGAGGCCCTGCTCAAACGCGCGGACGAGGCGGTCTATGAGGCCAAGGCCGCAGGCCGCAACAAGGTCGTCGCTCGCGCGGCCTGACCGCGTCTCGCCCCCGTGCGACGCCCCACTGATTTGCAGCGAACCCAAGGGTCTGGTTATCCCGTGATTGTCATTGAACGTATCAATCGCGGCGCCTAGCGCCAGGCCGGATGGCTGTTTTGCGAGGCAAGCGCCTAAAAAACGCCTATATTGCCACGCCGATTTTGGCGCCCCTTTGCTGCCGGAGTGGCTCGCGGGTGGTGAATTGAGTTTAAAATATAATCAATAATTACAATGCGACTTTGGAATGTCTCGACGTCCTGGCGCCTGTGCGGGGCGGCCGGGGCACATGATCGTGTTTCGTGCGAGCAATCAAACATGTCTATCTAGAAATAATTTAACCGCAAATGAGGTGCTACGCAGCTGGCTGTGACCCGTTGCGAACGAGCGGCGCCGTTGAGGTGATGTGTGGGCTGAAGTTGTAAGTCCAGACGCCTCTACCTGTTGTATCGCCGACTTGCTCGCGCCACGGCGCGACAATGGAACCTAGTCACTGTTCGCGCCTTTGGCGGCGACGGCGTCAGCTGTCCACGTGGTGCGGAGCTGACTCCAAGGACCAGCCGCTTTGCCCTGGCCAGGGCGATGAGGCTGAAAGTAAAGTGAGGTGTTGTATGGATCGACTGAGCGCCAAAGACAGATTAGCGCTTTTGGCGCGTGGCGCAGCTGTGGATCTTGGGAATTTTCACCTACTTCACTACCGTCATATCGATGGGTTCCTGGTCACGGCGAAGAATTCGGGAACCCACTGGCTGAAATATATGCTCAGCAACGCCCTGGCCGCCGAGCTGGGATTGCCGCCGCCCCAATTCGCCAGCGGTCGCGCGGCCAACGACTTTGTCGGACACCCGAAATGGCCGCACAAATATCCGAAGGCCCCCCGGATCGGCAGTTCGCACAATCTTCCATCATCGATCTTGGGTTGGCGACCCGTCTTCCACGGTTTGCGCCTGCCGCCCATCGTGGTGCTGGTGCGCGATGTCGAGCAGGCCATGTTGTCCCACTATGTCAAATGGCGCGAAGAACATGGGTTGTCTTTGTCAGACTATGTCAACGCGCCGCCGCCGGGGCGACGGACAGTGGCGGACGTGTGGTGGTATATCGATTTCTTCAATCGATGGGGCCGGCTTGCAGCCAAATATCCCAAAAATATCATTGTCGTACGATACGAGGATGTTCGTCGGGATCCTGGGCGTTGGCTGAAGATAATTCTCGATCACTACAAGGTCTCGCTGGATCCGCGCTCGATCGAGGCCGCCGTCGCCGCATCGGCCCGCGAGGTGATGCGCAAGGAACTGGATCCGAATGCGGGTGAGTTGATCATCCCCGCGGATCTGGACCGCCAGGGCGCAAGTTTTTCCACTGAAGAACGGGTTGAGCTTCACGCCAAACTCGCGAAATATTTGAAGTTCTCGTTCGGGTATGACGACGCGGGTTCCGGCGATATGGCGCCGTATTCCGCCTTAGCTTAGGTCCGGCGCGCTCGGCGTCTGGGTTTACGAAATAGGCTTGCCGTCAGCGTCGAGCACCTGGACGTCCAGGCCCAGGGCCTTGAGTTTGGGCTCGATCGCCTTGCGGTCTCCCGCGACGATCCAGGTCAGGTGGTCTGGCTGCACCACCCGTTTGGCGGCCTTTTCGGCGTCGACTGGAGTCACGGCGGCGATCCTGCCGGGCAGGGTGTCGAAATAGTCATCGGGCAGGCTGTAGCTGACGATTGCGCCCAGGCTCCCGGCGACGGCGCTGCTGGTCTCCCACTCGCCGGCCAGGGCGTTGACCATGCTGGCTCGCGCGAAATCCAGCTCCGCGGCGGTCACCGGGCGCTGGGAGATCACCTCGGTCAGTTCACGGCGAACTTCAACGAAGCTCTCAGCCGTTTTATCGGTCTGGACCGGAGCATAGGCGATGAACAGCCCCGGGCCGCGGGCGTCTACGGCGAAGCTGCCCGCGCCATAGGCCCAGTGCTTGTCTTCGCGCAGGTTCAGATTCAGTCGTGAATTGAAGGCGCCGCCCAGGGCGGTGTTCATGGTCTCGATAGCCAGGTGATCCGGATCGTTGCGCGGCGGCGCCGGGATGGCGGCCAGGATCACGCTCTGCAGCGCGCCTGGTTTGTCCATCAGAAACACTCGGCTGTGGGGCGGCGGGCTGACCGGCGCGATGTTCTTGGCCGGCAGGGGCTGGGGCTTCCAGCCACCAAGGCGGGCTTCCAGTTTGGGCCAGATCGCGGCCAGGGTGGTGTCGCCCACCACGATCAAGGTGGCGGCGTTGGGTCGAAACCAGGTCTGGTGGTTCTTGACCAGATCCTCGCGGGTCAGGGCCTCGACCGAAGCCTCGTCGCCCAGGCCGTCCAGCGGGGCGGCATAGGCGTGGCCAGGTCCATAGACCAGGGCTGGCAGCACCCTCAGGGTCATCTGCACCGGATCGTCCTTGTCCTGGTCGATCTGGGCGATCTGCAGGGCCTTTTCCCGCGCCAGGTCGTCCTGCCGGAAAGCGGGACGCAGCAGGACGTCGGCGAACAGGTCCAAAGAAGGGTCCAGCCGGGCCGACAGGGCGTCCATGTCGATCGCAGTGGTGTCGCGGCCGGCGCTGGCGCCCAGCGTGGCGCCCAGTTCCGACAGCCGCGCGCTGATCTGCAGGGCGTCCAGCTTGTCGGTCCCGTCGGGCAGCAGGCGGGCGGTGAGGCCGGCCGCGCCTGGCTTGCCGCCCTGGTCGGAGGCGTAGCCGGCGTCCGCCACCAGATGCAGGGTGACGCTCGGATTGTCGTGACGCTCGGCGACGATGATCTTCAGGCCATTGCTCAAGGTCGCCCGCTCGAACTTGACGAATTTGGGCGCGACGATGGGGCCGGGGGCGGGCAGGGCTGAGCGATCGGCCGGTGTGGCGGAGGCGGCATAGTCCGGGAAGGGCGTCACGCGCAGGGTGAAGTCGCCATCGCTTAGCCAGCGCTGGCCCGCGGCCTGCAGGTCGGCCGGGGAGGCGGCCTCCACCCGCGCCAGGCGGGTCTTGAAGGCGTCGGCGGAGCCCTCCAGGGTTTGGCTGGAGGCCAGGACGTCGGACTTGCCGCCAAAGCCGCCCACCCGCTGCAGGCCGCGGACAATGCCGGCCACCCGCGCGGTCTTGACCCGTTCGACCTCTTCCGATGTCGGCCCGTCGCGCAGCAACCGGGCCAGTTCCTGCCTGAAGGCTGCGTCCAGGGTGTCGAGGGACACGCCGGGCTTGGCGGTCAACTCCACGTCGAACAGGCTGGCGATTTCGCGCTCGTCGACGCTGGCCGAAACGTCCGTGGCGGTCTGGTCGGCATAGACCAGGCGCTTGTAGAGCCGCGAGGTCTTGTCCCCCACCAGGATGTCGGACAGCAGGGACAGATAGTCGTCGTCCGCCGCCCCGACCTCTGGCGTATTCCAGATCTTGTAGAGCCGCGCCTGGGCCACGCGGTCCTGCACGGCCGCCGACTGGCTGCCGGCGCGCCTGGGGATCCAGACCTTTTGATGCGCCACAGGCGGCCCGGGCGGGATTTCGCCGAAATATTTCTCGACCTTGGCCTTCGCGGTCGCCGGATCTATATCCCCGGCCAGGACGATCACCGCGTTGGTCGGACCATAGTATTTGGCGAACCAGTCCTTCACATCGGCCACGCTGGCGGCGTCCAGGTCCTGCATCTCGCCGATTACGGTGTGGCTATAGGGATGGCCCGCTGGCCAGACGCTCTTTGTGATGATGTCGTCGGCGACGGCGTAGGGTTCGTTGTCGTCCTGGCGTTTTTCGTTCTCCACCACGCCGCGCTGGGTGGTCAGCACCTTGTCGTCGAACTTGTCCATCAGGTGGCCCATCCGGTCGGATTCCAGCCACAGGGTCATGTCCAGCGCCGCGGTGGGAACGGTCTCGAAGAAGTTGGTGCGGTCGTAATAGGTGGTGCCGTTGATATCGGTCCCGCCGACCCGCTCCATGGCCTTGAACCACACCTGGGGATAGTTGGCGCTGCCGCCGAACATCAGATGCTCGAACAGGTGGGCGAAGCCGGTGCGGCCGGGCGGCTCGTTCTTGGAGCCGGTGTGGTACCAGATATTGACCGCCACGATCGGCGCCTTGCGGTCCTGGTGCACGATCAAGGTTAGGCCGTTGGCCAGGGTGTATTTCGTATAGGGGATGTCGGCGGAGGGCAGGGGCGCCAGGGCGGTGGGCGCGGCGCGCGCCGCTGCTGTGGTCAGGCCGAGGCTGGCCAGGGAAAGGGCCGCCATGCAGCCCGCTGTCGCCACAATCCGCTTCATGGGTGTCCCGTCTGGTTCGCCGGATCAACCCTGGCCTTATTGGCCGGGATAACGCCGCTTTTGCGGCTTGATAGCTGAGATTCGTCGGGAGGCGGAGAATCAAAAACGCCCGGCGGCGAGCCGGGCGTCGGATCGTTCAGGCAGAGGCGATCAAGCTATTTGATCTTGCCTTCCTTGAACTCCACATGCTTGCGCACGACGGGGTCGTACTTCTTGACGACCATTTTTTCGGTCATGGTACGGGCGTTCTTCTTGGTGACGTAGAAGAAGCCGGTGTCCGCCGTCGAATTCAGGCGGATCTTGATGGAGGCTGGCTTGGCCATGATAGAACCTTTGCGGGGACGAAGGCCAAAGGCCAACGCCGGGAAATCCGAGAGGCGCGGAAAATACGCATTACGCCTTGAAAGTCAACGTGCGCCCGACGCCCCCGTTCAGTCCAGCAGCCGCCGATGCGGCCGCCCCCGGCGATAGGTGAACAGGAAAGGCTGCAAAACCCCCAATTCCAAGCCCGCCAGGCCCTCCAGCACCGCCTCCGTCACGTCCATCAGCGGCAATTTGGCGATCTCAGCCAGGGGGCGAAAAGCCAGGTCGGTCAGTTCGTGGCTGTCGGCGTGGTCGCCATGGGCGGCGTCCCAGTCGGCCAGAAAGAATCGGGCGTGAAAGCGGATCGGGCTCATGGTCGGGGTGATGGCCCGGGCCATCAGGGTCAGGGAGCCATGGTCCGGCGGCAAGATCAGCCCGGTCTCCTCGGCGGTTTCGCGCAGGGCCGCCGCCGCCAGGGCCTCGGCCAGGCCGGGCGAGGCGCCGCTGCGGCGAACGCTGTCGGCGGGCAGGGGGCGCAGGGCCTTGGCCGCCCGGTCGGCGGGGTCGAGCTTACCGCCCGGAAACACGAACACGTCCGGGGCAAAGGACGATTTCACCGGCCGCCGGCCCATCAGCACCTCCAGCCCTTGGGGCGACCGGCGCGTCAGCACCAGGCTGGCCGCGTGGCGCGGCCGGACGATCCTGGCGTCCGCCATCACAGATAGTCCAGCTGGCGCGCGCCTCTGAGGAAGCGCATGGACGGCGCCGGGCGGGACGCGTCCTCCAGGCGCAGGGCCAGTTCCTGCAGCACGAAGCGGGTGATGTTGGGCAGGTCCAGCGCCGTGGCCTCCTCCAGGTCGACCCAGGCGATCTCGTCCAGCTCGCCGCAGTCGGGCCGCCGGTCCAGGCTCAGTAGCCGCTCGGCGTCGGCCATGAAGAAGCGCGCGTCGAACCGCTTGGGCCGATAGGGCGGGGTGATGGCCCGGGCGATGAAGTCCAGGGCCGACAGGTCGGCCGCCGCCCCGATCTCAAGGAATTCGCGCCAGGGTCCGGCGCACGGCCGCGGCGGCGCCGGCTGGGCTAGCAGCAGGCCCGCCTCTTCGAATGTCTCCCGCACGGCGGTCAGGGCCAGGGCGCGGGCCCGGCGCGGGGGCGCGGTCTTTTCCAGCCGCGCGGCGACCTCGGGGCGCAGCTCGGCGCCCGACGGGGCCAGGAAATCGCTGCGGTCGATGCGCCCGCCCGGAAACACCCACTTGTCCGGCATGAAGTCGTGGCCGCCATGCCGCCGGCCCATCAGCACCCGCGGCTTGGCTCCGTCGCGCCGCACGATAATCAGGGTCGCCGCATCGCGCGGCCGCACCAGCTTGGCGCCCTTGTCGCGCATGGCGCCGTCCACGCGGGGGTCATAGTTGGGATCGAGAACCGGTTCGCTCATCAGGCGTGCAGTTTAGAAGGCGAGGGCGCGAGGGAAAGGCTGTCCTTAGGGAAGTGCGGCCTTTTGAGCCTCACCGCCGTCGCCCGGGCGGTCGCCGCCCCGCCTGCTGCCGCGCGCCCAGCCGCGGCCGTGGCGCCTTCGGATCCGGCGCGTCGGGTTCCGAAACCATCTTGAACAACAGCCCGCCGGTGATCGGTGTCGCCTCCACCAACCGCACCACGGCCGGTGAGCCCAGCCGCCAGCGGCGGCCGGTGCGTTCGCCGATCAACGCGTGCGCCTTATCGTCGTGGATGAAATATTCCTCGCCCAGGCTGGAGACGGGCGCCAATCCATCGGCCCCGGTGTCGGTCAGGCGCACGAAGAGGCCAAACCGCGTGACCCCGGTGATCCGTCCCGCGAACTCCGCCCCCACATGGCCCTCCATATAGGAGGCCACATAGCGGTCGGTGGCGTCACGCTCGGCTGCCATGGCCCGGCGCTCGGCCAGGGTGATGTGCTCGGCCGTCTCGCGCAGCTTGACGATATCGGCCTCGGTCAACCCGTCGTCCCCCAGCCCCAGCGCCCGGATCAGGCCCCGATGCACGATCAGGTCGGCATAGCGCCGGATCGGCGAGGTGAAGTGGGCGTAGCGGTCCAGGTTCAACCCGAAATGGCCGATATTGTCGGGGCTATAGTGGGCCTGCATCTGGGTGCGAAGCACCACCTCGTTGACGATTTCGGCGTGCGGCCCGCCCTTCATCAGGGCCAAGAGCTTGTTGAACCGCTCGGTCTTCGGCGCCTCGCCCTTGTTCCAGGCCACCTCCAGCGTCATCAGAAAATCGGCCAGGGTCTGCAGCTTCTCCTGGCTCGGTGCGTCATGGACCCGATAGATCAGCGGCGTGCGCTTCTGCTCCAGGGTTTCGGCGGCGCAGACATTGGCCTGCACCATCATCTCCTCGATCAGCTTGTGCGCCTCCAACGACACCCGCGGAGTGATCGACACCACCTCGCCCTCGGGGCTGATGACGATGCGCCGCTCAGTGCTTTCGATGTTCAGCGGCGAGCGCTTCTCGCGCCCGATGGTCATGGTGCGATAGGCCGCCCACAGGGGCGTCAGGACGGCGTCCATCAACGGCCCGGTGGCATCGTCCGGCTGGCCGTCTATGGCCGCCTGGGCCTGCTCATAGGACAGCTTGGCCGCCGACCGCATCAGGCCGCGCACGAACCGGTGCGACAGCTTGCGCCCGGCCTTGTCGAACACCATCCGCACCGCCAGACAGGCGCGGTTCTCCCCCTGGCGCAGGCTGCACAGGCCGTTGGACAGCCGCTCGGGCAGCATGGGCTCGACCCGGTCCGGGAAATAGACGCTGTTGGCCTTGTCCCGGGCCTCGCGGTCCAGGGCCGAGCCCGGGCGCACATAGGCGGCCACATCGGCGATGGCCACCCACACCACATGCCCGCCTTCATTGTTTGGCGCGTCGTCGGGGTGGGCATAGACCGCGTCGTCATGGTCGCGGGCGTCGGCCGGGTCGATGGTGACCAACGGCAGGTCGCGCAGGTCGGTGCGCCCGCCCAGTTCCGGCGGCTGGCCGGTCTCGGCCTCCGCCTCGGCGGCGGCGGAAACGCCGGTGGGAATGCCGTGGGCGTGGATAGCGATCAGCGAGGCGGCGCGGGGCTGGTCCTCGCGGCCCACCACCTCCAGGACCTTGCCGCGCTTGGGCCCATGATGGCGGTCGGCCACCCCCACCTGGGCCAGCACCAGATCGCCGTCCTTTAATTCGCGGGCCTCTTCGCCGAACAGCACCAGGCTGTCACGGCTCTTGCGGTCCACCGGCTCGACCCGGACCTCGCGGTTCGACTTGCGCACCACCCCCAGCACCTTGTGCGCGCTCTGGCCCAGGCGCTTGATCACCTTGGCCTCCAGCTCGCCCGAGGCCAGCCGCTCGAACCGCACCAGCAGCCGGTCGCCCAGGCCCGGCGCCCCGGAGATGGCTTCATGCGCCCCCGGCGCCAGCCGCACCGCCGGCACATCCTCGCCGGCCTTGGTCAGGCGCACATAGAGATCGCCGTCGGCGTCCCGCTCCACCACATCGGCCACCCCCACCGGCGGCAGGGCGCCGGCCTCGGCCAGGCCCTTGCGCCCGCGCCGGCCCAGCAGGCCCTCGTCCTCCAGGTCCTTGATCATCATGCGCAACGCCCGCCGGCCCTCGCCCTTCAACCCAAAGGCGCGGGCGATATCGCCCTTGTCCGCCTCGCCGGCCTCGCGCAGAAACTTCAGCAGGGTGTCGCGGTCAGGCAGGCCCGGCGGCGGACGGGAGACAGCCGGCTTGCCGGCGGCGGAGCGGGAAGGGCGCGGAAAGCGCGATTTGGCCATGTTTCTCCATAGTCGTGTTCGGCCTGGGCGGCGAGCCCCCTCCACCATGCTGCGCATGGTCCCCCTCCCCCAATGGGGGAGGAATGGCGACGGCCCGCTCAGCTCTGACTAATTCCTCCCCCCTTGGGGGAGGGGGACCGCCGGCAGGGTGGTGGAGGGGGCCCGCCGCCGCGATCGCTTCCGGCAAGATCCCCAGATCGCCGCTACGCCCGCCCCCCCGGCTTCAGCAAATGCAGCGACTGCAGCGGTGTCGCCATCCCGTCCGGGCGCTCACCCGGATCCTCCGCCAGCCCCAGGTCCCGCCGGATGCGCTTGATCAGCGCCGTGGGCGTCTGGTCGATGAAATCGGCCTCGGCCGTGGCCCCATCCAACTGTTCATCCAGGTCGGCCAGCAGTTGTTCGTGCTCGTCCTCACGGGCTTCGGCCCGGATCGCCGGCTCCAGGGTCTCCAGCGCCACGGCCCGGCGGATGGCGCCGCGATACACCCGCTCCTTCGCCCGCCAGTCTTCGGCGGTCGCCGGGGACGCCGACGCCGGAGCTAGCGCGCCCTGGGCCTGGGCTTCGCGCGCCTTGAACTCCCGCTTCAGCCGCACCTCCAGCGCCATGGTCTGGCGCACCGTCCGCGCGGCCTGGGCGAAGGCCGCCATGATCTGGCGCCCACGCTCCGCCATGCCCGGCGACACCGCAGTTTCCTGAGCCGCTTCCTCGGCCGACTCCAGCCCCTGCACATGCAGCGCCCGGGTCAGATCCATCCCCATCTCGCCCAATTCCTTCAGCATCCGCAGCTGCTGCTCGGCCCGTTCCCCGTCGGGATCGGGGCGCGTGGCGCCAGGGAATGTGGGGGGCGATGTTCGCGAACAAAGCAAGAGCGAGATTCGCGCAAGGGTCAAGCTTTTTAGATGAGAGGGCTCAACGCCTCCCCCAAAAAAAGACCGTCATCCCGGACGGAGCGCTCGCAGAGCGCGCAGATCCGGGGCCCAGCAGCCCCGCCCTCGCCACCGCGGGCCGTTGCCGCCCCCCACAACTGCTGTCAGCCAAACTCGCCCTGATCAACGCCGCGATCCCGTAGGGACGGGACCTGTCAAAGGCGCGGTCGAGGTTCCCGAGGGCACGCTGTCGTGGGCGCAGCGGCTTTAGATTACGGTGACGGTGCACTAATCTCCGCCATCCAACTGAAATCTAGAGCCTTCTGTGTGGTCGCGCGACGCTGAGGGCACGGTCAGACGCGAGCGCGACCACATTGAAGGCTGATTGAATGAACCGCGGGATGGCGGTCGGGGCTATGGGGATTTAGCCTGCGGCGCGGGTCCAAGTGAA
>DASXNV010000076.1:0-33270 GCA_036494815.1 Caulobacteraceae bacterium
CGCGTGGCGCTCACCGTGGCCTATGCCGCAGGGCTGCGGGTTTCGGAGGCCGCGCGCCTGAAGGTCGCGGACATCGACAGCAAGCGGATGATCATCCGCGTCGAGCAGGGCAAGGGTGGCAAGGACCGTCAGGTCATGCTGACCGACGGGTAATACAAGTGGCAAGCGCGTGCATTTTGAGCGTCGGTTATCAAGTTTCAGATCAATGCGCTTGTTGAGAGCAAGAATCAGGTCCTGGAACTAGATTTCAGGGCCTTTGCATGCCATTTTCAGATGGCGGACTAAAAAGTTATCCATCTTCAGGTGCGAATATCGGTTTTCAGAAATGCAGCTCGAACTGCCCCATCAGCACATATGGGCCTGCGGTGACCTCGCGCCCGCCGGAACGCGGCCGGCTGGCTACGCAGCCCTGGCGGCGGCGTTCGACCTTCGGGTTCCCGCCCCTGAGACCCTGATCGCCATTGGCGAGCGCCACACCTATCGCCGCGAGGGCCGCTGGAACATCCTGACGCCGCGCTATCGCACCGACGAGACCTTCGCCGCCCAGCTCGAGTTTGCGCTCCGCCACGAGGGCGTTGACCTCGCGATCCTGAGCGCACTCTTCCGCAAGCTCGACCCGGCGGCCGTCGAGGCCTGGGTGAAGGCCGAACCCACCGGCCAGTACGCCCGGCGCACTTGGTTCCTTTACGAGTGGCTGACTGGCCGGCGGCTGGACCTGGCCGACGCACCGCGCGCGCCCTATGCGGAAATCCTCGATCCGGACCAGCAGTACGCGATCGCCGGCGAGACCGTGACCCGCCATCGCATCCGCAACAACCTGCCCGGTACGGCGGCCTTCTGCCCGCTTGTCCGGCGCGCCGGTCCGCTCGCCGGTCTGCTCGGCGACCTCGCAGAAGAGGCGCGCGCCGTCGTGCAGCGCACCGCCCCCGACCTCGTGGCGCGGGCGGCGGCCTTCCTGCTCCTCGAAGATTCCAAGGCTTCCTACGGGATCGAGGGCGAGCGGCCGCCACAGGACCGAATCCAGCGCTGGGGGCAGGCGATTGGCGAGGCGGGTCAGGCGCCCCTGACGGAAGACCAGCTGCTGCGCCTGCAACGCCTTGTCATCGGCGACGCGCGCTTCACCCACTTGGGATGGCGCACCGAAGGCGGCTTCGTCGGAGGGCGCGACCGCGAGACCAACGCCCCGCTCCCGGAGCACATCAGCGCCCGGGCCGAGGACCTGCCGGGGCTAATCCAGGGCCTGATCGCCTACGCCGAGCGCAGTGAGGGTGGGGCGGCGCCGCTCGACCCGGTGGTGGCCGCCGCCGCGGTCGCCTTCGGGTTCGTGTTCATCCACCCGTTCGAAGACGGCAATGGACGGATCCACCGCTGGCTCGTCCACCACGTGCTCGGTCGTCGCGGCTTCAATCCGCCTGGCCTGGTGTTCCCGGTGTCGGCCGTATTCCTGGAGCGGATTGAAGCCTACCGCGCCGTTCTTGACCAGTACTCCCGCCCGCGGCTCGCCCTGACGCAATGGGACACGACGCCGAAGCTCAATGTGCGGGTGCTCAACGACACCGGCGACAACTTCCGCTACTTCGACGCGACGTCGCAGGCTGAGTTTCTGGCCGAAGCTGTCGTCGAGACGGTCCGGTCCACCTTGCCTCGAGAGATCAACTATCTGCGGCGCCACGATCAGGCGCGGGCGCGCATCGGCGCCTTCCTGGAGCTGCCGGACGCCGCATTCGACCTGATGATGGGCTTCCTGCGCCAGAACGAGGGACACTTTTCGGAGCGCGCTCGGAACCGGGAGTTCGAGAAGATGACCGACGAGGAGGCCGCCGAGGTGGAGGCGATCTACGGGGAACTGCTGCGCGAGGCGACGCCGCCTCTGCACGCCTAGGGGCGCCTCCATCACTTTTTAAACCATACCCCATTGACGGTTCACGGCTTCCGCCCGCGCGAGCGCCCGCCCATGGCGACCTTCTCCGCGCGTCACATGGAAAGCGCCGTATTGCGGCGTCTTGCGGAGTCGCCCCCCACCAGGCTTGCGCCAACATCTCCCGAGACTGTGGGATATAGCCCTGGGTGAGCCTGCCCATCGCGGAAGCCGTCATCCAGGTGCGGCGCATGAAGTCCTCGTCGCCGCGAATACCGACGGCTGACCTTGAGTTCCTGCGTGAAGAATTGCGCAAAGGTCTGGTCATTGAAGTTCAAGACCCAACCGGGGCTCCCCTTCGGCTCGAACAGGTCTGTGACCAGCAGCAAGTCGATGGCTTTGATGCCGCTCATGGTCCCTCCCCTTCGCCAAACAACACACCCTGAAGCTTCGCGATCTGGGCGTCGCGGTTGGTCGCCTTCTCAAGATTCAGAAGCCGCCATTTCACCGCAGGAAGGTCGGCGACGTGAGACAGACCGAGCAGCGACCAATTCGGCGCTCCCTTCTTGAAGCCAAGCAGGAAATGGCGGTGATCGTCCGGCATGCCGCCCACGATCTCAGCGATGATCGCCTCTCGCGCCTCCGCCAGCGTATCGAGTGAAACGGGTTCTGCGGTCATGCCGACGAAGCCCCGCTCATATTCGGCGACGAGGTCTTTGCGGTTCGGTGCGAGGACCTCTGCCATCGGGCGGTCGTGGCCGAGCAGATAGACGATGAAGGCGCGCCGCAATTCGTCCGTCACACCCTCGTTCGCGAGCAGTTCCCGCACGTCATAGAGGTCGCGGGGATGCTGACGGTCGAGCGCCGCCACGATCTTGCCGGCATAGAGATCGGCGAACGAAACCACCTGGGTTTCCGCAAAGCCGAACACATCTTCCACGGCGGCGGACACGGCCTTCATTTCCGGCGGGTAGGCGCAGCCGCGTAGGACCGGCGTCACCTCGATCTTGATCTGCACGCCGCCCGCATCGACCAGCAATTTCACGATGGTGTCGGTCGCCTTCATCCGCACCGGCGTAACGCGTGCGCCGGCGACGATTTGCGCGATGCGCGCGCTGATGCGCTGATGCGCTGAAGTGCGGCGTCGATAGCCATGAGGGACTCGTCCCGTCCCAGGACCGGCACAAACGTCAGGTGTTGATATCGACCGAGAGACGCGGCATGTCGCGATAGAAAAGGTTGATCGCTGTGCCGCCCTTCAGGGCGAAGACCTCCTCCTCGGCGACGAAGGGCAGCACGCGGATGAGCAGCGCGACTTGTTGCTGATAGAGGTCACGATACGCCATCGAGATCCTCCGGGACGGTGATTTGATAGCGCGAGTCGAACTTGCCGCCTTTGGCGAGGACGCGCTTGCCCGAGCCGAGGTCGAAGTCTTCGGCGCGGAGCTGGCGACGCCAGGCGTGAGGATGGCGATCGGCGAAGAAGAAGAAGAAGAGCCGCTTCACCTTCACGCTGCGACAATCGGCAAGCAGCTTCGCGAGGCGTCGCGGGCTGAGGTTGGCGAGCCCTTCCATCAGCATGTCGGCCTGGTGGAAGCTCTCGCGATTGGGCAGCTCGTCGAGCAATTCGAGGAAAGCGCGCTCCGGCGTTGAGACGGTGAGCGGCCAATCCCAATTTCCCCAGGCTATTTGGCGGAAGCCGTGGAGGGAATCATTGCTCCAGCCCTCTTGGGTTTGGAGTCTGCATGGCGATCTCCTTGGCGTTACCCTCCGGGATTTCGCAATCGCGCCCTTCTGCATACCGCCCAAGTCAGCGTATCCAACGCCCTAAGGGAGGCGCCGCATGGCCGGGACGGCACAGGATCAGTCGGGCGAGGAAATCGAAACCTTCGACTTCATCGTCGTGGGCGCAGGTTCGGCCGGCTGTGTGCTGGCCAATCGCCTGAGCGAGGACCCGCGCCGGCGGGTGTTGCTGCTGGAGGCCGGCGGCCACGACAACCTGCTGTGGGTGCATGTGCCGATCGGCTATCTCTATACCCAAGGCAAGCCGCGCACCGACTGGTGTTTCAAGACCGAGGCGGAAGCCGGCCTGGGCGGACGGGCGTTGAACTACCCGCGCGGGCGGCTGCTCGGCGGATCGTCCTCCATCAACGGCATGATCTATATGAGGGGCCAGGCGGCCGACTACGACCATTGGCGCCAGCTGGGCTGTATGGGCTGGGGATGGGACGAGGTTCTACCCATCTTCCGGGCCTCCGAGGACCATCACGGCGGCGCGGACGACTATCACGGCGCCGGCGGGCCCTTGCGCGTGGAACGCCAGCGCCTGAGCTGGCCGATCCTGGACGCCTTCGCCGACGCCGCCGAACAGGTGGGCATTCCCAAGACGGACGACTTCAACCGCGGCGACAATTTCGGCAGCGGCCTGTTCGAGGTCAACCAGCGCCGCGGCCTGCGCTGGAGCGCGTCGCGCGCCTTCCTTAAGCCCGTCCTGGCCCGCCCAAATCTGAAAGTGATCACAGCCGCCCAGGCCGAGCGGGTGCTGATCGAGGACGATCGAGCCGCCGGCGTGGTGTTCAGCCAGGGCGGCTCGCGGCGGCTGGCGCGGGCGGCGGGCGAAGTGATCCTGGCCGCCGGGACCATCGGCTCGCCGCACCTGATGCAGCTCAGCGGCCTGGGGCCGGCGGGCCTTCTGCGCGACAACGGCGTGGCCGTGCGGCGGGACATGCCCGGCGTCGGGGCCAACCTGCAAGACCATCTGCAGATACGCGCCGTCTACCAAGTCAGCGGAACACAGACCCTGAATACTCGCGCCGCCAGCCTGTTCGGGCGGGTGATGATCGGAGCGGAGTATCTGTTGAACCGCTCCGGCCCGTTGTCCATGGCTCCCAGCCAACTGGGCCTGTTCGCCTATTCCTCGGCCCGCCAGGCCAGCCCCGACCTGGAATATCACGTCCAGCCGCTCAGCCTCGACGCCTTCGGCCAGCCCCTGCATCCGTTCGACGCCTTCACCGCCTCGGTGTGCAATCTGCGCCCGCAAAGCCGGGGCGAGGTCGCTTTGCGCGGCCCCGAGGCCACCACCGCGCCAGCCATCCGGCCCAACTATCTGAGCGCCGAGGCGGACCAGGAGGTGGCCCTGGAAGCCCTCGCCCTGACCCGCCGCATCTGCGCCGCCCCGGCCCTGGCCCCATATCATCCCCAAGAGCATCTGCCCGGGGCTGAGGTCACCGATCGTGAGGCGCTGCTGAGCGCCATCGGCCGCATCGCCACCACCATCTTTCACCCCGTAGGAACCTGCCGCATGGGCACAGGTCAGGACGCGGTGGTCGATCCGCGCCTGCGGGTGGGCGCAACCCGCGGCCTGCGCATCGCCGACGCCTCGATCATGCCGACCATCACCTCCGGCAACACCCACGCACCCACGGTGATGATCGCGGAAAAGGCGGCGCGGATGGTGATCGAAGACGCGCGGGGATAGCGCGGCGCGGTGTTCGCCCTCATTGTCTCAAGCAGGAAGCGCCAGGAGCGGATCATGAAAGATAAGGTGGTGGTGGTCACCGGCGGCACGTCCGGCATCGGCGAGATTGCGGCTGAAGCCCTGGCGCACCAGGGCGCTCGCATCGTGCTGGTGGCGCGCGACCAGGCCCGGGCCGAGGCGACGCTGCAGCGCCTGAATACGGCAGGCCCTGGCGGGCGCCACAGCGCCTGCCTGGCCGACCTCTCCAGTATCGCAGCGACCCGCAAGGTGGCGGCGCAGATCGCCGCCGATGAGCCGCGCATCGACGTGCTGATCAACAACGCCGGCGCCCTGTTCAACAGCCGCCGCACCTCGCCCGATGGCCTGGAGATGACCTTCGCCGTCAATCACATGGCCTATTTCGTCCTGACCGCCGGCCTGCTGGCGACGCTGAAGGCGACACCGGGCGCACGCATCGTCAGCACCGCCTCGGCCGCGCACCAGGGCGCCAAGCTGGATTTCGACGATCTGCAATCGACCAGGGCCTATGCCGGCTTTCCGGTCTATGGCCGCTCCAAACTGGCCAATATCCTCTTCACCCGCGAACTGGCGCGGCGGCTCGCGGGCAGCGGCGTCACCGCCAACTGCCTGCACCCCGGCTTTGTCGCCACCCGTTTCGGCGACCGGTCAGGCGGTCTGCTGCAGGTCCTGATGCCGCTGGCCAAGCTCATGGCCGTAACGCCCCAACAGGGCGCCGACACCATCATCCATCTGGCGACGTCGCCGGAGGTGGCCAGTCAAAGCGGGCTCTATTTCTACAAGCGCAAAGCCATAGCCCCGAGCGCGCAAGCCCAGGACGACAACGCAGCAGCGAGATTGTGGGCACAGAGCGAACAGATTGCGTCCGCTGTGGCTTAAGCGGCGATCAACGCGTCCGCAGGGGTCACCGCCCCCAGCCCAATATCCGCCTCGGCGCGCAGGCGGTCATAGAGGCCGCCAAAATCCTGCATGGTCGCGTCCAGCAGGGCCTGCAGCGAGGGAACCACGAAATAGGTCGGTTGCAGGTCGTCGATCTTGTAGAGCGTGCGCATGACCCGCTCCAGGTCGAAGGCGATCCGATGCGGCCTGGGATCCTCCAGGCTGTAGAGGGTCTCCACCCGCGAGGAGACGATGCCGGCGCCATAGATGCGCAGGCCTTCGGGCGTGGCCAGCAGGCCAAATTCCACCGTGTGCCAGTAGAGCCGCGCCAGATGGTGCAACTGACCCAGCCCCTGGGCGCGCAGGCCGCCCTGGCCATAGGCGCACATGTAGTCGGCGAAGGTCGGGTCGGTCAGCATCGGCACGTGGCCGAAAACGTCGTGGAAGATGTCCGGCTCTTGCAGATAGTCGAGCTGGTCCGGCCGGCGGATGAACTGGCCGGCGGGAAAGCGCCGATTGGCCAAGTGGTCGAAGAACACTTCGTCGGGAACCAGTCCCGGCACGCAGACCACGGTCCAGCCGGTCAGGCGCTGCAGGGCGCGATTGACCCGGCGCAGGTCGGGTATGCCGCCGCCATGCAGATCCAGGGCGTCCAGGCCATGCAGGAAGGCGTCGCAGGCCCGCCCCTTCAGTAGCGCGGCCTGGCGCTCATAAAGGGTCAGCCAGACCTTGTGCTCCTCAGGCGTATAGCGGTCCCATCCCTGGTCGATGGTCCAGTCCGCCGCCGCGCCCGGCGGGGGCGTCAGTTCGGCGGCGCTCGCCATCAGGCCAGTTCCTTCACCGTCGCGGCGACCTTGGCCCGCAGCTCGACGGCGCCGAAGGTGGAGCGGCTGAGGCTGTCGCGCAGTTCGTAGCGCAGCACCGCACCGTCGTTCACGGCGCTGAGGCGGGTCGCCTTGGTTTCGCTGAGGCTGATCTTGGCGCCGTCGGCCAGAGGGCCGGACCTGGCCGCCTCGACGATGGCCGCGGCGAAATCCAGCGCCAGGGGAGCGCCAGCCACCAGATGACCGTCGAGCTCAAGCGTCGGCTGGCCGCTCAAACGGCCCTCGCGCCAGGCCTCGCCCAGAGAGTCGGGCGTGACCGCCACGGGAGATTCTGCGACGCCGGCGCCCGAGGCCGCCTGCAAAAGCACCAGGCGAATGGCGGCCACCGCTTCGGCGCGGCCGGCGCCCTGGTTCAACGCGCCCACCAGCACCGCGGCGGAGCGTCGCACGTCCACAACGCCGTCTTGGGCCTCAAGATCGCCGCGAGACTTGGACAGGTCTGGTGACTGAGCCAGGGGAGAAGCACTGCCGGAAGGCTCGAACCGGCGATAGCGCTGGGCGCCGGTGTTGAGGTAGGTCGCAACGCCCTTCAGCAGGGGCGCGCAATGCGCCCAGTCGGCCAGGGCCGCCTGCAGGGTCGGGGCGATCTCGGCGGCGCTGACGCACCAGCCCATGTCATCGGAAACCACGAAAAGACGGCCCTCGCAGCCACTTTCGAGCGAAGCCAATTTCATCGACCTGATGTCCTCCAACGGCGGCCCCGAACAAATCTGGGGTCTGATGGATTATGATGCCTCGATCATGGCGGTAGTTTGTTGCTAATTGGTCGCGAAATCTGGAATAGTTGACGCAACGTGGCGCGACAGGCCGATATGGGGGCACGATGTTGCAGAGACTTTCCCGCACGGATCGACGCATCCTGGAAACGCTTCAAAGCGAGGGGCAGTTGTCCAACGTGGACCTGGCCGCGCGAGTCGGCCTGTCGCCCAGTCCCTGCCTGCGCCGGGTCAAGGCGCTGGAGGCCGAAGGGGTCATCAGCGGCTATGTGGCGCTGCTGGACCGGCGCAAGCTGGGCCTGGACGTGGTCGCCTATGTGGAGGTCCAGGTCGATCGCCACAACGACACCGTGGCCGACGCTTTCCGCCAGGCGGTGCTGCGCGATCCGGCCGTGGTCGCCTGCCAGGCCATGACCGGCGCCTTCGACTATCTGCTCAAGGTGGTGGTGCCGAACCTGGACTCCTATGCGGAGTTCACCATGAAGCGGCTCTTGAAGATGCCGGGGGTCAAGGATGTCCGCTCAAGCTTCGTGCTGGAGACGCTGAAGGACTCCACCGCCCTGCCCCTGACCCAGCTGGACGATCGATAGGCCGGCTTAGTTGGCCGCCATGATCATGTTGCTGACCAGGGGGTAGATCTGGGTCGACCACTTGCGGCCGCTGAACACGCCATAGTGCCCAACGCCTGGCTGCAGATGATGGCGCTTGCGGTTGGCGTAGATCCCCCGGCACAGGGTATGGGCGGCGACCGTCTGGCCCACTGAGCAGATATCGTCGCGCTCGCCCTCGACGGTGAACAGGGCCGTGCGGCGGATGGCGGCGGGAACGACCTTGCGGTTGCGCCAGACAAGCTCGCCCCTGGGCAACAGGTGGTCCTGAAACACCCGGCTGACCGTCTCCAGATAGAATTCGGCGGTCAGATCCAGGACGGCGAAATACTCGTCATAGAAGGCCTTGGCGGTGCGCGCCTCTTCGGTCCGGCCCACGGCCAGGTGGCTGAACATGTCGATATGGGCGCCCACATGACGATCCACATTCATCAGCATGAAGGCGGTCAGCTGCGTGAAGCCGGGATAGACCCGCCGCCCCGCCCCGGCATAGCGCGCCGGCACGGTTGAGATCAGCTCGTTCTCGAACCATTCGATCGGATGGGTCTTGGCCAGATCGTTGACCTTGGTGGGATTGATGCGGGTGTCCACGGGTCCGGCCATCAGGGTCATGGTCAAGGGCGTCGCCGGATGATCGTCCTCGGCCATGATCGCCACCGCCGCCAGGGCGTGGGCGCAGGGCTGGCACACCGCCATCAGGTGCGCGCCGGGGCCGATCGCCTCCAGAAAGCGGATCACGTGCTCCACATACTCGTCGAAGCCGAAGACGCCGGCGGCCATGGGCGCATCGCGGGCGTTACGCCAGTCGGTGATATAGACATCGTTGTCCGGCAGCAGGGTCTCGACCGTGCCGCGCAGCAAGGTGGCGAAGTGGCCCGACAGCGGCGCCACCAGCAGGATGCGCGGCTGGTCCGGGTCGCCGTCCTTGCGGAACCTGACGAGGTCGCCAAAGGCCGTGCCCGTGACCCGTTCTTCATGGACCGGCACATCCTCGCCGGCGATGCGAACGCTCTTGAAGCCGTAGTCGGGGCGATGATGGGTCAGGCCGGCGCGGCTCAGCATCTCCCAGCCGGCGGCGGCCTGGGCGATCGGCGGAACCTGCCGCAACCAAGGCGGCCCAAAGCACAGAGCGGCGTTGGCGAGACCAGCCGCCAGGCGCGCCGGGGCCATCATGTCCGCCTGGGCCTGAAAGGCTCGATATCCCATACGCCCTCGCGTTTCGCCGCCAGTTTCGGCCACTGGTGCATGCTCCCGATCCCGCCGCGGAAGTCGCCGCCATCTGGTGTCGGCGTCTGCAAGGATCGGGCTAAGCGGCCGCCTGCATCCTTGGGGGGCGCCGCAGAAGCGCGGATGCGCAAAAAACCGGCGATCCTGGCGCGGCGAAGCAAGGCGGCGCGTGGGGTTGGACGGGACCGCGCCATCCGCCCTACCCCTTTGGCCTGACCGTCCGCACATGGGAACCAAAGCACGCCGATGGCCCAGGCCTCCCTCACCATCAGCAGCCGCAACTATTCCTCCTGGTCCCTGCGCGGCTGGCTGCTGTGCAAGTTCGCCGGCCTGGACTTCGAGACTGTGATGCTGCCCCTCGACGACGCCTCGGCCCGGGCGGAGCTTTTGTTGCTGTCGCCCTCGTTCCTGACCCCGTGCCTGACCTATGACGGCGTCAAGGTCTGGGACACCCTGGCCATCGGCGAGTTCCTCAATGAGGTGGCGCCGCAAGCCGGCCTCCTGCCCGCCGACCGCGCCGAACGCGCCCATTGCCGGGCCATCTGCGGCGAGATGCATTCCGGCTTCGCCAACCTGCGCGCGAGCCTGCCCATGAACCTCAAGGCGCGCCATCCCGGCTTCAAGGTCTGGGCCGGGGCTCAGTCGGATGTGGACCGGATCACCGCCATCTGGCGCGAACAGCTGGCCGCCTCCGCCGGACCGTTCCTGTTTGGCGAACTGACCATGGCCGACGCCATGTACGCCCCGGTCTGCACCCGCTTGGCCACCTACGACGTAAATCTGGACCCGGCCAGCGCCGCCTACCGCGACCGTATCTTGGCCCTGCCCTATCTGCGCCAGTGGACCAAAACGGCGCTGGAGGAGCCCGACGAGGTCGAAGAGCTGGATGTGGAGTTCTGATCCCCCCAGCCTCAATCGCCGCCTTGCCGTTGGGTGACGGATTGCGAGCCGCTGCGCTTTGCGGCCTGATGATCGAAAGGCGCCTTACTTGGCGCGACCATCAGGAGGCGGCGCCATGGATCTGGCCTGGAGCGAGGTTGATCGGCGGTTTCGCGAGGAAGTGCGGGATTTCCTGGCCGACAAGCTGACGCCGGACCTGCGCAAGGTCGGGCGCGGCCTGACCAGCGTCTATGGTGATGGCCCGGTGGGCGTGGCCTGGCAGAAGATCCTCAACGCCCAGGGCTGGGGCGCGCCGGCCTGGCCGGTGGACTATGGCGGCTGCGACTGGTCGGTGGTGCAGCACTACATCTTCTCCAGCGAGCTGTCGGCCGCCGGCGCCCCGCCGCAATCGCCCATGGGGATCGGCATGTGCGGGCCGGTGCTGATCGGCTACGGCACGCCCGAGCAGAAAGCCCACTATCTGCCCCGCATGCTGTCGGCCGAGGACTACTGGTGCCAGGGCTATTCCGAGCCCGGATCGGGGTCTGACCTGGCCTCGCTGCAGATGAGCGCCACAGCCGACGGCGACGACTTCATCTGCAACGGCCACAAGATCTGGACCACCCACGCCAACTACGCCAACTGGATCTTCTGCCTGGTGCGCACCTCGAAAGAGGCGATCCGCCAGCGCGGCATCACCTTCATCCTGATCGACATGGCCACGCCGGGCGTCGAAGTGCGCCCGATCATCTCCCTGTCCGGCGAGCATGTGCAGAACGAGGTGTTCTTCACCGACGTGCGCGTCCCCAAGGCCAATGTGGTGGGCGAAGTCGGCGACGGCTGGACCGTGGCCAAATATCTGATGCAGTTCGAGCGCGGCGGACATGCGGCCTCCCCCAGCCTCGCAGGCCGCCTGGCCAGAATCCGCGCCATGGCCGCGGCCGAGAGCGACGGGGGCGATGCCCGCCTGATCGACGATCCCGCCTTCCGCGCCAAGATCGCCCAGGCCGGGATCGAGATCGACGCCCTGGAAGGGGTCGAGCTGCGGCTGATGGCCAGCCTGTCCCATGGCGCCGCGCCCGGGCCGGAATCCTCCATGCTCAAGACCGTGGCCACCGAACTCAGCCAGCGCCTGACCGAACTGGCCATCGAGGCCGCCGCCCACTACGTCGCCCCCTTCCAGCCGCACCGGACCAGCCCCGGCGGACCGATTCCGGGCTTCACCCCGCCCGGCGACAACTTTGCCGCCGGCCCGCAGCATAGCTGGACGGTGATGGCCAAATACCTGAACGACCGCGCCGGCTCGATCTATGCCGGGACCAACGAGATCCAGCGCAACATCATGGCCAAGGCGGTGCTGGGGCTATAGGGGCGGCAGTCAGGCTGGGCCGCCCCGCGCCGCGGCGATGGCCTCGCGCACCCGCGCCAGCGCCGCCTCCACCGGGGCGGTTTCGCCCAGCATGTCGAAGGTCCGGTAGAGGGCGAAGATGCAGTGGCCGTGCACCGTGGCCACCAGCGAGCGGGTCAGGGACAACACCGCGGCGGGCTCAAGGCTTGGCAGGACCGCGGCGACCTCGGCCGCCACCACCCCGATCAGCTCGCCGACGATCGCCTGATACCAGTCCGGCGCCGGGCCGCCGTCGGCCATATGGTGCTCGTAGATGGCGACCCAGGCCCTGGGATTCTGGACGGCGAACTCGAAATAGCCGCGCACCAGCGCCGCGATGCGATCTTCGCCGCGGGCCGCCAGGCGCTCACGCAGGTGCGCCGACCACAGGGTCAGGGTCCGCGCATTGATAGCCAGCATCAGCCCGTCATAGCTGGCGAACACGTTGTAGAGCGTGCCGATCGAGTAGCCGATCCGCTTGGCCACATCGCGCGCGGAAAAGCGGGTCAGGCCCACCTCCGCCAGTTGTCGGCGACCCTCGTCCACGATCAGGGCCTCAAGTTCGCTGCGCGTGTGATCCGATCGCCGTCCCATGCCGACTCCAATTGAACAGTGTTCAAAAAACTTATTGAGCAGTGTTCAATTGTGTGGTTCAAAGCTCGGGCGTCAAGCGAAATCACCTTTTCCCGACGCCTGGAGCCACCTTCTATGAGTTGCGCAAGGAGCGTCTATGTCACCGGAAGCGGCGCCTTCCTTCCGGGTGAGCCGGTCGCCTCCGACCGGATGGAGGACTTCATCGGCCACGTGGCCGGCCTGCCCTCGGTGCTCGGCCGCCGCGCCCTGCGCTGGAACGGCATCGCCCGGCGCCACTATGCGCTGGATACCGATGGCCGCTGGCGCCACTCCAACGCCTCCATGTGCGCAAACGCCGTGCGTCAGGCGCTGGAGGCCGCGGGCCTGGGCCTTGGCGACCTCGATTGCCTGGCCGCCGCCACCACCCAGGGCGACCTTTTAGTCCCCGGCCACGCCAGCGCCGTGCATGGCGAGCTGGGCGGGGGCGAGCTGGAGTTGGCCAGTTTCCAGTCGGTCTGCGCCTCCTCGCTGATGGCGGCGAAATACGCCTGGATGGCCGTGCGGACCGGCGAATCCCGCTGCGCCGCCGCGGTCGCCGGGGAATTCTCCTCCCGCTGGTTTCGTCCGCAATTCTACGAGGGCGGCGCGCTGGTCGACGCCAAGGGGCGGCTGTCCATGGCGGCCGACTTCCTGCGCTTCACCCTGTCGGACGGAGCCGGGGCTGTGGTCATGGAGCCGCAGCCTCGCCGCCAGGGCCTGAGCCTTCAGGTCCAGTGGATCGACCTGGTCTCCTTGGCCGGCCGGTTCGATCCCTGCATGTGGGCGGGAGCCAGCGAGCAAGGCCGCACGGACCGGGACGGCGCCTGGAGCCGGCGAGGCCCGCTCGGCGCCCACGCCGCCGGCGCCCTGGCCCTGCAACAGGACTTCACCCTGCTGAAATCGGTGATCCGCGCCTGGATCGGAGTTTATCTGGAAAAGGTCGACGCCGGTCGCATCGACCCTGCCGGGATCGACCACCTGCTTTGCCACTACTCGGCCCGCTCCCTGCGCGAGGAGATCGTGGGCCTGCTGGAAAGCACCGACGCCATGATCCCCGAGGAGCGTTGGTTCACCACGCTTTCGGAGAGCGGCAATGTCGGCTCGGCCTCGATCTGGATCATGCTCGACGCCCTCGTCCGCTCGGGCCGGCTCAAACCCGGCCAGCGGGTCCTGTGCATCGTCCCCGAGAGCGGGCGCGCCATGGTCGGCTTTATGATGCTGCAGGCCGTTGAGGCCTGGTCATGACCGCCCTGTTCGCACCGCCTCGAAGCCAACAGGACCGCGCCGCCGCCGAGGTCCTGCGCAAGCTCGCCGTGACCTGGACTGGCTTCGAGGCCCGGCTCGAGGCCACACCGCTGATCCGCAAACTGACCCGCGGGCGGTTTGAGCTTTGCGACTATCACGCCTTCCTGGTCCAGCTTCGCCAGCAGGTGAAGGACGGCGCCCTATGGATGTCGCGCGCCGCCTCCAATATCGACGAGCAGCACCTGGAGCTGCGCTCGATCCTGATGCGTCACGCCGTGGCCGAGCACCGCGACTTTCGGCTGTTGGAGGCCGACTATGTCGCCTCCGGCGGCGCCCTGGCGACCATCCTCGCCAGCGAGAAGAACCTAGGTTCCGAGGCCCTGTCCGCCTGGATGTTCCACGAGGCTTCGCGGCCCAATCCGTTCGGGCTTTTGGGCGCCATGTTCATCATCGAGGGCCTGGGCTCGATCAAGGCCGGCGAATGGGGCCAGCGCGTCCGCCATCAGCTCGACCTGCCGGCGAGCGCGGCGCGGTTCCTGCTCTATCACGGCGAAAACGACAGTGAGCACATGCAGGAATTTGAGGCCATGCTGCGTCTGGTCCTGCCCGATCCCGAGGTCGCAGCCAGGATCGTCCGCTGCGCCGAGGTCACCGCCCGCCTCTACGCCCTGCAGATCGAGGAGATCGCGCCGTGACCGCCACGGCCCAATCCTTCGACGCCGACCGCTTCGACCCGCGCGACCCGGACCCCTGGCTGGCCCTCTATCTGGACCAGAGCCTGCCCATCGACGATGACGCCAAGCGCGCCCTGCTGACCGGCAATCGCTCGGCCTCGCGGCGCTGGCTGTTCCCGGTCCTGCGGCCGTTCCTGTTCACCGGCTTCGTGCTAATCCGCATCGTCCGGGGACTGTCTCCGCGCCATCCCAACCTCAACCGGTTGCTGCACCGGCTAATCCACTGGGGCCTGCGCACCTTCGCCTCGCCTGAGGCCAACCTTCTGATCCTGCGGCACTTCCATATCGGCACGGAGATCCTGGCCTTCATCAAGGCCAATGCCGGGCCGGTCGCGATCGACACCGCGCCCCTGCGCCCGCGCCGGCTGAAGGACCTGGAGGACAACCTGTTCCTGCAGCACGACCTCAACATCTACAGCTTCATCATCCAGCTGAACGTGGGCCTTCGCGCCCAGGGCCGCGACCTGACGCCGATCGACCAGCCCGATTTTTCGATGATCTCCGACCGCTTCGAGTTCGAGCCGCTGCCCAGGGGTCGGCTCAACCTCGTCGACGTACAGACCGCGGTCGAGGCCTATACGCCGCTCTACGCCCTGCTCCTGCCACGCGCCGACTTCGTGCGGGCCGTCAATTCCCTGCAACTTGACGAGGTCATCGGGGTCTGCGTGGCCAAGATCCTGGGCGCCAACTACCACCTCGCCTTCATCAAGAACGGCCATCCCCTGGCGCCCCTCTCCACCCTGCAGGCGGGCTACCGGCTGATGATGCACGGCCTGGACTGCGAGGCCCTGCACGGCTGGCTTCGGGTGCTGAAACACCGCCAGGCCCAGGGCCTTGCGCTGGACCCGCGGGCGCCGACCGCGCCGCCGCCCGTCCGTTCCTGAAACACCCACATCGAAGGCTTTGCCCCATGGATCTCGTGAGCCACGCCGCTCGCCTCGACGATCACCTGACCGTCCTCAAGCCGGCAACGCCCGGCCCCTTTGCGGTCATCCTGCAACTGCATGACTGCGGCGGCGTCCAGCCGGTCCAGTTCCGCTACGCCGAGGCCGCGGTCGCCGCTGGGGTCGCCGCGGTGGTGGTCGATTCCTACGCCCCGCGCGGGATCTCCCGGCTTGAGGCGCAGATGACCGTATGCACAGGCCTGAGGCTGCGCGGCTACGAGCGCGCCGTCGATCTTCTGGCCATGCTGACCTGGCTTCAGAGCCAGCCCTGGGCCGATCTCGACCGGGTCGCCGTCGCTGGCTGGAGCCATGGCGGCTGGGCCGCGATGGACGCCCTGACGGGGACCGCGGACGGCTCCGAGGCTGTCAGGGACAGGCTGGCCCGCCTGCGGGCGGCGATCCTGTTCTATCCCTATGCCGGGCCGCTATCGCGAACCCACAGCCAGGGATGGGGCGCCAACCGGCCCAGGGTCTATGCCTGCCTGGCTGGGCGCGACAGCGTCGTCGGCAAGGCCGCTCCGCTGCGGGCCATGCGGCGGCTGACGGACGATGGGCTCGATGTCCAGATCCTGAACCTGCCCGAGGCCACCCACTGCTTCGACGACGAACGCTCCAACGCCCCCCGAGCGCGCTACAGCCCGGACCTGGCCGAACAGGCCATGGCCTTCTATGTCGATGCGCTGAAGGAGGCGGTGTTGGAGCCGTAGGGGCGGCCTCTCTATGCATGGGCGTCGCCGGGTCAGCGACCCACAAGCCTGGGGTCCAGGCGGACGGCTCGCAATCTCTACCTTGCGACGCCCCGTCTAGCGGGTTTCGCAGCACACGGGCAAAGCAAAGGCCCGTAGCTTGCTGGGCAGTCTCATCGCGACCTTGGTGGCTTCGTGGATGGCGCCAAATCGGTCGGCGTCGCCTTCGGCCGTGACCCAGTTGAGGCCACCGCCGCAACGGGCCAAATACTCCATACCGTTGTGCCGCTGCCGGGCGACAATCGCTGTTACGGTCATTGGATCTCTCCAGATTTATGCGCCGATGCTTCCCGTTCTGGTTCGGCGCAACTTGCTGGTTCAAGATTCGGACCACTACCAAGATTCCGAGGTGGTCAGGACTATGGCGATTGCGCGCTACTACGCCAACTGCGCCCGATAGGCGTCGCGAGCAGCCTTGAATACCTGGAAGGGAAAGTTGATTGGCACACCAGCCAGGGCCGCGGCCAGCATCTCCAGATGAGCGGCCCATCCGGCCGCGGCGCGACCGGCGTCCTCGCTTACGGGCACGGTCAAGGTCAGGTCCAGCTTGACCGCCGCGCCGATGGGCTCCAGCGCCCAGCGCACCGGCCGATTGGGCTCGCCCGGCTTGCTCCAGGAATATTCGAGCAGGCGCAGCGGCTTGATGGCCGTGACGACGCTGTCGATCTCCGTCCCGCTGTCGATGAAATTGAGCTTGGCGCCGCCCCCAATCCTCAACTCAATCTGTCCCGGGGCCAGCCATTGGACCAGATGGTCGGGATCGGTGAGGAAGGCCCAAACCTGCTCGAGATGCTCATCGAGCATCAGGCTGATCCGCGCCTCGACCACATCGCCCTTGCGCGTGAAGATCGCCGGTTCGAATACGGTCTCAAACAAGAGTGCTGAATCGGTCATCGAAACACCCTCCAAAAAGAAAAGGGTGGGCCGTTTTTTCGTCTGGCGCCTTGACCTGGATCAAGTCATCCGCTCAAGGCGCCGCTCCTGTCCACGCCGTCAAGGCGGCCTCGGTTCTTCCCTATCGCGCGGAACCCTTTAGGCTCGCACCAAACGGGAGACGCGGGATGGGATGGTTCAAGGGTTGCATGGCGCCGGCCGTGACGGCGGCGCTGTGGGTGATGGCTGCGGCCTCGCCCAGCCACGCCGCCATGTCCAGCGCCGTGCGCCACGACGCCGCCACAGTCCCTGGCCTCGACCAGCCGGCCGAGATCCTGGTCGATCACTGGGGCGTTGCGCACATCTATGCCGGCGACGACCACGACGCCTTTTTCGTCCAGGGCTACAACGCCGCCCGCGACCGGCTGTGGCAGATGGATCTGTGGCGCAAGCGAGGCCTGGGCCTGCTCGCCAAGAGCTTTGGCCCCGGTTTCGTGGACGAGGACCGCGCCGCGCGGCTGTTCCTGTATCGAGGCGATATGGCGGCCGAATGGGCGGCCTATGGCCCCCGCGCCAAGTCCCGCACCGAAGCCTTCACCGCCGGGATCAACGCCTATGTGGCGCGGGTCCGCGCCGGCCAGGCCCCCCTGCCTATCGAATTCCAAATCACCCACAGCCAGCCGGACGACTGGACGGCGCAGGACATCGCCCGCATCCGCAGCCACGCCCTGACCGGCGACATCACTTCGGAAGTCGCCCGCGCCCGGGTCGCCTGCCTGGCCGGCCTGCCCGCCGACCGCCTGCGCCAGAAGATCGAGCCGCCCTGGAGCGTCAAGGTCCCAGAGGGCCTCGATCCCTGCGACGTGCCCGCCGAGGTGCTGCGCGACTATTTCCTGGCCACCAAGGAGGTGGCCTTCGAGCCGGACAGCCGCAAGCTGGCCATGCTGGACCGGCCGGCGCCGGAAGAAGGCTCCAACAACTGGGTGATCGCCCCCTCGCGCACCACCACCGGCCGGGCGATCCTGGCCAACGATCCCCACCGCGGCCTGGGCATCCCAGCGATCCGCTACATCGCCCATCTGAACGCGCCGGGCCTGTCGGTGATCGGCGCCGTGGAGCCGGCCCAGCCGGGGGTGATCATCGGCCACAACGACAAGATCGCCTTTGGCCTGACCATCTTCGCCATCGATCAGCAGGATCTTTATGTCTACGACCTGAACCCGGCCGACCCGCACCAGTATCGCTATCAGGGCCACTGGGAGGCCATGCAGGTCGAGCGCCAGCCGCTGGAGGTCAAGGGCCAGGGCGCGCGCGAGGTCGAACTGGACTTCACCCGTCACGGGCCGGTGCTCTATATCGACCCGGTCAAGCACAAGGCCTTCGCAATGCGGACCAATTGGTCCGAGCCCGGAACATCAGGCTATTTTGGCACCAGCGAGCTTTTGTCCGCCGGCGACTGGACCCAGTTTCGCGCCGCCATGGCCCGGTGGGGCACGCCGTCCGAGAACATGATCTATGCCGACACGGGCGGGAATATCGGCTGGCAGGCGGTGGGCCGCGCGCCGGTGCGGCCCAACTGGGATGGCCTGCTGCCCGTTCCGGGTGACGGCCGCTATGAGTGGAAGGGCTTTTTGTCCCTCGACGAGTTGCCCCACATCTACAACCCCGCCTCCGGCTGGTTCGCCTCGGCCAATGAGATGAACCTGCCCAAGGACTATCCCTATGCCGAGCGCAAGGTGGCTTTCGAATGGAACGATCCCTCGCGGATCATGCGCATCAAGTCCGTGCTGGGCGCCAATGACCATGTGAGCCTGGCCGATTCCACGGCCCTGCAGATGGACGACTACAGCACCGTCTCCCATCGCCTGACCGCGCTGCTGCAACCCCTGCACACGGACGATCCCGCCCTGGCGCCCGGCCTTGCCATGCTCAAGACCTGGGACAGTCATGAGGGCGTGACCAGCGCGCCGGCAGCCCTCTACGAGGTCTGGAGCACCCGCCACCTGCCCCGCGCCCTGATCGACCGCGCAACGCCGGCCGCCGCGCGCAGCTTGGTCGCCGGCGGCAGCCTGGAGGCGATCACCGCCTATCTGGAGGCGCCCGACGCGGTCCTGGGCGCCGATCCCAAGGCCGTGCGCGATCAGATCCTGCTGGCCAGCCTGAAGGACGCCATCGCCGACGTCACAGCCCGCCTCGGCCCCGATCCCGCCACCTGGACCTGGGGCAAGCTGCACCACGCCCAGTGGACCCCGGCCGCCGCGGCCTGGGCCGATCCGGCCACCCGGGCGCAGATGAGCGTGGGGCCATTGGAAGTGCGCGGCGGGGCCTCGACCCCGGCGGCCTCCACCTACCGCGCCGACAGCTTCGACGCCATCTCCGGCGCCTCGTTTCGCATGGACCTGGACGTGGGCGCCTGGGACAACAGCGTGGCCATCAACGGCGCCGGCCAGTCAGGCGACCCGTTCGACCCGCACTATCGCGACCTGTTCCCCCTGTGGGCCGGCGGCGGTTTCGTGCCCCTGCTGTTCTCGCGGCCCGCCGTCGAAGCCGCCACCGAACGGGTGATCGCCCTGACGCCGGGGCGGTGAGGGCCCGCCTCAGCTCAAGATCAGCCCGCCATCGACGATGATGGTCTGGCCGACCACATAGGCGGCCAGGGGCGAGGCCAGGAACAGGGCCACGCCGGCCATGTCGGCGGGCGTGCCCAGCCGATGCAGCGGAATGGCGCGCAGGGAGCCTTCCAGGCGCGCGGGATTGTCAGTGGTGACTTTGGTCAGCTTGGTGTCCACCAGGCCCGGCGCGATGCCGTTGACGCGTATCCCCTCGCCCGCCCAAGCTTCGCCCAAGGTGCGGGTCAGGCCCACCGCCCCGGCCTTTGACGCCGCATAGGCCGGATTGCCCCGCGTGGCGTGGAAGGCGGAGGTGGAGCTGACCGTGATCAGACAGCCCTTGGCCGCCGCCAGCATGTCCTTGAACTTGATTGCGCAGGCCATAAGGCTGTTGAGATTGACGTCCACCACCTTCTGGAAACCGGCCATCTCGAACTCGCCGCGCTTGTAGATCACCGTGCCCTGGCACAGCACCAGCACATCGAGCCGATCGAACCCGGGCTTGGCCGCGGCCACCGCATCAGGACTTTCCACGTCGACCTGGCTATAGGCCAAGCCCGTCAGGTCGCAGCCGTCCTCCAGCCGGTAGTCCTCGGCCTTCGCGCGGGTGCCCCACACATGGACCGCCGCGCCGTGGGCGCGAAAGCCCTGGGCTATGCCATTGCCGATGCCGCTGGAGCCGCCGACCACCAGAACGGCGCGACCCGAATAGTCGAGTTGGTTCATGAGATCAGCGTCCTCAGATGCGCAAGGTGAGGCCGCCGTCGGCGGCGATGGCCTGGCCAGTGACAAAGCCGCCATCCTCGCTGGCCAAAAACAGGGCCACGCGGGCCACGTCGATCGGCTGGCCCAGGCGCCGCAGCACCGATTTCTTGGCCCAGACCTCGGCGTTGCGGGGATTGGCGAAACTGGCGCCGGTCATGCCGGTGAGGATCGCCCCGGGCAGCACGGCGTTGACCGTGACCCCATGCTTGCCCAGTTCCAGCGCCAGGGTGCGGGTCAGGCCCAGAACCCCGGCCTTGGAGGCGCAATAGGCGGCCAGGCCATAGTCGGTCCCCTGGGCCATGACGCTGGCGGTGGAGATGATCCGGCCCTGGGGCGCGGCCACCAGCTGCGGGATGGCCTGGCGGCACAGGCGAAAGATGGCGCGCAGGTTGACCGACTGCACTCGGTCCCACTCCTCGTCGGACAGCTCCGACACCAGCACCGAGCCAGAGACGCCGGCGTTGTTGTAGAGGATGTCCAGCTTGCCGAACGCTTCCAGCGCCGCCTCGATGATGGCGGCTGGCGCGCCGTCCGCGGCCACGTCCTGGGCCAGGGTGCGGATGTGGGGATCGTCAAAGGCCAGGTCGGCGCCGGTCCGGTCCACAGCCAGCACCCGCGCGCCCTCCGCGGCGAACAGCTCGGCGCTGGCCCGGCCGATGCCGGAAGCCGCACCGGTGACGATGGCGACCTTGTCCTGAAGTCGTCCCATGAATCCTCCGCTTGGCGTTTTGGCTTGATTGCGGGCAGGCTAGTCCGATCAGGGACCTGCTGTCTGCGCTGACGTTGAGGCAATCGAAGATGATAAAACTGACCTTCGCCCTGGTGCGGCGACCGGAGCTGTCCCGCGAGGCGTTCCAGACCTATTGGTTCGAGCGGCACGCGCCCCTGGTGGCCAGCCTGCGCGAGGCTCTGCACATCCGCCGCTATGTCCAGCTGCACAGCCTGCCGGCCGACGTGTCCGAACCACTGCGGCGCACCCGCGGCGGGCCGGAGGGCTTTGATGGCGTGGCCCAGCTGTGGTGGGACAGTTTCGAGGACATGGCCAGCAGCGACCCGGCCGCCGCCGAGGCTGGCCGGCTGCTGCTGGAGGACGAACGCAAATTCATCGACCTGAAGCGCTCGCCCCTGTGGTGGGGCGAAGAAAAGGTGATCTTCTAACCCCGCCAATGCTCCAGGACCGGCCCAAGCGCGTCCTTCAGCGGCCCAAGCCAGGGCTCGTAGCGCCGCCACTGTTCCAGGCCTTCGCGGAAAATCGGCCGGCGCACCTGTTCGGAGCTGACAGTGCGCACCGCACGGTCGTTTTCATAAAACTTCAGGCAGGCCTCCTCGAACGGCAGGCCGCAATAGTCCAGCAGGCGGCGAACTTCGCCCTCGGTGTCCTCGACCAGGTCCTCATAGAGGACGCGGTGGATGCGGCCGGGCAGCGCATCGTCGAAGTGGGCCATCAGCGCCACATAGTCGCAATAGTAGCGTCCAAGATCGGCCAGGTCGTAGGAGAAGTTCTGGCCTTGGGCGAAGTGTTGCTTGAACGCGGAAAAGCACGCGCCCATGGGGTGGCGTCGGGCGTCGATGATCCTGGCCTTGGGCAGGATCAACTGGATCAGGCCGATGTGCTGAAAGTTGTTCGGCATCTTGTCGATGAAGAACGGCCGGCCCAATTTGCGGTGAACCTTGGCAGACCCCAGAAAAGCCTCGCCGAGGGTCCTCAAGCCATCCGGGTCCAAGTCGGCCACGCGTTCGGGATAACCGTCCATCCCGCGGGCGATCAAGCCCATATAGGGCAGCTCCATGGTCCCCTCCACCGCCGAGTGGCTGGCCAGGATCTGCTCGACCAGGGTCGAGCCGGAGCGCGGCAGGCCGACGATGAAGATCGGCTCGGCCGAGGCGCCGCCCCCGCCAACCCGGGCGGCGAAGAAGGCGCGCGTGAACAGCGCCTTGGACCGCTCCACAAACGCCGTGGTCTCGTCGGCCGGATAGGGGACCTCCACCTTCCAGATGGCTGCGCCCTTGGCGTAGTGCTCGAAGGAGCCGACGTAGTCGCCGCGATCCTCCAGCGCCTTGCCCAGAGCATAGTGCAGGTGCAGGCGGTCGTCGCTGGACAGGTCTGGACGGGCGGCCTGAACCTGCATAGCCGCTTCGTCCTCGGCGCCGAACGAGGCGACCTTCATATTGGCTAGGCTCCAATAGGCGTCGCCCATTCCCGGCGCCAAGGCGATGGCGCGGCGATAGGCGGACACCGCCTCCTCCCGCCGGCCAACGGCGCGCAAGGCATGGCCATAGTTCAACCAGATTTTCGGCTGTTTTGGATATTCGGCCAGCAGTTGCTCATAGATCTCGCCGATGCGGGCATCCTCGCCAAGCAGGCTGAGGCATGCCGCGAGCAGATTCAGATAGGCCGGATCGCCCGGGTAGCGCGTCAGGAGGTATTCCACATGCGGTACCGCCTCGGCGGCCTTCTGCTGGTGGAAGAGGGCGTCGGCGTAGTTGAAGCGGGCGCCGTCATAGCTGGGGTCAAGTTCCAGGCAGCGGGCCAAGAGGACCTCGCTCTCGGCATGGTTTCCCGAGCGGCCCAGCGCCTCGGCCATCAGGCGCAGGGCTTCCGGATGGTCGGGCTGGACCAGCAGGCGTTTGCGCAGCGCCTGCTGGGCTTCGGCGACGCGCCCCTCCTGCAGGGCCTGGGCCGCTTCCCGCAGAGCCGGATCACGGATTGAGGCGCGGGAATGCGCCGCATAAGCGGCCTCGGCGCCGTCCACATCGCCAGCCCGAAACAGCAGATCGCCCAAGGCCCGCCAGGCTTCGGGCAGATCTGGCTTGAGGCTCACCGCATGGCGGAGGGCGTCGACGGCGTCCGCCGGCCGGCCGAGGCTGGCCAGGCTGAGGCCCAGTTCGTAGTGGGTGTTGGCGGCCTTGGGGAACGCTCTGGCCAGCGGCGCCAGAAGGCTGTGGGCGCCTTGCGCATCGCCTTGGCGGCGCAGAGCCGAGCCGAGAATCAGGAGCGCGCGCGGATCGTTGGACGCCTGCTTGAGGATGGCCCGCGCCTGTTGCTCCGCCCGAGCCGGATCCAGCGCGAGCAGCCCCGCCGTTTGTTCGATCGCGGCCGACAGGGAACTGGGCGGCGCCTCAACCATCCGAGGATCATCCTTGCGTATCAGGGGCTTCCAACCGACTCATATCCGCGCTTCCCGGCGAGGGTCGCAAAGAGCGGGAGGTTGGGGCTAATCCCAAAAAGCGGCGGGCCGGAGTCGCCCCCGGCCCGCCCTTTATCTTGCCTAACCTAGGTCTGGCTAGAAGGTGTAGGTGACACGGCCATAGTAGTAGCCGCCATTGATGCCGATGGGCGAGAACTGGATCGGCTCGCCGAACACGTTGTTGCCGTCGGCGGGCTGCAGGTGACCGTTAGTCGGATTGACGATCGTCGGCACCTGCGCAGGCTTTTGGTCGAACAGGTTGTTGGCGCCGGCGTTGATCCGCAGATGGCTGTTGACCTTGTAACCGATATCCAGATCCGTGATGCCGAGGGTGCCTTCCTTCACATCGACGGCGCCATTCCCGGCCCCCGACCCGCTCAAGCTGAGTTCTTGCGAAACGGGGCCATAGACCTCTTCCCTCAGGTTGACGCTCCACTGGTCCTTGGTCCAGTAGCCGGCGAGCACGACCTTGAACTTCGGCGTTGCTGAAGTGAGCGCTGTGGTGGCGGAAGGCAGCAGCAGGGCGGTCTGGCCGACATTGGGATCGGCGTTGAAGTCCGCAGCCGGCAAAGGCTTGATACTCTGGATGGTGGTTTCGTTGTAGTTGAAGCCCGCCGACCAGTCGACGTGACCCATGTCGCCGAAGTCGGAGGCATAGGTGGCGACCACCTCGGCGCCGCGAGTGCGGGTGTTGACGCCGTTGGTGAACAACTGGATGCCCGTGTAGCTGGCGCCGTTCGTATTCACGTGGAGCGAATGCAGGGCGTTCAGGATGGCCTGCGAAACGGTCGCGTTAAACGTGCCGGTCGTACAACCTGGAGCCAAGGTACTCGGGCAGGTGACGACTTCAGAACCCAGCAGGAAAGCGCTGCCGACGATGCGGTTCTTGATATCGATCTCGTAAAAGTCGGCCGAGATCTGCAGCTTGTCCATCGGATGCAGCACGACGCCGAAGCTATAGTTGTTCGACGTTTCAGGATTCAGATTGCTAAAGCCCGTAAGCTGGGCCGCCGCCGAGTTTGGCGGCAACTGACCCTGAACGAAGGACGGCGAGACATTGATACCTTCGTAGAACTCCTCTTGCAGGGTCGGCGCGCGGAAACCCGTGCTGACCGTGCCGCGAATGGCGATCATCGGGTTGAAGTCATAGCGCGCCGTGAGCTTGCCGACCTTGGCGTCGCCGAAGTCGCTATAGTGCTCAAACCGCCCGGCCAGATCCACATGCAGGCCGGTGATCAGATCAGCAGCCAGATCGACGTAGCCGGCATAGCTGGTCCGCGAATGCCCGCCCGCATCCAGAGGAGAGTAGCCCGAGAACGACTGAGCGCCCACGCCACCATAGTAGGAATTGGGCTCACCGGCGCCGATGGCGAACGTGTCGCGCCGGGTCTCGCCACCGAAGGCGATGTTCAGCGGGGAAGCCAGGAAATGGGTCTCGAAGTCCCGGCTGATATCGATATTGTTGGTCCATTCGGTCGCGGTGAATCGGCCGTCATAGAAATTACGCTGCGGATCCAGCGGTGCGGAATTGATGGATTGCAGATCCGCGAATAGCTGCGCGTTAGCCGAATTGATCGTGTAGACGTCGTCCAGATCCTTGCCGTAGGTGCTGGAAATATCCCAGTTCCAGCCGATCAGCGCACCCTTGAAGCCGGCGGTGAAGGAATACTGGTCTTCGACGAACTTCTCCCGCGGGTCGAAGCCATCGGGGAACGGAGTCACAAGCGTGCTGCCGGCGTTGCAGGCGCCGCCGGACAGCACGCCGGGATTGAGCGAAGTGCCGGTGCAGCCTTGGACTTTGTTGGGCACACGGTAGTTCTCGGCGCCAGACGCCGAGCGATGGCCGTAGCTGCCGGAACTGTAGAACTGCACGCCGGAGCCGAGGTCGAAGCCGGCGTTATACATGATGTTGTAGAGTTGATATTGCGGATCCCCATAGATGTTGTTCATCTTGGGATAGCCCGGCGCACCTGTGACGCCTGCGGCGTTGAGCGCGTTGAGGCCGGGCAGCATGGCGCCGCTCGGATCGCTGATGCGCTGGTCGTAGGTCCCCTGACGACTGGTGCTGTGGACGCGTTCTTCAGCGGTGACGTTGAAGAAACCCCTGTCGGCGATATTGAAGCCCTTGTTCAGCGACAGGGCCGCGGTTTCACCATCACCCTCATAATATTGTCCCGCCGTGCCAGAAATGCTGCCGCCATGGTCCTGCTTCTTGAGGATGATGTTCACCACCCCGGCGATGGCGTCGGAGCCATACTGGGCCGCGGCGCCGTCCTGCAGCACTTCGATGTGGTCGATGGCGTCGACCGGAATGAAGCTCAGGTCCGTCGCGGCAGCGCCCTGGAAGGGACTGCCGCCGTCAACCTGCAGGTTGGCGGTGCCGTTACGGCGCTTACCGTCGACGAGCACCAGGGTTTGGTTGGGATTGAGGCCGCGCAGCGCCGCCGACAGGGTCAGGGCCGCCGTGTCGGCGCCGTACTGTTGAGCGTTGAAGGACGGCAGGCTTTGCGCCAGGGCCTGCATCAGATCCGGCTGGCCCACCCGCTTCAGGGCGGCCGAGCCCACGAGCTGGATCGGCGCCGGGCTGTCGACGGCCTTCACGCCGGTCTGACGCGTGCCAGTGACGATGATTTCGCTCTGGGCTTCGGCGCCGGGCGCAGCGGGCGCGGCCTGAGCGGCGGCCAGGGAGGGCGCGGCGAGACCCGCGACCAGGGCGATGATACTGCTGCTGAGCAACGCTGACTTCATGTCTCAAACCCCTTGTGTTGACATGGTTAGATTGGATTGGACGTTCCCGCTTCCCGGCGGCGTCTCTTGATTGCAGCGGACTCAATAAATCGGCTTTTTTTCAGTATCTGCACCGACACAGAGTCCCCGACCTCAAACCGCAGCGAGCTGCGGGAGTTGTTTCTGAAGCGCCCAATACGCGGACTATTTGGTCCCACCTTTGGATTGGACGATTCCCCCGCCCTATTCCAAGTGACCATGCTTGCGCCGCAATAACCGAATTGACAACGATTTAAGCGCAAGCGCGCCCAAAATTTTTGCTTAACGTTGGAAATTGATTTCGCATCCCGCCTTACTTACCCCCGATAACCAATGCTTACCAAAAACTGGACCCACAGCAGTCGACGAACCGCGCCTTCCCTTGTTCGGTAAGGCGTCGGACGCGCTCGCATGAGCGCGGGCGGCCCCTCTGACCAGCCGATAGGTGGAGCCTCACGCCCCCTGAGCCGAGGTCCAAAGCCTTTGAGTCCGCCAAGCGACCTAAAGCCGCCCAGACACCGATCCGCCCGAAATCGGCGCAGCCGGCGCCCCGAATTTAATCGCCCTGGGCCTTTGGCGCCGGCGCAGGCGCTTCGCAGGACCCAGAATCTGCGACAAATCAAACCTCTAGGGTGTCGCCTGTATTCAAAACAGGGGGATGGCGCGTCAGGCCATGGTCGAGGCCGGTTCGACGCCCTAAGACCCGTCCCAAACCACGCGCCTCATCGGCGCGGCCAATGTTAAGGGGAGCGACCATGACGGACACCACCACAGAGCCCGTGATCGTGCGGATCGTCGATCGCGCGGACGGCGCGCGTATCGCCAAGATCAGCATCAACAACCCAGCCAGGCTGAACTGCCTGAACAGCGCGGTGATGACCGCCTTCGTCGCCGCATTCCAAGACCTGGCCCAGGATCGCTCGATCCGCGCCGTGGTGTTGACCGGCGAGGGCGACAAGGCCTTCATCGGCGGCGCCGACATCACCGAAATGGCCGCCCTGAACGCCGATAGCGGCCGCGCCTTCATCACCCGGGTCCACGCCTGCTGCGCGGCGGTGCGGGACTTCCCAGCGCCTGTGATCGCCCGCATCCAGGGGTTCGCCCTGGGCGCCGGGCTGGAGGTGGCCGCCGCCTGCGACATGCGTATCGCCGCTGAAGGCGCACAGCTGGGCATGCCGGAGGTCAAGCTCGGCGTGCCCTCGGTGGTCGAAGCCGCCTTGCTGCCCGGCCTGATCGGCTGGGGCCGCACGCGCCAGATGCTGCTGCTGGGTTCGACCATCGCCGCCGCCGAGGCCCTAAGCTGGGGCCTGGTCGAGCAGGTTGCGTCGCCCGAAACTCTGGACGCGGCTGTGGAGGCCTGGCTGGACCAGATCTGCGAGGCGGGCCCAGAGGCCCTGCGCCTGCAAAAGGCGCTGATCCGGCGCTGGGAGGAACTGCCCATGAGCGGCGCCATCCAGGCCGGTATCGACGCCTTCGCCCAGTGCTGGGCCGGTGAGGAGCCGGGCCGGATGATGGGGGAATTTCTGGAGCGCCGTCGCGCGGCCAAGGCGGGCTCCTAGATCCGCAGATTCGAAAAATCACAGCTTGGACTTCCGCCGGGGCAAGGCTCTAGGCTTTTTCCCAACGATACGATCCTGGGTGAGGGACGCTGATGAATTTCGAATTCTCCGACGAACAGAAGCAGCTGGGGACAGAAGCCAGGCGGTTTTTGGAAGCCAAATGCCCGCCCAAGGCCGTTCGCGCCGTGCTGGAGGGCGCCCAGCCCTTTGACCGCGAGCTGTGGAAGGGCCTGGCCGAGATGGGCTTTCTGGGCGTGGCCGTGCCCGAGGCCTATGGCGGCCTGGGCGCCGGCTATCTGGAGCTGTGCGTGGTGGCCGAGGAAATGGGCCGAGTGATCGCGCCGGTTCCCTTCTCGTCGTCAGTGTTCCTGGCCACCGAATTCCTGCTGGTGGCGGGATCCGAAGCCCAGAAGCAGGCCTGGCTGCCCAAGCTCTGTTCCGGCGAGGCCATCGGGACCTTCGCCCTGGCTGAGGGCGTCGGCGCCGCTACACCCCGCACCCTGAAGGCCGCCGTCAACGGCGGCACGCTGACCGGAACCAAGCTGCCGGTGGCCGACGGCGACATCGCCGATTTCGTCATTGTCGCCGCGCGCTCCGCCCCGGGGAGCGATGAACGGGGGATCTCGCTCTATATCGTCGACCTGCACGGCGCTGGCGTCACCCGCGAGCCGGTGGCGACCATCGACCCCTCGCGCAGCCACGCCAGGCTGACCTTCCAGGACGCGCCGGCCGAGCTGCTGGGCGCCGCCGGCGAAGGCTGGTCGATCCTGTCCCAGGTCTATGACCGCGCCGCCATCCTGACCGCTTTCGAACAGGTGGGCGGGTCGGACCGGGCGCTGGAAATGGCCCGCGACTACGCCCTGGAGCGCATGGCCTTCGGCCGGCCGATCGGCTCGTTCCAGGCGGTCAAGCACATGCTGGCCGATATGTATGTCTCGGCCACCCTGGCCCGCTCCAACGGCTACTATGGCGCCTGGGCCCTTTCGACCGGCGCGGCCGAACTGCCCGAGGCGGCGGCCACCGCCCGGGTCAGCGCCACCCAGGCCTTCCAGCACTGTTCCAAGAACAACATCCAGGTCCATGGCGGCATGGGCTTCACCTGGGCCTTCGACTGCCACCTCTATTACCGGCGCTCGAACCTGTTGGCCCTCAATCTCGGCCCGCTGTCCCAGTGGGAAGACAAGCTGATCTCGCGCCTGCGCGCGCGCAACGCCGCCTGATCGGAAGGACGTAAGCCATGAATTTCGATGACACCCCCGAAGAGGCCGCCTTCCGCGCCGAGGTCCGCGCCTGGATCGACGCCAATGCGCCCAAAGAGCTGCACGCCGAACTGGCCACCGCCGGCTTCGGCTCCGGCGGCGTGAAGAGCGTCGACCCCATGGCCGCGTCCAAGGCCTGGCAGAAGAAGAAGGCCGAGGCCGGCTGGGCCTGCCTGCACTGGCCGAAAGAATACGGCGGTCGCGGCGCCTCCCCTATCGAACGGGTGATATGGGGCCAGGAGGAAGGGGTCTATTCCGCCCTGTCCGGCGTGTTCATCATCGGCCACGGCATGTGCGGCCCGACCATGATGGCCTATGCCAGCGAGGCGCAGAAGCGCCGCCATCTGCCGCCCCTGGCCTCGGGCGAGGAGATCTGGTGCCAGCTGTTCTCCGAACCGGCCGGCGGGTCGGACCTGGCCGGCCTGCGCACCAAGGCCGAGCGCGCCAAGTCTGAAGATGGGGGCGACGACTGGGTCATCAACGGCCAGAAGATCTGGACCTCGGGCGCCCAGCATTCCGACTGGGGCCTTTTGATCACCCGCACCGACCCCACCGTGCCCAAGCACAAGGGCCTGACCATGTTCTTCCTGGACATGCGCTCGCCCGGGGTCGAGATCCGCCCGATCAAGCAGGTCAACGGCCAGTCCGGCTTTAACGAGGTCTATTTCACCGATGTGCGCATTCCCGACGCCCAGCGCCTGGGCGCCGTGGGCGGCGGCTGGGGTGTGTCTTTGACCACCCTGATGAACGAGCGCCTGTCCATCGGCTCGGGCATGTCCACCGGCTTTCCCGAGCTGTTCGACCTTTGCAGCCGCATCGAGACCGCCAACGGCCTGGCGGTGGACGACCCGGCGGTGCGCTCGAAACTGGCCACCTGGGCCTGCCGCCAGAGCGGGCTGAAATATACCGGCTTTCGCGCCATCTCCGCCCTGTCGCGCGGCGAGACCCCGGGGCCGGAAAACTCCATCGGCAAGCTGGTGGCCGGCGCCACTATGCAGGACATCGCCGCCTTCGCCCTGGACCTGCAGGCCGAGGCGGGGATCATCAACGATCCGGAGATCAGCGCCGCCAACGCCCGCTTCCAGGCCATGCTGCTGCGCTCGCCCGCCACCCGTGTCGAGGGCGGCACCGACGAGATCCTGCGCAACATCATCGCCGAACGGGTGCTGGGCCTGCCCGCCGACATCCGCGTCGACAAGGACGTACCCTTCAACCAGATCCCCACCAGCGGGGCGCGTTAGGCATGAACCCTGCTCCAGCCATGACCTATGACCACCTGACCATCGTCCAGGAGGGCGAGGTGATCTGGGCGACCATGAACCGCCCGGCCAGCCTCAACGCCCTGAACCGCGCCCTGGTGGAGGAGCTGCGCGACTTCTTCGTCGGCCTCTATTGGCGCCACGACATCCGCGCGGTGGTGCTGCGCGGCGCCGGCGCCAATTTCTGCGCTGGCCTCGACCTGAAGGAGCCGCGAGGCAACGAACCGCGCGGCCCCGGCGCCGGACTGATCAGCCAGAGGCGGATCAGCGAGATCGTCATCGCCATGCGCCGCTGTCCCCAGCCGATCATCGCCCTGGTGGACGGGGCGGCCAGCGGCGGCGGCTTCGCCTTCGCCCTGGCCTCGGACGTGCGCATCGCCACGCCCACGGCGAAAATGAATGCAGCTTTCATCAAGATCGGCCTGTCGGCCTGCGATATCGGCGTCAGCTATTTCCTGCCGCGCATGGTGGGCGCCTCGGTGGCGTCGGAACTGATGCTCACCGGCCGCTTCCTGCGCGCCGAACGCGCCCTGGCTCTGGGTTTCGTCAGCAAGGTGGTCGAGGCGGACGCCCTGGAGGCCGAGGCCCGCGAGTTGCTGGACGAGATGATGCGCACCACCCCGCTTGGCCTGCGCCTGACCAAGGAAGCCCTGAACTTCGCTATCGACGCCCAGGGCCTGGAAGCCGCCATCGCCATGGAAGACCGCAACCAGATCCTCTGCGCCCAGGGCGAAGACTTCGGCGAGGGCGTGCGGGCGTTTCTGGAGAAGCGGGCGCCGGATTATTCGAAGGGGCGGGGCTAGGCAGGCCCGAACGTCTTCGCTCTTGACCTCACACCCTGAAGCGGGCCTCTCGGCCCGCCAGCCTGAGGAGTTCCAATATGCATAAACGCCGCATCGCCTCGTTCGAAGTTTCAGCAATAGGCCTCGGCTGCATGAGCCTCTCCCACGCCTATGGCCCGCCACCGCCGCGGGAGCAGGCCGAGCGAGTGCTGAAGGGGGCTCTGGACGCCGGCTACAGCTTCCTGGACACAGCCGCGGTCTATGGCGTCGGCCACAATGAGCGGCTGGTGGGCGAGGTCTTGAAGGACCGGCGGGACGAGTTCGTGCTGGCGTCCAAATGCGGCCTGTCGCGCGGCGAGGAACGGGAGCTGAACGGCTCGCCCGAGCGGCTGAAACAGACCTGCGACGAAAGCCTGGCGCGGCTGGGCGTGGAGGTCATCGATCTCTACTACCTGCACCGCTGGGACAAGCGCGTGCCCATCGAGGATAGCGTCGGCGCCCTGGCCGACCTGGTGCGCGCGGGCAAGATCAAGAGCATCGGCCTGTCAGAAGTCTCCGCCCCGACCCTGCGCCGGGCGCATGCGGTGCATCCCATCTCCGCCCTGCAGACCGAATATTCACCCTGGACCCGCAACCCGGAAATCGCGGTGCTGGACGCCTGCCGCGAGCTGGGCGTGGCCTTCGTGGCCTTCAGCCCGGTGGGGCGCGGCTTCCTGGCCGGCGGAGTGCGCGACATCGCAGCCCTTCAGCCCGGCGATTTCCGCCAGGGCATGCCGCGGTTCCAGGGCGAGGCCTTTGCCGCCAATCTCAAACTGTTCGACGCCTTCGCCGCCCTGGCCCGCTCCGCCGGCTGCACCCCGGCCCAGCTGTGCCTGGCCTGGCTGCTGCAGAAAGACCCGATCATCGTCCCCATCCCCGGCACCACCAATCCCGACCACATGCGGGAAAACGCCCTGGCGGCGCAGATCACGCTGGACGCCGACACCGTGGCGCAGGTCGAGGCCCTGGTGAACGCTCACACCGTCACCGGCCCGCGCTATGCCCCGGCCATGCAGGCGAGCATCGATACGGAGGACTAGGACCACCGCCCCTCCCCGGAATCCACCAGGCATTCACCGGGATGAGCGAAATTGGGTAAGATCTCGAGGTCGTGCCAGCCCAACCCCAGCCGAGCGCACCCCATGATCCGCGCATTCGCCCCTCTCGCAATGGCCCTAGCCACCCTGGCCGCCCCCGCCGCCATGGCCATGGCCCTCACCAGCACCGACATCCATCCCAACGCGACCATCGCAATGGCGCAGATCTATCCCCGCTGCGGCGGCGACAATATCTCGCCGCAGCTGTCGTGGAGCGGAGCGCCGGCCGGGACCAAAAGCTTCGTGCTGACCTTGATCGACCTGGACGTAAAGCCGGCCCAGTGGTCCCACTGGATCGTGGTCGACCTGCCGGCCAGCGCCACATCCCTAGCGCGCGGCGCAAAGGACCTGCCCGCGCCGGCCAAGGCCGTGGTCAGTAACTTCGGCGATCCAGCCTATGACGGCCCCTGCCCTCCCGCCAGGTCAGGCGTGCATCACTACCAGTTCACGATCTGGGCCATGCCGACGGCCAGCTTCACCATCGCCCCGGACGCCAAGGCCAGCGGCCTGCCCGCCCTGATCTCGAAACAGGCGCTGGACAAGGCCTCCCTGACCGGGTCCGTCACGCGATGATCAGGCCTTGGCCCTCATGACGCCAGATGAGGCCCTGTCCTTCATCCAGACCCACGGCGTGGTGCTGGCCTCGGCCAAGGGCCCGGTTCCGCACATGACCGAGGCTATCGCCGGCGAGCCGATCCGCGGCAGTTGGTGGGGTCACCAAAGGGGTCGCGAGATCTTCCTGGTGATGCAGGCGATTGAGGCGTCGCCGGACATTCTGGTGTGCCGTCTCGTGGGCGGCAAGGTCACCTTCGTGCCCCGCCGCCTCTGGCCAGCCCTGATCCGGGCGGCGGGGCGTTTC
>DASXNV010000077.1:0-4598 GCA_036494815.1 Caulobacteraceae bacterium
CTTGGCCGCCGGCAAATGATCCAGGCTGGTCTTCATCGGACTCCATCAAGGGCGCGCCGCCCTCTTGTGCCATTGCGTTCGCGCTTCGGCGAGACTCGCCGATCCCGGGCGCGCGGTCCATCCCTCTCGTCAGGCGTGAGGCGAAAACACCCCCCTCCGTGCCACGCCCAGGCGGCGCGCCAATCCCCAGCCGGATCGGAGCCGGCCGGTAAAGGCCGAAGCCGCGAAGCGGGCGCCCGCAAGCGCCAGCCTTGAGCGGGCGGCGTCAATCCGGCCCACTCGCGCCAAGGCCGTCGAACTCCGATCGTGCCGGTCGGAATATTTAAATCTAAGGCAATGTGGAGAATCGCGCACCAAGCTAAATTTGGAGTGCCGGAAAATATTCCCAAAACCAACCGGCAGACAGTCAGTTAGGATCGCAGGGACGGCGGCGGGGGTACCCGCTTTATCCTACCGTCACAAGAAACAGGGTGGGAATTCTGACATTGATCGACCTAAATGCTACAAATTTATGCGACTTTATGAAACGGATCATGCCTGCTTGACGATTGAATGCCGCAAATCACCTCCATGAGCAGAGCGCTACCCTACTGTCGCGCAGCTACCCAGCGGCCGGGGCCGACGAGGGAGGGACGGCGGCTCGCTGCAATTCCTATTTAGATCCCATGGCTCGGACTGGATGGCGAGATCAGATCAATAGCCATTGAAACGCGCGAGCGATGAATGCTTGGCCATCGTCCTCTATCGGGGTGGCATGCGCCATCAGCACTTTCTTGGACGGCCATGCGAGGATGCGCCGAAGCCCCGCGCGTGCGGCGCGGCGGTTGATGAATGCGTTCCGGAATTTTTGGGGCACTTCAGGCTGCGGCGCCACCATGCGATCCAACCTGGCGACGACCGCGCGCCAGCTGGTGAACCATGTGGGGCTGAAGTGCTGGATCAAGTCGGTGAAGATCACCGTGCGGCTCTTGCGGTGGAAGAATACGACTTCGGTTGTGATCAAATTGCCCCGCACCAGGACCTGGTCGATTTCCTCGGACCACTCATGGGCCGGCGTGTCGCCAAGATCCTCATCGAAGTCGATATCCTTTCGCCGCTCGCGCAACCCGGGAGGCGCGTAGAGCTTGGCGTCGGGATAGGCGCCCCGCCATTCACTCAGGAACAGGTGATGAAGCGAGTTCGGTGCGATGAGGTAGCGCACGTCGCCGAGCGCATCGACCGCCGCCTGCAGTTCCTGCCAGAGCGGTATGGGCGACCAGATGAAGAGTGCGCCGCCGGACACCCTGATGACGGCCATCCGCGTCGGGTAGTGAAAGCCGATCACGGCCGTCGTGGGGCCGTCCGCTATCCAGATCTCCTCACCGAATGGCTGCAGCATTGCTGGTCAAAGAGCACCACCTCCGGGGGCAAGCAATCGCTATCCGCTAAGGGACCCTGGATGCTCCCTGCCGGCGCCTTGCTGATCGACGACGACGCCTCGATCCCACCGCGCCGTTTAGCAGCAGTTTCCAACCCCGGGGTGGCAGCAATCGCAGTCGCAGCAGTCCGGCTCGCAACAGGTCGGTTCGCAGCAGGATTCGCAGCCGCAGTCTTCGTGGCCATAGGCGTCGGCGAATCCGCCCAGGATACGCACGCCGCCCGCCAAGGCCGCGTTGATCAGGTCGATCCCCAGGCGGAGGCTGGCGCCGAGGCCCTCAGTGAGCGAGCCCGCCGTCGGCGGTGGTGGGGCGCCGGCATAGGGCGGCAGCATGGCAATCGAGGGGGGCACGGCCCAGCTCGGGCCGGCGTTCGCATAGAACACGCCCCCCGGAATGGGCCCCGCCGGCTGCGCCTGCATGCGTCTCTGATACTTGGCGAACTCCTCCTGAGCCTTGTTCGGCGCGGCGCCCGCTGGGCCGTCCTGCGGCGCCGCTTGTTGGGTCTGGTCATCGACCATGGTGGCCTCCTTGAATTAGCAGCTGAAGACTTCGCACCAGCGGGCGCGCACGGTGGCGTTGACGGCGATCAGTGTGATGGTCGCTCCCGGCTTGACCGTGATGACGTTCTCCTTGACCTGATAGTGCGTTCCCGGCGGATCGGCTTTCTCCCAGGCCAGCACCGTCCCCTCTGTGTCCTTGGCCAAGATGGCGACGAGGGACTGGGCGGTGGCGGTGATCGGCGCATATTCGAGAGAAATATGCACGCAGCAGCCTCCACCGACGAAAGCCGTCGCCCCCGTGGTCGTTGTCGTCGTACCGTCGGCTGCCGCGCTGGTGTTGAGTTGGTTTCCAACCAGGCCGCCGGGAGGGACGTTGCCGCGGCCGACCGTCTTGGCGTCTGGCGTGAAGCTCAGCTCCTTGGCCTCTTTGCGGCACTGGCGGGAGCCGCAACGGCAATCGCAGCTGGGCTGTCCGCAGGAATGGCAGGTACCGGAAGCGTAGCCTCGGCCGGGCGGAGCGAAGGGCAGCACTCGGGAACCGGAGTATCGAGCGGCGTAGCGCGTTGAATTCATAGCGTGTCTCCTTGTTGAAGCACCGACCCAGATTCGTCTCAGCAGCAGATCGTTTCGCACCACCTCAGTCTCGCCATGGCGTTGTTCACGGCGAGCGTCACCTTGGTTCCGGGCGTTACGGTGAGAACCGCCTGGCGCACGGTGTAGCCGGTCGCAGGAGCGCTATCGCTCCAGGTCGCACTGCTGCCGCCTGCGGCGGTGGTGACCTGCACGGTCGGAGATGTCGCTCCGGCGTCGACCAGATATTCGAGGGAAAGGGCGACCTGCTGCGCGCCGCCCACAAGTCCGTCCTGCGACGGGGTGGTCGAATCCGCGTCGATCTCGCGGGGCACCACCATGGCCGGGTAGTAGTAACAGGCCTGAGGCGCGGCGCGCCCGCAACGATCCCAAAGTCCAGTATACATGACGACCTCCTTGAAAATGCGATGCTTGAGTTCAGGGCCCTGGTGTCGGCGTGGGCGGCGGCGGCGCGGTGACGTCACTGACGATCTTGATCGTGTCATTGACCACGCCAAGTCCGGCGCTGACAAAGTTGCTGTACATATCCGCGACCTTGGTGGTGACTTGGGCGTCGACCAGCCCCTGCGCCGTGTCGTGGATAAGATTTCGAACCGGATCGAATATCGAGGCCATGTTTTTAGTCCTTTCCTGCTGTCAATTTCCCGGGAACGCGACTGCGGATGGAGTCGCGAGTTGGTGTTCGGCGAACTTCAAGGCCTTGGTGGCCACTTCCAGACCCCAGTGGGCGTTGGCGCCCGGATTGCGCGCCAGGCCCGCGCCGCTTCGCGCCGCGCTGGCCAGGGCGCCCGCCGCCAGGCGAACGGAGCCGGCCACCGCATTTTGTTTGTTGCGGCTGTTGTTTCGCAGCAAGGCCTTCCAGGCGGCCGGCGCCTTGGGAAAGGCGTCATAAAGGGCGCGGGGCGTGAGCCAGTTGCTCTGTGAAACTACACCGCTGAAGACGCCGCTGGCGAAAGCGCCAAATTCCACATCCGCTTCGGTGAGTGCGCCGACCTGCTCGATCACAAACAGCGCCAAGTCCTTCAAAGCCGGGTTTTTTGCGATCGACATGAAGATCTCTGAGGCCCGCCAGTCCGGCTCGCATTGCGCGCTCCACAGCTTTTCGTAACGAGCGAGGGCCGCGCGAGAGAAATCGCCGGCCTCCAGGGCATGCTGGCAAGCGGCGGCGGCGCAGAAGGCGCCTTCGATAGCGGTGTGGATGCCGCCGCGGTTGAGGGGGTCGGCCTGGTTGGCCGCATCGCCGATCAGCATCACGCCATCGGCGGTGATCGCGGCTGGCCGGTAATGGCCAGCGATGCCGCCGGAGAAGGGCCCTATGCGAGTTGCGCCGGCCAGGGTCTCTGTCAGGTCCGCTTCGATGAACTGGCGCAGGCCAGGTCCCAGATTGTCGGCGAGCGGGAATTTCCGGTCCACCGCGCAGCCCAGGCCGACACAGGCGGTATGGTGGTCGTCGATGAACACCCACCCGTAACTGGGGAAGTATTTGCGATTGAAATAGACGCGAATGCCGGCGTCGCAGTTCACATCGGCATAGGTGGTGCGCACCGACAGCCCGAGCACGCCATCCCGGAGGCTGTTGCCGATCGCGCGCGAAACCGCGGAGCTGGCGCCGTCGGCGCCGATCACGATCCGCGCGCGATGTTCCACGGCCTGCCGACCGGTCTGCGTCAGCACGCGCACATAGTCCTTTTCGTTTTCAAGGCCGCGAACCAGGCTGTCGCCCTGATACCGCGCGCCGCTGGCCAAGGCGTGCCGGCGAAGGATCTCGTCGAACTGGCGGCGGACGATCAGGATGGCGAAATCGGGATAGGAAGTGTGGCCTGGAAAACGGCCCCTGAGCAGGGGGCGCCCATCGAGATAGAGGTCGCACGCCTTGATGCAGCCCCTGGCTTGGGCCAGCACCTCGCCGGCGCAGCCCAGCCGGTCGAGCCAGTAGATGGCCTGTGGCATCAACCCGTCGCTGCGAACCGTATCGCGAGGGGGGGCGGACTTGTCGAGCAGCAGGACGCTCGCGCCGGCCCGGGCAAGCAGGCTCGCCGCGCTCGCGCCGCCCGCACCGGCGCCCACAATGATGACATCGTGGATCATC
>DASXNV010000078.1:0-40997 GCA_036494815.1 Caulobacteraceae bacterium
ATCGCCGCCAGGCCCACAAGGCTGATCAGGGCCAGGGTCTCAAGCCCGCTGGTCGGCATCACACGGTCATAGACCAGCAACATGTAAAGCGTCGGCGCCAGATAAAGCACATTGACCAGCGCGCTGAAGCTCGCCGCCGCCACAAAATGCGGGCGACACGCCTGCAACGCGTTTCGGAGTGGCGACGCCACGCCGGAGAACAGCGACGAAGCTGCCATGCGACCTCTATCCTGCACTGAACGCCGCCCGCCGAAGTCCGTGGCGCAAACCTGATTCCAGGCTACGGGGAGGGACATAATTTATTGTAAACGCCGAGGCGCTGTCCGGTCTCAATCGTTAAGGCAGAGATGTCCGTACGGTCAAACTCATTTTTACGGCAAAGCTATAGTGGCATTGGGGTTTTGTTGTTACGCAATGGTGATGGAACCGGTCTTGGTTTGTTGATTTTTATAATTAATATTGTCTGATGGCGCCGTCGATTCGCGAGCCTTGACTGTGGTAGTTGCGGCGATGTGTCAGGGCTTGAGGTTAGGCGGGCAAAGCAATGCGATGTGCGACAATTCATCAAGTTGCGTTAATGTAGAATCAGGTTCTAATGCCGCATCGAAGACTGAGGGCTTGATCAGCCGCGCGAAAGGAAAGCGCAATTGCAGGTCGTGCTTGATCATCGCGCTCACGCCGGGCGCCCGGATCCGAAATCCCCTCCGCTGAGTCGGGTCAATTGGTACCGATTCGCGGCCCTGGCGCTCAACGCGTTCGCGTGGGTCCTCTTGCTGGCCTATGGGATTTATCGCCTCACCCGCCACTGAATTCGTAAAGCCGACGGAACCAAAGCCCAAAGCCCGCGTTGCGGCTCGTGCGGGCCGATTCACCCAGCCCTGGGGGCTGCTCAAACTTGACCATGGCCAGGAATTGAACTTGGCCCGCATCGTGCTACGAGCCCGCCGCTCGGCATGGATGGGTCAAACTGATGCGGCGTATAATACCGATTGAGATGATCTCGGAGCCTGTGCTTGGGCTTTGGCGTGCTATTGGGCGCCAGTTTGTCCTTGTTCGTGGGGGCCCGGGCCGGAGCCTGGCGCTCCATTCCACACCATCCTGGCCCACACCATTCTGGCGTTATGTTTCCGGCGCGGTGGCGGGTCTGGCCCTGCTGGTCGGCGGGGCGTCTCTCGTCTGGGCCAGCCATGCTCCCCTGGGCGTTCAGCAGGCTGAATTCGTGCGCCTGCGCCAGATCGCCAGGGCCACTGGCGGGCGATTCTCCTTAGCGGCGTTCCAGCGATTCGACGCCCATCTCGATCCTGCGACCTTGGCCCTGGCCCAGCGGTACGATCCCCTGGCGCGGCTGGCCCATGCGGGATTGCCGGACGCCTCGGCGCCCCAGGCCGAGGTTGCAGCGCCGGCGCCGCCGGCCCAGACCTATGAAGACCTGACCCCGCAACAGGCGGCGCTGATCAATGCCAGCATTCCTTTTTCAGTCCTGCCCAATGCGGCGGCGCGCCCGTTCCGCTTTCCCGCCGACGCCGCCAACGACCGGGCGCGGGCCCTGGCCTGCCTGACCATGGCCGTCTATTACGAGGCCGCCTCGGAAAGCGACGAAGGCCAGGCCGCCGTCGCCCAGGTGGTGCTCAATCGCGTCCGCCATCCGCTGTTTCCCAAATCGGTCTGTGGCGTGGTGTTTCAGGGCTCGACTCTGCCCACCGGTTGCCAGTTCACCTTCACCTGCGACGGATCGCTCGGCCGGCGGCCCAGCCAGGCGGGCTGGACCCGAGCCCAGAAAGTCGCCCAGCGCGCCCTGGGCGGTTATGTGCTCAAACGCGTGGGCGAGGCCACGCACTACCACACCCAGTGGGTTGTCCCTTATTGGCAACCGACCTTGGTCAAGCTAACCCAGATCGGCGCTCATATCTTCTATCGCTGGATGGGCGGGAGCGGACTGCCGGGCTCTTTCAGGGGTGAATATGCTGGCTTCGAACCGGCGCCGCCGCAAATTTCGGGTTTCGACACCGGTCCGACCACGGTGATGGCGCCGCATAGCGACAAGGCCCCGGTCCTGGCGCAGGTGGCCCAGATCTATACGCCCGCCGCCACGCGCGAAGCGGTCGACGCCGTAGCCGTCACACCCTTGAGCGCGCCACCAACGAATGTCGCGCCGGTGTCCGCCCTGAATTCGGCGCCGCCTGCGCCGGCCAAGCCGGTTTATTTCGGCAAGCCATTCCCGCGCCGCGGCCAGGCCTACCCTTCGGCCGGCGGATGAGGTCAAACCGCTCGCTGGGAGCGACGGCGACCCGCACCTTTCTTAGGCTGGCGACCGTGGCCCGTGGCGCAGCCCGGCCGTTGAACGGTCACGGGACGAATTTTGCGTGTCACCGATCAGAGTTTGCTGATTGGTCACCGCGCCTGGCCTATGGTCCTGGCTGGACGTCAGCATCGTTTCGGGGGTTGTACATGCTAGCGATGCAGGCGGATTCGGAGACCGGCGGCGCATGATCGGTGAGTTTGCGGCCGATCCGCGATTTGGGGCTGATCGGTCGCCGCAATTCGACGTCTGCATCGTCGGCGGCGGCGCCGCGGGCCTGACCCTGGCGGCGTCCCTGATCGATAGCGGTCTTGCCGTTGCTGTGCTTGAGGCCGGCGGCTACAAGCCCGACGCCAAGGGATTGGACGCCTATAGCGGCGAGGTGGCCGATCCCAAGAGCCATCCGTTTCTGCACCATTTCCGCGTCCGCGCCATTGGCGGCGCCAGCCGCATCTGGGGCGGCCGCTGCATCCCCTTCGACCCGATCGATTTCGCAGAGCGGCCCTGGGTTGCGGGTCCCGGCTGGCCGATCGGTCTGCAGGCCCTGGAACCTTACTATATCGCGGCCCAGGACGCGGCGGAGGCGGGGCCGTTCGACTACGACCCGGGTCACGCCCTCCCCGGACGTCCACCGGAGTTCGCCCCCGGCCTGGATGGGGCCAGGATCGAGACCCGGCTGGAACGGTTCAGCAAGCCCACCGATTTCTGGCGCCGCTATGGCGACGCGCTGAGCGCCGCCCAGAATGTGAAGGTCTATCTCAACGCGCCGGTCACAGGCGTTCGGCTGCAGCCCGATGGAAAGGCCGTGGACCACATCGAGGTCGCCGTCGCCGATGGCGCTCGGATCCCCGTCCGGGCTCGGCGCTACGTGATCGCCATGGGCGGGTTGGAAACCACCCGCCTGCTGCTGGCCTCCAACGACGTGCGCGCGGCCGGGATCGGCAATGACCACGACCATCTGGGCCGTTACTATATGAGCCACCTGGCGGCCACGGCGGGCGAGGTGACCTTCGCCGGCGATCCGTCGGTGATCAACTACGACTACGAGAAGGATGCGGCGGGGGTCTATGTCCGTCGTCGCCTGTGGATCACCGAGCAGGCCCAGCGCGAGCTGCAGGGCCTGAATACGATCTTTCGCACCCATTTGCCGGACCCAGTGAATCCCTCGCACGGCGACCCGATCCTGTCGGCCATGTATCTGGTCAAGGACCTGGTGCTGTACGAATATAGCCGCAAGATGCGCGACGGCGGCCCTGGCTGGGGCGGACGACTTCGGCATGTGGGCAATATCCTGGCCCATCCCTTCAAACTGGCCGGCTTCGCCGTGCGTTGGATACGCGACCGCACCCTGGCCGAGCGCAAGTTGCCCTCGGTGGTGCTGGGCTCGCCGCATAATCGCTACCCGATCGAGTTCCACGCCGAACAGGCGCCCAACCCTGACAGCCGCCTGACTCTCACTGGCGATCGCGATGCCTACGGCATGCCGCGGCTGAGGGTCGATTGGCGCCTGTCCGATATCGACCTGGAGAGCCTGAAACGCGCCTATGCCCTCCTGGCCAGCGAACTGGAGCGGACCGGCGTCGGCCAGTTGGACTATGATCCCGCCGACGTGGCCACCCGCGCGGTGGCCGAAGGCGCCTATGGAGGCCATCATCTGGGCACCACCCGTATGGCCGCCGACCCGCGCCAGGGGGTTGTGGACACCGACTGCCGCGTCCATGGAGTGGCCGACCTCTATATAGCCAGCGGCTCGGTGCTGCCCACGTCGAGCCAAGCCAATCCAACCCTGACCATTCTCGCCCTCACCCTTCGCCTTGGCGATCGGCTAAGGGCGGAACTGAAGCCTTAAGGAGAGCGACGCAGTGACGCGAACGCGTGGTCCCGCCGTAGTGGTCATCGCCTATGACCGCACCGATTCCCTGGCGCGACTGCTGGAGTCCCTGTCCCGCGCCCGCTATCCGGCGGATGTGGACGTGCCGCTGGTGATCAGCATCGACTACGCGCCCCATGCCGACACCGCGTCCATGGCCGAGCGGTTCGATTGGCCTCACGGGGAAAAGCGCATCATCGCCCACCCCGCCAATCTGGGCCTGCGCGCCCATGTGCTGGCCTGCGGCGACCTGGCGGTGGAATATGGCGCGGCGGTGCTGTTCGAAGACGATCTGGTGGCCGCGCCCTATTTCTACGACTGGGTCAGTAGGACGGCGGAGTTCTATGCCGACGACTCGCGGGTCGCCGGCATCGGCCTGTACAGTTATAAGTTGAATGAGTTCAATAACTTGAATTTCGTGCCGATCAGCGACGGGTCGGACGTGCACTTCCTGCAGGTCGCCGCCTCCTGGGGCCAGGCCTGGACCGCCGCTCAGTGGAGCGCTTTTCGCGCCTGGTATGACGTGCACAAGGCGGAGCCGATTCAGCAGTCCGACGGCGTGCCGGAACAGCTGGAGGCCTGGAAGGACAGCAGCTGGAAGAAATATTACATCAAATATCTGACGGTGACTGACCGGTTCTTCGTTTATCCGAACGTGGCCCAATCGACCAACACCGCCAAACCCGGCACCCACACCAAGCGGCCGGTCAATCTGTATCAGGTGCCCCTGGATATGGGGCCGCGGGACTGGAGCCTGAGGGCGCTGGACGACAGCGCGGCGCTCTATGATGTGTTCTACGAGATGCGGCCCGAGGCGCTGCGCCGGCTCTGTCCCTGGCTGGAGGGGTTCGATTTCGACATCGACCTGATGGGGCTGAAACCCGCCACGGCGTTGCGTCGGGCGCACCTGATCTCCAGCCGCGACTGCCGCCAGCCCGAACATCAATGGGCCCTGGAGATGATCCCCATCGAGGCCAATATCGCCTTCAGCGTCGACGGCGATTTCATCAGCCTCGGCCGCCGCGAAGCCTTCGCGCCCATGAGCGAGGCCCGGCGACTGGCGGTGATCCGCCACCTCAATCTGTTCGCCTATTGGAACAAGTATTTCTTCCAGCTGTTCAAGCCGATCCAGACCCGGCTGCAGATCGCCAGACAGGCGTTGAGCGGCAGGAAGGTGTGAGGTCTATCTGAACCTTCACTTCATCCAAGGCCGCGCATGGCCCTGAAAGCCCCTATGGTTCCCGCACCGAAGCCGCTGGGGTCCAGACCGTATAGGTCCGTCGCGTGAACACCGATTCCAGGATGCCCTGAGCCACGCCGGCCAGCGAGATCCCGGCCATGGCCATGAAGCGGAACGGGCCAATATTCATGAAGACGCCTACCGCGAACACCACCAAGGCGCCGCCGACCAAACCGGCGGTCCATGCCAGGCCGATCAGCTTGGCCAGGATGGCGATGGCGAACAGGCCCCCCAGGGAGGCCGTGAACGGGGTCATCCATTTGAGCACGCGGTGCGAAATATAGCCGTAGAGCTGATTGGCCGGCAGTTTCCTGAGTCGCGGCCACAGGGTGCGATGCACGTTCCAGGCCTGGCAGGCGATGCGGGCTTTTCGCCGGAATTCCTCTTTCCACAGGGAGGCGCCCCGCTCGTGCACGGTGACATCCGGGGCCGAGACCACGCGCCGGCCGGTGGTCGCCGCGGTCAGCGAGACGTAGAGGTCGTCGATCAGATGGTTCGGCGCGCCCTCGTAGGCGGCGCGGTCGATCATGAACAAGGCGCCGTCGACACCCATCAGGCCGATGGTGCGGCTCTCCAGCTCCTTGATAGTCTCTTCCAACGACCAGTAGACGGCGCCGGCCACGGCGATGCCGGATTCGTCCTCGCCTACATAGCGCAGCCTCGCCGAGACGCAGCAGATGCTGGGGTCCTTGAAGGTCTCGGCCAGTCGGATCAGGGCGTCGAGCGGGGTCTCCACATTGGCGTCGGTGAAGGCCAGCAGCGCCGAATCGCTCTGGGCCACCAGGAGGTTAAGACCGGCCGTCTTGCCGGCCCGGGCGGTGGAGACCGTCAGGTGAATGCGGTCGGCATAGGGCCGCAGGAGTTCGGCGGTGCGGTCCTGGGCGCCGTCCACATAGACGAAGATCTCCGCGGGTCCGTAGGCGCGGGCCATGGCCAACAGGCTCTCGATCTTGGCGACGATGACCTTCTCTTCGTTGAACGCCGACATGCACACCGCCAGGCTCGGCCGGGTCCAATCCACGACGCGCTGCTGCTGCTGGGGGCGGGCCATCAGGATCAGCGACAGCGGATAGAGGGTGTAGGGATAAGCCGCTAGCAACAGGAACAGCGTGCAGGCGACAATTAGGAGCGCCATCAAACGCCTTGCCTCCGCGGATTTTCGGCGGGTGGCAGGATCAAGAAGTCCTCATCTGAGACAGGTCCGCGCTTCATCGGGTTTGGATCGGTTGCCAACGCTGATAGGTCCGTCCTCGCCAGGCGTCATAAACACCTAGCCCGGCGGCGTATATCGCTCTGATTGTCTCATAGACGTGACTGAGCCCTGGCGCGCGTATTTTCGAGCTTAGCCAGAAAATCGCCGCGCCCGAGGCGCATAGGGCGCCGACGGCGACCCAGCTCCAGGCCAAGCCTATGAAGGCCAGGCAGAACAGAATGCTCATCGCGCCCGTCGCCGCGCCATACCAGCGCAGGAACCGGTGAGAGATGTATTTGTAGCGGTTGGTCAGACTCATTCTGGCCAGTTGCGGGCGCAGGTAGCGATGGCTGGAATAGGCGCGGCAGGCGATGCGCCGCTTGCGCCGGAACTCGTCCTCGCTGGCCACCGCCGAGCGCTCATAGGCGAGGACGTCAGGCGCGCTGATCATCCGCAGGCCGGCGAAGACCACGGACATCGACACGATGAAGTCGTCGAGCAGATGAGTGGGCACCTCAGGATAGTAGGCCAGGCGGCTGGCGAAGATGGAGCCATCGGCGCCCATGGTGGAGCCGGTGCGCGCTTCACGTTTCTTGATCAGCTCCTCCAGACGCCAATAGGCCGAATTCGTGCCCGCCGTCGCGCTATCTTGGGGGTTGGTATAGATCAGGGTGCCGCAGACGCAGCCCACCTCAGGATCTTGGAAATAGCGCAGGATGCGCGGCGCCGATTCCGGCTCGACCAACACATTGGCGTCGGTGAAGATCATGATCTCGGTGGTGGCGGCCGCGGCGAGCATGCCCATTCCGGCGGCCTTGCCGGTGCGCTCCGGAGCCGCAATGACGTCGATCAGGTCGGCGTGCTGCTGCAGCAGGGCCAGAGTGTCGTCCGAACTCTGGTCCACATAGCAGGCGAATTTGATCTCTGGGGCGACAGCGCGGATGGCCCGCAGATTGGCGATCTTGCTCGGGACCGAGGCCGCCTCGTTATAGGCGCAGAAGACAAGCGTCGCGGTGGGTGTGGGACGAGCGGAGTCCCGATGGACGGGCTTGCGGGGCAGCAGCAACAGCGACATCGGATAGAAGACGTAGGGTTGCAGAAACAGCACCCCGAATACAACGGCAAACCCGAAGAACACCATCATCATGCCGTCATTCCCCGCGGTCCGCCCGGACAGTTCTGCGTCTTGAGGACTGTCTATATCCCGCCGCCGAAATCAATCCCAATCAATCCGAGCCTAGGCCGCAAACAGGCAAGATCGCTTTGTTCGCTGTTCGACCAAGCCCCATTCGAGTAGCAAGCATTGCGCCAACTGCAAGCCTATCGCGTCACCTTGTCCTGAGACGGCGTCAGGGTGACCAGGACGCCATAGTGATCCGATGCGGTTCGAGGGCCGCGGGTCACTGACACGGTCCGCCAGGCGCTTCCCGCATAGACCTGATCAATCGGCAGGATTGCAAACGGCATGACAAACGGGCGCCCCGGGAGGGGCAGCCGGTTGGGCCAGGTGGCCAGGCCGCGTGTGCGGCGCAGCATAGCGATCGAGCGATCAACCCGGCGCAGGGCGAAGGACCAGGGCGTGAGGTTGAAGTCACCGGTCAGGATCGCATGGTCCTGGTCGCCCCCCCGGACCCGGTCGACCAGCCGCGAAATCTGGGTTTGCTGAAGGTCTCCGGTATAAGGATGCACCAATTTGGTGTCGATCACCTCGAACCGCCCCAGGACGGGACTGTCGATGGTGGCGCGGACCAGCACCAGGCGGTCCCAGTCCGGGGCTTTCCAGCCGCCCTGGTGATAGGACCATGCGCTGATCGGAAGGCGCGAGACGATGGCCAGGGCGCACCAGCGGTTCACCAGGCTGCAGTCGGCCACATAGGGATAACGGCGCTCCAGGTCGCGGGCGACGGTGCGGGCGGCGGGCGTCTCCAGCTCCTGCAGCAGGATGATGTCAGCGCCTGTGGCCGCCAGGGCGCGGGCCGTAGCGTGGGGGTCGCCATTGGCGTCCCAGACGTTCTGGGTCAGCAAGGTCACCCGGAGCGCGTTGGGGGTGAGAACCGGCTGGGAGCCGGTCAAGGCTTCGGGAACGACCCGCATGCCGGCGGCGAGAGCGCCGGCAACGCCCAGCACCATCAAGAGGCGGCGCTGCCGAAGGCCCGGGTTGGCCCAGCCGACCACCAGGCCGAGCAGGCCTCCGCCGACGAATGCGGGAGTGGCGTGATTCAGCAGGTCGAGGGTCTGGTTCCAGGCGCCGGCGGCGGATAGCAGCCCCAGAAGGCTGAGGCCCGCCGCCAACCCCGCCGCGAAGTTCACGCCCCATCCTGCAGGCGCGGCTTGCGACGCGGGCGTTCCGACTCTATCCCACCCAACCATTCGCCGTATTCCGCCGGTGTTACGCCAATGCCGGCGCGGGGCCGGCGCGAGGACTGCCTTCAGCAAGCCTGGCGGCTCGTCAAGGGCCGCCGGCCGGCGCCGGTTCTGCAGGCTGGGCGCCTGCGGGCCCCGCCCATGGGCGGGCGCGGCTGGACGAACCCGCCGCGGGCGGTCAAAACAGGGTCGGCAGGGGTCGCTCGCAGTGAAAATGAAATTCTATCCGGTGATAATGTGCGGTGGGTCGGGTACGCGGCTCTGGCCCCTGTCGCGCCCAATGCGGCCAAAGCAGTTCATCCCTCTGGTGGGCGAGCGATCGCCTTTCCAGGCGACCTTGGTGCGCCTGTCCCAATTGGCGGGGGCGGCGCCGCCGCTGGTGGTGGCCGGCCTGGGCCATGCGGGCTGGATCGAGCGTGAGGCTGATCAGGCCGGGGTTTCCGCCGAGGTTCTGCTGGAGCCTGTGGCGCGAGAGTCCGCGCCCGCGGTGGCAGCCGCCGCGGCCTGGATCGCGCGACATGACCCAAACGGGGTGGCCGTGATCGTCGCCTCCGACCACCACATTCCCGATGACGACGCCTTCCTCAAGGCCGTGGAGACCGCCGGCGTGGCCGCGAGCCAGGGCTGGGTGGTGACCTTGGGCGTCGATCCCACCGGGCCGGCGACGGCCTATGGCTATATCCAGCCCGGCGAGCTTCTTGCCGGCGCAGCTCCGGTGCGGCGTAACCAGGCGTTCGTGGAAAAGCCTGACGTCCAGACCGCGGCGGCCCATCTGCGGGCGGGCTACCTGTGGAACAGCGGCAACTTCATCGCCCGGGCGGATGTATTGCTGGAAGAACTCGATCGCTATCAGCCCGAGATATCGGCCGCGGCGCGTGCTGCGGTGGAGTCGGCGACGCCTTCCAGCCGGGGATGGCGCCTGGGCCCGGTGTTCGCTTCGGCGCCCAAGATTTCGCTCGACTATGCGGTCATGGAGCGCACGGACCGCGCCGCGGTGTTGCCCGTCTCCTTTGTCTGGTCGGACCTTGGGGCGTGGGACGCGGTATGGGCCGCCTCGTCCAAGGATGAGAATGGCAACGCGGCTCCGCCGGATGTGCTTTTGCAGGGCGCGCGCGATTGCCTGGTGCGCACCAGCGGCGCGTTACAGGTGGCCCTGGTCGGCGCCAGCCGTTTGGCGGTTATCGCTGATGATCGGGCCCTGCTGATCTGCGATCTGGACTCCAGCCAAGGGGTCAAGGCGGTGGCCGAGGCGGCGGCGCGGGGGCCTAGCTTCGGTCCGGCGGATCCCCCCACCCTGTCCGGCTGGGCTGAGCGCTATGACCGTTGGTTTCGTACGGCCGCCCTACCTGCCTGGTGGGCCCTGGGCGGCGACCATGTTCACGGCGGATTTTACGAACTGGTCGGCCTGGATGGCGCCGCCCCGTCAGCGCCCAAGCGAGCGAGGGTCCAGGCCCGGCAGACCTTCGTTTACGCCCAGGCCGCGCGGCTGGGTCTCGCCGGCCCCTGGCGCCAGGCCGCCGAACACGGCTGGCGTTTTTTTGAGCAGCACTATCGTCGGCCCGACGGCCTGTTCCGCACCCTGGTCACACCCCAGGGCGAAGCGCTGGACGAGACGGCCTATCTCTACGATCAGGCCTTCGCACTGATGGCCCTGGCCGCCCTGCACCAGGTGGCCGCGGACCGGGCGCACATCGCCGCCTCGGCCCAGGCGCTGCTGGCCGCCATTCGCCGTCATTTCGCCCATCCGGCCGGCGGCTATCGCGAGGCGGGCGCCCATCCGTTCCAGGCCAATCCGCTGATGCACCTTCTGGAAGCGGCCATGGCCTGGGTGGAGGTCGGCGGCGGCGAGGTCTGGCTCGTCCTGGCCCGAGAGCTGGTCGATCTCGCCTTGAGCCGCTTCATCGATTCGAGCAGCGGTTTCCTGGGCGAGTATTTTGACGCCGAGTGGCGCCCCGCCGCCGGCGATCTGGGCCAACTGGTCGATACAGGCCACCAGTTCGAATGGGCCTGGCTGCTGGACCGCTGGGCGCACATGGTTGATGAACCGGCCGCTGCGGCCGTCGCCCGCGACCTTTATCAGGCGGGCCTGGCCGGCTGGGATCACGGGCGCGGGGTTTTGGTGGATGAGCTGAACGCCGATCGGCAGATCCGCCGGGCCACAGCTCGTCTCTGGCCCCAGACAGAGATGCTCAAGGCGTCGATCACGCTGGGCCGTGACGCCTCCGGCGATCATGCCGCCTACACCCAGCATGCGCTTGAGGCCGCCGACGGACTCTGGCGCTATCTCGACACCTCCGTGGCGGGGCTTTGGCGCGACAGAATGGGCGCCGATGGCCAGTTCAAGGTCGAGCCGGCGCCGGCCAGCAGCTTTTATCATTTGGTCGGCGCCATTCTTGCACTTCGTGGCTATCATAAGGATGGCGAAACCGATCCGGGCGCACCATCCGTCACCACGCGCGCGTCCTTGGCCGCGTCCGTCGATCTGGAGCCTCAGCGATAAAGTGTGGCCATTCCGTTCCCAGCCTAAGGTCCACCTGACGCCAGCGGCGAGCACCGGGGGGCGGCTGGTCTATGCAGTGGGCGACATCCACGGGCGCCTGGACCTGCTGCAACGCATGGTCAGCGCCATCAACGCGGATGCAGTCCAGACCAAGAGCCGAGAGCGGCCGCTGATCGTGTTTCTGGGCGACTATATCGATCGGGGCGCGGAGTCCCGCGGGGTGATCGACCAGATTATCGACCTGCGTCGGCAAGCCCGGTTCGAGGTCCGGTGCCTGAAAGGCAATCACGAACAGGCTCTGTTGCAATTTCTCGACGATCCGGGTTTCGGCCCGTCCTGGGTCGGCCATGGCGGGGGCCCAAGCCTGATGTCCTACGGCATTGCGCCACCTCAGATGCGCTCCGACGAAGAGGGCTGGGAGGCGACACGCCTGGCTTTCCGGGCGGCCCTGCCGCCGAAACACTTGGAATTCTTTGAGAGCCTTGAGCTTTGCCTGGTGGTCGGCGACTATCTGTTCGTCCATGCCGGGGTTCGCCCGGGCGTGCCGCTGGCGAACCAGGCCGAGCAGGACCTGTTGTGGATTCGCGGCGATTTTCTTAATGATCCCAATGGTTTCGAAAAGATGATCGTGCACGGCCACACGCCGGTCGACCGCCCCTATATCGGCCGCTCGCGGATCGCGGTGGACACCGGGGCCTACGCCACCGGCCTGCTGTCGGCCGCCCGACTGATCGACCGCGATCGGGACTTTCTGGAAGCGCGGGCGGCCTGATCTTCAACGGGTCGATCAATCTGTCCGTACCCTGACCGGGACATTGCGTCGCAGTCGCCGAAATCGCTTGCGTCGAGGCTCGCCTCATGAGCGAATCCCAGAACGGGACGGCAAGGTCGGCGCGGAGATCGGCCTCAGGAGACAACCATGGCATGGGTTCGCTCGCCTATCTGGCGGTGGGAGCGGTTTGCGGCTTTATCGCTGAACCTGCTGCTTTGGGTGGACATCGTCAGGTTTGTGACCCTGATGAGCCGCGTTCGCATCTGAACCCATGACATGATGGCGGGTTTTAACGCGCAATCCGTGCAGCGGTTCCTGCCGATCACGAAAAATTCGCCAATTGCAAAGACTTAGCGCAACCCCTGGAATTCTATGGGTTGACCGCTGACGGCGGCGCCCAACGGTTCGCGCGACACTAGATTCCGGTTGACCAGTGACCTCCTATCCTGGATTTGTGTCCTCGGACGGGCGTTGGTGCAGTGCGGCACGGTTTGCTGGGAGGCGGTTGTGTCTGACATCGGATCCGCTGAACTTCGACGCGCAACGTTTGCTTCGGATAGCGGCGCGGCAAAGTCGGCGTCTTCTGTCGCGCTCGATTCGGAATTCCTGATCAATCTCGTGCTCGCCACGGTTATGTTGGTGTTCTTCGCCCCCCTGATGCTGGGCGTGGCGATCGCCGTGTTTGTGCAGGACGGTGGGCCGGTCTTCTTCGCCCACCGCCGGCTTGGTCTGAACGGAAGCAGTTTCGCCTGCCTGAAATTCCGCAGCATGGCCACGGACGCCCAGGCGCGCTTCAATCATTTGCTGGCTGTCGATCCCGGCGCCCGGACGGAGTGGGAACGCGATCATAAATTGCGCAACGACCCTCGCATCACCCGCCTGGGCGAATTCCTGCGGCGGTCCAGCCTCGATGAACTACCCCAGCTGTTCAATGTTCTGCGTGGCGAGATGAGTCTTGTCGGACCCCGGCCTATCGTCGAGGCCGAGGCCCACCGTTACGGTCGTCGGATCTGCAACTACTGCTCGGTGCGCCCGGGCATCACCGGCCTTTGGCAGGTCAGCGGGCGCAACGACACGTCCTATCGCCGCCGCGTGGCCATCGATGTGGTCTATTCGCGGCGAAAGTCCCTGACGCTGGACGCACGCATCCTGCTGATGACCATTCCGGCGGTGCTGCTGCGCCGTGGCTCGTACTAGAACCAGATCCGGCCCGGCGAACCATTGGCGATGGGCTCGGGCTTGCAGCGGATCGAATATCCAGCGATGGCCCATCTTCATGCGACGCGTTCGCGCCGGCCCGGTTTGCGGGCGGGGCTCGCGGACACCGACAGCGCTAAGGTATGAGATCCAATGCGTCTTGTGAGTCCCTCCATGTCAGGCCCTGACGACGTCCCGTTCCGCCCTGGCGCCGAAACGCCCGCGGCGGGCGATAGGGCGCCGCGGTTCGAGGATGTGCGGCGTTGGATGTTCGATCGGGCGCTGCCCTTCTGGTCGACCACTGGCCGCGATGGGCGGTGGGGCTTTGTTGAACACCTGACTCTCGATGGGACGCGGGCCCAGGTCGACTATAAGCGGCTGCGCGTCCAGGCGCGCCAAGTCTATGTCTATAGCCACGCCTCGCTGATGGGCTACGCCCCGGGCTTGGCGGTCGCCGAAGCGGGCTGGACCTTCATGAAAGAGCATGGCTGGCTGGAGGAGGGCGGCTGGGCCCGGCGATTGGGACGCGAGGGCGGGATCGTCGATCCCACCATCGACCTCTATGACCAGGCCTTCGCCCTGTTCGCCATCGGCTGGTGGGTGCGGGCCAGCGGGGACATCAGCGCCCTGGAGTGGGCCGATCGCACCTTGGACGCCATCGACGCGCGACTGGGCCGGCCCGATGGCCGCGGCTGGCACGCCGAGGCTCCGGCCCCCGCCGAGGCGGTGCAGAACCCGCACATGCACATGCTGGAGGCCCTGCTGGCGCTCTATGAGGCCACCGGCGCGGATCGTTACGCCGTCCGCGCGCTCAAGGTCGCCGACCTGCTGCGCGGCGTGTTCTTCGACGCCGAAACCTCGACTCTGGCGGAATATTACGATCAGGATTGGCGGCGCATGCCTGGGGTCCGGGGCCGGATCATCGAGCCAGGGCACCAGTTCGAATGGGCCTGGATTCTGCGCCACGCCACGCGATTGACAGGTGTCGATTTTGGGGACACTGCGCGCGGCCTGTTCACCTTCGCCGAAACCAACGGGGTGGACCCCGCCACCGGCCTGACCTTCGATGCGGTGCTCGACGACGGCTCGCCGCACGATGGCCGCCATCGCTCATGGCCGCAGACCGAGGCCCTGAAGGCGCACCTGGCGGAGATCGAATTCGGCGGACGGCCGCTGGATAGGCGGCCGGCCCAGATCACCGCCAACCTGCTCGACCGCTATCTGGATCGCCCGCTTCCCGGAACTTGGTGCGATCATTTGGACGATCGGGGTGAAATGGTCGCCGACAAGGTGCCGGCCAGTACATTTTATCACGTGTTCCTGGCCTTCAGCGAACTGCTGCGGCTGGAGCCCAAGCTTACCCAGGCCCCGGCGATCTAAGGGTCACTGGCCGACAAAATGGCCGCGCCGCGAGCGATCCGCTCGTCCGCGCGAAACCTGAAAAGACGGAGACGATCGACAATGAAGCTTCTGGTCACAGGATCGACCGGCGTGGTTGGTCAGGGCGTGCGTGAGGCCGTGCGCGACCGCGGCGACCTGGAGTGCGTCTTCCAGCGCCGCGAGGACTGCGACCTGATGGATTTCGCCGCGACCAAGGCCTATCTGGCCCGCATCGCCCCGGACGCGGTGATTCATCTGGCGGCCCGCGTCTATGGCATCCAGGGCAACCTCAATAACAAGGGGCTGTCCTATTTCGAAAACTGCATGATCAACACCCACGTGGTCGAGGCCGCTCGCCTGGCCGGGGTGAAGCGGTTCGTGGGCATGGGCACCGGCGCGGTCTATCCCGAACTGGCCGGGGGCCTGCCCCTGTCGGAAGACGACATTTGGAGCGGCCCGCCCCACGGTTCGGAAGACAGCTACGCCCACGCCAAGCGCGGCATGCTGGCCCAGCTCCTGGCCTACAAGACCCAGTACGATTTCGATTCCGCCTTTGTCGTGTCCTGCAACATCTTCGGTCCCCACGACCGCTTCAATGTGGCCGAGGGCCATGTGACCCCGTCGTTGGTGGCCAAGTTCGAACAGGCCAAGCTGACCGGCGGCAAGGTGTCGATCTGGGGGAACGGCAGCGCCATCCGCGACTTCATGTTCTCTTTTGACTGCGGCGGCGCGATCCTGGCGGTGCTGGACAGCGGCATCAACGGGCCAGTCAATTTCGGCATGGGCGAGCACGTCGCCATCCGCACCATCGTCGAAAATCTGGCCGACATCTACGGCTTCAGCCCGGACCGCCTGGAATGGGACGCCGACAAGCCCAACGGCCAGGCCAAGCGGGTCTATGATCTGACCCGACTGAACTCCACGGGCTTCAAGCCGAAATACAGCCTGCGCGAAGGCCTGAAGATCACGGCCGACTGGTACGCCGCCCACAGGGCTGAAGCGCGCACCTAAGACGTCGCCGCGTGCCGGCGATAGGGCATGGCTTGAATCTAAGCGGCTGTTCGCGCCGATAGGCTTCCGCCTGCCACACCAACGCGATCGCCGGCCTAAGTTTACAGCCGCGCTTGTTCGTCGCGGTAGCCATTTGTAAAAGTCCGCGAAGTAATACGGGCCCAGGCCCCTTTGTTGTTAACGGCTGAACGGGCTTTGAGGAACTCTAGATGACCAAGCGCGCCTTGATCACCGGTATTACGGGTATGGTGGGGTCCCATCTTGCCGATTTTCTTCTGGAAAATACCGATTGGGAAATCTGGGGCATGACGCGTTGGCGCAGCCCGATGGACAATCTTCGTCACCTGATCCCGCGCATCAACGACAAGGACCGCGTGTTTCTGATCCATGGGGACCTGCGTGACTCCACCTCGCTGCTGCAGGTGATCGACGAGGCCCGCCCCGACTACATGTTCCATCTGGCGGCGCAGAGTTTCCCGCGCACCAGTTTCGATGCGCCCATCGAGACCTATGACACCAATATCCTGGGCACCAGCCGTCTGCTGGAAGCGGTGCGCAAGACCAAGATCGACCCCTGGATCCATGTCTGCTCGTCGTCCGAGGTGTTCGGCCGAGTCCCCAAGGAGAAGGTGCCGATCAACGAGGAGGTCTCGTTTCACCCGGCGTCGCCCTACGCCATCTCCAAGACCGGCACGGACCTTGTCGGCCGCTTCTATGCCGAGGCCTATGGCCTCAAGACCCTGACTACCCGCATGTTCACCCATACCGGCCCGCGCCGGGGGGACGTGTTCGCCGAATCCACCTTCGCCAAGCAGATCGCCCTGATCGAGCACAATCTCAGCGAGCCGGTGGTGATGGTCGGCAATCTGGATTCCCTGCGCACCTTCGCCGACGTGCGCGATGCGGTGCGCGCCTACCACACCCTGCTGACGCACAACCCTCAGGCCGGCGAATATTACAATATCGGCGGCGACCACGTGGCCACAGTGCGCGAGATGCTGGACACCCTTTTGTCCTATTCCACCGTCTCCAACATCCGCATCGAGATCGATCCGGCGCGCCTTCGCCCCATCGACGCCGACCTGCAGGTGCCTGACATCAAGAAGTTTCGCAGCCACACCGGATGGGCGCCCCAGATCCCGTTCGAAAAGACCATGCATGACCTGCTGGACTATTGGCGCGACCGGGTCAGCCGTGAGGGCGCGTTCCTGAAGCGTTAGGCTTTGCGATCTTTTTCTTATTTCACGTTTCATATGGGATGGGTTGGGATTGGCTTCGATGATCACCACCAGGACACCGCTTCGCGTCAGCTTCTTTGGCGGTGGCACAGACTATCCTGAATATTACGAGACCCACGCTGCGGCTGTGCTGGGCACGGCGATCGACAAATATGTCCATATCAGCGCCGTGCCGCTGGAACGGTTCATGGGCTACGGCTTTCGCCTCAGCTACCGGATCATCGAAGAGGTGCAGACGATCGACGAGATCGAGCACCCGGTGTTTCGCGAAGTGTTCCGCCTGCTGGGCCTGGAGCGCGGCTGGAATATCGGTGTCCTGACCAGCCTGCCCAGCCGCTCGGGGCTTGGCAGCTCATCCAGCTTCACCGTCGGCCTCTTGAAGCTGATCGGCCACCTGAAGAACATCAGCTACACGCGCTACGACCTGGCTCAGACTGCGATCCAGGTGGAGCGCGAGATCCTCAAGGAGAATGTGGGGGTCCAGGACCAGCTGCACGCCACCTTCGGCAGCCTCAACCGCTATGATTTCGACGGCCAGCAGTACCGCATCACGCCGGTGCGGCTGAAGGCCGAGGTGCGCGACGCGATCAACGCCTCCATGTACCTGGTGCATACGGGCATCGCCCGCTTCGCCTCGGAAACGGTCAAGGAGCAGATCGAAAACACCAAGTCGCGCAAGAATGACAAGTCGCTCGGCCATCTGTTCGCGATGGTCGCCCAGGGGCAGAGCCTTCTGGAGAGCCAGAAGGCCGACCACGTGCTCAAGGATCTGGGCGGCATGCTGCACGAGGCCTGGTCCACCAAGCGCAGCCTGTCCAACACCGTCTCGACCCCGCTGATCGATGAGCTCTACGCCGCGGCCCTGGCGGCCGGCGCGCTGGGCGGCAAGCTGTGCGGCGCTGGCGGCGGCGGCTTTTTGCTGCTGCTGATCCCGCCGGAGCGCTGCGCCGCGGTAGCTGCGGCCCTGGGCGAGCGCCAGTTGATCCCCATCCGCATGGACGATTCCGGCTCCACACTGATCGCCAGCTAGATCGTGGGCGAAGCCAGCACCAAGGATCTGCTGGTCGAGGCCGCCGCAGCCGAGTTTCGTGAACGCGGCTTCGACGGCACCGACAGCAACAAGATCGCCCGCCGCGCCGGCTTTGCGCCCCAGACCTTCTATCGCTGGTTCAAGGACAAGACCGAGATCTTCGTGGCCGTCTACCGCGCCTGGGAAGAAGAAGAGCGACGGTTCGTCGGCGATCTGGTCCGCCGCCAGGCCGGGGACGCGGCGGTGATAGAGGCCGCGGTCAAGCATCACCGGGACTACCTGCACTTTCGCCGCAGCTTGCGGACCCTGTCGCTACAGGATCCGGTTGTCCGCAAGGCCCGGGCGGAAAGCCGCCTGCGCCAGGTCGAGCGGATCGAGCGGGCCTCGGCCGGCGACCTGACCCGGGACGACATCGCCGTGCGCCTGTTGGAGCTGGAAAGGCTCAGCGACGCCCTGGCCGAGGGGGAGATCGCCGACATGGGCCTGGATGAAGGCGCGGCGCGCCGCCGCCTTCTGCAGATCCTGGCGGAGTTGAGGGCGGGATGATCCCGCCCTCTCAGCCTTATTTCTGCATGGCGTAGAGCTTGACCGCCTCATAGAGGAAGTCGCGCCCGTTATAGAGCGAGGTCATGCGGATGCGCTCGTTCAGCCCGTGCACGCCATTGCCGTCCGGGTCGCCGAACATGCCGGAAACGCCATAGGTCGGAATGCCCACCGGGCTCATGAAGGCGCCGTCAGTGGCCCCGGCGGTGAGCACGGGAATGATCGGCACGCCTGGCCAGATCTTCGCCGCCACGGTCTCGATCGGCTTCATGATCTCGGGCGTCAGGGGCGGCGGGGCCTTGGTCACCTCGCTGCGGGCCTCCATCATGCTGACCTTGATCTCGGGATCGGCGACGATCTGGGCCAAGGTGTCGCGCACCTGCTCGGCGGTGGTTCCGGGGAAGATGCGGCAGTTGATATTGGCCCGAGCCCGCTGGGGCAGGGCGTTGGTGGCGTGGCCGGCGTCCAGCATGGTGGCCACGCAGGTGGTGTGCAGCATCCCGTTATAGCCGGGATCGGTCTCGACCACCGCTGCGGCCTTGGCGTCCTTGGGATCCTTGGCCAGGGCGACCATGGCCGCGCCCATCTCGCCGCCGACGATCGGGCCCGTGCGCGCCAGATAGGTGGTGGAGGCGTCGGTGAATTCGATCGGGAAATCATACTGGCTGATGCGCGTCAGCCCGCCCGCCAGATGATAGATGGCGTTATTCTTGGAGGGGCGCGAGGAGTGCCCTCCGGGATTGGTCACCTCCAGCCGGTAGTCCTGCGGGAACTTTTCGCCCGCCTCGATATTGAGGGCGATGGCCTTGCCATTGGCGTCGAGCCGGCCGCCGGCGCCTTCGTTGAGGGCGAAGGCGGCGTCGATCAGGCTGCGTTCGTGGGTCGCCAGATAGTTGGCCCCATTAAAGGCGCCGGAGGTTTCCTCGCCGCAGGTCAGGGCCATTTTCACGTCGCGGCGCGGCTTGAACCCGCCGGTCTTGAATCGGACTAGGGTGTCGACCCAGACCGAGGCCTCGGCCTTATCGTCGCTGGAGCCGCGGGCGTAATAGTAGCCGTTCTCCTCCACCAGGGTGAAGGGATCGCGCGCCCAGTCCTCGCGCTTGGCCTCGACCACGTCGATATGGGCCAGCAGCAGCATGGGTCGCGCCTTGGGATCGGTTCCGTGCAGCACGGCCACCAGGCCGCCCTCCTTGGGATGGCCGTCGGCCTGGAACAGGTGGATGTCCGCGTCTGGATAGCCGGCCGTCTTCAGCCGCGCCGCCATCTTCTCCGCCGCGGCGGTGCAGCTGCCCGCCGACAGGGTGGTGTTGGTCTCCACCAACTCCTTGTAGAGCGAATGAAAGGCGACCTGATCGGGCCTCAGGGTCGGCGTCGGCGCTGTTTGAGCCTGAGCCAGGCTGGGCAAGGCCCCCAGGGTCAGGCCGACCAGCAGCAAGATGGATCGCATCAAAAGTCCCTCCTTAAATCGCCGAAAGGCGTCCAAATCAGTCACGGGCCGCCGCTGGCGCGCACAGCCAACAGTCTTCGCTTTGACCGCCGATCGGCATGCCCGGCGGCGGTTCCACGCCGCGGGCCCTGTTCTGTTCGGCCAAGATCTTAAGGCGTGTGGGCGTGGGGTCGAGCAGGATGGCGGCGAAATAGCGGGCTTCGGCGGTGTCGGCGGCGTCCAGGCCCCTGGCGGCGTCGAGCCTGTGGCCAAGATCGGTCAGGGCGCTGCGAATCTGGGCCGCTGCAGCGGGCGATAGCGACGCGTCCTGCAGATCGGCGGCCAGCTTGACAATCAGCCGCGCCTGCACCCGCCGGCGCACCACGCCGCGCGAGCCACCGTCGCTGGCGTTCGGAAAGGCTGTGGCGATAGCTTGCCGCAAGAGTTCTTCCAGATCCAACTGGCTCGGATCGCGCGCGCCCATGTCCGTCACCCGGTTCAAGCGCGCGGTGTTGAGCAGGTCGCCCAGAGTGATGTCGGCGGCGGCCTCGGCGGCGGTGGACAGGTCGAACACCGGGGTGCGCGAGGATCCGAACACCTCAATATCGTAGGCCTTGTCCCGCTCGATCGGTTCGCCGGCGGACAACAGCTCGATCAGCGGCGCGGGCAGGTCCAGCACCGTGGGGTCCAGGGTCGCCAGGACGGCGGCCAGGGCGCGTTTCTGTTCCGGACCGGGGACGATCTGGGCCACCGGTCCGGTATCGCCCTTGACCGGATAGGTGAAGTCTACCCCGCCGACCCTCTTGGCCGCCGCGTCCACCTGATAGCGGTGGAACAAATAGATCGGCACGATGATCCGCTTCAGGTCGGCCGTGGGCGCGCCGGGCGGCAGGTTGTCCACTCCGAACCGTTGCAGGGCGATCATGCGCACCTCCAGCACATGGGCCAGTTCGGCCACGGAATCATGGCCATCGTCCCATAGGGCCCCGGCCGGATTGGCGGACTCGGTCGGCCGCGCATCGGGATCGGAGACGAACTTCAGGCCGTGGGCGTAGCCGACGCTGACGATCGCCGCCAGCTCGGCCGATTGGTCCTTGCCCGGCGCGGCCTGGTCATACAGCCAGTGGATGGCGAACCGGTCCCAGGCGCCGATTCCCACCGCATAGGCGTCGGTGAAATCGAACTGGCCGTTGGTGATCCTAATCCGCGGCGGCGGGTAGTCCATCACCGACTCCCGGTCGCCAAAGGCGCTGCCGGCGAAATTGTGCTCCAGCCCCAGGGCGTGGCCGGTCTCGTGCACCGCCAGCTGGCGCAGGCGCATCAGCGAGACGCGGATGGGATCGTCCTGGGATCCCGTGCCGGTCTTGTTTGCGCCCACAAGCCCCTCGAAGATCAGCCGGTCCTGGCGCACCCGCTGCGAGCCCAGCAGCACCGCGCCCTTGACGATCTCGCCGGTGCGCGGGTCGATGATGTTCATGCCATAAGACCAGCCGCGGGTCTGGCGATGGACCCAGTTGATCACATTGTAGCGGGCGTCCAGCGGGCTGACCCCCTCGGGCAAAACCTTGACCTGGAAGGCGTCCACGAAGCCGGCGGCGTCGAACGCCGTGGCCCACCAGGCCGCGCCTTCCATCAGCGCCGAGCGGATCGGCTCGGGCGCCGCGCGATCCACATAGAAGACGATGGGCTTTTTCACCGGCGAGCGCGCCGCCGTGGGATCGGTCTTTTCCAGCCGGAAGCGATGGGCCAGCCGGATCACCAGGGGATCGCCCAGCGGCGCGCTATAGTCGGCGATCATGCTGGCGAAGGCGCCGGTGCGCGGGTCCGACGGCCGGGTCGAAAAGCCGGGTTCGGGCAGTTTGATCAGCGAATAGTGCTCGATTAGGGTGACGTCGTGCAGGGCCGGGACAATGCCGGTGACTTCAGGCCCAGGCTCGTCGCTGACCAGGGTCTGGTGGGCGTCGAACTCCAGGTTTTCCGGAAAGGCCTGGGAGTCGGCCACGTCGGGATAGCTGAGCGCGGCCTCGGTCTTGAACGACCCCTGCTTGGACGCCTTCAGCACATCGGCGGCGCCGAAGCCGTCGCGGGTGAGGAAGCTGGAAATGTCCACCAGCGCCCGGTCGCCCGGCCCGTAGGCGACGATGTCGCCAGACCAGATGGAGGACGAGGCGAACGACTCGCGCACCGCCCGCGCCTCGTCCGCCGAGGCCTCGGCGCGAAAGCCGCTGTTTTCCAGATTGGCGATGATCCGGTTTCCGGCGCGCCGAAAGGCCAACACCTGGGTGTCGGCGGCGTTGGAGCGGTCGAGGCCCACGGGGGCCGAGCCCAGGCCGCCGCGTAGATAGACCTGATACAGGAACCGGCCATAGGCGCCGTCCTCGCCGGACGGCTTGAGGGCCAGCAGGATCCGCCCGCATTTGCGGTCCAGATAGACCGGAACCAGGCCGTCCTTTCGGTCCAATCCGGCGATCGCCGCATCGAAGGACTGGCCGGTGGCGGCTGCGGGACAGGCCTCGGCGGCGCGCGTTGGCTGGGCCGCATAGTCCGAGAGCAGGAACGCCGCCACGGCCACACTACGCGCCCAGATCCGCATCAACCCGCCCCGCAATTGTTCAGAGTTGAAATATCGACATCACCCGGCCTCTGCCCAGCAAAATCATCCGAACGGGAGCGGAATTCCCGTGGCGGCGCCCTTCGCCGCAGCATCGTTAATCGGCCCTTCAGAGGTCTATCCCAGGGTCGGCCCATGGCTGGAGCCGTCCCCATTCCGAGCGCGACCGAGGCGCGCGCCAGCCTCGCCGATCCCGGCTGGATGATCGGCGCCGGCGTGGGCCTGCTGCTTCTGGCCATGGCCCTGTTCGACCCGCGCCTGCTCAATGACGGCGACACCTATTGGCACCTGACGGCCGGCGACTGGATGCTGAGCCACGGCCAGGTCCCCCACACCGACCCCTTCTCATTCACCCGCGCCGGCGCGCCCTGGCAAGCCCATGAGTGGCTGTCTGAGGTGGTTATGGCGCTGGCGTTCCGGCTTGGGGGCTGGGCCGGCGTGGTCACTCTCTATGGCCTGTCCCTGGCCGCCCTGGCCCTGTTGCTCACCGCAGGTCTGCGCCGTTACTTGTCCGCCCTCAGCCTCGGCCTGACCCTGGCGCTGGCCCTGGCCTGCGTGGCCCCTAACCTGTTGGCGCGCCCGCATATCCTGATCTTGCCCATCGTCGTCGCCTGGACCGCCGGACTGTTGAAGGCCCGCGCCGCCGGACGCGCGCCGCCGCTCGTCGCCGCCGGCCTGATGCTGCTCTGGGCCAATCTGCACGGCAGTTTCGTGTTCGGCTTTTTGCTATTGGGCGGCTTCGCGTTCGAGGCCCTGTACGGGGCCCAGCCCGCCGAACGCTGGCGCACGGTGCGCGACTGGGGCCTGTTCGGCCTGGCCGGCCTCGCCGCCGCCGCGATCACGCCCCAGGGGCCGATGGGCCTGGCCTTTCCGTTCAAGCTGATGGGCATGACCTCGCTGGCCGGGATCGACGAGTGGCGGCCCACCGATTTTTCCACCCTGGGCCCGTTCGAGATCGCCCTGGCCGCCACCCTGTTCGTGGGCTTTTCGCGCGGCGTTAAGGTCGCGCCGATCCGCCTGGTGACACTGATCGGCCTCCTGCACATGGCCCTTCAGCACGGCCGGCACATCATGGTCGTGGCCCTGGTCGCCGCCCTGCTCCTGGCCGCCCCGTTCGCCGAAGCCCTGGGGCAAGAAACGCCGCAGATCCGACCGGCGCGGCTTTGCGCCTGGCTGGCGCTGTGCGCCCTGGCCCTGGTTCTGATCGGCGCTCGCGCGGCGCTGCCCCTGAGCCGCCCTGACGGGCCGACAACGCCTGGAGCGGCCCTGGATTACGTGCCGGCGGCCCTAAGAGCCCAGCCGGTGCTCAACGACTACGGCTTTGGCGGCTATCTGATCTTCAGAGGCGTCAGGCCCTACGTGGATGGCCGCACCGACCTGTACGGCGACGCCTTCATGCACCGCTACTACCGTATCGTCAGCCCCGACCCAGCCCTGCTGGACCAGACCCTCAGCCATGACGCCATAACCTGGACCATCCTGCCCCCGAACCAGCCCCTCGTCGCCCTGATGGACGCCCGCCCCGGCTGGCGCAGGCTCTATGCCGACCGGTTCGCGGTGGTGCATGTGCGCGAAGACATTGCGGCCCAAGCCGCCGGGCGCTGATCGCTCTGAAGGAAATGGTGCCGCTTACAGGACTCGAACCTGTGACCCCCTCATTACGAATGAGGTGCTCTACCAGCTGAGCTAAAGCGGCGTCGTCCGGTGGGACGCTGGTATTCTAGGATCGTCCTCGTCGCCGTTTCGTTAAGCGCGAAACTGGCCCCCGAGTCGGACGCGTCCCCGAGGAGCGCCTATTTAGCGGCGCGCGGCGGGATTGCCAAGCGGCGGCGCGGCGCCGGCTTCGCGGGCGGCCGGGGTGGGTCGGGCGGCGGCGGGTTTGGGGCCGTGTCCGGGTCGCCGAACAGGGCCGCCTCGTCGGGGTCCAGGGCCAGGAAATCCTCCGGCCGCAGGAATGGCGCGGCGGGTTCGTAGGCGGCGGGTAACTCCGGCAATTCGGTCAGCATCCGCTCGCGCCGCTCCAGCCGCGGATGGATCAGCTCGCCGGTTTCGGAGAAGGACGAGACCAGCCGGGCCCAGTCGGTGGGCGTATAGGCGAAGGCGCGGCCTTGCGGGTCCAGGTCGGACCAGTCGGGCTCGACGGGGGCGGCGGCGCCCCGGGTCATCCAGGCGCGGGCCTCGTCGGCCAGGCCCTCGGCGAAGGCCACCCGGGCCATCAGGCCGCACAGGCGGGCGCTGGGCGCCGGCTCGCCGGCCGGGGCGATCAGTTCGGCCGCCTCGGCGCGGGCGCTGGCGGGCTCGCGCAGCAACAGGGCGCGCTCGACCCGCAGGATGCGGCTTTCGCGGTGATCGGGGTTGAGGCGGGCCAGGAACTCGAAGCGCCGGGCGCGGTCCTTGGGGGTTTCGGCCAGATTCAGGTCGCGCCAGGCGATGGCCATGGCCGGGTGCGGCGCCAGCTTCCAGGCGTGCTCCAGCACGGTTGCGGCACGGCTGGCCTTGGCCTCCGCGGCCAGCAGACGCGCGGCCAGCACCGCGCCGGGGGCGAAGCCGGGGTTGAGCTTGGCGGACTGCAGGGCGAAGTCCAGGGCTTCGGCCCGGCGGCGCGGATCGGGATCGATCTCCAGGCTGGCGGCGGAGGCGGCCAGGAGGGCGGCGCGGGCCCGCTCGGCGCTGATGGGCGTGACGATCTTGCGGGTCAAGGCGGTCTGGACCAGGTCCAGGGCCGCGGCCCAGTCGCCATTCTCCAACCGCTCCTCGATTAAAGCGCGCCAGGCCCAGCGGCCGGTCTTGGCCTGGGCGAAGGCCGCCTTGGCGTGGCTGAGCGCGTCCGCCCGGTCGCCCTGGGCCAGGGCGGTCTGCATCAGGCCCCGGTGAGCCGCCAGGCGCATCTCGGGAAAGCCGAGCATGGCGGCATAGGCGGCCTTGGCGGCTGCGCGGTCGCCGGCGATCTCGGCGGCCTGGGCGGCCAGCAGGCGCACCAGGGCCGGGGTTTCCTCCACCAGGTCGGCGGCGACCTGGGCCAGGCGGCGGGCCTCGGAGCCGTCGCCAGCGGCGGCGGCGAGAAAGCCGCGGGTCAGGGCGTCTGCGCCCTGGCGGCGGCGGGTTTCGGCGGTGCGGCGGGCGGCGCGGCGCGGGGCTTCGGCGATCCATAGGCCGAAGCGCCACAGGCTGACCGCCAGAAACGCCAGGACCAGGATGGCGCAGACACCGGCCGCGGCCGTGGTGTCGGCGCGCCAGCCCAACCATTCCACGGTGGCGCGACCCGGCTCTCCAGCCAGGGCGAAGGCCACGGCCACCGCCCCCACCAAAAGCATAAACAGCAGAAAGGTGCGGATCATGGCGTGGCCCACGCCTCGGAGACGGGGGTCAGGTCGCGCAGGGCGGCGGCGCGCAGGGCGGCGATGTGGCGGTCGATGGCGATGCGCTTCTGCGCCTGGCCGCGCCAGTCGGCCAGCACGGCCTGGCCCCCGCCGGACAGGCCGTCCAGGGTCTTCAGGGCGCCTTCCACATCGCCGTCATTGGCGTGCTGCTGGGCGCGGGCGAGAACTGCGTCGGGGTTGCGGCCGTTCACCCGATCCACCCGGCGCACGGTGAACACGGCGGTCAGAGCGTGGGTGATCTGGGCCAGAAGGCCGGAATTGGGGGCTGGGGCTCGCGCCGCCACGGCGGCCCGATCGGCCAGGCCGGCCAATTCGGCCGCCAGGGCTGTGCGGCTGGGGGCGCCGGCGGCGGCCAGTTGGCGCAGGGCGCGCAGGTCGGCCGAATCGGGCAGCAGGCGGTCCACCGCCGCCAGTTGACCCTCGAAAGGTTGCGACGACTGCGACACCTCGCTGAGGTCGGCGGCGGCCAGGGCCTCGGCGGCGGCGTGGGCGGCGCGATGCTGATCGGCCTCAAGACGCTCGAGCCGGCCGGACAGGGCCAGGATTTCGGCGGATGGCGCAGCGGGGGCCGGCGTCGGGGCGGCGGCGAGGGCCGGCGGCGGCGCCTGGTCTGTGGCCGCCAGGGGCGGGCTGGCCGCAGGCGTCGCCGGCGCTGTGGCGGCGGGCGCCGGCGCCGGCTTCACGGGCCAGAGGATGGGGCCATAGCGGCTGATGGTGACGCCGGCCACGACGCACAGCCCCGTGAAGACGATCCCGGCCCAGAAGCCGAAGCCCAGGCCGCGGCGACGCAAACCATAGTCCGCCGGGTTGCGCGGCAGGCCGATATCGGCGGAATCAGCGGGGTCTGGCGCGCTGGTCATGGTTCTTCGTGCGTCCGGGAAGCGGCTTTGGTCAATCCTCTATCCGATTCAGGCCTCTATCCGCTTCAGCAGCGAGGCCTCGTCGGGATGATCGGCGATGAGAATCCGCGCAAAGCCCCGCTTGTGCAAGTCGGCGGCCGCAGCGTCGGAGATGGCGTAGGCGGTGAGGGTCCGCGCCTGTTCGGGCGAAACCAGCGCCGCGACGGCTTGGCCGGCCTTGGCGGAGTGGATCAGAACGCCGTCGATATCGGCTGGCGCGGCGGTCAAGCCCGTTCGGGTGGTCTCATAGACGGCGACAGATCGGGCGGCGATTCCGCATCGGGCGAGAAGCGCTGTCAGGTCCGCGGCGGGTTCCTTGGCTGTCGGGGTGAGCACCAGGCCAGGACGCGGCGCGTGCGTGGCGATGCGGTCAGCCAAGGCCTGGACATCGCCCCCGAGACCGATGGGTCCAACTTGCAGGAAGCCGGTTTGGCGCGCGAAGGCGGCGGTGGACTCGCCCACGGCGAAGACCGGCAACTCGCGCTCCGGGCTCAGGGCGGCGAAGGCGGCTACGGCGGCCCGGCTGGTGAAGGCCACGGCCTCGACACCGTTCAGATCGACGAGGGCGCCATCGATAGCGTGGGTCTCCAGCACGGGGGCCACAACCGGAGCGCACCCCAACTCGCGCAGCTTGTGGGCGGTGGCGTCAGCCTGGGGCTGTGTCCGGGTGACCCAAAGGCGGCGCGGGCGGGGGCTCAAATCGCCAGCAGCAGTTTCTCGCCGCCCTCTTGCCGGATCTCCGCGCCCAGGCGCTCGCCCATGCGCCGCGCAGCCGCCTCGATGTCGTCGGCAAAGGCGATGCTGTCCTCGCGGCGGAAGCGTTCGCGGCCGTCGGGGGTGAGGGCCTCGACGGTCAGCACCAGATCGCCGGCTTCAATGCGGGCATAGGCGCCAATGGCGGTGCGGCAGGAGCCTTCCAGGGCCTCCAGGGCGCCACGCTCGGCGGCCACAGCGATGGTGGTGGGCGCGTGGCGCAGGGCGCGCACCCAATCGGCTTCGGCCAGGCGCTCGGGGGTCTCGATGGCCAGGGCGCCCTGGCCCGGCGCGGGCGGATGGGCGATGGGATCGAGGGTCGAGCGAACCACCGCCTCCAGGCCCAGCCGCTTCAGGCCGGACAGAGCCAGCAGCAGGGCGTCGGCCTCGCCGCGCTCCAGCTTGGCCAGGCGGGTGTCCACATTGCCGCGGATCATGACAATGTTCAGGTCGGGGCGGCCATGCTGGGCCTGGGCCTGACGGCGCAGACTGGCCGTGCCCAGGCGCGCGCCCTGGGGCAGGTCGGCGATGGATTCGAACTGGGCGCTGATGAAGGCGTCGCGGGGATCCTCGCGTTCGGGAATCGCCGCCAGGACCAGGCCGGGCCGCCGCTCCACCGGCACGTCCTTCATGGAATGGACCGCGCAATCGATGCGCCCGTCCAGCATGGCCTCTTCGATTTCCTTGGTGAACAACGCCTTGCCGCCGATCTCCAGCAGGCGGCGATCCTGCACCCGATCGCCGGTGGTGGTGATGTGCACCAGGGGCGCGACGGCCTCGGCGTTCTCCGGTGCATAGCCCAAGGCGGCGGCGATACGGCGCTGCATATGGCCGGCCTGGGTCAGGGCCAGCTTGGAGGCGCGGGTGCCGATCCGGACAATAGGCTGGGTCAAGGCGCGTGGCCTCCTTGCAGCGAACCGCCGGGCGGGCATCGCGCCGGCGCATGGGGCCTGCTACAGGAGCCGCGATGCGCCCGCAACCGACCCTGACCGTGCTCGGCATCGAGACCAGCTGCGACGAGACCGCCGCGGCGGTGGTTCGGCGTGCGCCTGATGGCGCGGTCGAGGTGTTGAGTTCCATCGTCGCCAGCCAGATCGCCGCCCACGCGCCCTTTGGCGGGGTGGTCCCGGAAATCGCCGCCCGCGCCCATGTGGAGATTATCGACAGCGTGATCGCCGAGGCCATGCAGGCGGCGGAACTTGGCTTTGCGGGCCTGGACGGCGTCGCCGCCACCGCCGGGCCTGGCCTGGTGGGTGGGGTCATGGTGGGGTTGTCGGCGGGCAAGGCCATCGCCCTGGCGCGCAGCCTGCCCCTGGTGGCGGTCAACCACCTGGAGGGCCATGCGGTGTCGGCGCGGCTGGGCGCCCGGATCGCCTATCCCTTCCTGCTGCTGCTGGTCTCCGGCGGCCATTGCCAGCTGCTGGAGGTGGCCGGGGTTGGCCGCTGCCGGCGGCTGGGGACCACCATCGACGATGCGGCCGGCGAGGCCTTCGACAAGATCGCCAAGGCCATGGGCCTGCCCTATCCCGGCGGCCCCGCGCTGGAGCGGTTGGCCGAGGGCGGTGACGGTTCGCGCCACAGACTGCCCAGGGCGCTGCTGGGCCGCGACGGATGCGACTTTTCCTTTTCGGGCCTGAAGACCGCCGCCGCGCGCCTGGCCGAAGGCGTCACCGATCCCGTCGACCGCCGCGATCTGGCCGCCGCCGTCCAGTCGGCTATCGCCCGCCAGCTGTCCGAGCGAACGGCACGGGCCATGGCCGCCTATGCCGCGCGCCACGATCCCAGCGACCGGCGCCTGGTGGTGGCCGGCGGGGTGGCGGCCAATGGCGAGGTGCGCCGGGCTCTGACAGCGCTGGCCGACGCCAACGGTTTCAGCTTTGACGCCCCGCCGCTGGCCTATTGCACGGACAACGCCGCCATGATCGCCTTGGCCGGGGCCGAGCGGCTGGCCGCGGGTTTGAGCGATGGCCTGGATGCGGTGGCGCGGCCGCGCTGGCCGCTGGACGAGGCGACGGCTTTGGCCAGCCCGACCCACATCGTCGGCCGCAAGGGAGCCAAGGCTTGAGCGAATTTCGGAAGGTCGGGGTGATCGGCGGCGGCGCCTGGGGCACGGCCCTGGCCCAGGTCTGCGTGCGCGCGGGTCTTGAGACCCTGCTGTGGGCGCGCGAGCCGGAGGTGGTCCAGGCGGCGAACACCGACCACGCCAACGCGCTGTTCCTGCCGGGCGTGGCGCTGGATCCCGGCCTGAGGGCCACGGCCAACCTGGACGATCTGGGCGGCCAGGATCTGCTGCTGGCCGTGGTCCCGGCCCAGCATCTGCGCGCGACCCTGGCCGCGCTCGGTTCCCGCATCCGCCAGGGGCAGCCGGTGGTGCTGTGCTCCAAGGGGGTGGAGCAGGGCTCGCTGAAATTGATGAGCGAGGTGCTGGACGATGTGGCGCCCCAGGCCTGCCCGGTGGTGCTGTCCGGTCCCAGCTTCGCCGGCGAGGTGGCGCGCGGCCTGCCCACGGCGGTCACCCTGGCCTGTCCCAATCCCGAGCTTGGCCGCCAGTTGGCCGAGACCCTGGCCACCCCGACCTTCCGACCCTATTGGGCCGCCGACCTGATCGGGGCCGAGGCTGGCGGGGCGGTGAAGAACGTCCTGGCCATAGCCTGCGGCATCGTCGAGGGCCGAGGCCTGGGCCGCAGCGCTCACGCCGCCCTGGTCACCCGCGGCTTCGCCGAACTGACCCGACTGGCCGTGGCCCTGGGCGGCGAGGCCCAGACCGTGGCTGGCCTCTGCGGTCTGGGCGACCTGGTCTTGACCTGCTCCAGCCCGCAATCGCGCAATATGAGCGTCGGCCTTGCGCTGGGGCGCGGCGATAGCCTGGAGATGGCCTTGGCGGGTAAACTGTCCGTGGCGGAGGGCGTGGCCTCCGCACCGGCGGTGCGGGCCCTGGCCGAGAAACTGGGGGTCGAGACCCCGATCTGCGAGGCGGTGGCCGCGGTGCTGGCCGGCGAGCGCGACCTGGACCAGGCCATTGGCGGCCTGCTGGCCCGCCCCCTGCGATCCGAACGCGAAGATTGATCTGAAAGAAGGAACCCCCAATGGCTCTGTTCATCCTCACCTGCGTCGACAAGGCCGGCGCGCTGGACCTGCGCATGGCCACGCGCGAGGCGCACCTGGCCTATGTCCGCGACAATCTGGCCATGATCAAGGTCGCCGGCCCGCTGCAGGACGCCGAGGGCGCCATGTCCGGATCCTTGTTCATCATCGAGGCGGACAGCGCGGACCTGGTCAAGGCTTTCACGGCCGCGGACCCCTACAACAAGGCCGGTCTGTTCGAAGAGGTCACCGTGCGCCCGTGGAAGATGACGGTCGGCGGGTTTGCATGAATCCAGCGGCCCCGCCGCCGGGGACGCGCCTGTGCGCCCTGGCCGAGATCGCCGATCCGGGGTCGCGGGGCTTCACCTTTCGCGTGGATGACCGGCTGTTCGCCGGTTTCGTGGTCCGCCGCGACGGGAGGCTCGTCGGCTATATCGACCGTTGTCCCCATGCCGGCATGCCGCTGGCCCTGGCGCCTAATCGCTTCCTCACCCGCGACGGGGACCTGATCCTGTGCTCCGCCCATGGCGCCCTGTTCCGCATCACCGATGGGCTCTGCCTGGGCGGGCCGTGCGCGGGAAAGGCCCTGAGCCCGTGGCCGGTGCGGGTGCAGGGCGGTGCGGTGGTGATCGCTCACGATCCGAACTTCGTAAGCGGCGAGTAACCGTTCCGCGGCTATGCCAAGGGCATGGAACGCCTCATCTATGATCGCATGCGGACCCTGGAAGGCGCGCACTGGTGGTTCGTCGCCCGCCGCACGATCCTGTCGCGGCTGATCGGCGACCTGCCCCTGCCGCCCCGCGCGCGCCTGCTCGAGGCCGGCTGCGGCGTCGGCGGCAATATCGATATGCTGCGCGCCTTCGGTCAGGTCGAGGCGATGGAGCCGGACGGCCCGTCGCGGGACTATGTGCGGCAAAGATTGGACCTGCAGCCCGCCGATGGGCGCCTGCCCGATGGCCTGCCCTATGAGGCTCGCAGTTTCGACGGGGTCTTCGCCCTGGACGTGGTCGAGCATGTGGAAGACGACCGCGCCGCCCTGGCCGCGCTCGGCGAATTGGTGGCGCCCGGCGGGTTCCTGTTCGTCACCGTGCCGGCCTATGCCTGGATGTGGAGCCGTCACGACGAACTTCATCACCATAAGCGCCGCTATACCAAGGGCCAGATCCAGGCGCTGATCGGGGCCACCGGCCTGTCACTGGTGAGGGCCAGCTATTTCAACACCCTGCTGTTTCCGGTTGCCGCCGCCGTACGCGTGCTCAAGCGCGTTATGGGTAGCGAGAGCGAGGACGATCGCATGCCGTCACCGGCGGTGAACGGGCTGTTGCGCGGGCTGTTCAGTCTTGAGGGCCATTGGCTGGCCTGGGCAAGACTTCCGTTCGGCTTGTCGATCGTCGCCATCGCCCGTCGGGAGGCCTGAGGCGTCAGGCCGACCGGCGTGGCCGGCTTTCCTGCGGTTCCGCAGCGATCTCCATCGGCGAGGCGGACGAGGGGCCGAGGTCGCGCCGGGCCAGGGGCCTTTGGGTCGCGCCTGCAAAGCCCAGGGTCTCCCGCACGATATAGAGCGGCCGGCCCTTCACCTCGGTATAGGTGCGGCCGAGATATTCGCCGATCACACCCAGCGACAGCAGGTTCAGCCCGCCGAAGAACAGCACCGCCACCATGAGCGAGGCGTAGCCGGGCACGTCAGCGCCCCGCAGCATGGTGTAGCCGATCAGGAACAAGGCGTAGAGCGCCGCCAGGCCGGCGATGCTCGCCCCCACATAGGACCAGACGCGCAAAGGCACGGTGGAGGAACTGGTGATGCCGTCCAGGGCGAAGTTCCACAGGCGCCAATAGCGCCATTTGCTGGTTCCTTGTTCGCGCGCCGGTCGCACATATTCCACCACGCACTGCTCGAACCCGACCCAGGCGAACAGGCCCTTCATGAATCGGCTGCGTTCGGGAAACTGGTTGAGGGCATCCACCACCTGGCGGCTGAGCAGCCGGAAGTCCCCGGCGTCCTCAAGGATCGGCCGCTCGGCCAGGCGGTTGAAAACCTTGTAGAAGGCGTGGGCGCTGCCGCGCTTGAGCCGCCCGTCGCTGGAACGGTCGATGCGGCGGGCGGTGACCACGTCATAGCCGGCCAGCCAGCGCTCGACCATTTGCGGGATCAGTTCCGGCGGGTCCTGCAGGTCCACGTCGATGGGGATCACGGCCAGGCCGCGGGCGAATTCCAGGCCGGCGGTGAGGGCCACATCCTTGCCGAAGTTGCGCGACAGGCTGACGATGCGGATGCGCTCGTCGCCCGCCCGCCCCTCGCGCAGGTCTTTCAGCGTGGAATCCGACGAGCCGTCGTCGACGAACACGATCTCGAACGTGGCTTCCGGACCGAGCGGGCCGATCACCTCTTCCAGGATCGGCCGCACGCGCGCCAGGAACGGCTCGATGACGCCGCCCTCGTTGAAGACTGGCGTGACCAGGCTGAGGATGGTGCGGGGACCGGTCTGCGCTTGCCCACTCATGCCCAGATCATGCCGCCGACGCGCCTAATAAACTCCAAAGATCGCAGACGCCCGGCGGCCTCGATCTGGTCGCGGGTGACCTCTTGTTCATGGCCGTGCGGCTAGAAAGCGGGTGTTGTCCAGGAAGGATCGAGGTTTGACCGGCGAGGCTACAGCAAATCCGTCTGGCCGCTCGCAATTTGCAGGCTTGCGAACCCTGATGATCGTGCTGGTGGCTCTGGGCGCGGCGGCGGTCCTGGCCGAGCGCGTGTGGCTGGCCACCCGACTGCCGTTCTGGCTCGACGAGACCTGGACCGCGGCCATCATCTCGGCGCCCGATTGGCGATCCTTTGGCCGGGAGGTCTATCTGGACGTCAATGCGCCGCTCTACTACCTGCTCATGCGGGCCTGGAGCGGCCTGTTCGGCCTGAGCGATTTCGCCCTGAGGCTGCCGAGCTTGCTGGCGGTGGCCGCCGCCGGCCTGATCGCCGCCCGCGCCCGCCTGCCCGGCCTGTCGAACGAGGCGCGGCTGACCTGGGGCGCCCTGGTGTTCTTCTGGTGGGGCGTGGGTGTCTTCCTCGACGCCCGCTGCTACGGCCTGCTGCTGGCGCTTAGCGTCGGCCAGTGCGTCGCCTATGGGCGGTTGATGCATCGGCCCAGCCTGTCCAGGGCCGCGATCTGGGTCGCCTTGTGCGGCCTGGCGGTGCTTTGTCAGTACTACGCGGCGTTCATCTGCCTGGCCCAGGGGGTGATCTACCTCGCGGTCCACCGCAAACGGGCCCTGAAGACCTGGCCGGCCTCCCTGTTGCTGGCGCCGGTCCTTTGCTGGATCCTGATCCATGCGTCCCGGCTGAAGGACTATGCGCGGCCCGATGTGGCCTGGCACCAGCGGGTCGACGCGCTGCTGGCGATCGACTTTTCCAGCTTCACCTTGGGCGCCTACAGCCTGGCCCTGACCGGCGTGGCGATCCTGATTGTCCTCGCCGCCACTCTCCTGCCCCGCCTTTTCGGCCGCGAAGCGCGGGATGAGGCGGCGGTGGGTTCGTCCTATCTCTGGGCGATCGCCGCCGCGGGCTTGCTGGCCCTGGCCCTGGCCCTGTTGTCCGGCGTGCTTCGCCCCAGCCTGACGGCGCGCTACCTGATCCCGATCGCGCCGTCCATGCTGTTGGCCCTGGTGCTCTGCGCCAAGAGCACCCCCGCCGCGCGGCGGGCCTATGCCGCCCTGGCGCTAACCTATTTGGGCTTCGCCATCGATCCGACCGGCCTGCAGGCCAAGCTCCAGGCCGGCAGTCCCTATGGCAGCGAAGAGGCTTCGGCCTTCCTGACGACCCAGGGCGTGAGCGACGTGGTGTTCATCTGGGACCACCAAGCCGCGCGGATCATGAATCCCGGCTCGCTGCGCCGGGTGGGCGAGGTGTTTTTCCGCCGCGCCCTTGAGCCTGTGCGCGTCACGCCGCTGATCGTCACGGCGGGGCAGGACCCCAACCGGCTGGCCCTTGCAGCGGTGCGCGGGACCAGGCCGGGCGTGATCTGGATCTTCGACCGCACCAGCAATACCGCCGCCCGCACAACGCCGCCGCGCCTGGCCCAGATTGACCCGCGCTGGTCCTGCCGCACCTTCGGCGACGGGCAGACCGGCAGTGTGGCCTGTTACCGGCGCTCCCGCTCTTAAGCCGGCGAAACCTCGCCGGCAAAGGCGGTCACATCCGTGATCAGGCCCGCCGCCGCCAGGGCCACCAGTTCGCCGCCCTTTTCGGGGGTGGCCAAGCCGGGGTCCGATCCCATGCGGCCGTCGGGATAGCGGGCGCGAAAATCCCGAGCTTCGCGGATCGGGCCGGTGGGGGCGATCTGGGGGGCGTAGTTGGCGGCCTTGATCGCGTCCGGATAGGCCCATTGGGTCACGGCGATTTCGGATGGGGTGGCGTGGCTGCCGTGGCCGACGGGAAACTGGCGGTGGGCCAGGGCGTTGACGCCGCTCAGGTCCCACCAGTTGCGCAGTTTGAGCGCAAACCCGGCCGGGCGTTTGGCGAAACTGGCCTCGGCGTAGAGCTCGGAAAAAGCCGCCTCGATGGTGGCGACATTGCCGCCGTGACCGTTGAGGAAATAGATCCGCTCGAACCCATGCAGGCTCAGGGAGCGCACCCAGTCGCCGATTGCGGCGATGAAAGTCGAAGGGCGCAGCGAGATGGTGCCTGGAAAGCCCAGATGGTGCTGGGCCATGCCGATATTGAAGGTCGGTCCCACCAGAATGTCGCCGCTCTTCTGCGCATGATGGGCGATGATCTCCGGGCACAGCCAGTCGGTGCCCAAAAGGCCGGTGGGGCCGTGCTGTTCGTTGGAGCCGATGGGGATCACCACCGCGTGCGACCGCTGCAGATAGCTCTCGATCTCGGGCCAGGTGGACAGGTGCAGCAGCATGGGGCGGGACTTTCAATAAGGAGCGAGATCAGGCGGCGACAAGCGGGATCGGGCGCCTATCTTGGGGCTTGGCCGAGCCGTTGAAAACTCCCAACGCCGCGCCCTCGCCCTTGCGTCAGGCCGCCCGCAGCGGCTACTCGTTCGCCCAACAAATCCAGGGAGCAACCGATGAGCCAGTCCGAGGTCTTTCCCGTGCCCGAGGCCTGGGCCAAGCGCGCCCGGATGGACGCCGCCGGCTATGACGCGGCTGTGGCCCGGGTCGAGGCCGACCCCGATGGTTTCTGGCGCGATGTCGCCGGACGGCTCGACTGGATCAAGCCGTTTTCGGTGGTCAAGGACGTTTCGTTCAAGGCCGACGACTTCCATATCCGCTGGTTCGCGGATGGGGTGCTCAACGCCTCGGTCAATTGCCTGGACCGGCACCTGCCGGCGCGGGCCAATGACATCGCCTTCATCTGGGAGGGCGACGATCCCAAGGACAGCCGCAGGATCACCTACGCCGAGGCCTATGCCGAGACCTGCCGCATGGCCAATGTGCTGAAGGCGCACGGGGTCAAGAAGGGCGACCGGGTCACCATCTATCTGCCGATGATCCCCGAGGCGGCCTTCGCCATGCTGGCCTGCGCCCGTATCGGCGCCGTGCATTCAGTGGTGTTCGGGGGCTTTTCGCCAGACTCCATCGCCGGGCGGATGCTGGACTGCGACTCGCACCTGATCATCACCGCGGACGAGGGCCTGCGCGGCGGCAAGATCGTTCCTTTGAAGCAAAACGTCGATCTGGCCATGACCCAGTGCCCGGATGTCTCAACCGTGCTGGTGGTGAGGCGCACCGGGGCCAAGGTGTTCATGAAGCCTGGCCGCGATTTTCATTATGAGGAGGAGGCCGCCAAGGTCTCCGCCGACTGCCCGCCCGAACCCATGGGGGCGGAGGATCCGCTGTTCATCCTCTACACCTCCGGCTCGACGGGTAAGCCCAAGGGGGTGCTGCACACCACAGGCGGCTACCTGACCTGGGCCTCGTGGACCCATGAACTGGTGTTCGACTATCGCCCGGGCGAGGTCTTCTGGTGCACCGCCGATGTGGGCTGGGTCACCGGGCACAGCTATATCGTCTATGGACCCCTGGCCAATGGCGCGACCTCGCTGATCTTCGAGGGCGTGCCCAACTATCCGACCACCTCGCGCTTCTGGGAGGTGATCGACAAGCACCAGGTGGAGATCTTCTATACCGCCCCCACCGCCCTGCGGGCCCTGATGCGGGAGGGCGACGAGCCGGTGACGAAGACCAGCCGGCAATCGCTACGCCTGTTGGGTTCGGTGGGCGAGCCGATCAATCCGGAGGCCTGGCTGTGGTATCACCGGGTGGTGGGCGAGGGCCGCTGTCCGATCGTCGACACCTGGTGGCAGACCGAGACCGGCGCCGCCCTGGTGGCGCCCCTGCCGGGGGCGACGGCGCTGAAGCCCGGTTCCGCCACAAAGCCGCTGCCCGGGGTCAAGCTGCAACTGGTGGACGCGGACGGCCGAGTGTTGGAGGGGGCCACCGACGGCAATCTCTGCATCACCGACAGCTGGCCCGGCCAGATGCGTACGGTCTATGGCGACCACGAGCGCTTCATCACCACCTATTTCACCACCTATCCCGGCAAGTATTTCACCGGCGACGGCTGTCGGCGCGATGAGGACGGCTACTACTGGATCACCGGCCGAGTGGACGACGTGATCAATGTCTCCGGCCACCGGCTGGGCACGGCCGAGATCGAAAGCGCCCTGGTGGCCCACCACACCGTGGCCGAGGCGGCGGTGGTCGGCTATCCGCACGACATCAAGGGCCAGGGTATCTACGCTTACGTCACTCTGTGTTCCGGCCACGCGCCATCGGATGCGCTGCGCGCCGAGCTGGTCAAGTGGGTGCGGACCGAGATCGGCCCCTTCGCCGCGCCCGATGTGATCCAGTGGGCGCCGGGCCTGCCCAAGACCCGCTCGGGTAAGATCATGCGCCGCATCCTGCGCAAGGTGGCCGAGAACGACGTGTCCAATCTCGGCGACATCACCACCCTGGCCGATCCCGGGGTGGTGGACGATCTGGTGAAGAACCGCGCGGGCGCTTAACCCTCCGATAGTCCTGAAGCATCCATTCCCCCTATCCGCGCGTATAGCTCGGGTCGGGCCAGGAGACTTCGGATGCGAATGCACTGTCCGCGACGTCCGGCCATCGACTTCGTCGCCCGACTGGCGGGTTTCGCCTTGGCCCTCGGCCTGAGCGCGCCGCCAGCTTTCGCCGCCCTGGAATCCGCGCCGGTGGTTGATGTGGTGCAGGACCGTCACGGCGCTTCGGGCTCCGTGCACGGATCGGTGGATATTGACGCGCCCCCCGCCACGGTCTGGCGTGTGCTGCTGGACTGCGCCGAGGCGCCCCGGCTGATGGTCAATCTGAAGAGCTGCCGGATCACGCGACAGGACTTGGCGGGCCATTGGGACGAGCGCGAACAGATCACGCGAGGCTCGCTGCTGCCGGGGATACGCACGGTGGTCCATGCCGACTACGACGCGCAATGGCGGATACGTTTCCACCGCATCGACGGCGACTTCAAAGTGCTGGAGGGCGAATGGCGGCTGGAGTCCCTGGACGGCGGCGTCCGCACCCGGGTGAGCTATGACAGCCGGGTCACGCCGTCCTTCCTCGCTCCCGGGCTGATCGTGCGTTCGGTGTTGCGCCACGACATGCCGCTGACCCTGGTCCACCTGCGCGACGCCTGCGAGGCCGAGGCGGCTGCGCCCCCTGGCGCCGCGGGACGGCCCTGAAGCTGGCGCCCCCGGGCCACTCACGCCGCCAGGCAAACCACCTGCACCACCCGCAATTGCCGCCTCAGATCGTCAGCCGCACGGCCATAGCTATCCACCGACAAGGGCTGAGCGCCCGACGCGCCGGCTGTGGGCGCCCGGGCGAGACTGAGCATCTCGCGGACGTCCCGCGGCGTGGACGAATAGAGCCGTCCCCTGCGCGGCGACTCGGCCAGGGTCACACCGACCACCCGGCCGGTTGCGTCCAGCACCGGGGCGCCAGACAGGCCGGCCAGCGAGCCTCTCAGCCCATCAGTGCGGCCGTTTTCCGCCCAGGCCAGAACCTCGGCCGCGGCGACGCCTCGGCCATGGACGCGCAGGGTCTGGCGGCCCAGCAGCTGCGAGGCGACCTCGCCGGGCGCGCCCTGCGGAAATCCAGGATGAAAGACTTGTTGGCCGGCGCGAGGCGCAGACGGCGCCAGGGGCAGGGCGGGGGCGCCGCCCTCGGTGCGCAGCACGGCCAGGTCGCCCCGGCGGGCGGCGATGCTGGCCGCGACGCCGCGTCCTTCGGCGACCACCACGCCAATCTGGTCGCATCCGTCTATCACATGGCGCGCGGTCAGCCACAGGCCGGCATCGCCTATGGAAAAAGCGGTGCCGGCGGCGGTCTCGGTCTTGGGCGTGGCGGGCAAGACGCGATCGGCCGCGAAGGGCGAGAAGGACGCAATAGGGGTCTGGCCAAGGCCGGGAACTGGCGGTGGCGTGCTGGGCGCGTTGGCGGACCCGCGCCAGGCGATGGAGGCGACCAGCAGGCCGCCCACCACCACGGCATAGATCAGGCCGTCGGGGAGCTGGAGCCGCATGGCCCGCTCAGCCCGAGACCGCCGCGGCCAGAATCAGGGCCACCGCCAGCCTTGCGGTCGCCAACAAGATGGCCGCCCCGATCTCGCCCTCCCGGGCTCGCTGCGGCAGGCCGTGCAGCAAGAGGTCGATCAGCCTGAAAGCCAGGAGCTGCACGGCGATGGTGGCCACGCCCCACAGGGCCGCCTCGGCCAGCGTGGTGGCGGCGTAAAGCGACAGGGCCAGCGGCAGGGCCAGGCCCAGAATGACCCCGGCGAACAGGATCGCCGCGCCGGTGTCGCCGTCGCGAACCCGGTGAATTTCCTTGTAGGGCGACAGGGTGGCGTAGGCGGCGGCGCCCGCGACCAGCAGGCCCAGGGTCACGCCCGCATTGGCGAGTGTGGCCGGAAATCCGGTGGCGAAGGCCTGGATCTCAGGCGCCACGGTACGCAGCCAAATCTGTGCGCTGATCATCCATGCCCGCGGTTATCGCGAGGCGGGGGATGGGACGCAAGCGGACTTAGGCCACCCCCTGCTTGCGCCGTTCGCTGGCGCGCAGCTTCTCGCTTTCCGAACGCAGCTGGCCGCAGGCGGCCAGGATGTCGCGGCCCCGGGGGGTGCGGATCGGCGAGGCGTAGCCGGCCTTGTTGACGATGGCGGCGAAGGTTTCGATCGTGCTCCAGCTTGAGCATTCATAAGGAGAGCCGGGCCAGGGATTGAACGGGATCAGGTTGATCTTGGCCGGCAGGCCCTTGATCAGGTTGACCAGGGCCCGCGCCTCGGCCGGGCTGTCATTGATCCCCTTGAGCATCACGTATTCGAAGGTCACCCGGCGGGCGTTGGACAGGCCCGGATAGGCGCGGATCGCCGCCATCAGCTCCTTGAGCGGATAGGCCCGGTTGATCGGCACCAGCTCGTCGCGCAGGGCGTCATTGGTGGCGTGCAGGGATATGGCCAGCATGGCCTGGGTGCGTTCGCCCAGGGCGTTGAGCTGCGGCACGACGCCGGAGGTGGAGACGGTGATGCGTCGGCGCGATAGGGCCAGGCCCTCATTGTCCGAGATCACGTCCATGGCGTCGGCGACATTGTCGAGATTGTAGAGCGGCTCGCCCATGCCCATGAAGACGACGTTGGAGAGCCGGCGGTTCTCGTTGGAGGTCGGCCACTCGCCGAGGTCGTCGCGGGCGACCTGCACCTGCGCGACGATCTCCGCCGCGGTCAGGTTGCGCACCAGCCCTTGCGTGCCGGTGTGGCAGAAGGTGCAGTTCAGCGTGCAGCCGACCTGGCTGGAGATGCAGAGCGCGCCGGAGCGAGCGACATCGGGGATGAAGACGGTCTCCACCTCGATCCCCGCCCCGAAGCGGATCAGCCACTTGAGGGTGCCGTCGGAGCTCTCCTGGCGCTCGGCGATCTGCGGCCGCGCCAGCGTGAAGCGCTCGGCGAGCAGGCTCCGCGTCTCCTTGGCGATGTCGGTCATCGCGGCGAAGTCGGTGACGCCGTAGTGGTGGATCCAGCGCCAGACCTGGGTCGCCCGCATCCGCGCCTTCTCCGGCGCGGCGACGCCGCCGTCGATCAGCGCCTGACGGAGCTGGTCGCGGGCGAGGCCGGCGAGGTTGAGCGTGGGTGTGGTCATCTGGGCGGGGCTCCTACCAGATGGGAAGCCGCCCGGCGATGCGCCAAACCTGCCGC
>DASXNV010000079.1:0-2232 GCA_036494815.1 Caulobacteraceae bacterium
GCAAGCGATTTTGTCAGTCCGATCAGGCCGGCTTTGGAGGCCGCATAGTTGGCCTGGCCTGGATTGCCGGTGACGCCGACGATAGAGGTCACGCCGATGATTCGGCCCCAGCGGCGCTTCATCATGCCCCGCAGGGCGGCCCGGGACAGGCGGAAATAGGCTTCAAGATTGACCTTGAGCACCGTCTCCCAGTCCTCGTCCTTCATGCGCAGCAAGAGGCCGTCTCGCGTCACGCCGGCGTTGGCCACCAGAATATCGACCTGGCCGGTCCCGGCCGCCTCGGCCGCGGCGATCAGGCCATCGACCGAAGCCGAATCAGACAGGTTGCAGGCGCTGGTCGAAACCCGTTCGCCCAATTCGCCGGCCAGGGCCTCCAGCGCCTCGGCCCGGGTGCCCGACAGCACCACATGGGCGCCCTGGGCGTGAAATGACCGGGCGATAGCCCCGCCGATCCCGCCGGTGGCTCCGGTGACCAGGGCGGTCTTGCCGGTGAGGTCGAACATGAGCTGGGCTCCTCTTGGGTCTCTTGATTCCGGATTCGTATTTTAGATCCGCTCATCCCGGCGAGGCCGGGATCCAGGTGAAACTCACTTAGATCTGCGGATGAATCTGGATCCCGGCCTTCGCCGGGATGAGCGGGTAGATATTTTAAAGCCCCTTGGCGAACGCTTCGAGATCGGCGGGGGAGTTCAAGGCCGTAGCCTGGGCGTCGGGGGCGATGCGCTTGGCCATGCCGGTCAGCACCTTGCCGGCCCCGGCCTCAGCGAAGTGTGTCACCTCGCCCTCGCCCGCCAGCCACTCCATGGATTCGCGCCAGCGCACGCGGCCGGTGACCTGTTCCACCAATAGGCAGCGCAGAAGTTCCGGATCGAGCACTGGGCGCGCCTGAACGTTGGCCACCAGCGGCGCCTTGGGCGCGATGATGGTCACTTCGACCAGGGCCCGCGCCATCTCGTCGGCGGCGGGTTGCATCAGGGGACAGTGGAAGGGCGCGGAGACGTTCAGCGGAATGGCCCGGGCGCCCAGGGCCTTGGCCGCCTCGATGGCCTTGTCCACGGCGGCCTTGGTCCCGGAAATCACCACATTGCCGGTATTGTTGTCGTTGGCCACCACGCAGACCCCGACCTCGGCGCCCACAGCGGCGGCGGCTTCGGCCAGGGCCAGGTCGGTCTTGGGGCCGATCAGCGAGGCCATGGCCCCCTCGCCCACCGGAACCGCCCGCTGCATGGCCTGGCCACGCAGCTTGAGCAGGCGCGCCGTCTGCGACAGGCCGATGGCGCCGGCGGCGGCCAGGGCCGAATATTCGCCCAGGCTGTGGCCGGCGACAAAAGCGGCGCGCTCGATCTTCACCCCGAACTCCACTTCCAGGGTGCGCATCACCGCCAGGCTGACCGCCGTCAGGGCCGGCTGGGCGTTTTCGGTCAGGGTCAGGTCCTCGATGGGGCCGTCGCGCATCAGCTTGAACAGGGATTGCTTCAGGGCCTCGTCGACCTCCTGAAACGCTTCGCGGGCGGAGGCGAAGGCCACGGCCAGATCGGCGCCCATGCCGACAGCCTGGCTGCCCTGGCCGGGAAAGAGAAAGGCGAGACCCATGGACGGCTCCTGGCTGCCGGTCGATTCTTGAGGGCGGCAGGGTTAGGTCAAAGCCTCGCGGGCGGCAAGCTTGCCGAACCAAACAAGCTTTTACACAATCCGATGGCGTGCCATCTTCGTATCCCTGCCACCAAGTCCGGAGAATATGCCATGAAGAAGACCCTGCTCGCCCTGCTGTTCGCCGGCGCTGTCGCCTCGCCGGCCTTCGCGGCCCTGGCCCCCGGCGCCGCGGCCCCGGATTTCGACGCCCACGCCTTTCTGGCTGGCAAGGCCTTCGACTTCCATCTCGACGAGGCGCTGAAGAAGGGGCCCGTGGTGCTCTATTTCTTCCCCGCGGCCCACACCTCGGGCTGCAACCTGGAAGCCCACCTGTTCGCCGAGGCCGTGGACCAGTTCAAGGCCCAGGGCGCCACCGTGATCGGCGTCACCGCCGGCAATGTGGATCAGCTGGCGGCCTTCTCGTCCGAGACCGAACACTGCTCGGGCAAGTTCCCGGTGGCCGCCGATCCGGACCTGAAGATCGGCAAGGAATATAGCGCCACCCTGGTCCTGCGCCCGGGCTGGACCGACCGCACCTCCTACGTGATCACTCCGGATCACAAGGTCCTGTTCGCCTATAGCGACCTGAAGGCCGACAAG